>NZ_FPAA01000021.1 GCF_900116235.1 Marininema halotolerans | reverse complement strand
ACGACGGTTTAAGCTTGGATTTGATCCTGTCAGTCGATGGGAGCTTCCAAGAATCCCCCACCTCTTAGCGTTAGCGTAGGTGGGGGAGGTTCAATTATCAAGTAATTGGGGGGAGCAGGATGGGGGCGATTACAAGAGTTTTTATTACCTTCAGTATGGCACTGATGATGATTGAACTTCAATTTAGCCATCGCTTACAATTGCTAGTTAATCCGAAGGTGACTCCTTTTATCTTAATAAGCATCTTGGTGCTGATTCTGTTAGGGTTAGTCCAAATATGGGAGATGAGAAGGACTCCGGCTCATCCAGTCAGTGGATGGGGATATCTCTTTTTGTTACTCCCGTTGCTATTCTTTCTCTTCATTCCACCCCGTTCACTGGATTCCACCATGGCGGCAAAAAAAGAAATAACCTACGCATCCGCTGTCATCCCGCCACAAGCTACAGGAAGTGTAAAAAAGAAACCCCACGATAGCAACCCTCACTACAACAAAGTATTGCAGGACTTAATGCAACAAAGGGTCATCACATTGAACCCGGATAACTATGTCGACCGTATGACAACAATTCAACTGCACGCAAAGGAGTTAGTGGGAAAAACCATACGCGTACAGGGATTTGTGCACTATGCAAAAGAAGAGCCAAACAAACTGATTGTGGCTCGCTATGTTGTGACATGCTGTATCGCAGATGCGAGTGTGGTGGGATTTCCAGTAGAGATACCAAGGGGAACCGCCTTCAAAGAAGGAACTTGGATCGAGGTTACTGGCACACTCAGCACCACCACGATAGAAAGTCGAAGGATGCCACAGATTGAGGGTACCGAGGTACGTCAGATTTCCGAACCGAAAAACGCCTACGTCTATGCAAACTTTTAAGGATTAAACCATTTTTTTGTAAAGCGACAGTAGAGCAGCTGGTCCATTCAAGGAGGAGGGTTGTCTTATGAAATAATCGTACGGCAGGGGGAAACCCTGCCGTACGATTATTTCTGTGTAGCGATTGAGCTTGAACGAAGCATACCCAAATAAAATAGTCTAACGGGGAGAGAGTTTCTGATATTCAACACGATAAAAATGACTGGGATTGGAATCCGTCGCTGTAAAGGTGACTGGGGCTAAAAGATAGGGAGTGGGGTGCAACTTCCTTTTTTGTGTTTCTATTTGACTCACACTCGGAGCTTTATTGACGCCCTTGGGTGGCAACCCAAGTGGTTTGCTACTTGACTGACGTTCTATTCGAATCGTTGCTCTCCGATTTTTTATGATTTGCTGGTATTGATGGGGATAGAGTTTCGCAAAACTTTTAATTCCAGGGGTAATATTGGCCTCATACACCCAAAGTTTTTTGTCCTGATCCATCCCGAAATCAATGCCATATTCCGTCTGACGGGGGTATTTTTTAGCCAATGCTTGGGCGATTTGTATGGAGGATCGCTTAAGAATCGCAAGAACATGGTTCTGTTGTGCGGGGGGTAAACGAAGGTATTTATGGAAGAGTTCTTCCACACGAATGGAACGCGCTCCCCGGTGACCATTGGCGACATACTCTTTTAACGGGGCAACAGCGGCGAGTATACCGGCAACCTGCCATTGCTGATTCACTCGTTGCAGATGGGTTCGCAGTAAATAGTGCCTTTTATCTAAGGTAAGGCTAGGGACTCCTTGCTGAATAATGGTTTTTTTCGGGATCATGTTCTTAATTACCTGTTTTAAGCGGGGGTTTCCATGACAACCGAATACTTTCTTCCCATAATAGATACGAAATTGCTTGGCAGGCAGGTTATCAATCCGGATGATTCCTCTGCCCTTTCCACCGCCGTCGGGTTTTACATAAACGGTTTTATGTCGATGCAACATCTGGATGAGTAATTGTTCATTAAAAAGGTGGGTTTCAGGTAAATGGCAGTCGGTCATCGAGCCATTCAAAAGCTTTGCCTGTAGTAATTTGCTTTTGGGGTAACCATATCGATTCATTTACACCATCCCTACTGTACACGACTCAGACGTGTTGATGAAATCTGCCTTTGGAAGCGGAAGGAGGCGTGGAGGTGAAAAGAACGTCGCTGAATTTGCTTCCCAAAGGAATTTGTCTCGGCGATCTCAATGAATTCGGAGCGGGCAGAGCTATTATCCATCTTCATCCATGGTGCAAATATCTTGTGTTTCACGTTCTTCGCCTACTAGTTTTGGATAATCAACACGTTGAAGTTTACATTTCTTTTACGAACAACGTTCAATTGACTACTATAAGTTATGCAATCCATTTCTGTTAGCTTGTTTGATAACCTATTTTTGGCATATTGGTTTGTTCGCTGAATGCATTCCAGCGGATGAACCAGTTTCATGGACGGTGATCGTTTCATAGAATGAGGTCCTTCCCATGCTTTGTACATAAGCATATTTGTCTAGCAGGCGGCTTTCTATGGGTACATCCGCTCTATCTTTCAGAGCCAGAGCGAGTCGACCGTTGAGTGAGAGGGGTGGGGGTGTTCGCCTGGCGACTCGGGTTTGCCTGCATCAAAAAACTAACCCCGTGCCAATTGTTCACGGAACGGTAATGGATGGTCTCATCCAATACCAAGCCCAGGGCGCAAAGAAAAGGACAGGGAAACCTGTCCTTTTCTTTGTGAACCATCACGGATCCACAAAAAAAATTCCCTACCAATACCAGGGAGAAAGGTAGTGCTTTTTTCTAATGAACACCTAAAAAAAGGGTGCTGAATTATCCATTCCTCTTCACCCTACCCATTATCACCCATCTTAAAGAATGGTTCTCTTATTATTTTAAATATAAAACATTATATAGAATAATATATTATTTTGACGAAATTATTTTATTCATATATGGTTTATAATTATTTGTGATTGGAGGATCGATTACAATTGAATATTAAACGGAAATGGATACGAAAAAGTTTCACGGCGACACTTTCTTTGATGCTATTCGCAACGAGTGTATCGCCCTCTCCTGCCTTTGCGGCAAGTGCTGCGAAGGAAGAGTGGGAGGAGACGATCCCTGCGGTGAGTTCCTTTGCGGCTGACTTGCGAAGCAATGTAGCCGTAACCGGACTCAATGTGTGGAATGAACTGGTTGATTTATTTACCGATCGCGATGAACAATTAGCGAAGGAAAAAGAAATTGAAGATCAAGCCCTTTACACCAATGAAAAAGCCCCAGTGGGGGAGAAGGTCCCTGCTCCGAAGAAAGTGAAGGAGCTAGTAGAACAACGGGATGCGAATACCAAAGTGTATAAGCTTTCCGATGGGCGCTTGCAGAAGGAAGTCACGGCGGCCCCTGTTCACTATCAGGATCCAGATGGGGATTGGAAACCCATCGATGAAGACGTTCAAAAAGAAGCGAAGGATGGCTTTGTCTATCATAACGCGTCCAATACCTTTAACAGTTTCTTTGGCAACAAAGCCAAGCACATCCTACGCTTTGAGCAAGGTAAGCACCAAATTGATATCGGTGCGGTTGAAGGAAAGGATGTCACACCGGTTGCCAAAGAGAATCGCGTGACCTATCCTGACATCTGGCAGGATGCGGACCTTCTCTATGATATTGGTCCCGACTCCTTAAAAGAGACGATTGAGCTAAAAGAAGCACCGAAGAACCCGTCCTATTCCTTTACTTTATCCACAAAAGGCCTTGAAGTGAAAGAAGAAGCGGATGGCTCGATCGCCTTTATGGACCCGGCCATGGGTCGGATCGTTTATTCGATGCCCAAACCCTTTATGATGGACAGCGAAAAGTCCGACACCTCTCCTCATGGCTATACCTACAGTGAGAAGGTGACCCAATCGCTCACGAAGGATGGAGACAAGCTGACCGTCACCCTCCAAGCCGATGCGGACTGGCTCCGGGATCCTGCGCGAAAATACCCGGTGAAGATCGATCCGACGATTGAGATCGCACCGACACCGACGCAGAGTGCCGATACCTATATCGATAGCGGCGACCCGGATGATAACTACAACAAGACCTGGCAGATGAAAGTCGGTACCGGGCATGAGTCGATCTATCGGGGATTGGTCAAATTTGATACTTCCTACGTGCCCAAGGGTGTCAATTTGGATGAGGCCACCCTCTCCCTGTACTACGATCAGACACACACGACCAACAATCAGGATGTGCCCATCACGGTTCACCGGGTGCAGGAAGCCTGGGATCCAGACACCGTCAGCTGGAAATTGGCAGGGGACGGCGACAACTGGAAAGATGGGGGCGCCTTTGACGAATCCCCCATCACCTATATCGAGACCATCGATAACGAAGATGAGAATCAGACAGCGACCAAAGGAACCTGGCCCCTATCAGACAATGTTAGTGGCGCTTATAAAGGAACCTACCAGCCCAACGGGCAAGGCGAACTCGGTGCGACCTTTACCTGGGTGCCGCATCTAAAAGAGCGGGGCACCTTTGAGGTCCAGGTGCGCTATACCTCGGCGGATGATCGCGCCACCAACGCGCCGTATACGATTTATCATGCGGGTGGAAAAACCGTCAAAAAGGTGAACCAACAGAAGAACGGGGGCAAATGGGTTTCCATTGGTTCCTATGACTTTGACGCGGGTTCCTCCCACAAAATTGTCCTCGATGACGACGCCAATGGCTACGTAATCGCCGATGCGGTTCGCCTGGTCAAAGTGGCACGGACCGTCAAGAAGAAGGACACCAATAACCTGTGGCATGAGTTCCCTGTGACCTCGGTTGTACAGGACTGGCTCGACGGGACCAAGGAAAACCACGGATTCTTGATCAAATCCGAAAGTAATGCCCTGGAGCAAGGCGGTCCGATCTACTCCGCCAGTCAGCACTATGATGAGACCCATATTCGTCCGAAGTTGACGCTGATCTACGATGAGCCCAGCGTCACACTGGACGACCCGACAACCCTTCATGGTACCGGGGCGGAACTTAAGTGGTCCAAGTACGATGGGGACGACTTTGTCGAATACCAGATTCACCGCAGTACTTCCCAGCAATTCCTACCGGATGAATCGACCCTTATTGCCCCCATCGAGGATCGCTATCAATCCGGCTTTACCGATACCACCGCAGAGCCGACACCCGCGGATGCACCCACCCGGGTGGGGAACGCCTACTATTACATGGTGGCGGTGAAGACCAAGGATGGGAAAGTTCACCCCTCTGGCACCGTGATCGCACGCCTACCTAAGGCAGGAATGACCCGGGTGATCCGGATGGGGGCCGAGGACGATACGACCCTCTCCGATGAAAAAACCACCAGCAACCTGAACCATATCGAAGGGGAACCCAACCTCATGGTCGGGAACAACAGCAGCACCTATGGGAATACCCGCGCGGTGCTCAACTTTGACCTAGCCGGGATCCCTAAGGATGCGAAGGTGCTGGACGCAGAGATGGAGCTCTGGGCATGGTACATGTACCAAAGTGACCCCAAGGATCCGATGGGAACCTATCAGCTCCATGCCCTGAATAAAAGCTTTACCGAGACCAGTGCCAACTGGAAGAGCCCCTGGAGTAAGGATGGCGGGGACTACGACTCGGATGTGATCGATGAGGAAGTTCATATCACCAATGACCCTCGCTGGCGCGACTTTGATGTGACAACGACCGTGGGTGACTGGGTCAATGGCAACAAAGCCGCCAATGGCTTCCTTCTGGCTCAGAAGAAAGAAGCCAATGTCTCCGAGCGCGTGCTCTTCTTAAGCAGTGAAGCACGGGAGCGCACCCTGCGCCCGCGTCTGGAAGTGATCTACACCACCCCCACCGCAGATAACACCTACCATGCGCCGGATCTTCCTGGAGAGCTGGAAAGTGGGGATGACTATGAGATTGATGTGACCGTCACCAACACCACGGATCGGGTGTGGAAACAAGGGCAGCAATCCCTTGCCTATCGCTGGGCCGGCGAAAAAGCGCCCCAGGGTGTTGATCGCGTCGAAATCCCGAAGGATTTATCCCCGGGTGAAGTGATTCGCCTCAAGGCGAAGGTCCACGCCCCGCAATTAGAAGGGAAAGGGGCTTATCGCGAGACCCGCGCCCTGGAGTGGGACCTGATTGACCATGACGGGAAATGGCTATCGGAAAATGCCAACGGCATCCCAGCCTTAAGCCAGCCCATCGTGGTGGCCGCCAAGGACAAAGCGGATCGCCTGGGGGAAGAAGACGACCAAGGGCTGATTAGTGAAGATACCGGAGGCGGGACCGAGCTTGTTGCCAACCTCTTCGAAGGGAACACGATGTTTGACTATACCCCCTTCGCCAATCCTTCCAAAGGATTCGATACCGTCCCGCAACTGACTTACAACAGTAAGGACTTCTCCGACTCCCTCGTCGGACCCGGTTGGTCCTTCGCCTTGACCAACATGATGCGCCTGGGTACGCCATCGACGAAAGAAGGCGTGAAGCTGGATACCGATGGCAAGGTCAAGTCGGGTAAAGTGAGCATGGTGGATGGGGATGGCACCCAGTATCTCTTCACCTTTGATACTAAGACAAAGAAATTTAAGAGTCCCAAGGGGACCCATCTGTATCTGAAGTTACTCTCGATTAAAAATAAAA
Source organism: Marininema halotolerans (assembly GCF_900116235.1). Lineage (GTDB taxonomy): Bacteria > Bacillota > Bacilli > Thermoactinomycetales > DSM-45169 > Marininema > Marininema halotolerans. The sequence continues at coordinate 9,393 of NZ_FPAA01000021.1, read as the reverse complement.
CCCGTCAGTGGCAAATCACCGCCAAAGACGGCACCCAGTACACCTTTGACCGTGAGGGCTATATCACCGAGATGGTGGATCGCAATGGGATGAAACTATCCTATGCCTATGAAACCAAGCGCATCGACAACCACAACGTGAAAATGCTGCGCTATCTCACCGACTCTGCCGGACGGCGTACCGTGAAGCTGGAGTACTACAGCGAGAAGGACGCCAATAAAGAGCAGCGCAATCAATTAAAACGCCTCACCGATATCTCCGGATTGAAAGTGGCCTTCGCCTATGATGACGAAGGACGCTTGACGAAGATCACGGAAGGGGAAGGGAAAAAGGATGCGAAGGTGTACCAGCTTTCCTATGAGTACAACCTGATCCGCACCATCACCGACCCCAAGGGGAATACCACCCGCGTCTACTATGACGATTATGGGCACATGACCAAGCTCTATGATCGTGAAGATAAACTGACGACGGTGGAATACCGTTCCACCGCCGATAGCGATGAAAAAGCGGTCACCATCGTCACCGACCCCAAAGGGCGCACGATGGCAACCACCTTCAATGATGATGGAAAGCCCGTTGAAGTGGTGAATGCAGCGAACGAGAAGACCACCTTTACCTGGGATGACGATCTGAATCTGACCAAGCTCACGGAGCCAGGTGGAGCGGTCACCACCTGGACCTATGATGAGCATGGCAATGCCTTGACCAAGACCGATGCGATCAACAACGCCAAGGATGAAGCGGATCGCAAAGTGACGAAGATGGCGTACACCTACAAGCTGGACGGGAACGTCGCCGATCTCGTCAAGGTGACCAGTCCCGAAGGACGCGTTACCACCTATGACTATGATGAGGAAGGAAACCTTACTTCGGCCACCTCACCGAAGGGGAATGCGACCACGGATAAAGGGGACTTTACCACCTCCTACACCTATGCCTCGGGCGGGCTGCTTACCTCGGTGAAGGATGCCAAAGGGAATGTCACCAAATACAGTGGCTACGATGCCAACGGCTCCCCGCAAACGATTACCGACGCCGAAGGCAATGCCACGAAGGTCGACTATGGGGAGCGCGGCGAAGTGCTTAAGGTGACGGATGCCGAAGGCGTCACCTCCACCATGACCTATGATGGCTTCCTGCGTCCCTTGACCCAGACAATGCCGAAGGAAAAGGGCAAGACGATCACGATCCCGGCACCGACGTACGATGCCAACGACAATGTCTTGGTCGAGACCTCCCCCAACAAGGCGAAGGTCACCTATACCTACAACAAGAACGACTGGGTGACCTCGGCTCTCCTGCCTGCGGATAAAGACGGCGGCGCCGAGCGCAAAGTGACCTACAGCTATGATGATGCGGGAAACCTCATCAAAGAGACTGCGCCAAAGGGGAACGCGACACCCGAGGATGCGGATGATTTTGCGACGAAGTATGTCTATGATCAGCTAAACCGCATACAAGCGATTACCAATAGCAAGGATGAACGCATCACCTACACCTATGATCACACCGGCAATCTGATCAAGGTGACCGAACCGAAAGGGAATCAAACGGAAGACCCTGAGGATTACACCACCACCACCGCCTATGACCTTAATCATCAGGCGATCAAGGAAACGGATACCAAGGGGAATTCCATTCACTACACCTATAACGATGATGGTCTCCTCACCCAGGTGACCGATGAACAAGGCAACACCACCAAAGCCAGCTATGATTCCGATGGGAACCTGATCACGATGCAGACCCCCCATCAGGACAACGAAGTCAATACGACGAAGTATGAGTACGATGAAGTGGGGAACCTCACGAAAACCATCACGCCGCGGGGAGTGGCCACCCCGGAAGAAGGGGACTACACCCACGAGACCGTGTACGATAAGCTGAACCGGGTCAAAGAAGTACTCACGCCGCGGGATCCTCATAGTGCCAACGCGCGCTTCGCTGCCCAGGACAAACTGACCTACAGCTACGATAAGCTGGGCCGGATTACCAAGATCAGCGCCCCGGCTTCCGAGGGACAAAGCCAGCGCAACGATACCACCATCGACTACTATGACAATGGGTGGATCAAGCGCTCGATGGATCCCCATCACATTCAGACCACCTACGATTACAACGACTTGGGTCAACCGACCCAGCGCACACTGACTGGGGAAGATGGCTCCACGGATGCGCGCAAGCAAACCTGGGACTACTACCCGGACGGGAAGCTAAAAGCAGAGACTGATCAAGGCATGAACCAAACCTCCCTCATCCTGGATAACACCGATGGGAAGGCAAGTGCCACAGGAGACTGGACTGCCTCGACCAATGTCGAAGAGCACCAAGGGACCGACTACCTGTGGAACCATGCCGGAGACGGAGAGGACACCTTCACCTGGAAGGTTTCTGTCCCGGAGGATGGCGAATACAATGTCTATGTGAAGTATCAGTCCTACAAAGATCGCGCCACCGATGCCCCCTATACCATCTCCTTTGATGGAGGCACCGACACCCAACTCGTCAATCAGCAGGAAAAGAGCGGCGAATGGGTGAAGTTAGGATCGTATAATTTCCGCAGTGACAAAGAGGGGAGAATCACCCTCACCGATGAAGCCAATGGCACCGTCATCGCCGATGCGGTCAAACTGGAACGCGTGGGTCCTGCCGGGATCATCGTCGACAACCTGGATGAAGCCAACGAGTCGACAGGGGATTGGACCTCCTCCACCAGCCGTCCCGAGCGTTTCGGGAAAGATTATCTCTGGAATCATGCGGGAGACGGAGAGGACACCTTCACTTGGAACTTCACCGTCCCTGAGAACGGCGAATACTACGTCTACGTGAAGTATCAATCCTACAAGGATCGCGCTACCGATGCCCCCTATACCGTCACCTTCGATGGGGGCACCGATACCCAGCACGTGAACCAGCAGGAAAAGAGCGGCGAATGGATAAAACTCGGCGCTTATGACTTCCGCAAGGATAAAGAAAGCAAAGTCACCCTAACCGATGAAGCCAATGGCACCGTCATCGCTGATGCGGTCAAACTGGAGCGCGTCGGTTCAGCCGGAATCATCGTCGACAACCTGGATGAAACCGTTCAGTCTGCAGGTGAGTGGAATTCTTCCGATAAAGTTCCTGGATTTAATGGCAAAGACTACTTCTGGAACTACAAGGGAACCGGAGAAGATACCTTCACTTGGCCACTTTCCATCCCAGAAGACGGCGACTATGATGTCTATGTGCGCTACCTGATCTCAAGTGCTCGTGCCACCGATGCCCCCTATACGATTTACCATGCAGAGGGTAGCACGGTCAAAAAGGTCAACCAGCAGGAAAATGGCAGTCAGTGGGTAAGCGTTGGTACCTACACCTTTAACAAAGGGGACGGGCAGAAGATCACCTTGAGTGATGATGCCAACGGCACCGTGATCGCCGATGCGGTCCGCCTGGTGGAACACACCACGAAGACAGGCCCGGAGAAGAAAGCCTTCACCTACGACTACGATGCCAATGGCAACTTAACCGAGGTGAAGGATGGCAGTACCGGGGCCAAAGTGGATGCCTATCAGATGGACTACGATGGACTGGATCAACTGACCCACCTAAAGAAAATCGTTCAAGACCAGGTGAAGGAGACCATCGGCTATGGCTATGATGCCAACGGGAACCTCACCCAACGGAGCAAGGGAGAGAGCGAGCAGACTTACACCTATACGGAGCGCAACCTCCTTCAAGCGATTGCCGACAAGAAGGACAAGGATAGTAAGACTCGCACCTGGTCCTATTCCTACACCCCGCGTGGGGAAGTGGATCAAGAGACGCTCCCGAATGGCAATGTCAACCACTTCAGCTACTATGCGGACGGGCTCTTAAAAGAGGAGACGGCGAAGAAGAAGGATAAGGCGCTCCTTAATCAGCATACCCTCACCTACAACGAGAACGGTCACCGCACTAAGGACGTGATGAGCCTCCTCGATGCGGATGGCAAACGGGTCAATAGCACCACCCAGTATGGCTATGACCCCCGGGATCGGGTCGTCTCGATGGTGAAAACCGGCGACAATCCGCTCTCGGAGTCCGTGGAGCTGGATGCCAATAGCAACATCGTCAAGCATGTGCAAAATGGCACCACCAAAGCCTACACCTATGATCGCAACCGCATGCTCACCGAGACCACGGATGGCAAGACCAAGGCCTTCCAATACGATACCTTTGGACGCCTGGCGACGGTTACCCAAGGAAGCCAGCTGGAAGAGAAGAATCAGTACGACGGCTTTGACCGCCTCCTCTCCCAGACCAAGCGGAAAAAAGACGGGACGATGGCCACCTCCTCCTATACCTACGACGCCTTTGATCGCACCGTAAGTAAGACGTTGAACCCTGGCACGGAGAAGGAAACCACCACCGACTTCCATTATTCCGGTCTCTCGGATGATGTCGACAGCGAAGAGATCGCGGGCAAGATCACCCGCTCCTACACCTACGCCCCCTGGGGTGAGCGTCTCTCCATGACCCAGGAGGAGAAGAACGAAACCTCCTACTACGGTTACAACACCCGCGGCGACGTGGAGATGCTCTATGATGAGAATGGCGGTGTCCGCGGCACCTACGGGTACACGATGTACGGGGAAGACCAAAACGAAGCCTTCACTGGTGTAGACAAGCCCGGCTCCCCCATGTACAACCCCTATCGCTATACCGCAAAGCGCTGGGATCCGGATGCAGAAAGCTACGACATGGGTTTTCGCAACTATGATCCAAGTATCGCTCGCTTTGACACCCGGGACGCCTATAGCGATGCCTCCCAGGATCTCGGTCTTGCGATGGACATGGCAACCGGTAGCCGCTATGCCTTTGCTGGGGGGAACCCGGTTAGCTATAGTGAGCTGGATGGGCATATTCCCTTGATACCTGGAGGCAATGCTGCTGATCCGCACAATGATTTAATAAAAGAGGGTTCGGTGTATAAGGGCCCGAAACGGGGATTAGTAAAGGCTACCAAAAAGCAACGAAGAGCAGCCCAAAAGAAATATGAGAAGCACTATGCACCAAAGAAGAAAAAGAAGAAATCCAGCGGAAGTAAGAAATCGGTTGTTAAGAAGATCACCCAAAAGTCCTGGGAAGTGTTATTGGGAGCCTCCAATCGAACGTTGGAAAATGTCAGCATAGGACTCGTTTCCGCAGAGAATTTTCAATCAGGATGTGACACGACGGCATGTCATGCGGGGGGACTCGCTGCAGATGTCTTGGGAATTTACCTTGGGCTTAAGGAATTTGTGGTTGGTGCAGGGGGAACCGTGGTTACCGCAGGATCGGGTGTACTCATCGAAGTTTCGCCTGCTGCTGCAGTAGTTGCCATTCATGGAGCAGGTACAACCGCGAAAAGTTACCAGAACCTCCTCAATGATTCCAAAGCACTGGTAAATCGGTTTTCAGGATCTGATGAAATACAAAATGTATATAGTTCAATAAAGAAAGCTCCTCAATATCCTGCTAACTTCAAAAAGAGATCTAACGGAACAACTATGAACACGGTAAAAAACAAAAAAGCGTTAGATAAGCTAAGGAAAGTTGAATCTGGTAAATGGCATAAGGTCTATAAAGATGGATGGGATGGAAATAAAAGAGTTTCAATACATTATTTCCAAAGTGCATCAGGTAAGGTGTTTAATGTAAAGACCAAAAATGGATGGAGTAATCAGTAAATATAATATAGTAGGGGAGATAAAGTCATCTCCCCTACTATATTATTCATAGGGGGTTAATGTATGAAAATTGAAGTGAACAAAAAGGTTGAAATGGAACAATTATCATTAGTTATTTGCATAGGTCTATTACAAGCATTTAAAGAAGGCGCATTGACGTTAGAAGAAATAGAACAATATTTCTTTAGTCCATATACTGCAAAAAAACTTGAACAAATAGGTTTGGATAAAAAAATAACTGATATAGTATGGATGGGATGTGAATTGGAGGATATAGCCAGTTTGATTCCTGGGGAATTAAACAACGAAATTTCCTCTTTGATAAATGTTTCATTAAAAGAAATTGATAAGATTAAAAATAAACAATTACCAGATAAACTATTAAGGTAAAATAGATCGATAAAGCCAGCGAAGTGTGCTGGCTTTTTTATGACTCGACATCGATGTGGTTAAGTTAAGGAGGAAGAACTTTTCCCTTGATTTACAGAGAATTGATTCATGTAATATACCAAAATCATACAGAGATTGACTGAAGGATTACGTTCAGGGAAAGAGGTCTTCAATAGTCTAGCAATCGGAATTCATCATGATAGGGCTACGGGAATCATTAGTTGTGGTATTGACCTTGCCGGATGTGCTAAGGGAGTAGCCTATTCCATTACTCATCCCATTAGTACCCTTGGGGCGATATGGGCTCCCATTGGAACCGATATTAACAAGGGGAATTATGAAAGAGCAAGCGGACGTATAACCTGGTTGGTCCTCGAGACCGCTTTGCCTACCAAAGGAGCCGGAAGTGGATTAAAAGCCGCCCGAGCAGGTTCTAGGGCTCGAGTGGGTACCATCAATTGCTTTGTCGCTGGAACACTGATCGCTACCATTGAAGGCGATAAGCCGATTGAGAAAATCAAGGTGGGGGACAAAGTTCTCTCCAAGGATGAGAAGACTGGTGAAGTCCGCTACAAGAAAGTAAAGCAGCTCTTCAGACACCAAACGGATGCGATCTACACCGTTACGGTGGGTAACGAGAAGATTCAAACCACGGCTGAGCATCCTTTCTGGGTTAAAGGGAAGGGCTGGGTGAGTGCGAAGGATCTGCAACGGGGAGATTCTCTGGTAACAGATAAAAGGGAAAGTTCTGCCTGTAAAGCGTGTCACGATGACACAGAAGCCTGTGACCGTGTATAATTTCGAGGTAGAAGATTATCACACGTACTTTGTGTCGGATGAGCACGTGTGGGTGCATAATACGTGTGGAGAAATAGTACATGATACGGTCAAATCCTATGAACAAGCTAGAAACAAAGCATTTGATATAATCGGCGATATGGGTGAAACAGTTCCATATACAGGTCGATTAAAATCTAGTGCAGGTTATGGGAAAGTAATTGGTAGAGAATCCACTGACGGTAAAGTGCGTTGGAGAGTAGATTGGGATGAGAAAAAGGGGCCACACATTAACATAGAGGATTTCAGAGGGGGGAAAAGGAGTAAAGGAAAAAAAGAAGTCATTCCATTTGAAGGAAATGAAGATACCTTCAAATCATACTTAAAACATTTAAATAGGTAGGTGGTTTAAGCATGACCTTGCTTGATGAATGCTTGGATGCTCTTGGTGATGAAGTTGAAATTCTCTCAGAAAAAAAATCACAGGAAGTATTCGATTTATTTGAATCCAATTTTTGTATATCCCATGGAAAGGTAGATTGGGAGAAAGTGAACGGGATAATGCTTCTTGATTCAATGGATGAATTATTGGATCATGTTCGAAATGAGATTGTATATATACTTTGGGATAATGCAAATAAGCCAGTTTTGAAAGCAAATCTAGGAAAAGTAATTGATGTCATTGATGATGTTACAGCGGTTAGCTTTGATACATGGCTACTTAGCGTGGATTTAAGCTATTTGGTTGAGTATTATCATGAGGGTGATGTAACCATAGGGTTGTTCGACAAACCAAATAAGCAGGATTAATAAACGCTTTAAACCTACGAATGAATTTTCTAATGTGAGGGTTACTGTGATGTAAGATTTGAACCTCTTGGTAGAGGGTCAACTGGTAGAACTACTCCTAGAACTTTAAACAGGCATGCGAGGTACTCAATATGGATTAGTTATTGGTCGAGTCTATATTGTGTGTGGTATATATCTTCGTAAAGATATGATTTATAGTAAAGGGCAAATCTTCAGGAGCTCCTTTTTGGTATCCTGCAGAACCTATTTGATGTGGTGGATTCATTACTTCCTATGGAATGGTATTTTATTCATCACAAAGAGTGTGATTACGTAATTAACGCGGTCTGGGGATACAAAGAGTTGATCGAGGAAAATCACTTTGATGGGCTAGTAGAAAGAGAGCTTGAAGCTCTTGATATATTCAAAAAACGAAAAAAGGAAATTGATGAGTTTATGTAATACAAAAGGTAACTTGAGCATCCAGAAATAATTGGGTGCTCTTTTCTATTAATGCAGTGCCCGATCTTGTCCTTCTTGTCAGCAACCTCCTTGCGGCGATTGCCGACAAATAAGGACAAGGATAGTAAGACTTGCACCTGGTCCTATGGAAAAGAGTTTAATGATTTAGCAGGTATTAGATAGGGGGGATTACCATGAATGAAGATTTGATTGTGTTGCAAAATCGAGATCTTTGGCTTGAAATGATGTTACTAAATACCAAGACGTTTGAAACGGAGATCATTAAACGAAGAGATAATGTGAAAATTCGTGGGCATAATGCCATACTTAAAGGAAATTTACTCATGCTTTATCGTAAAAGGGGGAGATTGTATCTGAATGTAAATGATAAGGAGCTTTGTTTGGAGGATAATGTGAACCTACTCTATATGAGGAGACAAGATGGGGATATTCAGGTCTCAATTCAAAAAGATGGTGAAACGGTATTTTTAATAAGATATCCATCGTTTCGTAATGATCCAGTGAATCAGGCGGATTTTGATTTTAATAGCGATAAAGAAGAACATTATGATTTCTTCTTGTTTGTGTACAATGTGATGAACGATCCCGAAAGAAAGGGGTTTATTTACACCTTATAAAAAGACACCAAGTTGAAGCTTGTAATACCTTAAAATGGACGGCTGAAGCAACTCCCCACTTTAAAAAATGTCCAAGTAAGGGAAAGGAGTTCGGGTACCAAAGCCGATAGGGACCTTAAAATGGGTATAAAAAATCTTGAAGAAAATGGGGCTCTTCCTCATGAAGGGCGAATCTGTATGGAAGAAGAGGAAAAAACAATTGCCTGAGGAGAAAATAAGGAGACGGATGTAGGATCACGACTTCCAGATGGTTCTAGAGGTCCAGAGAGAATCCTGTATGATGGTAAAGATCGATAATACTATACTCCAGATCACTATAACCATTTCATTAAGATAAATCCTTAATAAAACAGCCCCAAACACTTTATCTTAATTGCGCCGAGAATACTCCCACCTCAACGAAGTAGGTGGGGGATGAATCGGCGTGACAGACTTGCGAGGGGTGTTTTTTCCCCCTCGCAAGTCTGTCCATCCCCGTATATAATTAAGTGCAAGGGGGTGAACTTTTGCACAAAGCGTTTCAATTTCGGTTATATCCAACCAAGAAACAAACGATTCTTATTAACAAATCCATTGGATGTAGTCGTTTCACGTTTAACCACTTTCTAGCGAAATGGAACGAAACCTACGATCAAACGGGC
>NZ_FPAA01000020.1 GCF_900116235.1 Marininema halotolerans | reverse complement strand
GCCCGTTTGATCGTAGGTTTCGTTCCATTTCGCTAGAAAGTGGTTAAACGTGAAACGACTACATCCAATGGATTTGTTAATAAGAATCGTTTGTTTCTTGGTTGGATATAACCGAAATTGAAACGCTTTGTGCAAAAGTTCACCCCCTTGCACTTAATTATATACGGGGATGGACAGACTTGCGAGGGGGGAAAAACACCCCTCTCAAGTCTGTAGCGCCGAGAATACTCCCACCTACTTCGTTGAGGTGGGAGTATTCTCGGCGCAATTAAGATAAAACCCTGCGACTCGGACACATTCTTGTAGCATCCTTTCATCCGATTGCAAAATATCTTTGGGAAGGATCATTTTCTGTTCCCGCATGGTATCCAAGGCGCGTGCTGCATGGTTCCAGGAGGTGTTTTGAACCAGAATACTTCCCCAAATCTTCTCGTAGCGATCGGTACGCCCCCACCAATCATCTATTGACCCGATTAGCTTCCACATAGATAATCGCGCGTATAAATTTTTCCATTCCCCTGTTTTCAAGAACGTACACATCCCTTTTCTGCTACTCTTCTACGCGATTTCTAAGTGTGCCGATACCTTCAATCGTTATTTCAACACGATCGCCTGGTTGCAACGGACCGACTCCAGCGGGTGTCCCCGTTAAAATCACATCCCCTTGTTCGAGGGGAAAGATAGAGGAGATAAAAGCGATTTGATCTTGAATAGCATGAACCATGTCCGATGTTCGACCATCTTGGCGAATCTCTTCATTAATCCGCACTACGAGACGAAGATCCGATGGATCCAAATCCGTCTCGATCACTGGCCCTAAGGGCTTAAACGTATCAAAGGACTTTGCCCGAGTAAACTGTCCATCTTTCTTTTGTAAATCACGATTGGATATATCATTGGCCGCAGTATACCCCAAGACATGATCTAACGCATTTTCCCGCGCTATGCCTTTTCCTTCTTTACCGATCACCACTGCCAATTCCCCTTCAAATTCAATCCGATCCATCGTATTCGGTAAACGAATGACTTCATCGGACCCGATGACTGCGGTTGGGGAAACTAAGAAAATCATGGGTTCCTTCGGTACTTCATTCCCCTTCTCTGCTGCATGCGCTGCATAATTGCGCCCCACTGCGATCAATTTACGAGGACGAATAGGAGCCAATCGCTCCACTTGACCCAAAGGGACGGGCTCTTCGGCAAGGATCCGATCCCCGAATAATCCTTCGGTTAGGTGATACACGTTTTCTTCTCTTAACACTCCCCATACTGGCTCGCTTCCCTGATAACGATAACGAATAATTTTCATCATAAGCTCCTTCACATGGTAATCGATCATGGAAACGACAGCGACCACCCAAAAGGGTGGTCGCTGTCGTTTTAAACCCTAGTGCTCTCTATTTTACTCCTGGGAAAAGCGCATTGCCAACTGAGCCATCGTACGAACCGCGACGCCTGTCGCTCCTTTGCGATGAATTCCTTCACCACTTCGCCATTGAGCTGTTCCTGCGATATCGAGATGAACCCAAGGGACATCCTCCACAAAATGCCGTAGAAACACACCACCCTGGCACGTTTGCGCAGGTCGACCGCCATCATTTTTGATATCGGCCAGGTCACTTTTAAGATACTCCTCAACCTCATCCTCCAGAGGAAGTTCCCATACTTTCTCTCCAGCAATTCGCGAAGCTTCCTTCACTTGTGTCGCCCAATCACTATTATTCGTCATGAGCCCGGTCACTGTATAACCCAAGGCTATAATAACTCCTCCGGTTAAGGTTGCTACATCCACCAAAGAAGTCGCACCCAACCGCCTTGCATAGGCGAGTCCATCTGCTAAAATTAATCGTCCTTCTGCATCCGTATGATGAATTTCAATGGTCTTCCCACTAAAGGACCCAATCACATCACCGGGTCGATAATTATTTCCGCTAATCATATTTTCACAAGTGGGGATCACTGCGAGTACATTACAATGAGGTTTTAATTCTCCAATCGCCTCCATCGCGCCTAAAACAGCTGCAGCACCAGCCATATCTCCCTTTTGCTTTTCCATACCCGTATCCGGTTTCACTTGGATACCGCCACTATCGAAGGTGACCCCTTTTCCTATCAATCCAAGGGTTTCCTTTGTTTCTGGTGCACCCTGATATTTAAGGACAATCATCCTTGCCGGATTCACACTTGCCCGTGCCACCGATAATAACGCATCCATATTCAGCTCTTGGAGCCGCTCCTCATCCAAAACCTCAACCGCTAACCCTTGCTTTTCTGCAATCGTAATCGCTCTTTCCGCTAATATCTGAGGTGTCAGCTTATTTGCCGGTTCGTTGGCTAAATCTCGTGCACGATTAACGCCGATAGCGAACGCTCGCCCTCTAGCTAAACCCGCCTCCAAGGCAGAATCACTGATCCCTTCCATTGCAAGGCAGATCGACTTGATCTCGTTTTTACTTTCCTCCTCATGTTTATATCCATCGTAGCAATAAAGCCCAAGTTCTACGCCCTCCACAATTGCTTGGATAAAATCTGCAGCATTCCAACGTCGACTAAATGCTTTGGAACACCCTAAAGCTAGTTGTTTTACCCCTGCTTGACGTGCACGCCGAACAGCAACCGCCATACCATCCCGAATCTTGTCAAGGGTTAGTGCCTCGTCTTTTCCTAACCCCAGCACAAGCAATCGTTTTGCAGGGATCTTCCCCCAGTTATGTATAAGAACCGTCTCCTGATAGTGTCCTGTAATTTCCCCTTCACTTATTAACTGGGAAAGTCGATGCTCCAGGGCAAGATCGACATCGCCTGCACAACCGCGAATGGACTCCCCCCCATTTGTATGCAATACCATCAAACAATCAACTGCGAGGGAAATCACTGGCTCTTTCGTTATTTTCCAATCCATGGAGAGACCCTCCTTTTATTGATAAAAATTACAAATTTATCAAATTATTCGATGAAATTAATTCCGGAAAAACCCATTTCCTTACTCCCCTTACCGACCAACAAAAAAGTGTACCCCGCAGTGGGACACACTCTTCTTTATTCGACAAACAAACGCCATATCCTTTGTCTTTACATGATCCCTTTACACCATTTATTAGAGGGCTTCCAGCATCAATAATTCATGGCGAAGTTCCCGGAGGCGTGCTATGCACTGGTCTACACGATGGGGATTCTTTTCAAGCATCGCCTCATGCAGCAGGGCCAGTTCGTAATCTAACTCGAGTCGCAAAACAGGGATTCGCTTCTCAGGTTCCCGACACCGATAGGCTTTGATCACATCTTCCACGGCTGCGCTGCACCCCTTTTCTGTAGCATTTTTCTTTTATAAATTTGACGGTTCCCATCACCCGGGTTGATGGGAACTTCACCGACGGACGCCCAACATTTGGCAACTTAGGAGCTCTGCTACAGGATGTCCGCCTCAGTCATTAAATAAACCTTTTCTCCGACTGATATTTTCGGACTCCTTTTGATTGAATATTTACTTTATTTAGGATACGCAGGGATTGCTAAAGTTGTCACGGTACATTCCCATCCCAATGAAATTCTACCTTAGGCACCTGCCCCAGAGAGGCTTCGTTTGAACCTTCTCCCTTTGTGTTATGATAAGAAAAGAAACTGTTCAGATGGTGGTGTATTGATCGAATGACCTTCTCAGGATTTAATAAACAGGATTTTGATACCTTTACCATACCTGGCTTAGAGCCACGTATGGACGAATTGAAAGAAACCATTCGTCCTAAATTAACTGCTTTAGGAGAAGAGATCGCTCCCTATTTATCCGAGCAACTCGGCGAAGAAATGAACGTTCACGTTGCAAAACACGCAAGACGGAGTGTGCATCCCCCTGACGAGACATGGGTCGCATGGTCCGCAGGAAAACGTGGCTATAAAGCGACTCCTCATTTTCAAGTGGGCTTGCGAAAAGAAAACCTTTTTGCGATGTTTGCTATCATATACGAATATCCCAACAAACCCGGTTTTTCCAAGGATCTACAAGAACAAATGGCAGAATTATTCTCACCCCTGCCTTCGACGTATCGCATCTCCCCTGACCATACACAGCCACAAACTTATAGCTTAGCTGAATTAGGATCCGAGGGCATTCACGAGATCCTGGAACGGTTAGCCCAAGTTAAAAAGGCAGAATTTATGATTGGCATTGAACTGGATCGGAACCAGGCTACGCGCTCTGATGGACAAACCTTAATAGAAGAAATTAAGAAAACCTTTGCTTCTCTTGCTTCCTTTTATCGGATCGCCGTGCTCGCTGCACAATAATTTGTCCCCTTCACTTTAGTGAAGGTTTTTTTTGTGTCAGCAACCCACAAAAGTAAACGTACCATGGATCACTTTTATGTGTTACTTAAAGCGTCCACAAAGGCTATTTGTGGATTTTCCCTGTCACAAAGTTCTTTCTTTCCTAGAGTGCGGTTGTTTGCTATACTCACCCTTATGAAGTTTGAAACGACGAAAGGTAGGCTCGCGAGTGAATACACGACAGACAGCGACTCCCCTCTTCACATGCCTACGGGAACACGCAGCAAAAAATCCCGTGCAATTCCACATACCCGGGCATAAAAAGGGACAGGGCATGGACCCTGAATTTCGGGAGTTTTTTGGAGAAGCCCCCCTCTCCATTGACCTTATCAATATTGAACCTTTAGATGATCTTCATCATCCTCATGGGGTGATTCAAGAAGCACAGGAACTGGCAGCAGAAGCCTTTGGTGCCGATTACACTTTCTTCTCTGTTCAAGGGACGAGTGGTGCCATTATGACCATGGTCATGACCGTTCTACATCCAGGGGAAAAAATCATTGTTCCCCGTAACGTTCATAAATCCGTACTTTCAGCCATTATTCTTGCAGGAGGGCATCCTATTTTCGTTCACCCCGTGATGGACGAACAACTGGGAATTGCTCATGGCGTCACGCGAAAAGATGTGGAACGAACTTTAATTCTTCATCCCGACGCAAAAGCAGTCCTTCTAATTAATCCGACGTATTATGGTGTCGCTGCCCATTTAGAAGAAATCGTCGAATGTGTTCATCACTACGGCATTCCCGTTCTTGTTGATGAAGCCCATGGCGTACTCACTCACTTTCATGAGGGCCTGCCTATTTCCGCTATGCAGGCGGGGGCAGATATGGCAGCAACCAGTGTTCATAAATTAGGCGGATCATTGACCCAAAGCTCTGTACTCAATGTGCGAGCGGAACGCATTAATCCCCAGCGTGTACAATCCATCATCAGCATGTTGACGACGACGTCTACCTCGTATTTACTCATGGCCTCCCTCGATGCTGCACGACGGCATCTCGCTATTCACGGACATCAGCTTGCTCAACACGCACTCACCCTTGCGGATACTGCCCGTCGTCGTATTAATGAAATTCCTGGTCTGCATTGTGTCGGACGGGAATTGCTCGGTGCAGAAGCGACCTATGCCCTTGATGAAACCAAGTTGATCATCCATTTGGAACGGATGAATCTGACCGGTTATGAGGCTGAAAAGTGGCTACGAAAAAATTGGAACATCGAAGTTGAACTTTCCGATCTATACAATATTCTCTGCCTGGTAACCCCTGGAGACGACGATGGTACCATTCAGATCCTTGTGGATGCCTTAAAGGAACTTTCGGATACCTTTTATATTGAAGAGCAGCGCGAAGGGACTCCAGTCCGCATACCTGAAATTCCACTGCTCACGGTTTCTCCTCGAGATGCTTTCTATGCAGAAACGGTTTCTATCCCTTTTACCGAATCGGCTGGCCGAATTATTGCTGAATTTATCATGATCTATCCACCTGGAATTCCTGTCCTCCTACCTGGAGAACAAATTACGCAAGAGAACATTGATTATATTCTTGAACATCTAGAGGCAGGACTCCCTGTCCAAGGACCCGAGGATCCCCATATCCAGATGGTTCGTGTGATTAAAGATTGGTAAACAACGAAGAGGAAGTCCAATGGACTTCCTCTTCTTCTCAACGGAATACTTCCATATATTCCTTATCTATCACACAATCTGATCTTCTCGAACTGGATATTTATCTTCTTTTAGCTCGTATGTGAACAATTTCCTTTTTGGCAAGTCGCACAATGTCCATACAGAGTGCCGGCTTTTTCACCATCGAGATAGGTAATTACCCCATCACAATCCTTACAAATGATCGCTTCCATACCGTCCCCTCCTTTGTGCATACGCCATCGTGAAAACGCTTTAATTATTATGTCATAATGATTATATTAGGACATACCATTAGTGTCAACCATTGTTTTAATTGATCACAAAAGAGAATCCACCCCATTGGCGGATTCTCTTCTTTCCTTTTAACACGATTCGACTTCCGCCTCCATCCCCAAGTTAGGAACATGATGGTGGAGAAAGTTAGATACCGCCTGCGCTTCATCACGTGACTTTAACTGATAAATTCGTTGTATATCCTCAAGATGATCGATGTCCTCCTGAGATAAAAGGGAGCAACGCCCAGTCTGCAAACAAACTACAAGGGGTTTTCCAAAGAACATATGGGTATACACGATACCAAAATCATACCTTCCCTCATCGGAAACAAACCCAACAAATCGTACCTGAGCACGTTCTGTCTCATCGTACAATCGCTCGTAGAGACTCATGCAGCTCCCTCCTTTTAATTTTAAAATATTCAGAATTATTTATACCGCCGAAGGATCGGCGAGAATTTTTGCAAATTCTTGAACTAAGAATTGCATCCTTCAACCTTAGTTTCAAACAAGGAAGCCAACTCACAAAATAACGCAATATCCTCATCGTCAATGCTATCTGGCTTATCGCTAATGACCACAAAAATACCCACCAGATGATGTCCCCTATAAAAAGGAACATACACTTCTGTACCGCCATCTACTTGTTCACGTACCACATTGCCTCGGGCCGCTGCTAAACTAAAAAGCCCCTCTCCAAATCGTACAACAGGAGATAACAAACTATTCCCTGCACGGGAAAAACAGCGAAAAATTCCAGGAGACGTGAGATAAATCCCTACATACCGATAACCTGCTACTTTCTCATGTAACGTCTGGATGACAAACCGGTACAGGCTATACACCTCACGTTCCAACTTGTCTGACACGACACCAATATCTGCACGGAGCTCATCCAGAAGGTCCGCTTTTCGCATCAGATCCATCCCCCAAGCCCTGTCTAGTGTCCCCCAGTATACCACATCCAATGACGAAATACAATGTGAAGTCATAATATTTTATCGATAATCTTCGTTATTCAATGAAGTCGGTTAACAAATGTCCGCTAACACAGGAATATTAACCACTAAATTATTGTTTTTATTTGGGTTTTTTTCAAATATTAATTACTTCAGCAAATAGCAACCGGCTACTATACCTCTACAGAAACCGCATTTTCTACCCTCATCACTCCGATGAATGACCCTCTCCTTCTTTTTCTTTCAATTTTCAAAATAGCGTGCTCATGCTAAGATAGACAGGAAGCTGTTACCACCCTAATGGCGAATTTCCCTGAGACTGAGGTGACTGACGGAGTGAGCAAAACCGCTTATATCAAGATGGTCGATACCTCCATCCAACAAACACTCACCCTTGATGATGTCAAAAAAGCCTTCGACCACTATCTTCACATGACACAATTAACCGGGGAACAGCTGAATTGGAGCTATGCGAATAACGCCTTTCCTTACACAGTAGAGGAGCACATCCATGAAGGTAGCCCCTACCTTTTACTGAAGGGAAAAGACACGCGTCTCTACAAATATCTACTGATCGGCGTGGGCAAAAAACCTTCATCCACGGAAGACTGTATTCAAATCGTCGTCCCTCGGGGAGCGACACACGGGGATACCGCCAAAGCCAATGAATTCTCTAGGTTTCTTGCACGGCGGTTCCAAGCTGAGCTACAAATGTTAAATGGTCGCGTGATGTATTTTAATCCACGCAAACTTTAACTTCTTCTCTTACCGGCATCCGCCGGTTTTTTTATATAATGTAGAAGCAATACTCCTCTACCACCGCCACGTAATCCCAATCACTTTTTCAAACAAAAGACCCTACTCGATAGGATCAAAGTATGGTCTTAAACTTACTTATTGGTTTCTGCAAAATCGATGCTTTAAAACCCGTCTACAATCAGCAGTCGGTCCGCTCTTTATACACGATTGACCACTATGGAAGCCGTGACATCCCCTGGTCTTATACGAATAAGATTTTGGGTTGAACGGCTAACGATCTGAAGGCGATCCCCCGCTCGAAGGTTCACTAAGAGAAGTCCCATCAGTTGTTTTGGACGTAATTTTTCTGGCATCGTAAGTTGAACATTTTCAATATAGGTACTTCCTGGAACAACGGTACCATTTCGCGTCAGATTATAGCGTGCAGTTTCATTCCCTGAAACATCAGTCGATTCAAGGGTTACCACCCAATTAATCCGATAGGTACCCCGCCGCCTCACAACAATGGTCCGATTTTGGTTGATCACAGCGATGTTATTATTCGGACCTTTTCGTTCAAAGGCTACAGCCGTATTCCTTCGGTGCTGCTGCGATTGTGTACTATACAGATAAGCAAATGCACCCTGATTTTTTATTTCGATGGCATTCGATGCCTTGATTTGCTTCTGTCCACTTCGTTTGATTCTCGCCTTTACTATCGTAATCACCCTTCCTACCTCTATCTTATGACCGTCGATTAATCGGTGTGCTAGATCGACCACCCAAAGATTCTTGTAAAAAACACTTCTGGATGAGTCGGTCGTTCATAGGCCCTATTAAAATGGATGCAGTAGCGTATCGTTCTTTAAAGACTGTCATGGTGACGGACTGTCCAAGTTCCATTGGCCTGACCGTTCATAGAGAATACAAGGTGATCCTAATTGGCTAAAGAACAGGACTTTCTTTAGAGATTCTAGTCCCTTTACTCCCAAAAAATCTTAAATCGCAAGCGTCGTCAACATAAAAAACCACTCCCCCATATTGGGGAAGTGGCGATCACTCGTTTTACAGATACAAGCGATTCCGCTGTGGTGGGTGGTACTGGGATCGAACCAGCGACCTCTACCGTGTCAAGGTAGCGCTCTCCCTCTGAGCTAACCGCCCATAAAAACCACAAGATCCAAAGATTTTTCACCATTATACATGGGGCCAAATATTCAGTCAAGGGTATAACTTGCTACAGGTTATGGTCACCACAGAGCATAAACGAACAGGATTACATAATACCGCATTGATATGATCTGATTAAGGGAGTGAGCCATGTGGGTTGGATCGAATCATTACAAAGAGCCATTGATTATATGGAAGATCATCTACTGGAGGACATCACCATTGAAAGGATTGCAGCGCAAGCCAATGTGTCACCCTATCACTTTCAGCGAACGTTTAACGTTCTCACTGATATTTCTATTGGGGAATACCTCCGGCGCAGGCGCTTAACCTTAGCAGCCAAAGAGCTTACCCATACTTCATGCAAAATCATTGACCTTGCCTACAAATATGGTTACGACACTCCCGAAGCATTTTCAAAGGCTTTCCGTAGGCACCATGGGATCACACCACGTGATGCCCGGAAAGGAACCGGAAAGCTTACATCGTACAATCGCCTGGTCATTCAGGTACATCTGAAAGGGGCAGATCCTGTGAAACATCGTATTGTAGAGAAAGAAGCCTTTGATGCAGTGGGCATGAAGCGAACCTTTTCTTTGGTCAATGAAGAGAATTTATCTGAAATACCTGAGTTTTGGAATGATGTCCATGAGGATGGAACAGACAACCGATTATTTCAGCTCAACAACGGACACATCGAGGGCATATTAGGAATTTGCGTCAATTGCGAACCCGAAAAAGGACAGACCATGGACTACTGGATCGCCACCAATTATATGGGAGAAACCCCCGATAATCTCGCGAAAATCTCCATCCCCGCATCGAAATGGGTGGTATTTGAAGTCGTTGGCCCCATGCCCACAGCCATGCAGAAAACTTGGAAACAAATTTTTTCCGAATGGTTCCCTGCTAGCGATTATCAGCATGCTGGGATTCCAGAGCTAGAAGTCTACTCTGACAAGGATCCCTTTAGCCCCGATTACTATTCTGAAATTTGGATCCCTATCAAATAGAGATCTCCCCTTACAAAAGAGACCGATGTTTAAAGTGATGCACGAAAAACACTTCCTTTACCCATAGCCATGCAGACCCTTGAGTACTCAAGGGTCTGCATGGCTACTGTTTAATCATATTTAAAAATTAGACATCCATCTCACTGTGGGGGGTGGAGGTAATCTGATGTGTGGTCATTTCTCATAGAAATCACCGTTGCTTATTTCTCGGATCCATCGAAGATTACCCTTGATTTAATCGGTGTAAAGCCAGCCCTTTCAATTAGTTTCCGCCTGCTTTCGGAAAAACCACACTATCCCCAGGCAAGAGATACATAATCCCCTTGTACTCTTGTAACGATTGATTAAAGACCACCGCTTCTGTTAAGATATTTGGCTTTACGTAACATTGTAGTCTAAGAAATTCACCTTTCCCTAACTTAATGATACTTGCCTTTCGTGTGGGTCTTCCACACACAATCACTTGTCTTTTGTTACGCACATCTTTATTGACACAATTATCAAGAGTCTTGGCAACGTTTTTCACTGCGTAATCCCACCTTCATTTTTAAGTACCGAGCAATTCAGTTGGGACACCGTTAAAGTGACAGGGTTCTTATCACTCCTTTGCAAAATTCACAAACTCCCCGGGTTGTAAAAGTAATGACCCTCGATAAAAAGATTGGGAATGATTAAAGACAATTGTTTCTACAATTACACAACTTGTAACAAAACATTGCACCCTGATAAACTCTCCTTGTTTCAATAACACTCGACCCTTGTTATCGCGAGGCGATTCACAAAACACCACCTGTGGTTGGCAACTTACATCCTTCGATTCACTCCTGCAGTCCCTTACACTCACACGGGCACCTCCCTACACGATATCAATGCATTCCCTCATAGAATATGGATGTTGTCACAAAAGAGCACGGCAAGGGTTCACTCAGTGAATATCGATCCAGCATCCATCAAAAAAACTACCCTAATATTTCAGAGTAGTTTTGAACCCGCTATCTTCATCCCTTTGTCCTTTTTTCAAAAGGAGGGGTATTGTAGTCAAAGAGATCCGGTATAATCATCTACTTCCCAAGTCAAAACATCAAAATAAGATCTTGCGTTGACGTACACGGTTCTGTTCACAGGATACGCTTTGCAGAGAATCTACACCTTTATACTAATGAATGTTCCAGCGTCACACCCATTTAGAAGTTAGTAGGGCCCCTAGAAGATTTTACGTCTCCTGATCGGCTGTCAATTCACGCGCCCGTTCGTTGGTTGCCTGAACCGCTTCACGCATGATGTCACGCAACCCTCTCTTCTCTAAAACCCCAAGTCCAGCCGCCGTCGAACCGCCTGGCGAGGCCACTTGGTCTCGTAAATAAGCGGGATCCTCCCCTTCTATCAGCATCTTTCCCGCACCATAGATCATTTGGGCAACCAACTGATGGGCCTGCTCAGCTGGCATACCAACATCCCGTGCCGATTCTTCCAACAACTCCGCGATTCGATAGATAAAAGCAGGAGCACTCCCCGTAATCGCTGTGAGATCGTGTACTTCTTGCTCACTACACGCCACACCCTTACCGATCCCTTCTACCATCATTTCCACCATCACTTTTTGTTCCGCTGTAACATGCGCATTCAATGTATAAGGGGAGATTGACTCACCAATATGAGCCGCCGTATTTGGCATTAACCATGCGACGGCTGTACCCGACGGCAACCGTTTTTCCAAACGATGCAAACCCATGCCTCCAGCGACAGTAGCAACTAACTGATCCTGAATGTGAGGCGCTAGCGACGTTAACACCTCTGGATGATAATCAGGTGGCATCGCCAATAAGATAACATCCGCTTTGGGAACATGCTCCTGCCAACTCTGTGCTACCGTTACTCCATAACGACCTTCTATCTCCTCCAGCCGTTCACGATTGGAACGATTCGTCACGACAATCTGATTAATCTTCTCCCGTTGTCGCTTCAGCAACCCGGAAATAATCGCTTCGGCCATTCGACCTGCACCAATAAAAAGAACGTTAACTTTCTTCAACTTCTATTCCTCCTTTTGTTACCTGAGTCATATTTGACAAAGAAAATCATCATTATCTATATTTTTATTTGATATGACATCGCTTTCAAACATCGTATTGTAGAGAAGAAGCCTTTGACACAGTGGGAATGAAGCAAACCTTTTTCTTATTCATGAAGAAAATTGATCTCAGGCGTGTTGAGTAGTCGTTATTTGGAACTGAAAACGAAGAAATGAAGAAAATATCGGTATTTTTTTATTTAAACTATTATTACCATTAAAAAAGGTATAAAGTTTACTATTCATTGGTTTTACTTCCAATTACAATATGAATACAGTTAAAACTATATCATATAGATCTGATTTAAAACAAGTAACCTTGTGAGCTGCGACGCTTTCAATTCCACTATGGATGCAATTAGAACTATATGTCTCATTGGGCTTGTCCCCTTTCTAAAGTCTTTCAATTCCATCAGAAAGGGCACTGATTGAAGGGTAAGGCAGAGGGTGAGAAACGGAGCGCTGTCCACTCCTTATCCTCCCTCGTCGTCCCTCCTCAGTCCGGTACCGTGGACAGAATCAACCAGACGGAAAATCCAATAAGAAAAACCGTAAATGTTGCGGATGATCTAAATAATCTTTTTATCCTTCTATCCCCTTTTACCGTCCAGTGTGCCCATGTGAGACAAAGGACTCCGGTAGACCGCCTAAGCAATGGAATAAAAACAATAGAAAATACCATTTCAACAAATAATTTATGGTAAATAATTCTAATTAAATATTTGAATAATATATACTATTGGATTTTTATAATATTTAATAGGAAAAATTATTATAGTATTTTAGATGAATCAGATTTGAAAAAATTCCAAGCTGAATCGGGAATTGATGTTGCTGAAGCTGAAGATGAAGAGTTAGCTGAATTGATTACCCCATTCAAGATGATGAACCTATAGTTCGGAGTCAAGTGAAAACTATCAGGCTAATTGGTGTACTGGATTGTATATTAAAAAAAGGAAAAAATATTCTGGACGTTAATACAATAATACGGCGTGACGCAGCGGAAGGAACAGGTACTTTAACATTAACTGTGTCAGATGCAGTTCAAGCGGGTTATTCGTCAACTACTTCTGTTTCTGCGGAGGTTGTCACACAAGGTGTGGGATTTAATGTTTCCAGAACATATACTGTTACAGATTCATACTCAGTAAAAGGTAAAAAAGGTTATAAAGTTATACTCACTGCATATCCCAATTACAAAAAACGAGATTTTAAAGTATATGATGATTCATGTTTTGGCAGCGATACTTATGAAGGGAATGGAACTGATAGAAAGCCAGTCGGAGTTTATTTTACTAAAAAATATAAAAAATTATAATTAAACAATAAAAACCTACTATCTAGTAGGTTTTTATTGTGTCAATGCCTCATCAGCAGGAATGTATAACGGCCCAAATCAGAGCCCCTATCATTAACCCATAGGGGTGTACTCATTTTATATAGCCCTCTATTTTCGAAAAAACTCTCCTTTTATTAAATACACTACACCTATGATAGCTGAACTAAAAATAAGATAATTAAAATTCCCGCTGGTATAGATCAAAAAATTCGTAAATATATCCTGATCCCAACTCTTCAAATTGGAAGCGTATATAGCAGCAGTAATGTAATGTGTAGCATATAAAAACGCTGAAATTGCAATAAAGCCTACACCTATAACCTTATCCGTCATGTCTTTATCTCCCCTAAGTAGCTAAAATTAACACCGTTCAAACCAATGATATTAGTATAAAACAGCTATCACTTACTTTACTCTCCTTTTATCATCACACCTATCCGACTTATTATATTAGGTGACTTTTACAAGATATTAAAAAAATCCCTAATATAGTATATTGTATTAATTCGTCTTGACACTCCTACAGCTGAAGCCGATGGGATTCTCGGGTAGGTAGCGCACTCCATTCATTACTGCTTCGTGCAATTCCCAAGTTCAGAGGTGTGCCATCACCCCATCCCATGCAGTTAGAAATGTACCCGCATGGGCGGCGTACCTGTTACCAGTACGCTAGGCGGCGAAGCTTTGTTCGCTCATTAAGTACGGTTGCCAACCAGGATTTGCTTTCCCGATATCATGTAGGAATACTGCTAAATGTAGTAGTTATATATTTTAAAACGATCCAGCTCATCTTTTGCACTTCTTCATCATGATCATTGGTTTTACTTTATAAAAACGTAATTTCCTCATTAGACAGTGGGGTTTTGTAGCGTTCATCAATAAATCCAGACTCTTTCTCTTTATTCCATTCTTGTTGAGCCAATAACTTCAACTCTATGGGAGGTAACAGAAGATGATTTATTTTGGCTTTTATGCTTTCTATCAAATATGCTTTTAAGTCCTCTAGATAATCTTCTTCTACTTCAAATTCCAAAAAGCCTGGCGTAAGGCGAAGCGATTCAAATAGTTCCTCATCCTCATTTTGAATGATCTCCAGGTTCTGAAAAAATGCCACAATCCCAATGTCTGACCATGGATCACCCGTCTTAGGCACGACGACCTTCATTTTTTCTCCTCCTGTATCACTTCTACACAACCAAACCCCTGGGAGTTGTAACTACCTAATCCCGACTCATAAATCACTTGTTGCACCTTAGGTGGAGCTTGTACTTGAATCGAAGCTAAGTATCCTTTTACCTTCTTTTCCTTGTATTGAGTTAGTACAGCTGCTTTCTTCAATTGGAAAAATTCAGGCTGGAGTAAGCTGATCTGAATGGAAACTTCCCTTGGCAACTCTTCCTGCCACTTAAGGTTGTACCAGTTAGAAATGGATTGACGTAGGCTATCGTAAAATTGACTTTCAAGAGGATGGCAAAAATGAAGGCCCTTATCGATTTGAACAGGTACTACAACAGGGGAAAGTAACTTATATGACATGGTTTCAACAAATGAATGGGCTGCTTTCATTTTGACATCCATCAGAGGAATTTTAACATCAAGTAGTTGTAAGTACCCCTTCTTCCACATTCCCTGAATCAAGTGTTGAATGATTTCAGGCTGAATGGAATCAATGGTTAACCCACACAATCCTTTCACTTCCATATGGGTCGATTTGTTTCTTCGTCGTTCAAAATGCAACCGAGAAAATACTAGAGGCTTATACGATTTTCCTCGATAAGCTAATCCCTCATTATGTAACCAATCTCCAAGCTCAGCATTGGCGAGCCCAATACATTGGTAGATATAACTACTAAGAGGGTAGTTTAGATCGTAGGGGATGTTTACTTCATGATCGATGTAAAATTGCGCTGTAATCCGGATAGTCCCACCTCTTTTTTCTTTAAGAAATGCGCTTTGTTTCGAAAGTATTATAATATCCATTACTAAACGCATTTGTTTTAAATTCTTAATCATATATTAAACACGTTTTGTAAATTTTGTCAATATACACGATAATAAAAATTATTCTAAGCAGTATACTCCTTTTCAATGGGAAGCTCTCGCGAAAAATCATTGAGCTCTACAAAAATATGTGAGGGTAAACCATTTTTTCGTCAAACCTTAACCAACACAAAAAACCACTCTTCGAACTATCTCGAAAAGTGGTTTTCCCTACATGATTTGGTGGGTGGTACTGGGATCGAACCAGCGACCTCTACCGTGTCAAGGTAGCGCTCTCCCCCTGAGCTAACCGCCCATATGTATAAATGGTGGGCCCAACAGGACTCGAACCTGTGACCGATCGGTTATGAGCCGACTGCTCTACCGACTGAGCTATAGGCCCTTTTAAATAATGGCGGAGCTGACGGGGCTCGAACCCGCGACCTCCGGCGTGACAGGCCGGCGTGAACTCCAACTTCACCACAGCTCCATATTGGTTGCGGGGACAGGACTCGAACCTGTGACCTTCGGGTTATGAGCCCGACGAGCTACCAACTGCTCCACCCCGCGGTAGTAAGATCTCGCGTCAGCGACAAGATCTACTATACAGGATTTCGAGGATCAATGCAAGGGTTTTATTAAATCTTTTTCTTATTTTGATTCCAAATATATCGAACCCCATAGCGTCCACGAGGTGATTGAAACACTTCGACTTCTTCTGGGCTCTCATATCCATAGACCCACCAATCTTCTTTCATACGCGTCGCTAAACACCGCGCCTGAAAGCGTGTTCGATATAACTTCGCCCAATAAATCCAGTCGGCCAATGGAACTCCCCCTTGAGTGCCGGTAGTGCTTTATCCTTTACTTTTTCAAGCAATTTCATCCCTTTAGCCAAGGGTCCATTTCACCGATCCGCCGTTGCGAATCTATTAAAATCACATAAACTATTTTAACAACTGGATCCGTTGTTGCTTTACCATCTGACCTCCATGGGTCAGATGTTCCCTCCTTTTCAGCCGGTCCATCGGTCCGGCTTTTTTTAATTGAAGAGCCCGTGCCTTATTGGCACGGGCTCTTCTTTTTAACCAGCATGTTGATTGGGTAAATTCGATCCATTCTTTTCTTCCCTTGCTTCCTCTTCATCCCGAAGTCTGTGTGCGAGACGACTCGAAGCCGAGGCAGCAATACTTGCAACCAAATCATCCAAGAAGGTATGAACCGGCCCCTCTTGTTTGGTGTCAAGTTGTTTAATGATACCCATTTTATTTTTATCTAAGTAACCAAAGGTGGTTACTGCAATGCTCCCATAACCAAACACCGATCCGAGTGCTAATGTTTCATCACAACCAAAGAGGCCTTCATCGGATTCAATAATCGATTGCAGGGGCTCAGATAGTTTCCCCTGTTCGGCTAGCATATCCAATTCAACGCCTACTAAAATGGCATGTTGAATTTCTCTTTTTCCCAATACCGATTCAACACTCTCTACACAACTATTCATCATTAAATCTTTACTGTAGGGAGCTTGCATTCGGTATACAATTTCTGCGATGCCTTCAATGGTAACCCCTCGTTCACTGAGTCGCTCTAACGCCGCTGCCTTGACTTCGTCGCTATGCACCTGTCTTTTCATGGCTTCTCCTCCTCCAGACTCCCCACAGAGTCTACCGCAATTTTATCATACTTCCCTTCCTTTCCATACGAAGATCTACCGGAAACCCTTCCCTACTCTACCGTTCACGAGACAAATAAAAGGGTAACGCTTTCACACTGGTTCGTAAGTAGGTATAATAGAAAGATAACCCGAGTCGTCGATTTGGATTAATTCTCCATTCATTGACATCCCAAGGAGGGAGAACCTATGAAATACGGCATTGCTATATTTCCAGAGAAAAAAATTCAAGATATCGCGAATTCTTACCGTAAACGGTATGATCCTCACTACGCTTTAATCCCGCCTCACATCACTCTAAAAGAGCCCTTCGAATTCGATGAAAGTCGGCTACAGGACGCCACACAACACTTGGAACTCGTCTCACGGGAAACTGCCCCTTTTGAGACTCTATTGCATAAAGTGAGCACTTTTCATCCGACTACAAATGTGTTGTATCTTGCTGTTCAAGAAAACGAATCGATCTTAACTCTCCATGAACAGGTGAATTCTGGGGAACTGTTTCACGAACGTTCCTATCAGTTCATTCCTCATATCACCATCGGACAAAAACTCCCTGCAGATGAAATCCATGATATTTATGGACGTCTACGCATGGTGAATGTAAAATTAACGATTCGTGTGGATCGTTTTCACCTCCTATACCAATTAGAAAACGGTTCATGGACCATCTATCAAACATTTTTATTACGGGGCTGAGGGCCCCTTTTTTATGAAAGGAGGATCTCCTGCGTGGCCATCCAGGTATCCTTGATTACGGATCAAGCATCCCTCGATCAAGCATTCACAATTCGGAAAAAGGTTTTTGTTGAGGAACAAGGTGTCCCCCTTTCCTTAGAGATTGACGAGTATGAGGAAGTAGCCATTCATTTTATCGCTCGTATTCAAGATCGCCCAGTCGGTACTCTACGACTTCGCTGGCTAACTGAGGAGAAGGATCTTGGAAAAGTAGAGCGTGTAGCGGTTCTCTCTTCATACCGTGGCGCGCGTGTAGGTATTGCTCTCATGCATGCTGTAGAAGATTATGCGATGCAAAAAGAAGCGCACCGTCTCAAATTATCCGCACAATTAAGTGCTGCTCCTTTCTACACCAAGCTAGGATACCAACAATTTGGCAGCACTTACATGGATGCAGGAATTGAACACATCTCGATGGATAAACACCTCCCGGCAGGAAAAGTGTAGACGTTTCATCCTACACTTTTTTCTTTGTTTAAAATCATTTATCTTAATTGCGCCGAGAATACTCCCAACTTCTACAAGTGGGGGATGAATCGGCGCGTTAGACGAGGGAGGGGCGTTTTTCCCCTCTCGTAAGTCTAACCATCCCCGTATATAATTAAGTACAAGGGAGGTGAACTCATGCACAAAGCGTTTCAATTTCGTTTGTATCCAACAAAGGAACAAGCCATTCTCATTAACAAATCCATTGGATGTAGTCGGTTTGTATTTAACC
>NZ_FPAA01000018.1 GCF_900116235.1 Marininema halotolerans | reverse complement strand
ACAGACTTGCGAGGGGGAAAAAACACCCCTCTCAAGTCTGTCACGCCGATTCATCCCCCACCTACTTCGTTGAGGTGGGAGTATTCTCGGCGCAATTAAGATAAAGAAACTTTAGAAGAGACAGGTGTCAAGGATAAGGTAAAGCCCCTAACCAAGGATCTTTTCACCCACCTACCCATACAGTATTATCTGACACCAGGGCATTCTCCAGGGCATGTCGTCTATCATCATGAAAAAGATCATGTGCTCTTAACCGGGGATCTTTTTAGCACGAGCAATACGAATCTCTATCCTCCTATTAAAAAATTTACGGTTAATATTAATGAAAACATCGATAGCGGAGCGATTATTGATGAGCTAAAGCCAAAGCTTATTAGTTCATCCCATGGATCGGATCTTTATTACGAACCTGGGTTATATAGCCGGTATGTATTTGCTTTTAGAGACTAAATCCTGATACGGATCCACATTCACATACCAACTAAGAGCCCTGTGAGAAACAGGGCTCTCTATTTTTCCTACACACAAACCGATCATAGATGCATCGCAATCTGCTACATTGACATCGTCAAATTCAATCTATTTCATTGGTAACTATCGATTTTCCGTTCACATGATACAATACATTACCTACTACATCGATAGGGTCATAACCTAATTTCACCGAGTCAAAATTGTACTTATTCATAAGAAAAAGGAAGTATTCTGTGATTTCTTTGCAACGTTGCTTGTCAATTTCCCCACCTTCATCCAAAACTTCTTTCTCTGGAAATTGAAAAACGATATCTCCGTATACTTCATCAAAGGATATCACAATCGATACATCGTGGATGAGGATACTGCCTATCGTTAATGTATTGACAAACATACTACCTGTTCCGAAAGGAGATAACACATTCTTAAGTGACAGGATATCATCAAGTTCTAAGTCTTCCTCTTTCATCTTGTCATAAAAATGCGAGTTCTTTATAGCACTTCGATCCATTATAATATCATTAAATACCAACTCATCAATATTATCTTTTCTTACATCACAGATTAGGACTTCGATATATTCCATTAGGTAGGCCCTCCTTAATGATTATAAATTAACCTTCCTTCTCAAGTGAAACTCGGTGTGGAGCGTTCTCCCTTAGATCCTTTCGGTAATCTCTTAATGATCCACTTTAGCACCGAAGGATTGGGCAATCTCGATTGCCTGGACGCCATCGATATGGACACCCTTCAATGAAAAATCACTCCACTTTACACCATCGGTTTGCGCGCCGCGTAGATCAGCGCCAATTAATTGGGATTGACTGAAGTTGGTACGGGTTAGCAGAGCTTCACGGAGATCCGTATTGGCTAGGTTACATCCATATAGATCAGCTTCACGTAAGTCGATATTGCGTAAGTCTAAACCCGATAAGTCTTGGTGACGCAATGAAACAAAGGACCAGTCCCCCGTATGAATGGTGGCTCCAGTCCATCGTCCACCTTCCCATTCAGAGCCGGTCATCTTGCAATCCATGATCGAGGTACCAAAAAAATCGGTATCATTAAAATGGCAGGAGATAAATTGACATCCCTTTAATACAGCCGCATTG
Source organism: Marininema halotolerans (assembly GCF_900116235.1). Classification (GTDB taxonomy): domain Bacteria; phylum Bacillota; class Bacilli; order Thermoactinomycetales; family DSM-45169; genus Marininema; species Marininema halotolerans. The sequence continues at coordinate 39,080 of NZ_FPAA01000018.1, read as the reverse complement.
AAGCGAACATGACTAAAGTGACAATGATGGAATTGGCAGCCAATCAGTTGATACTCTTCCATACTCATTTGTTGAAAGTGACAGTTGTCAAAGACCCGTTGTTGCCAAGTAGTATCAGCGGGTAAGGTCTCTTCGGTAATCTCTACATGAGAGAGATGGTCCTTGAATGGATCCATACAACCCTTCCTTTCTACTGAGCCCCTGTTAGTTACAATCGATCAATGAAAGATACAACTACATCGAAGGCCCACTCATATTCCTTCATCTTCGTTGATCTGCTCCAAACTTCCTTGAATATCTACCAACTCAATCTCACCAAAAACAATATCTAACCAAGGCTTTTCAAAATCAAATGTGTAAATCTCCGCGTATTTTTCATCATGACATCCTTCTACTTCCCCCAGCTCAAGAAAAACGATTGTAAACCAACTAAAGATTTGCGCTGGTGAGAGCTTTTCATTATATAATTCTTTTATCGTTTCATTATAATTGAAATTTATACTCGAGAAATTTTTAAAAATTAATTTTACATTCTTCTCTCCTCTTATTTCTCCGGTAAAGTATAAGTCGATATCGATTTCTAAGTCGAAAAATTATCCCTAAACGTAAGACCATCAATCATACTATCTGTAAAATCAAATTCATTCATTATCTCATTAATGTCATTTGATACTATCCTCATAACGATTTATCCCCTCAATTATCGAGATAGTAACCGAAAGTACTTACTTAAGTGATCCACCGATTGTTCGAAGCTTTCCGCTTCACATATTGTTAGAATTCGTTTAATTGTGGCATTCACTTTGTGGATATCAAAATCACTCATGATTAGATAACCCCTCCCACATTCTACCCTGCCATCCTCCACGATACTGGCAAGTCTTTTTGGGCTCACCACATCCACCTGAAATACTTCATATTCATAGGGGTCTTCACTCACCCCAATATCGATATCGTAGGATAAATGAAAGTGATCTACATCATCCCACTGCTCATCCATATTTCTCATTAATTGCAAGCTAAGCACCCTACCATCTCCTAATTCTGTATGCATCCTTTAGCCAAAATCACTCTATTTGCCTCATTATAAACCATTCTCTCTTGGTCAGCTCATGATTATCGAGGTACATACCTACATACCTTGTCGTGAATTTACTAGAATGTGGATTTATCATAAAATATTATGAAAATTTTAGCAGGAGGTTGTGGGTTGACGTAGTAGCTTACATCGTAGGCACATCGTTTGCGAGGCGCCTTCATTGAAAAAGGAGGAAACCTGCTATGCGTAAGCAATGGTCGTTTATTAAGGGGACCCGGTGGTTATTCATCTGCACCTTGATCGTTCTATGGATAGCGCCAACGCATGCCCATGCCGCTACGTACTCTTCTACGATTCGATCGGTAGTGGATGGGGATACGGTTCATTTGAATGAACCTGTACTAGGGAGTACCAAAGTACGTCTGCTCTCGATGGATGCACCAGAGACTAATTATCTAGGTAAAAGTCAAGGGAAGTACGGTGAAGAAGCCAAGATCGAGTTGAAGAAGCTGCTCCCAGAAGGTACTCCAGTCACTGTAGAAACGGATCAAACGGTCAAGGATCAATATGGACGTCTCCTAGCGTATATTCATACCGATAAACTGGACATCAACGAAGAGATGGTGCGACTTGGTTATGCAATCCCGTACTATATCTGGCCAAATATGAGTCACTACAAGGACTATCAGTCAGCTCTTCAAGTTGCGCAAAACACGGGTGCTGGGATGTGGGATCCGTCGGATCCACTCAAGGAAATGCCCTTTGAATTCCGCCTTCGAATCGGAAAACGAGATCCTGATAAATATGTGGGGAACTACGAGACCAAAAAATATGTGGATCCTACTCAGTATAACGATGTCCCAATTGAACAGCGCGTATTTTTCCTTAAAGAATCTGATGCCAAGGAAGCCGGTTATACAAGAGAAGATGGCAATGGAGAGCAGCCCAACGTGCTTATTAATGAAGTCCTACCCAATCCAGAATCAAACACTACCAAAGAGTTTATTGAACTTTACAATCCAAGTAACCAACCGATGGATCTAGGGGGATATATCATCGATGACATCGTTCAAGGCGGATCTTCCCCTCATACCATTCCAGAGGGGACCACTCTACCAGCAAAAGGTTTTTTCGTTTGGGAAACTTTCTCTTACTTTAATAACAACGGCGATGATGTGACATTGCTAGCGCCAGATGGGAAAGTCATCGATTCCTATCACTATCGCTTCTCTGTCAAAGGGGCATCGTGGGCTCGCATTCCCGATGGAGGCGAATGGGGCACTGCAGTTGTGACAACACCAACCAAGGGCACGAAGAATCAATAGAGTTCTTTGGGTTACATCCCCATCAAACGATAGAAAAAGCCAGAAACCCTAAGGGTTTTTGGCTTTTTTGCCGGAAGCTGATCCTTTCACCCATTCGATTGGTATTCTTCATACTTTTTCGCAGTGATTTCTTCCTCGGTTTCACATGAAGAATCCCTGTTTCAGTAGTTCTTCTGCAAAGGCACAAATTTTATGGATAGAAAAATTTTGAACGGCCCTCTTTTCTACCTATCTATAAAGAAATCTCATGTAAAATCAGATTGTTTATCTCAAGTTTGAGAAAAACCATTTTCGAAAATTGAATGCCCCTAATTTCTAGTAAGGTTACACTTTCACCCATTCGAAAGACTGCATACCCATCATCATGAATTGATTCTAGTTTACCTATGACAAGAATTTTTCTACCTATCTCTTTAATTTGATACTGCTCTTCTTCACTATACGTAGCCTCTAATCCCCAGGTTAAGACACAAGGTATATCAATCTCTACATCGTATGCATTTCCAATTAAGGGAGACGAACCTTCCCACTGTGCCAAACAGCCTCCGTATAGTGATGAAAATTTCACATGATGAGCATCTTCTACTTTTTCTACTACAATTCGCATGTTTCACCTGCTTCGATGAGATCGTCATTCATGTAGTTATCTTCCCTACACCCATCTCCTAATACAATTGCTTATGGCTATGAACAGGCGCATGATTAGCCAACTCTTTTCGTACAGTAGAAAAAACACCATAGAACACTTATTAAACAAACCATTATGATACTTACATGGAACGCCTTACTTCAACCAGTTTCACGGGTTAATTTTACACGGTCTCTTTTCAAATGGCTGACAGATTCAGGTTCAATCATATAGATATCCAGTATTGCCTCTCTATCAAATATCCATGATATGTCGTTACCATAGTAAGTTTCCATTAAACCAACAGATGAATCAAGCAGTGAAATAAATAGATAATTATTACTCTTAAAAGTAAGTAGGATTCCTACATCAATTTTAAGATTCCAAGGACCACTATGTTCCATCCATTCTATATGATCATGAATAACTTCGATTTCTTCTACATAGTCTTCCTTCCTTGTTGAGCCGGTGTATAATGGCTTAAAATCATTAGAGTCATCTTTAAAATAATTAAAATGCAATCGAGGAAATTCTTCATCATCAAAAGTCTTAACTGCTTCACTATAAAAAGCAAACTCCTCTTCTAAACAAGTAATTTTAGCAGACAAACACATGTTATAATAGCAATTATTTTTTATTTCTTTGGTATCCGCCAAATCAATTTGCATATCACTGATCATCTTCCCTTTCAATTGCTGAATTAATATCTTTTCCTTAGGAACTAATAAAAGGGTTATATCCCTGATCATTTCATAATCTCCTATCTGTTACATCTTAATCTCAGATTTGAACCTCCTCCACCTACGCTAACGCTTAGCGGTGGGGGATTCTTGGAAGCTCCCATCTACCGATGGGATCATCCTCAAGCTTAGACCGTCGTCCCAACGGTAAGTAATCGAAGTCCTTCTTGCAAAATATTCTTGGATGCATTGATGTCTCGGTCATAGTGAGAGTCACATGTGGGGCATGTCCATACTCGAAGGTTGAGGTTTTTTACTTCCTTGTTGAGATAGCCACAAGAAGAACATAGCTGACTCGATGGGAACTGTTTCCCTACTTTCACCACGTTTCGTCCATGCCATGCTGCCTTGTAGGTAAGCATGGCAACAAACTCTGACCAGGACGCATCCGTAATCGATTTAGCTAGCTTGTGATTCTTCACCATGTTCTTGACGGAAAGGTCTTCGATGCAGATCGTTTGGTTTTCACGAATCAGCTTCGAAGACAGCTTATGGAGAAAATCATGGTGAGCATTCCCGATCTTCTTATGAATGCGGGCGATGTTGATCCGTGCTTTGTGCCATTTGGAACCGCACTTGATGCGACGCTCATAATCCTTTGCGCATGGGCTAGCTTCTTTTCATACTGGCGGAAATAGCGGGACCGTTTCACTTTGGTTCCATCGGTCAGGATGGCAAAGTCCTTCAGCCCTAAATCTACGCCGATAGCTTTCCCTTTAGCCATAGGTAAAACTGGACACTCGCTGATCTCGCACAGGACGGATACAACGTATTTCCCCTAGGATTTCGCCGGATGGTAGCCGAAAGAATCTGTCCTTCTACTTCACGCCACTTAGCAAACCGCACCCACCCCAGTTTCGGAAGCTTGATCCGATTGGCTACCACCTCGACAGTGGATTTTCCTTTTTTCGGATGGTTGCACTGACTGGTGTAGGACTGGACATGGTTGCGTTTGCTTTTAAAGCGTGGGCGATCATTTTGCTTTTTAAAGAAACGAGCGAAGGAATCCGCCTTAATTGAGGAAATGTTAATACTGTATCATGAATCCTGGTTACTAGACTTTTATTTATCCCCAAAAACTATCCCCTTCTTAAAATTCCCAGGATAATTCGTTGATGATCCCACTTATTTTCAAAGCGACCCTTATTATCTGCATTATTTGTAAAACAATCACCAAGCGCTAGTAGCATAAAATCGATTTGAGATTGGTGATAGCAATCGATTTTTGCTATATGGTCTAAATTTGATAGTGGGGATGAATACTTCAATTCACAAGTCTAATATCGCTATAGTGATATCCCCTTCATGATGATATTCTACAACATATCCTGAATCTCTCCCGACTAGCCATGTGTCAAAGCTTACTGCAGTGACGTCATCAATGACATCCAATACCGTTCTGAAGTTAGCTTTTAAAACTGGGGTATCTGCTTCATCCCATAGGATAAATACCATCTCATTTTGAATACATTTCGGTAACTCTTCAAGTGAATTAATAAGGGTTAGACCTTTACTTTTTTCCCAATCGATTCTTCCATAGGAAATAAAAAAATTAGATTCAAACCATTCAAATATTTCCTCTGAATCCTTTTTTGAAAGAATCTCTACCCCTTCACCTAAAGCCTCCAAGCACTCTTCATACAAAGTCATACGGCCACCATCCTCTTCTCGATGCCTAAAGCGGATCGGAAATTCTTCATTTAGGTCATTTGTTCATCCCATTTTATCCCATCTGATACTTTTAGGTTGCTTCTTTGCTAGTTGAAAGCCATCTCCTTACCAACATCCCAATTCCTATTACGAAGTGCCTATTCATATATCGGAAGTTCGCCTTGTTATCCGACTCTATAGAGACATACAATCGTCCGGCTATTCAAAAGTATACACTGTCTCATACTTCGAAAATTTATTTGTCAATAAACTCTTTATATTGAATTGCAAACCCCCAGCCTCCAGCTTCAGTGATTCTAGATTTCTTAAAGGGATGTATGGGAGGTATATTTATTTTATTTTCATTCATGATTTTAATCATTTCCCTTAAGGGTTCCAAAGTATTTTCGTTTTTAAATCCTATATATAAGTTCCCTTGGCTTACTTCGTAGAGAGCATCAATCATTTCATAAATTACTCGCTGTTTATCTAATGATAAGTGATCAAATCCAAATTCACTTGCATAGGTACCCACTGAATCCTCTTCAGGAAGGTACATTCTCATTTCATTATCCCACCTATCCAATTGCCTAGCGAGAGTAAAGTCCTGAAAGTGAGAAAGAAACGCCTTCATTTTTACAGAATGTACTTCCCACTGTTTGCAGACCTCTATCATACAAGTAACAGCGAGTGCTACTCGCCCCCTAATAGAAATCACTTCAATCTCATGAAAGCACACATTTACCCCTCGATTCATCAGTAATTATTTGTACCCATATCACTTATCCTATGTCAGCATAACCATACTTCCTCGTTAACTCAATAACTTCTATACAGGGTATGATGTTGCATCGACGTCATTAGCAGCTCTTTCAACATTTTGTCTGTTCACGACTGACCATCCATTACCATAAACAATCTACTGCTTGCTTTAATTGACAAACCAATATGCCTGAAACCGACCCTTAACCTAAATAAGGGCAATGCCCTTTAATTTTTGACACTGACTTGGATCTATAGGCTATCCGAGTAATCCCTGTCAACACGACTGAACTGTCACCCCGTTACTCCATTTGAAACTAACTATCCTATCGACGATCTACCCCTTTTGAATGTACATAAATTTATCAGTTTCCTTTTAGGTTACCTCCCCCAGTCCTTCCCTCTTCTTTCAATATACACATCCCAGTCCCCATTCCAATAGGACGCATCGATTTTTATCGTACGCAGTGTATCCTTCGTTTTTAACCGACCTGTTTGAAATACTTCTCTGTAATTACTCAAAAGATGATCAAAGGATACGTTTTCATCAATGAGATGATATTCGTAAAGAACTGTCTTTTCATCAAAGTCCGCTATCTGTAGTTCTAGAATGCCATTGTCCCACACCCTCACCTCACCAATAAACTCATTTTCCTTGATATTCGTTATCGTACCTTCAAACTCAAATTCGATCTCAATCCCTGGTCCAAAGTAACTTTCAGCAGCGTTTTCTATCCATTGGGAAAATAAATGAACCATAGTCATGTCCGCCCCTTGTCAAATACCTTTATATCATTTCTTTTACTAGTTTATCCTGGATAGGTGCTATTCCTTGATTTTCTAGCAAAGTTCTCTGTATTGATCCTACACATTCATCTGTTCATCTCCCATACGTTACTGACTTTCTATTATCTGTACTTGGTAATAGGCACCAAATAGTAATAGATCTTCGATTTTTTGTCTACTTTTGGTTTTACATCATGCTTCATTTGAGTATCGATAGTTTGGTGAGGACGATGTGCCACGCCTGCATAAAGATCATATTTTTTGCCAGAAGCACTTTTAACGACCCCGTGCACCTCAACGTCATAATTCTGCTGATATTTCACCATCACTTCGGGACCATTTTTTGTCCACGTTATGCTTTTACCCTTATGAGTAAGAGTAGCTGTACCTATACCCTCGTCGCCTTCACTCTTATAAAGATAAACCACGATTCTTTCTTTGTTTACATATGGTGATTCGCCAATGATCCTTGATATCTCAGAATCATCCTTCATGGCAGCTTTTATAGCTTCGCTTTCCGAATCGAATGATTTTTCAGTTGTAGTATTTTCTTGTGAGCAGCCACCTAACAATAAAGCGGTTATGGATAATACTAATAATGTGTTAGTAATCTTTTTCATACTTCCTCCAGTAGTTGTTACTTCGGTCAAAAAAGTGGATTCATACATTAGATCTTACCAGGCGTTCAAAAAGAAGTAACCCGTTCCTGTGACAAAGGTGTGCGGGTTACTTCTCGCTAAACCTGGCTGCTCATGGCAGGCTATTATTGGGCGGGCGGTAGGAGTGCAACCCTGCCACCTTTATCTCCTCCAACTAAAAGGGCACCATGTGTATGCTTAGGTGCTAGTTAATCAGTAAATATCAGCAGTGATGCAAGAAAGATATTAATCTGCGAATTATTACTCCTTTACTACATGGGAAAGGTCCATCTTTCGCTGTTCCCATTCTTCACGTAAAATCCCCATTTTGATAGAATCAAAATACTCTCCATTTACTATTCGAGCCTTGCGAATGCGCCCCTCTTCAATCATCCCTATTCTTTGTGCGAGTCTTATCATCCGTTCGTTGCCTGACCATGTGGAGATTCCCACACGTGCAACATCCATATGGCAAAATATATAGTCCGTCCATAAATCGAATGCGTCAGTTCCATACCCACCAGACCAGTAATTTGAATCGAAAATAACTAGTCCGTTGCAAAGCCAGTTCGTTGTTTCATCTACCCAATACCAGCTAACACGACCAATCAATCTGCCGTCAACTTCAATCGCCAACTTGCTTCTTATCTTGTCAGTGCCAGTTTTATTAAGGGAGTCTTTTTCTTTTGTTAAATACTCATCAAAGCTGATGGGTTCAATTTCTTGATAAGGGGCATTCCATTTAAGATGCTCACGGTCATTAGCAAGGTAGGTATTATGGTAAATCGTTTTAATATCGTCTAATGTGATGTCCCGCAAGACTACTTTTTTACCAATAAGGTAAATTTCTTTATGATCCATTTTATCAGCTTCCCTTTTCTATTTTCACAATAATATATATTTCTAATTCCATTCAAATAATATCATCGATAAAGTTTGAATCGTTCAATTTGACTTACTCCATGTTTCAGAATCCATGCGAAAATTATTTGTACAAATACATGAGGATCAAGATAAGATTTTTAAAAAGTGTTTTCGCTATTAATTAAAAGGATCGTTTCATTTATTTTTCCTTTAAAGATAAGCCCATTCCATTCAGCGAGGGAATACTGCTTTATGGTTAAATATTTCCACATTACCCTTCGATATCTCTCTAATCAATCAACTAACCATCATTGTGATTCTCTACAATCTGCTTTATTCGCTTCTTCATCTCTACCCATTGCTCAATTAATCGCCGTAGTTCTACCGTCTCAATTTCACTTTGATAACCATTTCTTTTATTTGTTGCGATTGCCTTATCTTTATAAATGACTAACATATATCTTTCGCCTTCGGTTTTAACTGTTTTCCTCTCATTGTCTAATACATGATCGATCATTTGGATATGGTCCACACCATTTGTGACGTCATCGGTTAGTAAATGATTAAATTGTTGAATTCCCACCGCTAGTTTAGCAACTGGATGTAGTTCAAGAACATATTTCATCGCATTCTCACCTTTCGAAGAGGATGCTTTCCATCGTCGTAATCGTGATTGGTATTCCTCGACCAACTTTTCTACATCGCTCACCATTTTCGACCATTGTACGATCAATCGCCTTAGTTCTATCGTCTCAATTTTACATTCTTCTTCGTTCCCATAATAGAACATGACTTTCGTGTTATCCTTATAAATTTCTATTGAGCAAGCATTACTGCCTGTATCCACCCATGTTTTCTTACCGTTTAATACTTGATCAATGTCTCCTACAATCTCTTCTACCCATTCGTCTCCAAAAAATTCTACATCATGTAGAAGATACTTAACGGGAAGAATGTCATCCGTTACTTCAGGAAAAGGCGTTACACCAATCGCGTATTTCACAGTTAATCCTCCACTCGATAAGATTTGGGATACCTGAATGGATATTTGATCTTTCCAACGGCCACTACAATGAAAAACGTTTCGCAGAATCCAACCTCTATTAAATTGCCCCTAAGATCAACCACTATCAGAAGATCATCTCTACTACAATATCCTCCCACAAGTCTTCTAGCTTGTTTCCATTTATTGAACCCCTTTGGAGAAACTCCTCCGTGCTTTTGTACTCAAGAATGGATTCTTCATCATAAGCTTTATAAAACAATAATATTCTTTCACTACTATCATAAGGACTATAGGCAACTACATATATTTGCCCCTTATAACAAAGCTCTATTTCATGACCAATTCTTAAATCCCTCTTGAAATCATCAAAAGAGTAATCATCCATCGAACCCACACCCTTCCATTACTGTGTGATTTAAGATCTTGAAGATCATCAAGCCCTATAGGTTCATTCCATACTTTTTGTGCCATGTTCGGATGAATATCATCCTCTGATTTTCCAAAGCCGGTTCTCTAGGAATATACATGCTACTTCACTTTTTGTCCGAGGATTGGTGTTATATTATCAAACAACGTTATATCGTAGTCGAATAGAATCAATTGCGATTCAATAATATCCAATATATCATAATAAGAAAAATTTTCTCCTGATATAAAATCATTTTTTTCATTGATAGTACTGTTATATTTCACCTTTAGGGCTGATATGAGATTGGTCAAGAAAGTATTTTCATTCTTTAAGCCATCTTTTCTCTGCACATCTAAAAGTGAATCGATACTCATTCCCTCTCCCTCATTTTTCACCACCTTCTCGTATTCACTACCCAAATCTGAAACTTTAGATATGATCATCTGCATCACAGCACTATATCCAAACCTTAATCCTTTATTAAACTCATCAATGCAAGCAGTTTGATCTTTGTTCTTCTCATCAACAATCCAAATTAGGTCAAAAATAAAATACAAAACACTTTTATCCATGAAATCCTCCATTTAATCGATACTAATACAATAGGCATTGGTATAACCCATACGATTTAGTAATTTTGCTCGCTTAGAACTCACTTCCTTAAGGGAGCTTGGCTTCCCTAAGCCAGTAATGCTTCTTTGTGTCTTACCATACATCGTGTCGATGTAGTTACCGCGTAAAACCACCCTTTTCATCATGCAAATCTCTACGACACAGCGGTTGTTGTAACCTTAGCATAGAAGGGAGTCCTTATCCTCTCCTCCTTCCACTCAAGTGGTATAGGTGTATATCTATGTCGGTGATGCTTTCGACTTCATCCGAGAAGACCCACACATGAAGTCAATAGCGGTCTCCATACCAGGATTGTGCTAAGGGTGTGAATCAGAGGCGGCGTAGGTGATGAAGATCTAACAAAAGAGCACTTAATCTGTATCAGTTATACAAATTATCCATAATTTATTCTTGCGTCCATCAAATATTAGCCAAGATACATCCCATGCAACATCAAAAAACCATTTGCTCCATGGTTTGCAAGATTCAAAGGTTTTAATATTAGAATCAGGATCCTCTATACCAAATATAAAATCAGTGAAATTAGCAGCTATATTTTTTGACTCTCTCGAATTACCTTTAAATTTAAAATAGGCACCACCCTGGTAAATAGCAGATGCAATCTCCGATTCAAAGGCAAATGAATTGCTTAATTGAAAATCTGTATCCCCTTGAAGTCCATCATCTAGTTTAAGCAAAGGAATCGATGACTTAATATCCGTTGATAAAAGTAATTTTTTAAATCCATCTTGACTATTATTATAAAAATATGGATTAATTGTTTCATTAATAACCTTTTTATTTATAATATCAAATATTTTTATAATAATACCACCATTAATATGACTCATCTCAATATTTTTCACAACTCCATCTACTTCACTTGATACAATTTCTAAATTTATAAGAGACTGATTTTTAAATACCATCGTTAGAAAGTAACCTCCTTGCATATGAGCATGCTAAGACTTTGGGATTGTAAAAGATAAGCGATCAGTTAAGAAGAGTACGAACTTGCACATCTTCTCACAAGAAGAATCCCTTATTCGGTAATTCTTCTTCAAACTCACAAGCAAGGACCACTCTAAATCCTGTTGAATAAAGCGATTGCAATAATTCCCCAATCTCTTTGATATACATTGATTCTAAATAACCTTCAACAATGTCGACTTCTGCGCAATACCGAAAATATAAAAATGAATCGGTTTCTTCTGTATGCCTTTTTATTTGATCAAAATCATCATTCGTGCTTAAATCTATTTCATATGAATCGGTACTCATAGACTGCAAATACCCTGGAATTCCATTTGACTTATTAATTAGTAGGTTTAATAGTTGATCAGTATCCATATCTGTATCAACAAATAAATGACCATGCAAACTTGAATATTTCATTGTAACACCTCTATTTTAGTAAATACGGTTCTGGCCCTTCCCTCTACTTTCGATAAACACATCCCAGTCACCATTCCAAGAAGATGCTTTGATTTCAATCTTACGAAGTGTAGCCTTCGTTTTTAACCGACCTGTTTGCAATACTTCTCTGTAATTGCTTAAAACGCGAGCAAATAAAACACTTTCGTCAATAAGGTGGTATTCGTATAGAATTGGATCATGTATATATGAAATTTGCAGTTCTAGCCCACCGTTTTTCCATACAATTACTTCACCATAAAAATTATCCTCTTTAAAATTAGTTATCCTAGAAAATGGGTTTTTATGAGCAGTCGGTAGCTTAATTTCAATGATCTCGATATCTGGTCCAAAGAAATCTTTAGCGTAATCCTTTACCCATTTTAAAAACAATTGGTCCATAGCAATTTACGCTCCCTTTCAGTCGCACATCCCAATGGTTCCATGTAACTCGATCAATCGTATTTTAATTAACCATCGATTGTGGTGGTATCTCTTGTAACTACATGCTATCTATCGTCACTTCATCCCACATATCCTTAGGCTTCTCACCTTTAATAACAGCATTTTCGCCCAGAAGCTCTACGCTCTTAAAATGTTGAACCGAGGAATCATCATAAAATCGATAGAATATATAACGCCCTTCTTCCTCATTTCCAGATGAACATGCACAATACTGTTCACCTCTACATGTAAATTCTACATCAAGACCTATCTTCACAAAGATCAAAAAATCATGAAACGTATAGTGATCATTTTTACTTAAAGCTTCTTCCCATTCATCATTCATTAACTAGTGGCTCCCTCCATTGTGGTAGAATTCCAGGTTTGCTTACGTGTACCCACTGTCTCATCTTGCTCATCCAACAGATATCGATCACTATTGTTTTACTAGGATATTGAGTTCTTGCTTAAGCCACGTATAATGATTAGCAATTGTCTTTTCAAAAAATTCATCGGAGTAATACTCTTCGGGTGTCAAACTATTTTTTTGTCCTTGCACAAGATGAGGACGATCTGATGGGTAATCAAAATCCGCCCAAAATTCCGTCAGGAATATCAACCCATACAATGAATCTTGAGGAACATCCTTCATCATGCTTTTCAACAAAATATATCTCCACTTTCGCATCTCAAACTCTTCGTTACAATCTACTCTCTTAGATAATTTCATTAAAGACGATCGTATGGCTTCACTCTCTGATACATAAGCTGTAGCAATTGATATGATATCCCTATCTGAAGTACCATCAAGTAACTCAATCGCAAAGTTAATTATCTCTGCTACATCCACTAATGGAGGGAAGTTAGCTGGACCATCTAGTCCTATTAATAGAGTCAACCAATTCACTTCAATGTCTTCTTCCTTGAACACATCAATGTAATTCATTTTTTAATAGGCACCTCATTTACCCTTCACTTCATAGCCTTATCATGCATCCCAGCTGCGTGACTTGAAGAATTCCAATTCGCCAAGAACGACTAAAAACGCTTGTAGACAACTACCAAGCGTGATGATCTTCAACAATCTACTAAATTGCATTGTGCCATTGTACGCTCTCCCGTATTCGCTCCTTCATCTTCACCCATTGCTCAATCAATCGCCTTAGTTCTACCGTCTCAATTTCACTTTGATAGCCATTAGTTTTATTTGTAACAAATGTCTTAGCCTTTCGAATCTCTAGCGAATATGCTTCACTTTCTGTAACAGCAGTTCCTTTTTTATGGTTTAAAACTTGATCAATTAATTGGACATGAAACACACCATCTGTGACATCATTAGTCAGAAGCGCACCAACTTGATAGATGTCCATCGATTCAAATGAAACAATAGGAAATATATCTAAAAAATATTTCAAAACATTTTCTTCCCTTGTCGTTATTCTGCTATCCAAATACCTTTTACATCCATTGCGATTTGTCGTGATTGGTGCTTCTTGTACCCACCCCTTTATTTCTTCAATCATCTTTAGCCATTGTATAATTAATCTCCTTAACTCGACTGTCTCAATTTCACATTCTTCTTCGTCCCCAAAATTGAAAAAAGCTTTGGTCTTATCCTTTCGAATTTCAAGACAGCACGCATAACTTACTGTTTCACCGCATTCTTTTTCACTGTTTAGTACTTGATCAATTTCCTTTATCATCTCTTCTACCCAATTACCATTTTCAAAATCTGCTACATCACTTAGCAGCGCTCCAACTGGAAAGAGTTCATCGGATACTAACGGATGAAGTGACACATCGATCGAATATTTCACAATTATCTCCACTCTATTTGGGGCTTTTCATTCATCTAAATGTCGGGAATCTCAGGAGCATGCGGTTGCGATTATAAATGTAGGATTTGGTGGTACCATCTTGCACATGCTTGATGATATGGCTATCTTACATTCTCTTTATCTCAAAAAAAACCTTATTCGGTAATTCCTCTTCAAATTCACAAGCAGGGAGAAGTATCATCTTTGATTCGTTGCACTTAGTTAACCCACTTTTTATGTTGATAAATTCAAGCAGTCCCTGCATTCTTTACTTCCATCCAAAACTCACTTATGTTTTTTTCTTCGATTTTTCCATTCTCTATCAAACTTTCTACATCAAGGAATGATTGATCTTCTCCATCACGATATCTCGTAAGATACCATCCATATTTTTTACAACTAAAAGAATAGGTTTCTTCCTTGTAATTAAATTCTATTTCATAGCCCCTTCTCAAATCTCTTAGCAAATGTTAATAGGTATACTCCTCACTTTGTTTCATTAGAATCACCTCAATTTGGTTTTAATCAGTCAAGTGAAAGAGGATCTGTAATTCCATCTAAACACAAACGGTACTTTCTCTACATCGAGGGCAGGTATCCCTAATGCGTGGCACTCTCCATGCTAAAAATCAACTTTCTTGGACTTCTTCACTGTTTACCTTTAGGGAATATCAATGGGCTTTTATTTTATTTTGATGTTCTTCTCGATTTCAAATAGACTTTCATATATTTCCACCTTATCCTCTTCCACTAGATAATCATCATTTTTAATTATTGTATAATTAACTCTTATTAACTGAATAATTTCAAGCGATTTCACACTTAATACAGGATATTCTATCCAATACTTTTTATTAATTGTAGACAATGCATGTATAACCTCTCCAGGGTATTTAACTCCACAGGAAGGATCTTGTTTTACTCGCTTGAGCCCTTCTTCAATCGCATAATCTACATAGAGATCTTGTCTGATCAATCTAGCAATATCATCTTCCCTGAGCTCTGACAATTTCTTTTTACGAATCCCGTCATACCATATAGGAAGACCATATGGCTCTACAATGCCTTCATACTCATCCCCGTGCAATTTTTCGATTTCTTCGATTGTGAAATCCATGAAAATCCCCTCACTCTACACACTGTAGAAAAGAGCATCCACACTTATTGTCGTGCTCCTGATTCAATCACATTGATACATTATTCATCCATGCACTAAGAACTGCCTATACGAAACAAAGTACGTATAGTTATCTTGGACCTCAAAATTGCAAACCACGCTCTCCTGTGTCATAGTAACACGTCACAGCACCCTTTTACATGAGGGAAGAGGAGCATTTTATAGTAATTACAACTCATCGTCATCCAAATTATCAATTGCTTCTTGGAAGTGATCTGCCAAAAAACTATAGAAATCGTCAAACTCATCGATAGGGATGGGCTCCCATATTGCCCAGTTTATTATAGGGCACTCCCCATTCTCCATTCGGGATGTATCCAAACAGTACACATATTCGCCACAATCCTCAACGACAACATACTGTGGAGGCAATCCATGCTGTCTGTAATGAACAGTTTCCTCCACGACAGGCATAGCAATTTGGGCGATCCCTAAGATCTCTACCCCCCCAACGCCTCCATGACCATAGTTCTGAATATACCATTTGTAACTATTTGGGAAATCGACCTCTAACAACGCTTCCGCTTCTTTTAATTTACTCTCGGGCATTGGGTCGAAATAGCCCTCACCCTTTACCGCGTAATCCCTCATCATCTGTGCGATCATTTCCTGTTTGTTTATCGCTGATTCCTCCCATACCAGTAATTCTAAGTTGTATCTCGTTATGTTTATTGTACTCTACTCTGATTATAAGAAGGAGCTCTCATAGAGTGAAGTGCTCCCTTTTAGGTGTTATATCTGCTTACTCTCTCTTCTGCTTCGTTGGAGGAGGTTTCTGTTAGCATCATATCTGTAGGCGTAGGCCTCCTCTACCTAACCTTTGACATTTTTCTTGAAGTAGGTAAGTTGCTCCATCCCATCATGATCTATCAATAAGCACCTACTTTGGCCCTGACTGGATATCGGTCAATTCATTTCATTTAATATAAGTTCACTCGTCTCATTTTTCATCTTATAATATAAATGATCTTTGTTAACTGAGGGATCCTCCTTCAATATTGAAAAGCTTACATACCTTATCATCTCATCTTTATCCGTCAACCTTTTGTATGCCTCTTTACTTGCTATAGTTGAATTCAGTCTGGCCATCGAATTTAAAGCCCTTCGCTCAACATACTTGTTTTTATCGTTTAATAAGATAATTAGATGTTCAGTAAAGGAATGATCATCCTTTCTCCCGAGCAACTCTGCAATTTGCCATCGAGTATGATAGAGAGGAAACTTAACCCCTTCTCCAATCAATAAACGAAAGTTATCATAGCTGATTTTTTGTTCTAACAGGCTTAGTATATCTTCTACTTCATTATCAAGACCAAGCACCGTAAGGATAAGAGTTATCTCATTTTCTAAGAAAGCATGGGTTGTACTAGAAATCAAACGATCCGTTAGCTCAATGATTTTTTCCCAATCAGGGTATAATGTCGCATCCACTTCATAAGAAACACTTTCAACACTCAACATATTAACACCTGACCAATTCCAAAAACCATCTACTTCTTTATTTAATTGATGCGCTATATTCATGGAACCCATCCTTTACCTTTTGAAACACTTTACCTCCAAACCCCCTCAGTCAGATCAGTTCTTGTTAACCCTTTTGTCTATGGGTTCCGAGGAGGATTGTTTTTGTGCTCTAACACATACTTACCTTCATCAACAAGGGAATATTATTTCTGAGACAAAGATGTACGCCTCCCATATACTAGAATATTTTATCTACTTCTACTACCTCCCATATACCTTCAAGTTTTTCGCCATTGATAACAGCATTTTCACGCAGGAACTCTACATTCTTAAAATGTTGGACCGAGGCGTCATCGTAAAAACGGTATAGTACGTACCGACCTTCTTCATCACTCCCGGATCGACAAGCAGCATACTGTTCACCTTTATAGGAGAACTCAATATCATGACCCATTTGCAAATGGGTTAAAAACAGATCAAAGTTATATTTTTCGCCTCTTTTTCGGCCTCTGTATCTATCGTCCATTCCAATTGAACCTCCTAAGATCTTCGTCAACCACACTTCCTCCTTGGCAAACCACCATCACCTAAAAGAGAAGCCCCCCTACCCACATCGTTCAAAAGGGAAGTAGACAGAATGTAGTGGTCATCGCTTTGGTGCTCCTAAGTATTTGTGAATAAAATAGGCTGACGTTTTGCACACTCACACGCCATTTTATTTTAAAATATTACTCAAATTTTCTTATAATATCAGACATCACAAATACTCTTATATATATAAATTCATTATCCCTAATCTTTCTTTATGTGAGGTGGAATTTGATCAGGAAGAGGATTACGAACATTTATCACAGATTCATGGGATTTGGCACCAAATTCAGCGAAGTTTTTACGAGCTTGCTCCAAACTCATCGTATTTGCTCCACCAGCGTACGTTGGATCTTCTCTTTGAACGGGATCATCTTCCCAAAAGCATACCGCACAAATTTCGTACTCCCCTAGTGAATCTTCATCAAAAGTTAGATACCCACAGCATGGACATGGACTTTGAGTATACATATTCATCTCCCCCAACTCACTATTGCCAATGAAATTGCTTAATTCCATCCGTTGGATTAAACATAGTTATAGGGATTCCTTTGGCGTTTTTTGTTAGAAAAGTAATTAGGGTCAGGCGTGTTGATTATCCAGAAGTTGGATTGTGGAGGATGTGTGGAAGCACAAGAGACTTGCCATTGTCGCGGATGTAAAAAAGCGCTGTCCGCTCCAAATTATTTGAGGACGAGCAGGGGCAAACTCCCTTCGGGAAGTGAATTTGAGGATGTTCCTTGCCCCTAAACGCTCGACCTCATCTAATTCTCCGCTAGGTCCATGGCAAAGCTCTTTTTGCCCCTCACACGCCTCCTTTCCACTTCTAAAAACAGGTTAATCAACACGCCTGAATTAGGGTGGTTTATCTAAATTAACTTACACTAAAAGATGGTTTCAACGTACACTTCCTCCCAGACATCTTACTCTTCATCTCTTCTACAACCCTTAAACCTATCATCCATTTATACTCTACCTCCTAGGGGATTTCTTCATTCACTTCTTCTATATTATAATCGATAATAAAATTATCTTACAATAAATTTTCTATCTTCGTATACTCTCCCCTATATAATCCTTAAGTTTTTCATTATTTATGACAGCACTGTCCCTTTCTAGCCAAAATGAAAAACACCCTGCGATTAAACAATGTCTTTGGTCCACCTTAACCGATGGACTTTGTTCACTGTTTTCCATTAGGGGATTCTATCAATGGGCTCTATTTCATGTTGATGTTCTTTTCGATTTCAAATAGACTTTCATAAATATCGATTTTATCGATTTCCATGAGAGAATCATCATCTCTGATTACCGAATAATTCACTCTAATGAATAGAATAACCTCGAAGGCCTTCCTTCTTAATGCAGGGTATTCTAACCAATACTTTTTTTTCATTTTAGCCAATGCTAATAAGATCTCACCGTCAACTTTATAACCTCCAGCAGGGTCATCTTTTACTCGCTTGAGCCCTTCTTCAATCGCATAATCTACATAGAGATCTTGTCTGATCAATCTAGCGATATCATCTTCCCTGAGCTCTGACAATTTCTTTTTACGAATCCCGTCATACCATATTGGAAGGCCGTAAGGTCCAACAATGCCTTCATACTCAACCCCGTACAATCTTTCAATTTCTTCGATTGTAAGATCCATGAAAATCCCCTCACTTTACACTGCATCCAAAGTCAACTCCAGTGTATCTATTAAGATCGATGCATTCGCCGACAACCTCGGTTCAAAATCAATAGAATGTTTCATGTAGACTAACTCACCAGGCAATTGCGGAGCTTCATAGTTATGAAAAAATCTTAAATTAGAAAATAACATGATAAAAATCTCCTTCATTTCCTTTTTGTTTATTTATCAGTCGAAAAATCACTTCCCTTTTTTAAACAACCCATGTACTACCTCATTTTTTCTGGATCAACAATAAATTCTCATGTTCCGGTACCTTCTATAGAACACCTGGCGAATCCCATCTATTCATAAGATAAAATAGTATTCCTTTCAGGAGTAAATAAGGTCAATAGGAAAGATTGGATTCATTTCCAACTAACAAAGCTTGTTTCATCCATTTTAATTGTTTCCCGAAGTTCTTCTGCAATTCTTTCATCATTGGCTTGAAAGGAACGTAAACCAATTTTATCTACATTGTGATATACTACTACCCATTTTTGAAAGCATCTTAGTAATTTGGGTATTAAGATTTCTAATGAGGCTTGCTTATACATGTCACTTTCTCTATAGATAAGATTATTCATAACTAAAATATGCCTAGCAAAAGCAACATCTCTCTCAGGATATTGTACGCCACCATGAAGAGAAGAACATCCATTTTTATCGATAATAGAATGAATATAACTCCAATCGTAATTAATATAATTCACAGGAAGAAACTCCTTCACTGACTTCGCAATCGTTCTTTTACTATCTATGAATAACTCTCGTAAATGTCGTACCTCAAAATGAATTTCATTTGTCCATTTATACTCTTTCGGATCCTTACTGTATAAGTCACCACCAAAATTAACTAGATACTCCTGAAAATTTTTATTCTCCTGTATATCTGGTATCCAAATATCCAAATAAGATTCCAATGAAATACCCCCTTATTAATTGAACCTCACCCCCTACGCTAACACTAAAAGATAGGAGTGATTAGGAACTCCCGTCTACTAACAGGATAATTTCTTCCAAGAATAGACCGCCATCCCAGCGGCAAATGATCGGAGTCCCTCATGCAAGATGTTCTTGGGTGGATTGTATCTTGGTCGAGCATGGTGACAAGGTCATGTCAGGCATGTCCATGTTTTCGCAAGTTAAGTTTCTTTCCCTTTTTATTATGGTAGGCCACAGGTGGAGCATCGCTAACTGGAAGGGAACTGTTTCCCTACCTTCACCACGTTTCGCCCAGAAACTCTGACCATAACGCATCCGTAATCGAGTAAGCTAACTTCTTTTCGTACTGACAGAAATACTGGGACGGTTTGACTTTGGTTCATCCGTTAGAATGGCAAAGTCCTTAATCCCACGGTCGATACCAACGGCTCTATGGCTACGGGAACATAGAAACCCATCTTCTAGTTCGACAAAAACATCAATATGATCATTCTCTTTCTTATCGCCGTTGTAGAAAACAAGTGAAGTCTTATATTACCAACTATTTTTAATCAATAATATAAAAATATTTATTTTATATAGTTATTTCACGGCAAATTATTTTAAATGCAAACTTTTCTGAAGATCCACGAACTATTATTTCATCTTTCGATTTATCAAAAATAAAATTGAAATGATCATGTATTTCCCAACCTGAAATCTTTACTTCCTTAATCGATCTGAACCCTAGCGTCACGTTTAAAACATTGCAATTTTCCCATTCGACAGGGGGATAATCCGGAAATTTAGTTAACTCGATACTGATGTCTATCCCCTTCGTATTAAAACTCACCACAGTTACTACCGAATTGGATAAGGAAGGAACTTTATTGTAAAATTCTTTTATATCATTGGGGTTATCTAAATACTCTATCCACATATATATCCCTCCGCATCATAATATTCATGAAGTTTTTGATTACAACTTATACTTTATCGCCCCATGTTCTCGAAATATTTACGCAATCAAATTTACATCTAACTTCAAATGTTTTAGACGTTATTTCTAAACTTAATTTTCCATCGCTGCAGTTAGAAAACGTGACCTTTGAAGTATTCATACTGTTCCAACCATCCAATTCGAATTCAGATACGTTATATAAAATAATCCCCATAAAAGCTTGATTATAGTTATTCAATTTCCATCTGGGAGGCAAAGGTTCTGGCAACTTATTAAATTGAATAATAATGTTAAGTGCATTTTTATTAATTGATGAAAGTTTAACTATTCGAACCCTATCCAAGGAAGGTATATTATTATTGTATAGTTTTGATATAGGAAGAGGGTTATCTAAAAAGTTTATCCACATGGATCCAACCTTCATACTCCACATTTCATTGAATTCTTTGTGAGAAATTCTCTCAGCCTCACATTCTGGATCTGAGTCGATTTCCTCAACTGTTCCTACAGGTACTGGTGATAAAAAAGCTCCTTTCTCTACTTCTTCAGAAGCATATTCTACTTTCTCATCTTCATACAAGACGATCTTCCTTTTTTCATAACCTTCCGGATCTACTTCCATATAGTAAAAAATCGGTTCATTTTTTAAATCATGAATCCACTTTGCTTTTATATATTCCAATCAATCACACCCCATTTAAATTGATAATCGTATCAGGTATCGTACGATACCATGATCGAGAAAAATCAACTCTTTCCTGTACTTACTATTTTATTGGATGTATCTAAGGGATATTGGAATGGGTAGGGGCTACTTGCTTTTACCTCACTCTTGGCTCCTTCTATATCGTTTCTGGCGTCCATATCGCCGTAAGGATATGAATAGGATGAGCAATGGAATAGGCTAACTAATGATTCTCGTAGCCATCCTAATAAATTTCTTTTCAGGATCCCACATGAACTATTCCTTAAACCTGTATAACCTCAACTCATTTGATATTTTTTCACCTTCATTCTTCAAATCTAATTTTTCATATAACTTACGAGGTAATAAGAAATTCTCCTTGTATATCTGCTGAATACTTAACTCTTGTTGGTTTGTTAAACCACTTGCATCTTCTCCAATCATTGCAAAATCAAACGGTGATTCCTGAAAGATATCCTTAGCTAAAGTTATAAATAAATGATCTACCTTGAACAACCATGGATTTAACGAGTATAACAAAGGATATTGATATGAATATATTTTTTCAAGTACACTTTGCGATATTAATATATCTATCCAATCAGACTCGTCCTCAATTCTCGTTATTATTACTTTACAATCTACTATATAGTCATTAATTTCGACAGCAACATAGCAAGTCTTTCCGAATTCATTTAAATCAATGGGCAGCTCAATGGATTTCTTCGAGTAACTACCCTTCTCGTACCAGATGCCATGAATTATATCGCTTTTAATAAGAGCAGCCATTGCGTCATGAATTCTAATATCGTTTCCGGTTGGATTAAATTCCATAGATAATTCATAATATCCACCCATCCAATTGATATTATCGAGATATATTTTACTCATTTATGATCACTACCTTTAAATAGTAGCCAGCTAATAAATACATGGATACAACAATCCCTTATTTTATTTTGGGTTTTAGAAAAACTTTGCGTTGGATTTTATCCCCACGAAACGAAGATTTAAAAGCATTTCTTACGATTTTACAATGTTCATTATTAGAACTTGATCGTATTGATGCTCATACAATACATCTAATATCTCATGGCTTGCCGCTTTCTCTCTATCAACCTCATCATCGTTGATGTCTTCTGAGGCATAGTCTATAAAAATCAATGCAAGATTGTCTACCCACTCGTTATCTACATACTCTCTTAATACATCCACCAATTTTTTTATAGCATTCGGCACTTCCTCTATTTCTGGCCACTCATCAAATCCTAAATTACCCATATACTCCTCATCAACCATTTCTAGCACATATTCATGCCATTCTTCTTTTCCATAGTTCAACTTAACGGATTCCATCTCTTTTTTTCTCTTAATCGCCTTAAAACCAAGGTTAGAAAGGTCTCTCCTTAACTTCTTCTCATACTTTGGTTTCGACGTATCGAAGGTAACAAACTGACTACAATCAAAAATTGCATACTGACTTCCCATGTTTTCTCCTCATTCTGGATATTTACCATTATTCAAGTGATCATATAACTGTTTAATATCCTTTCCTCTTAGGGATGTCAATCCTTTTTTCATCCCAATTATGTGCATACGGTGTGCTTTAGGATTTCAATGAATGATTCAATCGATATCTAGTATCGCATTACCTTTATCGTCATAGTATCTTCTTGTATCTAATTGACCACATCGATTAGATCCGTCGAAGTGGTTAACATTCCTAATGAGAAGATCTCTTGATCCACTTTGCCCAGGTGTAGGAATAGGGCTTCAAGGCCTGTTTTACTATTCTTGTCCTTCTAGTGGACAATCGTCGCAAGAAGGTTGAAAAACCCGTCGTCATATTAATCTTTTTCAATACCCCATGTTGTAAATAAAAACGAATGTTCCTCGACTTCTACACATAATCCAGAATGCAAACATTCATCAACGATTATTACATCAAGATTTAATCTACACGATTCAACAATACTTTCTATAAGAAAAACACTTTTATTATATTCCAATTTTAACCCATATCTTCTTTTGAAATCTGGAATCTCATTTAAATTGAATACAATTAACCTTTCATTATTGTTCATTTTATAAATATACTCTTTTATATTTATCATTAATCTATTTATATCATATATTTTATTATTGTTATATCCCCAAATAACTTTATTATATATATTAGATATTATCTCTTCCGACTCTTTTAATGGAAGAAAATCCTCTACCTCTATTTCCAATCCCCATTTGTTTCTATATACTTTTTTCATAATATCGATTTCTCTTCTTGATTTATTTCTCGATATTATCTCTTTCAACCGTTCTTTTCTCTCCTTCATAGAGTAACACCTCATCCAAATAATTAGAAACATGAACGCAGCGAAACAAAGTACGTGTGATAATCTTCTTCCTCTAAATTGTAAACCGTCACACACTTCCGTGTCACCGTAAACACGTAACACGCTTTACATGATATGTAGGACTTTTCCTATCGCAAAATAAAATGCACTTTACAAGCCATTCCCTGCAAAGTGCAAAATGACAGTAATTTTCTTTTCTAAACTCAAAGATTATTTATCAAAAATCATCTCCCACACCTCAGTAGATTTAGTATATACATCCATTTCATTTGTATATGCATTTGGATACTTAACGTGTTCACTGATACATGGATTAAACCTAGAACAAATTCTCAATAGTTCTGTGAGTTCCTCACGTTTATCAGTTCCTAACAACTCAATACTACTGTCGGCAAAATTCAAACCATAAAGATCATGAAATTCATCACAGAAAGTATCACACTCTATCCATACTGGGTCCCCCTTCAGATAGCAATTAAAAATATAGGATAACCTCTCCATCATTGATTTTTCCTTCATAGTTCCTCCTTTGTATTATTTCAATTCTTTCACTTTAGGCACTGCTCCATATAAACCATAGCCTTATGCGTTTAGCAATATCTCTTCCTGCCTTAAATGGCCCATCCACCTATAACCCCTTCAAATTTTCTGGAGGGGTTTTGCATGTACTTCACTTTGCTTTCATCTCATCCTACAAAAAGAATCCCTGATTCGGTAGTTCTTCTTCAAAATCACAAGCAGCTACCGCTCTAAATCCCGATGAATCAAGCGATTGAAGTAATTTTCCTATCTCATCGATATATGTGGCTTGAGCACAGCTTTCTACTGGATCAATCTCTAGGAAATAACGAAAGTACAGAAATGAACCTTTCCCCTTCGTATGTTTCTTTATACAATTATAATCATCGTTAGTCATTAAAGACATATCACAACAATTCGTTGTAATACTACCAAAGAAACCTTTTTTCCCATTCGTTTTTTTTGTAATAATATTTACTAACTGATCAAAATCGATATTGGCATCTACAAATAACTTACAATACAGTTCATCGTATATCATCAGCACACCTCTTTACTTGGCCTTCATTTCGCAATCCTTTCACCATATGATGGTAATATCTTTCTTCTTGTTATCGTACTCCTTCAAAATTTGACTCTTAATAGAATTACTGTGACTCGATTACTCCTGCTAGCTTAATTCTTGCTCGTTCAACCGCTATCTTCAGACATCGAAGAGGTCCATTTTATAGTAATCACAACTCGTCATCATCATCCAGATTATCAATTTCCCCTTGAAATCTATCAACTAAAAAACTGTAGAAATCGTCAAATTTATCGATAGGGATAGGCTCCCATATTGCCCAGTTTATTATAGGGCATTCCCCATTTTCCATTCGTGATGTATCCAAACAGTACACATATTCGTCACAGTCCTCAATTACAACATATTGTTGTGGTAATTCGTACTGTCTGTACTCAATAGTTGTCTCTACAACAGGCACGACATTTTGGGTGATCCCTAAGATCTCTACCCCCCCAACGCCTCCATGACCATAATTCTGAATATACCATTTGTAACTATCTGGAAGCGCGACCTCTAACAACGCTTCCGCTTCTTTTAATTTACTCTCGGGCATTGGGTCGAAATAGTCCTCACCCTTTACCGCGTAATCTCTCATCATCTGTGCGATCATTTCCTGTTTGTTCATGCTGATTCCTCTCATTCTAGTAATTGGTTTAAACTTATTGTACATCACTAACGTTCGTACTTAATCTGTTTGAAGACATAAAAAAAGAACCATGACTATTTTATCTAGTCAATGGCACCATAATCAAAAGAGTTATACCACGGATTTTCTCTTTAAATCATAAAAATCGATTTCTTTTTTCTCGAATAGATCCTCAAGTGCTTCGCTTCCTTTTTCCTTAGCATAACGATATTCATTTTCTGAAATAGGTATAGCCATTAACCATGCGACTTTCTTATCAGGAAAATCAATGGTCTTTAACGATTCTTCCCACAAAAATGGAGGCACAAAGAGAATGTGTTTCATTTCAAAACTAGGATAGTACATTTCGATTACATCGTGATGTATTTTCCCCATACCGCATTCCATCTGAGAATTAATCACATTAAAGGCACAGGTACTTAATACATTCGGAAACCATTCAAACTCAGAATTAGCTGCACCCACAATCTCGGTCCTTAAAGGAACATCGCCTGCAGAATACCCAATTGAAAAATCGGAAAGTCCAATTGTAGCAGAAGAATTTATGCCTTCGTAGGGTCTGTTTTTGCATGTTACTAAATCCACATGACTATTCCTATTATCATCCCAGCATCTATATACTGACGGTGTTCCCCCAAATGAATGTAGGGCTGATTTTGCTATTATTTTTTTTTCTTCTGTCACGCTCATACCCATTCCTCCTAATCCCATCCTTAGAGAGATCTGATCCTAAAAAATTAGAGATTATCTATACTTAATCAACTTCTAAAATGATCACGGTTTCAAACTGATTCTCATAAAGTTCATCGATTATTTTATCACTGGTCACCCGAACTCTAGATACCCATTTTTCATTCTTTTTTTCAGGTGCACACCCAACAAACATGATCTTTAAGTCTCTTATCAACTTCAGATCCACGTAGTTTTTTAATACGGAAATCAACTTTTCTATGGGTACGGGTACCTCATTTTGTTGCGGCCACTCATTAGATTGAAGATATCCCAAGAATTCCAAATCAACCATTTCGAAAACATATTCAAGCCACTCTTCTTGATAATACTGTAATTTCACATTATCAATCTCTGCTTTAATTTTTATTTTTTCAAATTCCAGCTTCTTTAAATCTGCTTTTAAGTCATCCACTACACACGAATCATCTGTATTAAAGCTGACAAACTGACTACAATCAAATAATACATCATTCGACACCTTTCGCCCCCCCCCTACTTATAGTACTAGCCATTATTTAAGTGACCATATAACTGTTTACATCCTTTTCTCCGCGGGATGTTACTCTCTGTTTTTTATTTTATCTTCTTCTCCATAACAATCCTTATCACAAGTAAAAAGTCTCTATTTTAGATGTTATTTGACTAAATCAGCTCAAGTACCTTCATCTTCTATAATCCGTTTCAAATCTTCAATATAGTATTCGTAGAAATTCTTGTATTCCGGTAGACCTTCACCCTCAATCTGATCCCAAGCAACTACCGGACACTCCCCTTTTTCCATCTTACTAGTATCTAAACAAAGAATATAGGGTCCTATACTACTATTAATAACAACCATAGACTTTGGTAAGCCGAATTCTCTATAATACTCGGTTTCCTCGACCACTTTCAATGATCCTGAATTAATATTAACTCCATTTATTTCAGTTTCACAAGCTCCTCCAAAACCATACTCTCTTATAAACCACTTATAACTATCCGGGAACTGTACATTTAGCTTTTTTTCACACTCAATGATCTGTTCCGTACTTGCTCCGCCTCCAAAAAATACATCATCTTCATCAAATCCACAAAGAAGTTTCCTAATTTCCTTTTGCATTTTTTGAACAATCCTCCGTTTTTATTACCTTACATTTGATGGACATACCATTTATAACTATCTGGAAGAGCGACACCTAACAACGCCTCCATTTCTTTTACTTTACTCTCGGGTATTGAGTCGAAATAGTCCTCACCCTATACCGCGTAATCTCTCATCATCTGTGCGATTATTTCCTGCTTGCTCATTGTTAGTCCCTCCATTCCAAGTAATTCGTTTAAGCTTATTGTACTGTACTCTGATAATAAGAGGGAGCACTCATAGATTAGTGAGTGCTCCCTCTTATTATCAATAAAAATATCTCTACATTTTAATCGGTTTTTTATTTTATATATATTTTTTTATATTTATAATTGTATTCAAATAAAATCGAGCCTAGTTGGTCAGCCAATAAAGAAAAAATAGCTATCAAACTGCTACTAGCTCAATCATTTTATGGATTATAGAGTCAAACTCTCCTTCCTCTTTAATCTCTCTGTAGTAATATAACACCCTCTTTTGACTGTTAAAATCAAGCACTTCAAAGTCTACTAGCTTTGACTTCCATACCGTCATAGTACTCATACAGTTAGTAGACGAAAAGGAAAAGGAAACTTTTGGATCAGGTATATCTCTTCTTACTCCATTCAATTCTACTTTAATACCCATTTTTTCAAAATTCAACTGATTTTTCTTAACCCAATTTAAGAAAAATTCATGCATACTATTTTCCTCCCAAGTGCCTTATATTCTTAGCTTCAGGCATTTCAGTTGGAACACAACGCCCACGTTTTTACTCCATCTTGAACTATTTGAATTTGGACCCATAATATATACCCAATCCCTAATTTTATCTGTTTCCCATAAATATTTCTTGGGGACATCTACATAAATTCATCAATTTCCTTTTTTCGCTTCTTAAATATTTTAAGAGCTTCTGGCTCTCTTTCCATTAAATCATCAAAATGTTTATCATCCATCAGTTCTTGATATCCCCAAACTGCTGTAATTTCATCTTCTGTCCCTTTACTATGCGAAAAATACCATTCCATAGGGAGTATTTGGTTCACAACTTTGAATAAATCTGCAGGATACCAAAAAGGTAATGCTGGGTTTATACTATATGCCACAAGATAGTTAATGATATCTTTATATAAATACATACCATACACGATATATACGTGACCGATTTTCAGCTCATAGTATTCCGTGTATTCCTCTTCTGCTTCTGCATCCCAATATTTTTTTGGTAAATCCTTTCCCTTATTCGCAATGCATTGGACTCTCACTTTTCCATCTCCTTAATAGTCTTTTCAACTTAAAATCTCTACTTGCCTAGTTCGTGTATTTCTCACATAGCGAATTTCAATCGGAGTAGTTCTCTAAATTGAACCTCTTCTTAAAAGTTTAGGAACAACCAATTTAGCTTAGGAATCTTTAGTCGCCATTCATCTACTACTCAACCCTTACCATTTCCTTCGCCTAAAGGAGAAGTACCTTACCACATCATTCAAACTCATGGCATAGGTTAATTTAAAAATTGTTCGAACCACAATGTTTTCAGGTAACTGGGTTCCAATGTATGATAAAAAACTGTATCGGAAGCTAATATTAGAAGGAGTGTTTTCTTTTACAGTTCCTCACCATCATCACTACCTTCGAGTGAATTTTGAAAGATCGTATCTTCTATCGTTCCTTGAAATCTATCTACCAAAAAACCATAGACATAATCAGATTTATCTATAGGAATAGGCTCCTATTGCTCAGTTTATTATAGGGCACTCCCTGTTTTCCATTCGGGATGTATCTAAACAGTACACATATTCGTCACAGTCCTCAATTACAACATACTGTTGAGGCAATCCGTACTGTCTGTAATCAATAGTTGTCTCCACAACAGGCACATCATTTTGGGTGATCCCTAAGATATCCGCCCCTTCAATTCCAACATTACCATAGTTCTGAACATACCATTTATAACTATCTAGAAAATCGACATTTAGCAATGCCTCCGTTTCTTTTACTTTACTCTAGAGTGTTCGGTCGAAATAGTCCTCACCCTTTACCCCGTAATCTCTCATCATCTGTGTGATCATTTCCTGTTTGCCCATTGTTACTTCCTCCATTCCAAGTATTTCGTCTAATCCTATTGTACTGTACTCTGATAATAAGAGGGAGCACTCACTAAACAATGAGTGCTCCCTCTTATTATCAATAAAACGACCTTTCTACCATGTCCTCAACGACGACTATTCGTATAACGATGGTACCTCATATATTGCAAGGTTTGCGGAGTCCCTGAAATTTGACCCTGACTCAGCAATTCCTTATAGCGACTTAATAGCTGCTCAAATGACGCTGTATCATCTATTTCATGATGTTCAAAGAGAACCATCTTTCCCTCAGAATCTTGTACCTCGAGTTCGAAATTGCCATTATTTTTTACGCTCACTTTCCCAGTAAATCGATCAGTAACATTTGTCATTCTTGTATATGAATCATTGGGTCCAACTGGAGCTTCAACTTCCGAGATCGGGATCGATGAAAAAAATTCATTTGCATCACTTTTAATCCATTTTAAAAATCTTTCATTCATTGTTTATCGACTCCTTCTCACACTCTTTATTGATAGAGTAGTTCCTTGGATCCTTCTCTTGTCTAGCGATAAACCCATCCCAATCTCCATTCCAACAGGATGCTTGGATTTTAAACGTACGCAGTGTATCCACTGTATTTAACTGACCTTTTTGAAATACTTCTCTGTAATTGCTTAATATATGATCAAAGGATACGTTTTCATCGACAAGATGGTGTTCCCATAATACCGTATCTTGATTATCATTTATTATATGTATGTCCATACAGCCATTTTCCCACACAATTGCATCTCCAATTAATTCAATTCCTTTAATATTAGATTTAATATTAGTTATTTTAGAAGAAGGATTATCGATTTTGTGTTTTGTGTAATCAATTTCCACTTCTATTCCTGGTCCGAAATAATCTTCAGCATAATTTTGAATCCACTTCAAAAATAATTTATCCATAGGGATTCCTTCTCCATTTCTATAGTTAATTTCTCTATCACGAAACGAAGATTAAAAAATTATTTTTTACGATTTTACAATGTTCAATAGTAAAACTTGTTCGTATTGATGCTCATACAATACATCGAGTATCTCATGGCTCGCCGCTTTCTCTCTTACAACCCGATCAAGGGTGATGTCCTCTATGGCATAGTCTATATAAATCAACGAGAGATTTTCTACCCACTTGTTATCTACATACTCTCTTAATACATCCACCGATTATTTTATAGCATTCGGTACTTCCTCTACTTCTGGTCACTCATCAAATCCGAAGTTACCCAGATACTCCTCATCAACCATTTCTAGCACAAATTCACGCCATTCTTCTTTTCCATAGTTCAACTTAACGACTTCAATCTCTTTTTTTCTCTTCGCCTTAAAGCCAAGATTAGAAAGATCCCTCCTTAACTTCTTTTCATATTTTGGGTTCGACGTATCGAAGGTAACAAACTGACTACAATCAAAGATAATTGGCCGATTCATGTTTTCCCCTCATTCTAGATTTTTACTCTATAAAGCAGCATTTGTATGCATTAAAAACTCTTTTGGGGGCTTTAATTCATCATCGGCTATAAGTATTCTCGGTTTTGGCAAATCCGATTTTATAAAAATCAGTTCATACCTTACTCTAAAAAGCCCATCTTCTTCAGACACCTCTAAGGGAGTAGCATGAAAAGATAGTTCATAAACCCCCTTAGGAACTTTAAAGATATATTCTTCAGACATGATACTGCTTACTGCAACCTCTTCATTATCAACATAAAATGGAACTACAATTGAACGGACGCAGTCGTCATTCAACTGCATTTCGTTTTTTACACTTACGATTATGTCGCATTCCCAATCGGATAATGCTGCAAATGAGACAGAACCAGGGCGCCAAGAAAATCCTTGTTCCACATGCTCATCGACCCAATCATTAAAAGGATTTTTCAAATCTGCACGAAACACACAAAGTTGAGAAAAAGATATATCTAAACTAACCCGATCCCATGTCTTATTCATATTGAACACCTCAATTCTTATTCAATTTAAAAGATAAAGTACCGAAGCACCTTAAAGTAATCATTGTAATACCTATTATTAATTGAATAGAACGACCGCATGGATTATGCACCCAGACATGCCCATCCGTTGTAGACA
The DNA here is from genome assembly GCF_900116235.1 of Marininema halotolerans. Lineage (GTDB taxonomy): Bacteria > Bacillota > Bacilli > Thermoactinomycetales > DSM-45169 > Marininema > Marininema halotolerans. The sequence goes on along the minus strand of NZ_FPAA01000018.1, from coordinate 7,347 downwards.
ATGCGAATAAAATTCCACCATGAACTGCAATGCCTCCAAGATCACAAAAAAGCTGCCGAAACAATAACAACAGCTTAAAAAACAGAAATAATCAAATATCATCTTCCTCATCTAAATTATCAACTATTACTTGAAAAGATTCTATTAAAAAACTAAGGAATTCATCAGATTGAGGGATTGCAACAGGGTCAGATATTGCCCAGTTAATTACAGGGCACTCACCATTTTTTATTTGCGCTGTATCCAAGCAGTAAATAAATTCGTCACAATCCTCAACGACAACATACTGTTGAGGCAATCCATATTGTCTATAATCAAGAGTCGTTTCTACAACAGGCATAACAGGCATGTCACTTTCGATAATTCCTAAAATACCTGATCCTTCAACACCCCCATGACCATAGCTCTGAACATACCAATTATAACTTTCCGGAAGCGTAACATTTAACATCGTTTCCGCTTCTTTGACTGTACTCTCGGATATTGATCCGAAGAAAGTTAGTCCTTGTTCTCCATAATCCCTCATCATCTGTGCGATTGTTTCCCGTTTGTTCACAACTGATTCCTCCACCATAAAAAATGATTTATGTATTATTTATTTATAATTTACCAATATTAATTCTTAAAATAGTTTTTATATTAAATTAAAATAGAACTAAACATAATAATTATCCCTCTTTCAATTATACCTTGAAGGAATTAATTATACTTTTCACAAATTTAATTCTAATGTAATTATCTTTTTAAATGGGAAAGTCAATCAATATTATTAATATATAAAAAGCCGATCCTAGGAAATGTTACCCCTTGTTGTTTAATCTTCATAGTATCCTTTTTTAAATACGATCACGCCGTCAACATTCCCGTTTTCTTCGATGTCAGGTATATATATACCAATTCCGTATTTAATAGAGGTAAGTCCACTATCATCTACTTCAAGTGAGTCATCGCCCATTTCAACAAACAATCGCTTAATTTCATCAAACTTTTTATCGAAAAAAAAACTGCCTTTAAATTCAGGAGATGAACTATCATTCATCTCTATCGCTACACATTTATCTTCGTTATTATAAAACACGTGCATTCCTGTATATTCATCTGTCAATTGTTCGCTCAAATACGTTTTTTTGAATTGACTTATGGGCTTACCCAATACCTCCCATATTTCATTTCTTTTCATACCCAATGAAATGTCTTTCCCCTCAACTATAATTCCTTGATATGGAATTATTTCAATTTCCATTTTATCTTCCTCACTTCCCCATCTGCTAATACAAATTTTTTTATGTCCAAACATTTGGATGAGACCTTCATCGTACTTGTTACCAAATTTTCACCTTTGGTATAGTCACCCACTGGATTACTCTGATAAACCCCAGCTACCATGCTGATATGCCCATCCAACTCCCTATACGTGATCAGATTTCCTACAGCAAAGGCATAGCGGCTATCCGTAGCCATGTCCATCGCGAGTCCCAGGTCCTGGGAAGCATCGCTGTAGGCGTCCCGAGTGTCAAAGCGGGCATGTGGGGTCGTAGTTCCGGAAGTCCATGTTGTAACTTTCCGCATCCGGGTCCCAGCGCTTGTGGTATAGCGATAGGGCTTGTACATCTGCGCTCGGTTGGTCTTCTCTGTATAGGCTGTAGCCGTAAGTGCCCAGAATGCCGCCTTCTTACAAGGTTCTCACCTCATTACTGAAAGCGACTTTATACTCGCACTATGCAAAAACACCCTATTAATTCTCTTTATTTTTACTATACCAATAATAAGTAATGATATTGATATTTACCTCATCCTCATTTAGACCAAAATTATTTATAAATATACTTAAATCACTAAATTTATTAAATAAAATATCATCTTCATTCCCCCAAGTTGCATCACATTCATCACAAACATAGATTATCAGATCCAACTCACTTATTTTAGCTTTAAAAATCAGGCCATTCCCATTACAACGAGGACATACTACTTTATCTTGAAATATCTCCATGGGTAACCTCCTAAATCAATTTTTAAAAGTATAGAATCAGGTGAAGTTTAACTTCACCTGACAAATTGAGGTTATAAAAACTATGAGGATAAGCCGTTATTATCTTAAATGTCCTGGTTTCACTACTATTCTAATAGTAGTCTCAGTCTCCCCATTTGTACCTACAACTCTTCCCATAGGAACTAGATATGCACCTGGATCATTTTTTAACGGAGGTCCCTTTCTTTGTCCATGCTTCATTAATCAACGGTATGGTTTCTTTTTGTAGGATCTGGTGAAGCATGTGCTTATATATGCTTCACCCTGTTACCATCAACTGAACCCTTACCATAATATAAGTCAGCTGATCATTCCCAATAGTCCCCTTAATTCGTAAGGTTACCCACACATGCTCATCCGAAACAAAGTACGTGTGGTAATCTTCTACCTCGAAATTATACACGGTCACGGGGTTTTCTTCACAGTGACACGCTTTACAGCACCTTATGTATAGGATACCGGGTAAACATAGTGGTCATTGAACATCAAGTTACATACAGATCCATATCAATCTCCGCCTTTATTTCGCGCAAAAAATCCACCAAAGCACAATCTATATATATTCCCGGGCAATAATTTTCCACTATTTTTATAACTACAAAAAACTTGCAATCCAATTCATATAACTTAGAAACACGACGTAAATCTGCTTTTTTATTTTCAAATAACACTATTATTTTTTGTAATTGTTCATTCATATCAAGAGACTCTTCATAACCAGTACTTATAGCCCAACTAGTTTCTTTTCTTGTGATATTTTTATCCGCTATCTTTTCTCCCTTTAACCATGAACTAGTCGGTTTAATGGATAATGCCTTTGTTACTTCATCTGGAGGAAATTCGTCACCCATTACCGCAAATTCAACCATGATCGTTGTTTTATCCATACAAGATCTTCTCCTTTTTCTTCTCTGCGCAATATTAATGGTTAAATTATTTGTTAATACATTATTTTAATGTTATTTTATATACTATTCTGTTGGTATTCTTTCACCTTTCCCCTTTACGATACATATATATTTGACTTGTATTTTAATCATAATACAAATCATAGCGGGCGATTTTAGCCTTCCTTTCAAGCCATTCTCTCTTTAATTCAAGGGCATCAATTCCCCTTCTTTTCAATCGATTGTCACTGATCTTCTTTATACTTAAGCCCTTCCCCCACCCCAGGAGTTGATATGCCCATCCAGCTCACTAAATGTATGCGGGATTTATAACCGTCCCCTCTTCCAACAGAAGACATGAATAGTATTTAATTCTATTCATTCTCCGTTTACAATTCCATAATAGTGAAAGTGTTTCAATGTTAGATAAAAAAACTGTCGCAAAATTATCGACAGCTTAAAAAACATAGGGAATTCATTTATAGTAATTACAACTCGTCATCGTCATCCAGATTATCAATTTCCTCTTGAAATCTATCAACTAAAAAACTGTAGAAATCGTCAAATTTATCGATAGCGATAGGTTCCCATATTGCCCAGTTTATTATAGGGCACTCCCCATTCTCCATTCGGGATGTATCCAAACAGTACACATATTCGCCACAATCCTCAACGACAACATACTGTGGAGGCAATCCATGCTGTCTGTAATGAACAGTTTCCTCCACGACAGGCATAGCAATGTGGGCGATCCCTAAGATCTCTACCCCCTCAACGCCTCCATGACCATAGTTCTGAATATACCATTTGTAACTATCTGGGAAATTTACCTCTAGCAACGCTTCCGCTTCTTATAATTTTACTCTCGGGCATTGGGTCGAAATAGCCCTCACCTTTTACAGCGTAATCTTTCATCATCTGTGCGATTATTTCCTGTTTGTTCATTACTAATTCCTCTCATTCTAGTAATTCGTTTAAACATATTGTACATCACTAGCGTTCGTACTTAATCTGTCTTCGAATATACCCTCAAGTATTATGCAAAATACCTTTCCGCGAAGAAAACCCCTGCGAAAGGTGAGTTCTCAGTATATATCAGTCAATAATACTAGTCCGGTTAAAATCAATTAAATCAGGGTCTACTTTTTCAAGTTTATCTTCGAATTTATTCCATCCGTTTTTATGAACAAATTTAGCTTCAGCTGAAGTTATGGGAATTAACCACGCTTGAACAATTGGTACATCCTTATCCTTATGAAATACATGAAATGAATCTGGAAAGTACACAGGTATAGAAACATATAATGCTTCTAAAGAAGAGTCTTGAAACAATGGCCCTCTGGGACCGATAACTTCTCCCCTTAGATACGGCGAATGAGTTTCCAATGCTTTCATTCCTACTTGTTCGAGAATACCAGGAATATTTTGATCCCCAAAATTCAAATCAGCTACTATAAGTAGCTCTTGTCTAATTTCTTTTTGTGAATCCGAGTATTTCAAATTATGATGACTTATCCCTAGAGTAGAATAGGTTACCGTCCCCGGAAAAGGACCTCGTTTGTATTTCACAATATTGAATGGATAATTACTTCCTTCACCTACCCGCCACCCACACTCAATTTCCCCCAACTGTTTTTCTAAAAAGCTGATATAGTTATCCATGTACTTTTTCTACTCCCTATTTCCTCGACTTCGATTGCAAGAAGCGCAGTCAAACCTTGTTTCTCTTTGATAATCATCTAATACCCCTTTGCGTTTAGCTCCATCTGGGAAATTTCTATTTGTCCACGCAGGTTGATGATCGATATCCCATTCACGATGCTTACTGGAAAGGGACGAACCTTGACTTCTAACTTGCCCCTTTTGATTCGCTCCTTTTGCAAACCGAATCACCAATACCCTACATTATTGCCAACTTGATTTGCCGATGGCATCGTAGCCGTAGGTGAAGGCTTTCTTCTCAGGGTCTTTCTCCGTGGTGTGTTCCACCAGGCGCACCGCATCGGCGATCACGGTGCCGATGGCATCATTACTCAAGGTGATTTTTTGCCCATCCCCTTTTTTAAAAGCATAGGTACCAACGCTTACCTACTGCCCCTATTCTCTTACTGGTTCACCTTTTTGACGGTGCTACCCCCAGCATAGTTAATCGTATAAGGCGCATCCGTGGCGCGGTCCTTGTAGCTGAGGTAGCGCACATAGACATCATAGCAGGTGTCTCCCGGAATGGAGAAGTTCCAGGTAAAGATGTCTTCCCCTGTCCCACTGTGGTTCCAGAGAAAATCCTTACTGAAACGCTCGGACAGACTGGTGGAGGATGATTAATAATCAGAATCTGTAATATCTGTACTCCAATTACTCCAATGGGTATTCGGAGTTTCATTTTTAATTAAATCCGGGTCACCAATTTGGATCGCTTTTGCAAGATTTTCGAAAAACCCGTGTTTACTCGGGTGCTCATATTCATGATTCCAACTATCTGTTCGATAGAATAAACTTATTTTATCTAAATTCAAAGCAGAGAAAATATCTTCATCTTCCAACCATAATTTATTATTATATAAATAACCAACCATTCTAATAAATGAAGTTGGCGAAAAGGATTCCCTATCAATTCCAGCTTTTTGATAGTCATTTAAGTTAGGTAAATAACTAATGTCTTCCCCCCATATTTTTATACACATCTCTTCTACTGGAGAAACTATAAACTTCCCTTCTTCATCTATAAAAGGGAATTCAGATCCTTTATCATCCGATATAAATTCAAACATTTGAATAGGACCTACTTCTTCAATACAATTACCAAAAGCGTATAAATCATTAATAAATATTTGACTAGGTATAAAGTACCCCACCATTTCAAAGGTGATTAACCAGTGTTGCTCATCTCTAAAAACAGATAGTCTCATTTGGGACATGTCTATATGAAAATTATCTGGATTTGGAAATGAAAATGAATTTGCAGCTTCTTCAAATTGACTCATAATATCATGGTAAATTGATATAACTATCATCCTTTTTTTATAAATAGACGTGATTGATGATCAAGAACAAGCCGTTTAAAATTACGTTGACTCTTGCTACCATATGATAGGGTGTGATAATCTTCTACTTCAAAATTATACACCGTCACGTACTTTTGCGTATCGTGACGCGCTTTACAAGTAAGCTTCCTCTATCGTCCTCGGATCTCCCCGTTGCATATCCTTCGCATTCACCCAACCCTCTTCCCTTTGACCTAGAAGGGATACTCCGCAGTGGTTTGAATCTTCTCAATACCGACCGACGGTGCCTTCTTAACTCTCTTGTAGCAGACTTTGTTCGTATAATAAGCTTGTCAATGTTTCTTATTAAATTCTGTGTTTATAACATCAATAATTCAGAATTCGATTCCCTATCATAAAATATTCGGTTCCAAAATTCATCATGAAGCTTTGTAAAATCATAATTATCTTTGAGAATACTAAGGTCTGCAACAATAAAACACCTTAAAAGTGTAGGTTCCCAATCTACAAATTCAAGAGGGAATTTGTCTTTTTCCTTTTCGCAATCAACCAACTCTTTAGAAATACCAAACATTATATCGATAACCTCATAAAAAAAGTCAGGATTATTTTTATAAAGCAAGTGAGCATTATCCCACAATATATAATGATTAAAATCTGAGTTCGATCCATAACCACAAGTTCGTAATAGATCCATAAAGGCAGCCATATTATGACCAAACCCTTTTATTAAAGGCATCTTATTGCTAAATTCTTTGAAGAAACTTTTTTCTGATAAAGTTTTACTTCCATCGATTTCATACAAAATACATTCATTATTCTGTACCTCTTTTTTAATATAATTCGATATTATATTTATGTTTTTATTTTCAGAAGTGCACACTGCATTTCTAGGTTTATTAGAATTAATAATTTTATCCAATTTAGACAGCACGTTATCTCACCCTTTAACTCCAAACACTTATTTTGAACCTCCCCCACCTACGCTAACGCTAAGAGGTGGGGGATTCTTGGAAGCTCCCATCGACTGACAGGATCAAATCCAAGCTTAAACCGTCGTCCCAACGGCAAGTAATCGAAGTCCTTCTTGCAAAATGTTCTTCGATGCATTGATGTCTCGATCATGATGGGAGTGGCACGTAGGACATGTCCATTCTCGTAGGTTGAGGTTTTTTACGTTCTTATTGCGGTTGCCACAGGATGAGCATAGCTGACTGGAAGGGAACTGTTTCCCCACCTTCACCACGTTTCGTCCATGCCATTCTGCCTTGTAGGTGAGCATGGCAACAAACTCCGACCAGGATGCATCCGTGATCGATTTGGCTAACTTGTGATTCTTTACCATGTTCTTGACACCAAGATTTTCGATGCAGATCGTTTGGTTTTCACGAATCAGCTTCGAAGACAGTTTATGGAGAAAGTC
>NZ_FPAA01000016.1 GCF_900116235.1 Marininema halotolerans | reverse complement strand
ATGATCGCCCTCGCTTTAAAAGCAAACGCAACCGTGTCCAGTCCTACACCAGTCAGTGCAACCATGGAAAAAAAGGAACGGCTTCCATCGCCATTGTTGCCAATCGGATCAAGCTTCCTAAACTGGGGTGGGTGAAGTTTGCCAAATCTCGTGAGGTAGAAGGGCGAATCCTTTCTGCCACCATCCGACGTCATCCTACGGGAAAGTTCGTTGTATCGGTGTTGTCCGAGGTCCACCCGTGTCCGGTTGTGCCCGTAACGAGGGAGAAAGTCATAGGCATTGACCTAGGGTTAAAGGACTTTGCGATTCTGACCGATGGAACGAAAGTCAAACCGTCTCGGTATTTCCGACAGTACGAAAGGAAGCTAGGCCACGCGCAAAGGATCATGAGCCGTCGAACTAAAGGCGGTTCCAATTGGCACAAAGCCCGCATCAAAGTCGCCCGTATCCATGAGAAGATCGTAAACGCGCGTCTCGACTTCCTACATAAACTGTCCTCGAAGCTGATTCGTGAAAACCAAACGATCTGCATCGAAGATCTTTCCGTAAAGAACATGGTGAAGAATCACAAGTTAGCCAAATCGATCACGGATGCATCCTGGTCGGAGTTTGTCGCCATGCTCACCTACAAGGCAGAATGGCACGGACGAAACGTGGTGAAAGTAGGGAAACAGTTCCCATCCAGCCAGCTATGCTCAGCCTGTGGCTACCGCAATAAGGACGTAAAAAACCTCAACCTACGAGAATGGACATGTCCTACGTGCCACTCCCATCATGATCGAGACATCAATGCATCCAAGAACATTTTGCAAGAAGGACTAAAGATTCTTGCCGTCGGGACGACGGTCTAAGCTTGGAGTGTATCCTGTCAGTCGATGGGAGTTTCCAAGAATTCCCCACCTCTTAGCGTTAGCGTAGGTGGGGGAGGTTCAAATAAATCATTAATTCGAATTTCAGAACTAACCTTAGAGAACTCCCTTTCAATGGAGTATGCGAAACAAAGTCTTGAGTTGGCATCGACGGCCCTAGGACGAATGGGGAAAACGGAGGGAGACCTGGTTGAAGATTTTAAAGGAATGAATCAAGTCGCCTTTAATTGGTTGGAAGAGACGCGCATGAAATATCGGATCAAGGATTTTGGCTTTGTCTTTGAGCGATACATTAATCTATAGGTAAACAAAGAGGCGAGATTAAAGTGGAATACGAACAAATGTTCTTGATTTGATGAACTCTTTATTATACAATAAAGGTGTTCCTCGATACTCTCTCTGCTGGTTGATGGCTCCTTTCAAGGGAGCCTTTTTTTATCTTAATGGCGCCGAGAATACTCCCATCATCTCTCCCTCCTCATAAAGGTTTTTGTCGATTGTGGACAGGAATCTTTTACATAGGGGAGGCTTTTTTTGCGTGGTCGATTGGACATCCTTTTCTATGAGCGTGGTATCTTGTTAAGAAGTACGTGGATGAATCGGTTGGCGGAGACTCGTCAGTATACACCTTCAACGATAGAATAGGAACAAAGCATTCAGAACGGGGGGAAAGTATGAAAAAGACGATTCTTATCACGGATGATGATCATGATATTGTTCGTTTAGTTACGGAAGCTTTGACCTATGAAGGATTTAAGACTTTGTCTGCTTATACTGGAGAAGAAGCACTCACGCTGTTGGCTGAACAACCGGTTGATTTTGTCATCCTGGATATTATGATGCCAGGAATGGATGGGCTTGAAACTTGCCGCCGTATCCGAGAGACACAACATGTCCCCATCCTGTTGCTCAGTGCACGCAATCGAGAGATCGATAAAATCATTGGTTTGGAGATTGGTGCGGATGACTATCTGACCAAACCCTTTAGTGTACAAGAATTGACTGCACGCGTGAAAGCACACTTCCGACGGATGGAACGCATGAGAGTAGATCTAAAGAGCAATTCCCCAATGATGTACAAAAATCATCCTTTATTGATCAATCGCCACACCTTTGAAGTCTTTGTGGATGGAAAGTTGATCGATCTTTCTGCGAAGGAGTTTCAAATTTTATGTTTTCTTGCAGACCATCCCAACCGCGTGTTATCAAGAGAGCAGATCTATGATCATATATGGGGGGATGTAGCTTTTGGGGATATGAATACTGTCACGGTTCATATTAAAAACCTTAGAAAGAAACTGGGCAAAGAGGTGATTAAGACGGTTTGGGGAGTCGGATACAAATTTATCAATGAGGAAGCTGATAAATGAAGCTGAAGTGGAAAATCCCATTGTTGTTTTTTTGTCTCATCTCGGTGCTATTTGTTTTAATCGGTTTTTATTTGCGATTCGAAGTCGTTGATCGGGTATGGAAGCGAATTGACATACAACGCGCTGAGCATTTGGCAATTGAGAAGGAGTTTACGACACAAGTTGCCGCTCTTTACCCGGATATCAAGCAAATGAAAACGAAGATGAAGGATATTGCTAAAACAGAGAAGGTCAATCTGTATCTTTATGATAAAGAAGGGGTAGAGGTCGAATATTCGGTAAAAATCCCCTTGAAAGGGAGAGGGAATGATGTGCATTGGTATCCGTTGCGCCACCAAGGAGAGACCGTTGCCTTCATTCAGGTACAACGTCCGCTAACTGAAAAAGGGATGGGATTACCTAAGGCCTTCACCGAAACGTTTCTATTTCAACTTCTCCCCGTAAGCTTTCTACTTCTGCTGGTTGCCTTGTATTTTAATACTTCGGTCACGCGTCCCATTGCACGATTAAATCGACGGTTGGACCAAGTGGGGCACGGGCGCCCGCTCTCTCCCCTCGCCTCCATCAAACGACGGGATGAAATTGGGGAGCTATATCGACGATTTGGTGAGATGGAGGAGCGTTTAAATCAAGCACATCAAGAACAGGTAGATATGGTGGCGGCGATTAGCCATGATTTAAAAACGCCCCTGACCTCTTTGAACGGATTTTTAGAGTTATTAGCAACCAAACCTGCTCTTACCGAAGGGGAACGGCAGGATTATTTACGTGTGGCTCGGCGCAAAACAGAGAATATCACGCAATTATTGGAGGATTTTTCTCGCTTTACCCAAGGGGAAGTTACCCTGCAACATGTTCCGCTTACCCTCGTTCCCTTCTCTCCCTTTTTTGAATCCGTCGCAGAGGAGTATGAAGCGGAACTAACTGGACTCGGTCACTCCCTAATATGGCACAACTTTATCAGTAAACGTACCTTCGTTCGAATCCATGAACCAATGTGCCGACGCGTATTTGCGAATCTCATACATAATGCTGTGCGGTATGGCAATCGTGAAGAATTAACCGTATGGATGAAGGCGGAATTCATAGGAAATCAGATCTTCATCAGTGTGGAAGATAATGGAGTAGGTGTTCCTGATAAAGATCTTCCTCACTTATTTGAGCGGTTTTTTACCGTCGATTCTTCCAGAGGTGCTGGGACAAGTGGAAGTGGTTTAGGATTGGCGAGTTGTCGTTCTATAATTCATCGCCACGGTGGGGATATTAAAGCGTATCGAAATGAAGGGGGCGGCTTGGGTATATCTTTTACTCTACCGATCCATCGAGAGGATTAGGCCTAATGTAGGAGGGGTCTTCATGTTTTTTCACATTTGTTTTAGTTTTACTTCACCTCCCCTTGCTACACTGAGGTGAATGCTGAATGGAAAGGTGGCAGATGATGCGTACAGTCCTCAAATATAAATGGGTGGTCATGATCGTTTGGGTAGCCCTGTTGGTTTTGTCCATGGTGACCATGCCCGATCTTAATGAAATGACTCGGGAGACTGAGCCGAAAATACCGAAGGAGTTTTCTTCACAGGTGGCTCAGGATTTGAAAAAGGAGATGAATAATCGCTCAAAGAGCAGTAAAGATGTGGATGTGCTTGCGGTTTTTCATTCCGATAAAGCCTTGACGAAGAGTGAGCTATCCGAGATCGAGAGGGGTCTTGATCACCTGGAATCGGATAAAAAATTGGGTGTTAGTAATCTGATTACCCATTTTAATGAAGAGCAATTGAAGGATCAATTTGTTTCCAAAGATAAGAGTACAGTGATGGCCCTCTTTACGGTCGATCGTAGTGATAAGTCCATCGCGGATGTACGTTCGGAGTTAAAGGACGCCCTTCATTCGGTGTCCGTGGAGCACTATCTGACTGGAGGTAAGTTGATTAATGATGATTATGGGCAAACCACGATCAAAGGTGTTGAGAAGACGGAATTAATTACGGTTGCCTTTATCATTATCGTGTTAATTGGTGTGTTTCGATCACCAGTGGCTCCAATCATCTCTTTATTATCTGTTGGGGTCTCCTATATAACCGCTCTTTCTGCAATTGCTCATATGGTGCAATGGTGGGGTTTTCCCTTTGCGAACTTTACACAAATCTTCTTGATTCTCGTCTTGTTCGGGGTCGGTACGGACTATAATATTCTCCTGTTTTCTCGATTCAAAGAGGAGCTTGGACAGCGGAAATCCGTCATCGAATCGATTATTGTAACCTATCGAACCGCTGGTAAAACCGTATTTTACAGTTCCATCGCCGTAATTATCGGTTTTGCCTGTTTAGCTTTTGCACGTTTCTCAGTGTATCAAGCAGGTGTCGCAGTTGCGATAGGCGTCCTGTTTTTAGTCCTTTCCTTATTGACGGTTGTGCCATTTTTCATGGTCATCTTAAACACGAAGATGTTTTGGCCATTGAAGAAAGTGAAAGGAAAGTCGGAAAGTCGCCTATGGGCAAAGCTCTCTTCCTTTTCCTATCGACGTCCGTTAATCGCCCTACTGATCGTGGCCATCTTTTGTGTCCCGATGGTATTTCATCAAGGGAAACTATCCTATAACAGCTTAGAAGAAGTGGATAACTCCTATGAATCCGTCAAAGGGTTTAACATTGTTTCGGATGAGTTTGAACCAGGACAGACCATGCCAGTGGAAGTGATTTTGAAAAATAGTGATAAAAAGTTGGATTCCCCAGAATCATTGGCCTACATTGATGAGGTGTCTGACAGCTTAGAACGAATCAAAGGGGTCAAGACCGTCTATGGTCCAACTCGACCCAAGGGGACGCTCATCGACGACGCCTACGTCAATAAGCAGACCAAGAAAACCGAAGAGGGTCTCGGTGAGGCTGAAAAAGGAACGCAACAGATTAAAAGCGGGTTGGATGAAGCCATTGAAAAAATGAATGGGGGCAACCAGGATTTCTCTCAGGTTAATCAATTGGTTTCAGGAACAAAAGCCGCTCAAAATGGTGTAAGACAATCAAGAAATGGCTTGGTTCAGATACAGAATGGGCTCTCCAAAGGAGCCTCAGGCGCGAGTCAGATGCAAGCGGGTCTTGCACAGATGCAGGCACAAATGCAGAAGATGACGGCGGGCCTTGAAAAAGTGAATGGCGGTTATAGCACCTTGTATGGAAATTACCAAGGACTTGAAAAGGGATATAAGGGTATACAGATGGGCCTGGAAGCAATGAATGGAAAAATAGGTGAGCTAAAAGATGCATCTCCTGGCCCAATGAAAGAAAAGGTTCAAGAATTACAGGATAAATCCGAGGAACTGAGTAATAACCTTGCAAAACTCAACTCTGGCTTTTCCCAAGCAAATCAAAAATTTTCTCAAGCAAATGGTAGCCTCAACGAAGTTATAGCGGGTCAGAAGAAAATGACGGCGGCCCTTGGGGAAATGGAGAAGCAAATGGGGAAACTTGCTGAGGGCTTGAAAGAGGGCAGCGCTGGGCAAAAGAAAGTAATTGACGCCCTTGGCAAAATTGATACCGGACTTGGGAAGGTGGCCAAGGGGCAACAAGATCTAAACAATGGTCTTGTCGATATGAGTAAGAGTCTCAAGGAATTACAGGCAGGGTTAAGTAAGAGCTCTAAAGGACTAGGCGATGTCAACAAAGGGCTACAGGATGCCCAGGACTACCTAGGTGAAGTAGCAGGAACCAGTGCAACGCATACCTTCTTCCTCCCGGAAGAAACACGGACGGGGAAGGACTTTCAAGATGCATTAGATGCGTATATGTCCGACGACCGCCATATCATGCGGTGGAATGTCGTCCTTGAAGGCGATCCTTATTCAAAGAAATCAATGGAGATTGCAGGGGAAATCGATAAAACGATTGCCAATAAACTGCAGAAAACGGACTATAGTAACTCCAAGTATGGTATTGGTGGGGTTTCCTCTCAAAACCGTGATTTAAATAAACTTTCTACCGATGACTTATCGAGAACGGCAACCTTCATGTTGGTGGGAATTGGGATTGTGCTTCTGTGGATGCTGCGCTCCTTCTGGAATACGGTGTATATCATTGTGTCGCTGATGATTGCCTATTACAGTGCCTTGTCAATTACAGAGCTCATCTTTGTAAATGGTTTAGGCCATGAAGGAATTTCCTGGTCCGCTCCCTTCTTCTCCTTAATTATGGTGGTGTCCCTCGGGGTGGACTACAGTATCTTCTTGATGATGCGTTTCTTAGAATATCGTGATTGGTCAACGGGAAATGCGATTGTCGAAGCAACAAAACGAATTGGGAATGTGGTATTCTCAGCAGCCATTATTCTCTCAGGAACCTTTGCTTCACTGTATCCTTCAGGGATCCTCTCCCTATCCGAGACGGCAACCGTCGTAATTATTGGCTTGTTTATGATGGCACTATTGATGCTCCCGCTCTTTTTACCTGCGTTGATGTCCATCACCCGTCGACTTAACACGGACCCCGATGCTTCGAAAGAGGTGCCCAGGGACTTGTAAGTAAGCAGTACTATCAAAACAATGGGGTTGTAAACCAATTAAAAAACCTCTTTGCTCAAATCATGGAGCGAAGAGGTTTTTTCTTGCCCGTTCGTCATTTTATCCAGTCCTTACGCTCCCAAATTCCATATACCAGGCCATAAGAGAGAAGAATAATGGTGAGTAAGGATCCGAAGAAGGGATATAAACCAGTCCCATTAAGAACTTGAAAGGTAGTCTGTCCATTCATCAAAAAATAATGAAGGGATTCAGGGGCATAAAGGGTGGCAAGTATCACGGCAATTATCGAAAAGAAAGCGAGAATCGCATTGGGCATGATGGAACTGATGAAGCTGGTTAAACCAAGGAGCGCCAGGTAGATGAGGAAGAAGATCAAGTAATAAAGAAGGCTATAACCAAAAGCCCCAACAATGGAATAAGAAGGTTCACCGGGATAGAAGCTCACCGAGGAAGGAGCCGAATAGAGAATCCAGCCCGCTATTTGGCTGAAGAGAAACACGATAGTAAGAAAAATACCGATGACAGCAGCCATGGAAGACCACTTCGCCAATAGAAGGCGTTTTCTTGATTGCGGGCGTACGAGCACAAGCCGGTAAGCCCCCGAACTGTATTCACCATTAAAACTATCAACAAAAAACATCGGTAACAAAACAAAGGAGAGGACAAATCCCAATTCCTTTAATAAAAAGACGGGAAAATTTAACGCATGGAGAGGCACTTCAAGATCCGCGGTAACAAAGCCAATTCCTCCTCGTTGCAATAAGAAGGTGGACATCGCCGATAGAAGGATTACGATTACGAAACTAACCATGGTTTTGCGCCGTGCCCAGATCCGTTCCCATTCACTCATGAATAATTCTGTCATAGCGTCCTCCTCCTTTGTTAAATAAACCGATCTTTTTTGGTGAAAATGAGATAGGCGCCGGTGCCAAAAGCCAAGGTATAGACGAGAAGTACTCCCGTATTAAAGAGAAGCAATTTGGGTTCTTGGGCAAGGGCCATTGCGATGCCCTGATATTGAATTTGCGTGAGGGAGAGAAAATACCAGGCGGGGTTCAGGGCAGGTTTTAGACCTTGTGCAAAGGTTTGTAGAATTTGTGGATAGCCAAAGGAGACGAGAAGATAACCAAGTGTAAGGCCGATAGCTGTCGTCGTCGATTGACTAATCACTGCGAAAAATGTGATGACCGCGGAGATCGCAATTAACGTTAAAAAAGCGAATCCATAGTAGCGCAGGTTATATAACAAAGCGGTGGAACTCGATACGGGGTCATCATGATAGAACAACATGAGTTGAGAGGCATTATCAAACATCCAACTTCCGAATCCATAACTGAGAAACAAGTAAAAGGTATTAAACAGAAACATTATGATCATCACGGTGATCCACTTAGCAAAAAATAACTGGGTAAAGGTATAGGAACGGATCATAATCATGCGAATCTGACCGGTGCGATATTCCTCAGTGATGGAGAAAACAAGGAGTAGGAGTAATGCCATATTAAAAACGGTCATCAATTGCTCGGAGAGAGCCAGAACAGGGAAGTTATCCATCAAGGTATATTCAGGGCTATTTGAAGCTAAGTGATCATTGAGTCCTTGATAAAAGTGACCCGTAACAAATAGCACTAGAGGGATCGCTGCAAAGAGTATCCAGGTAATTTTACGGCTCCACATGCGTTGCCATTCACTTGAAATCAAGGCCATCATGAGCTCATCATCTCCACGAATGCGTCTTCTAGACGCGTTTGTTTTTTTTCTACACCCAGGATCTGAATGTCATTTTCAATTAAGTGTGTGTTTAAAAGAGGGAGGTCATCGTCATGGATATCGACGTAAATTTGATTTCCTTCGATGCGGTCGATGGGGTAGTGTTGCTTGATAAATTGAGCGGCCTTTTCGATGGGAGTTAAGGTGAAGGCGTATAGGGGTTTGCCAGAGAGGCTTTCCATTTCCCCTTGCCATACCAATGTTCCATTTTTGATGACAACGAGATGATCACATAGTTGTTGCAATTCATCCAATAGGTGACTGGAGATGAAAAAGCTGATGCCGAGCTCATCCCGTAGTTTTCGAATTAAATTACGTAGTTCACGCATTCCCATCGGATCCAATCCGTTTGCAGGCTCATCGAGGATGATAACCGATGGGTTCCCTAAAAGGGCTTGGGCGATCCCTAGACGTTGTTTCATGCCAAGGGAATAGGTGCCTACTTTTTGGTCAGCAGCATGGGAGAGGCCGACCATTTCTAATACTTCTTGCACCCGCTTCTCACGATGCCTGCTCTTTAATTGGGGTTGAAGGCGGGCAAGGTTGTTTAGTGCTTTTTTCCCTGTCAGATAAGGAAAGAAAATCGGTGATTCGACAATGGCGCCCAGGTTCATCAAGGCTTCCGTTCGCTTATCGGTCACACTAATCCCGTTGATGGCGAGGTCTCCCTCACTCGGTCGGATGAGTCCAGTGAAGAGGCGAATAAGCGTTGTTTTACCAGCACCATTCGGACCGAGAAAGCCACAGATCTGTCCTTTTTTTATGGAAAAGGACAGGTTGTTAATCAATGTACGAGAACCCACCCGTTTGGATACTTTCTTTGCTTCGAGGACAACCATCGTATCATCTCCTCAGGAAATATTCGTATTTATCTACCGTATTAGTGTACTAATTGAACAGTACAATCTTGTATTAGTGTCATAATACACGGTGGCGGATAAATCTGTCAACTGTTTTTTTTGTAGTTTTATTTATGGAGTGATAATTCCGTGGTAGCTGAGGATCATCCGCCCTTTGCTTAGATGAATAAGATCATTTTTTTTAAAATTATTAAAATATAGCTTTCCTACTCTATTATGGACGAATATGAAGGCGAAAAACCGTTCGTTTTATTGAAAAAAAACCGTTCATTTTTACTTCTGTCTTTTAATCAGAGAGATTGATTAATGTAAAAAGGGAGTTAACTTGATTGATCATCTCTGAAAAGAAAGGACAGATACATGAATACCGTATGGGCAAAAGGTGGACTTCTTTTTCTATTAGGAACACTATTCGTTAGTTATCCGACTCAAACTAGCTTGGCTAAGGAAGAGGGTACGACGGGTGTAACACCCACATTAAAAATGAATCGTACTCATATGGCAAAAAAGCAGGTCTCGACCCAAGCAGAGGAAATGAACGAGATTCGAGGCTATACACCTTTTCATATTCGGAAGGCGTATGGGCTGGATGAAGTGAAGGAGACGGGAAAAGGACAGCACATTGCCGTTGTCGTTGCCTATGGGAGTCCAACCATTAAGGAAGATGTTGCGGTTTTTAGTGAAAAGTTTAACTTGCCTAAAGCAAAATTGAGGGTGTATTACCCTGAAGGGAAGCCTGCAGAAACAAATCCACTGTGGGCGACGGAAACCGCGATGGATGTGGAATGGGTCCATGCAATCGCTCCTGAGGCTAAAATCTCAGTCGTTGTTGCTAAGGACAAAGAGATTCCACAAATGGCGAAGGCGGTACGGTTTGCAGCGAGGATCAAAGCTGATGTGGTTTCCAACAGTTGGGGTTCTTTTGAAGACGAAGACGCTCATCAATGGGATTCAGCATTTGGAAATCGAAAAGTAAGTTATGTGGCTGCAGCAGGTGACTATGGGAAAGGCGTATTGTGGCCAGCCTCCGTAGAAAACGTTTTGGCGGTCGGAGGAACTACCCTACGAATGGAGCCCAGTGGGAATTTTCTTGGCGAGGTAGCTTGGTCAGGGAGTAGCGGAGGAATCAGTGCCTTTACCAAGCGTCCTGATTATCAACAACAATGGTCATCGGTGTTAGGGGAACAACGAGGCGTACCCGATGTATCCTTCGTAGGCGATCCAATGACGGGCGCAGCGGTGTATTCATCCACAGAGATTCAGGGATATAAAGGGTGGTTCCTCTTAGGAGGCACAAGCTTATCCACCCCCTGTTGGTCAGGGTTAGTTGCACTCATTAATGAGCATCGAAGCAGCCCTTTAACAAATGAAAAGCTTATCGAGCGTTTGTATGCCGTGCAGGATAAAGGGGTTTACCGAGATATTGTGGAAGGTGCCAATCAAGAGTACACGGCAGGGAATGGGTATGATCTTGTAACGGGCTTGGGCAGTCCGATGGGATCTTCATTAATCGCTGAACTGCAAAAATAAGCCATGCAAAATCAATAGCGGGAAACCAGTGGTTTCCTGTTGTTTTTAATCAAACCTTACAAAATGTTCATTTTAATTCAGTTATTTACTAGTTCATTTTCAGGTAAATGCCTTCGGATCCATATAAGATATAACTAACAAAAGGCAGAACACGCCGGCGCCTAAAGAGAAAGGAGTGAAAAAAATGGCAGAAAATAAAAAAGATCAATTCGACCTGGACGTACAAGTGAACAAAAGCAAAGGCGAAGTCGATCCACAAATCACTTCCGTCTCCCTGTGTACTCCTGGATGCGGAGATACCGGTTCCTTTAACAGCTACTGCTGCTAATTGCTTGACCCCAAAAACTAAACATGTGGAGGAATGACCCATGGCAGAAAATAAAAAAGATCAATTCGACCTCGATGTACAAGTGAACAAAAGCAAAGGTGAAGTCGATCCACAAATCACTTCCGTCTCCCTGTGTACCCCTGGATGCGGAGACACCGGTTCCTTTAACAGCTACTGTTGCTAATCGCTTGACCCCAAAAAACCAAACATGTGGAGGAATGACCCATGGCAGAAAATAAAAAAGATCAATTCGACCTCGATGTACAAGTGAACAAAAGCAAAGGTGAAGTCGATCCACAAATCACTTCCGTCTCCCTGTGTACCCCTGGATGCGGAGACACCGGTTCCTTTAACAGCTACTGCTGCTAATCGCTTGACCCCAAAAAACCAAACATGTGGAGGAATGACCCATGGCAGAAAATAAAAAAGATCAATTCGACCTCGATGTACAAGTGAACAAAAGCAAAGGTGAAGTTGATCCACAAATCACTTCCGTCTCCCTGTGTACCCCTGGATGCGGAGATACCGGTTCCTTTAACAGCTATTGTTGCTAATGAAAAAGAAAAATTAAACGGAACATCTGATAGGTGTTCCGTTTTTACTACATATAAAGGAGGCAAGAACATGACTGCTTCACTCGACCAACATCGCACGAACCGTAAGAAAAAACGGGGGGTATACCGTCCGCTTGATTTTTTTATGTTTAGAAGTCCCCTGTTGCCCTTTGATATCTTTGAACAACTCCAACAAAGTGATTCCAACCGTGTTCTCAAAAAATTAGTGCAAGATCCAAGGATACAAGAGGCGATTGCAATTGCTAGCCCATCCTTATATAAGGCGTTGGGAAATTTAGATAGTGAGGATGCAAAGAAAAAGCGTCAAGCTGAAACCAGTATTATGCGTTATTTATCACGGATGGCTACCCGATCGACTCCCTTTGGAATTTTAGCGGGATTAAGCATTGGCAAGTTGGGGGATTCTACTGAAGCGAAATTGCACTCATCCGATCAACATATTAAAAGAACGCGTCCTGATATGGAATGGCTACTCGCCCTCGTTGCAAAATTAGAGAACCGACCTGCAATTATTCGACAACTTCGATTTACGCGAAACCATGCTGTGCAATCGAGTGGCCGTCGCTTAATCTTGCCTTTTTCGTCTGAATGTGGTCAGCAACGGAATAACGATAATGAGCTACGTGAATCAATTAATGTTCAAGCATCAGAACCGGTTCTTAAGGTTCTTGAAGCGGCACATACGTCGATTTCCTTTAAGGATCTTCTTCAATATATGACTGGGGAATATCCAGATGTCGATCCTGAAAAAATTGCTGGATTAATTGAGCAACTTTTCGCTCAAGAATTCCTTATCAGTCATCTTCGGCCACCCATGACCAACCCTTCTTCATTACAATATTTGATTGAGCAGTTGGCGGGGATTCAAGGGGCGGAGGACGAGCGTGACCTGTTACTCGAAATTGAGCAACTCATTGGACAATATGATGCACTGCCGATTGGTCAGGGTCTTGAGTTGTACCTAGAGTTAAACGAAAAGATGAAGGAAGTGGTTCCTAGTCTTTCACAAGTACAGGTGGATATGCGCGTGGCAGACCAGGGCATTCGTCTTCATCGACAGGTAGGAGAAGAAGTAGCAAAAGCGGCTGAGATATTGTGGAGGCTTTCTCTTCCTCAACGGGGGGTCAGTCATTTAAAAAGCTATCATAAAGACTTTTTAGAGAAGTATGGGACGAGGCGCGAGATCCCAATATTAGACCTTCTCAATGAGGAAACCGGCTTAGGTGCACCCAGCCCTTATAAGCGCCCCCAAAGTTCTCGCAAGGATGATGATTCACCTGCTTTTTCAAAGCAAAAAGAATCAATATTACTTGAATTGATTCAAAAGGCTTTGGTAACAAGAAGCATTGAAGTCGAGATCACTGATGAATTATTAGGCCGATTGGAAGAAGCAACCATAGATGAAGAAGAGGCGCCTGCTTCTATGGAGCTTTATGTGGAGGTGATGGCTTCATCAAAAGAGGCCATTGACCAAGGGGAATACCGCATAGTGATGACCCCCAATGCCGCTTCCCATCGCGTCAGTCAATCCTTTGGCAGATTCTTAGATTTACTCAGTGAGGATGAGATTGATCACATTCGAAGCTCCGTAGAGCGTGAGAAAAAGCGTTATCCCAATGCCTTGGTTGTCGAAGGAAACTATCTCCCTCCTTCGGGTCGAACCGGAAACATATCGTTGAGTCCTTCGCTTTTGGATCAGGAGCTTACGATTGGAACCAACCATCATTCAAAACAGGCATTGAAGTTGGATGAAGTTTATGTGGGAGCTTCCCTTGATCGGCTGTATCTTAAATCACCAAAACATAATAAAGAACTCATCATTACATCCGGAAATATGCTCAATTTCATGAATGCACCCAATGTGTATCGATTCATGCGCGAAGTATCAATTGAAAGCATTCGCAATGTACAACCCTTCTCCTGGGGAGAGTATGATATCGGTCCCTTCCTTCCTCGAGTCACCTATGGAAAAACCGTGATTTATCCTGCGACATGGAATATTAATTTAGAGCGGTTGGGTCTAAAGGATGCCCAAGTAGCACCGGCTGTTTGGAACGAAGCATTTCAGCAGTGGCGTCAAGAGTGGATGGTTCCTCGCTATCTTTATATGACATTTGCGGATAACCGCATCCTATTAGACCTCGAGCATGAAGACCATATTAAACAGATTCAAAAAGAATTGCAGCAAAGTAACCATGTGGCATTGAAAGAGCATGTCGGATCGATCGATGATCGGTGGGTCACTGGGGATGAGGGTACTTACTCGCAAGAGTGCCTAATTCCAGTAGAAAAATATGCAGAGACGATGCCAGAAAGCCCGGTATTGTACCAGTATTCGGCCCCCCTTGTTGCTCATAAAGACCGTGTACGTCTCCCAGGGACCGATTGGCTATTTGCAAAACTATATGTATCGCGAAGTCGACAGGATGATTTTATCCCTCAATTTATGCAGGGCTTCGCAGATTCGATGGTGGAAAGTGGTGCCGCAAAAGATTGGTTCTACATGCGTTACGTCGATCCAGAGCCTCATATTCGTCTCCGCTTTCGTGGGGTGGAGGAAGATTTAGTGAGTAAGCTACTTCCTGCCCTTAGCCGATGGGTGGATCCATTAATGTCCGATGGGATTATCAAACGCTTGATGATTGATACCTATGAACGAGAAGTTGAACGCTATGGCGGGGTTCATATGATTCGTGATGCAGAGGATGTCTTTGCAGCGGATAGTAAATTAACGACGCATCTACTCCATTTAAATTGGAATAAGGAGATCGAAATTCCCTTAGTCGAAGTATCTGCCCTTGCGATTGTTGATCTACTCGAAAATTTTGGTCTTTCCTTTGCCGGGCAGTTAAAGATTCTTGATGAAATTGTGAATAAAGACGATTACCGTGACGAATTTCGTCAACGCCGGCGTGATTTAATGAAATTAATGGACCCCCGCGATCATCGGAAATCCCTGCGAGAGTTTCGTAATGGGCACTTGCTCCACATGTTACTTCAGCAACGTGCTCCCTATATAGCAGAGTTTGGTGAAAAAGTGAGAGCAGAAAACCCGAAGAATGTTCTTTCCAATACGCCTCACCAAATTATTGGTAGTTTGATTCATATGCATTGCAATCGATTGATGGATGTAGATCGAGGCAAGGAAGTAAAGGCACTCGCCTTTGCACGTCATACTCTCTATAGCCAAAAATACTGGAGAGATAAAGGGAGTGAGGATCATGCCACAAACCAGTGAAAGGAAGGGGGCGAATAGCCCCTCTTTTCGCAATGTCTTGGAATCCTTTAAATATTGGCCACGCATCTTAAAGCTTCTTTGGCAAACGAACCCCCTTTATTTCTTATTGGTGTTTGGATTAAATGGGATCACCAGTTTAATTCCCGCTGCGAGTGTGATGTTGACCCAGATGTTAATGACACAAGTTGGAATCGCTCAACAAACAGGCATCCTTCAACCCGTATTGATGGTGTTTGCGTTATTTGCCGGATTGGCATTGTTTCGGGAGATCAGTCGCATCATCAGCGATAACTATCAAGCCATCTTTTCCGAGCGCCTCAGCAATTCGATTAATATGCAGCTAATGAAAAAAGCGGACCATCTTCCCTATCGGTATTTTGAGGATGCAGAGGCTTACGATAAATTGCAACGGGCACGGCAAGATTCTTCCTTTCGCCCCTTTCAAATTTTCCAACAGATTCTGCAAATCATTGGCGGGACAATTACGCTTCTGTCGGTTGCAGGGGTGTTGTTTTATTGGCAATGGTGGTTGGCGTTGGTGTTATTATTGATTCCTCTTACGTCCTCCTTTTCCTACTTGCGAGTGGGGGAAGAAGAGTTTCAAATTGATTGGAATCGAGCAGCAGAACGCCGCAAACAATCGTACTTTCTGGGCTTAATGACGACGGACGCCTCTGTCAAAGAGGTAAAGGTTTTTGGTATTGGTTCATTGCTTCTAGAGAAGTACCGTCAAATGTACGAACGTTTTTTTAAGGAGGATAAAAAGCTATTACTGAAACGGATGCGAATCACCTTGTTTTTTCAGATAGTGGGGATTGGTGCGGTGATCGGAACCCAACTGTTGGTGGTTCAGCAAACCGTTGCAGGTGTACTTACGATCGCAATGATGATGGCGTATATTCAGGCGATTGCTCAGACACAAGCGACTTCTTCCTCTCTTTTACAAACGCTATTTGTCATGTATCAAAATAACCTATATGTCAGTCAATTGTTTGCTTTCTTAGATATTGAGGAGTCAGAGGAGTCCATTGTTCAACGACCCTATGTTTCAACAAAGCAGGCGGAACAGACGGGGTTTGTCTTTCAGAATGTTTCTTTTCGCTATCCAGGAACGGATCACTATGTCTTAAAAAATATTAACCTTCAGTTAAAACCAGGTGAGACCTTGGCAATCGTAGGGGAGAATGGATCGGGAAAATCAACACTCGTAAAGTTATTGGTTCGACTCTATGAGCTGGAAGAGGGCGATATTTTGTACCAGGGTCGCTCGATTCGTTCCTATTCAGTCAAAGCGTGGCGGGATTTAATGGGGACGGTGTTTCAGGATTTTATCCGGTATGAATTAACCGCACGGGAGAATATCGCCTTGGGAAATTGGAGGGAAGCTGAGCACGCTGAAGCTGTGGAGATGGCTGCAAAGAATTCTGGGGCTACAACCGTTCTGGAGCGTTTACCGCTGGGGCTAGATACCCAACTTGGAAAATGGTTTAAAGAAGGGGTGCAACTTTCCGGTGGTCAATGGCAAAAGATTGCGATTGCACGGGCCTATATGCGTGATGCCGCTCTGTTTGTACTGGATGAACCTAGCGCAGCGTTAGATCCAAAGGCAGAGAAGGAAGTGTTTGATAAGTTTGCTGAACTTACTGTGGATAAGATGGGAATCTTTATCTCTCACCGCTACTCTACGGTGCGCAATGCTGATCGCATTATTTTTATGCAACAAGGAGAGATCCTGGAAAGTGGTACCCATGCATCCCTCATGAAGAGAAACGGTTCCTATGCCGTTCTTTATCAAATGCAAGCCGCAGCGTATATCGATAACCAAGAACAGCAAAGTCCAGCGTAATGTCTCAAACCAGGAAGAGGGGAAGAAAATGACTGCTGTACTCGCATTACCACCCAATAGGAAAGTCGTCCTTCGCAAAAATGCGGAGCAAGTAATTGAAGTGATCGCGGATCGTTTGCAAAATCCTGAACACATTCGTCAAGTAGCATTACACGCCAACAATGTTTCGAGTTTAGCGAAAGCACACCCATGGGGTGAGCTATCCCTTTCCCATGGCTATCCAGGGACAGTTCTGTTGTATGGTGAGTTAGACCGATTTGATCCAAATGCGGGCTGGGATCAGTTGGCTCATCAACATTTGTTAGCCATCCAACAATACTTGGAAGAGAAGGGGTACCAGAGCATTTCATTATTTGGTGGAATCACAGGGGTGGCTTTTGCGACGTGGACTGCATCACGAGGTGGGGAACGATATGGTCGTCTGCTCGATCGGCTTCACCTTCAAATTGCTCAAGCGTTAAAAGAGCAGATACGGAATGAAAGAGCTCGCCTACAAAAGGAACAGGGGGCATCTGCCCAATACTACGATATCATTGTTGGTATCACGGGGATCGGTCGTTATCTACTGATACAAAAGAATGATCCACAACTGAGGGAATTGCTCGAAGAGATTCTACTTGATTTGGTAGCGTTATCCAAACCCATTGTCGTAAATAACGAAACAGTTCCAGGTTGGTGGATCCCCCAGGTTGGACAATTTACAGAACAAGATCGCCAATCCTTTCCTAAGGGCAATTTTAATTGCGGACTGGCTCACGGGGTTCCTGGCCCCCTTGCTCTCTTATCGTTAGCAAAGCTAGAAGGGGTAGAAGTAGAAGGTCAACAAGAGGCTATTCAACGGATAACGGAGTGGATCCTCTACTGGAAACAACAAGATTCCTATGGCGTGTATTGGAATGATCGTGTGGCTTGGGAGGAAGAAACCGAAGGGGTCCGCCACTCTCATCGTCACCGTGAAGCATGGTGCTACGGAACACCAGGAGTTGCCCGAGCCCTCTATCTTGCAGGGGAAGCTTTGCAGGATGAGGGATGGAAAGCAACCAGTGTGCAGGCTTTTCAATCGGTATTCAATCGTCCTGAGCTATTTTGGGATATCGATTCCCCTACGATTTGTCATGGAACGGCGGGTCTATTGGAAATGACATTGCAAATGATTTACAACAGTCACGATGAGCAGTTACAAATCCATCGCGACTATCTCGTTCATCGGCAATTGAAGGATTTTAATCCGGATTATCCCTTTGGGTATAAAGATCTAGAACCACAAACTATCGGTTATCGCAGCTTAGATAAAGTGGGATTGCTCGAGGGAGCCGTCGGTGTGGGTCTATCTTTACTCTCCTATGTGAAGGGAGAAGAAAGTAAATGGAGTCGTTCATTGTTACTTCATTAAATTGATGGGTAGAAGGAGGATGAAAAATGCAAATTCCTACCCAAGCGCTTGCAGATAAAAAACTATTGGTAGGGATGACAGGATCCATTGCTGTTGCAGGTTTGCCACCGTACCTTGCCATGTTTCGCTCCTATTTTGATCAGGTACGGGTGATTATGACAGCATCAGCTGAACAGATGATTCCCCCCTTTACGGTATCCTTGTTTGCTGATGAAGTGTACGCACCATCGATGGGGAGAGAATCGATGAGTCATGTAGAATTAGCGAGATGGTCGGATGTATTTATTATTTTGCCCGCCACCGCCAATGTGATTGGGCTCGTGGCCAATGGTTTAGCGACGAATTTTCTTACCTCCACGGCACTCGCCTCTCCACATCCACTCATTGTGTATCCCAATATGAATTTGTTGATGTGGGATAAAAAAGCGGTGCAACGCAATATCCAAACAATCGAAGAAGATGGTCATACGATTATTCAACCCATTCGCACCAATGCCTATGAAATTGCATCCCGAAGTGTACGCCCGAATCTGTTACTGCCCCCTACTGATCATGTGCTACGTGATCTGATCAACGTGGTACAGACACGAGAGATCCCTGTTGAATCCTTACCATCGTCCGAAAATCCCTCTATCCATAGTGCTTAAATAGAGTAAGTCCATCTCCCTATCGTTAATGAAAGTAGTTCATATCCCTGTTCGATCAGGGATATTTTTTATATGTCCACTGTTAGATGTCAGTGGGGAGTCGATTAAGCAACAGCATTCTAAAAGTTTGAGGCTGATGAAAAATTGGATACGATAGGGCGTGCGTATTGATTATCCAGAAGTTCGGTGTTTGGAGACCGTGTGGGAGCACAAGAGACTTGCTCCCCTCGAGGATGTGATAAATCACTGTCCGCTTTGGATTAGCTGAGGACGAGTAGGGGCAAACTCCCTCAAGACAGAACGGCATGGAAAAAACGTGGTGAAGGTAGGGAAACAGTTCTCTTTCAGTCAGCGATGCTCCGCCTAAAGGAGAGGTATGGATTTCACTTTGTTAAGCGGATCATGGTTATCCTCCTCGTAAAACGAGAAAGAGTCGTTCCCGTGTGGGGGAACGACTCTTAATTGGGGTATTGATTTTGTTGATGTGTTGGATGTCTCGCCTAATCAATGAGGAGCGGTAGGCTCCAATGAAGAGAGTGTACGTAGTTCATACCCGAATCCGTGGTGGGTAATGAGCAATTGGGGACGGCTTGGGTTGTTTTCGATCTTCTCACGTAATCGACGAATATAGACGTAGAGACTATCTAATCCGATATGACCATGGACCCCCCAGACTGCATCGATCAAATCCATCGTTTGGCATGGAATTCCCAATTGAGAAGACAGGGACTGCATAATTTTAAATTCTGTACTCGAGAGGGGATATACGTTTCCTTGTCGATGGATCAGGTGACGACGAAGGTCAAACTGAATGTCTGGGGCAAGTTCGATCAAGTCACCACTTACAACGGGTGCGGATTCGCTTTCCCTTAGGAGATTGAGTAACGCTTCGAAATGTTGCCGTGATTGAATGAAGATGGGCTTAACCCCGGATTTCTTTGAGATCTCTTCGCAAATAGGAAAGTGCTGTAGATTTTCTGCCAAAATGATCATGTCACTCACAGTCTGCCACCTCCTATGGCGTTGGTAATTAATAATGAAAATTGGTTACATTGTCCAGTTTCGACGTTGCCATAATGCATAGACGAGGAGAAAAGTTCCTACGATTACGCCAAAGACAGAAGTGATAAAGGGGGTTGTGTCAGCTCCATTTAATACACGGAAAGCGGCTTCCCCATTGAGAATGAAGTAATGATAGGCATCGGGTGTATAGAAAGTACCCAGAAGGACCACAAGGATTGAGAAGAAAGACAAGATGGTATTGGGGAGAAAGGAACTGACTAAGCTAGCAATCCCCAATAGGGCTAGATAGATCACAAAGAATGTGAGATAGAAGAGGAGGCTATAACCGATGGCTCCCACACCGGTGTAACTATGCCCACCCGGATAAAAAGTGATCGATTCAGGTGCTGAGTAAAGAATTCTTCCAAGGAGTTGGCTAAATATAAAAGCGATACCGAGGAAGATTCCTACGACAGAGGCCATGGAAAGCCACTTTGCGAGTAAAAGTTTGCCCCGGGAATGAGGGCGAATTAAAATGAGTCGATAAGCTCCAGAGCTATATTCGCCATTGAAGCTATCCACAAAAAACATGGGCAGCATGATCAACGAGAGAATAAAGCCGATCTCTTTGAGTAGAAAAGTCGGGAAGTTAAGGGCATTGAGGGACGTTTCTAATTCCGGAGTATAAAAGCCGATCGCACCACGATGCAGCCATGTTGAGAATAACCCTAAAAGGGAGATGAACAGGACAAGACTGACAAGGGTTTTTCGCCGGGCCCATATCCGTTCCCATTCGCTGAGAAAAAGCTCTTTCATGAAACTACCTCCTTTAGATAAAACGGTCCTTTTTGGTGAAGAAGAGATATGCCGCGGTGCCAAAAGCGAAGGCGTACACAAAAAGGACACCGCCATTAAAAGTGAGAAATTTAGAAGTCTGACCCAAAGCTAAGGCAATTCCTTCCGTTTGTATCTGAGTGAGTGAAAGGAAATACCATTTTGCGTCAAGGGGAGGGTTTAGTCCCTTGGTAAAGGTTTGTAAAATTTGTGGGTAGCCAAACGAGATGAGTAGGAACCCTAATGTGATGCCGATGGCGGTTGTAGTGGATTGGCTGATGACAGCAAAAAAGGTGATTAACCAGGATACTGCGACGAGTGTGAGAAACGCGAGCGCAAAGTAGCGAATCGTATAGGTGAGTGCAGGGCCGCCACCAATCGGGTCTTGGTAGTAAGGAAAGAAAAGATGGGGCGAACTATCAAAGAACAATCCACCTACGACATAACTGAGTAAGAAATACAGACCATGGAAGAGAAGCATGATCCCCATTACCGTGATCCATTTTGCGATGAGCAACTGGGAGAAGGAGTAGGAACGAATCATGACCATGCGAAGTTGACCCGTTCGATACTCTTCCGTAATGGAAAATACGAAAAGAAGGAGCAAAATCATATTAAAAACCGTCATCAATTGATTGGACAGTGCCATTACCGGAAAGCTATCCCAAGCTGTAAATCCTGGGTTTCCGGGTGTGATTCCATCATTCTCTCCAAGATAATGGTTACCAGTGATCAACAGGAGGATCGGTAGGATCGCAAAGAGAAGCCAGGTGATTTTACGACTCCATAGGCGACCCCACTCACTTGCAATCAGGGAAATCATGAGGACACCATCTCGATAAAGGCGTCTTCAAGACGCTTTTGTTTTTTCTCTACACTAAGAATTTGGATCCCATTTTCAATCAGAATTTTATTAAGATCCCCAATTTCATCCTCACTGATTTCAACATTGAGTTGATTCTTAGAGATTCGTTGAACAGCGTAACTTTGCTGAATCAGCTTTTGTGCTTTCTCGACTGGGGAGAGGGTATAGGCAAAGACAGGTGCGCCAGAAATTTCGCCAAGTTCCCCTTTCCAAACGAGTTCCCCTTGCTTAATCACAACAAGATGATCACAAAGCTGTTGTAACTCATCTAATAAGTGGCTAGAGATAAAGAAGCTAATGCCTGTTTCCTCTCGCAATTGGAGGATCAGACTGCGCAACTCTCTCATTCCCATAGGATCTAATCCATTGGCGGGTTCATCAAGAATAATGACGGAGGGATCGCCGAGTAGAGCCTGTGCAATACCGAGGCGTTGTTTCATTCCAAGAGAATAGGTGCCTACTTTTTGATCAGCCGCATGAGATAGGCTTACCTTTTCCAATACTTCATCCACCTTGGCTTTTCGTTGAGCACGGGGTAATTGTGGATGCAATCGAGCTAAATTGGTTAGGGCCTTTCTTCCTGTTAAGTAAGGAAAGAAGATAGGGGATTCGACAATGGCACCCAGGTTCATCAAAGCTTTGGTTCGATTTTGTGTGACACTGATACCATTAATCGCTAGATCGCCTTTTGTCGGCTGGATCAATCCTGTTAATAGACGAATGAGTGTCGTTTTTCCAGCGCCATTGGGGCCAAGAAAGCCACAGATCTGTCCCTTTTCTACACCAAAGGACATGTTATTGATCAACGTATGTGACCCTACTTTCTTGGTCACGTTTTTTGCTTCTAGGACGTACATCCAATCACTCCTTATACATAATCATGACAAGTCATGTTGAAGCCTCAAGTATTGCAAAGCGAGGGAAATCACGTTCTCAGATCCTTGGATCTCATGATCGTTCTGTTATTAGTGTGGACGGGGATCTTCTGTGCCAGGTTTATCCACAACGATGGGTGGAGCAGCTTGTGAATGGGTATTCGTTGTTTCACAGAGAAAGATAACGCCAAAAGATAAAATCGAAATGATAAGGGATAACGCCATGAGCTTTTTCATGCGTACTCCTCCTAATGGCTAGTTGCTAATAAATGAAGACGGTATAAGTTGGCTAAGCATAATAACATGGTTAAGTGGGGTAATAGTGCCTTTGTTTTTAAATGGCTAGTATAGGATAACCACCGATTAATGGGGTGCAGGATCTTCTGTGCCAGGTTTATCAATAACGATGGGTGGAGCAGCTTGTAAATGAGTATCGGTCGATTCATTGATAAAAATGACACCGAAGGTAAAAATTGAAGCGAAGAGGGATAACATTGTAAGTTTTTTCATTGATAGTCCTCCTAATTATTAGTTAATAAATAAAGGTGTTATAAGTTGGTGAAGCATAAAGATCCTTGGTTAAATGAGTGCAATCGTGCGAATGGATGGCATGAGATAACCACCGATTAATGGGGTGCAGGATCTTCTGTGCCAGGTTTATCAATAACAATGGGTGGAGCAGCTTGTAAATGGGTATTCGTTGTTTCACAGAGAAAGATAACGCCAAAAGATAAAATCGAAGCGATCAGTGATAACATCGTAAGTTTTTTCATGTTGATTCCTCCCAAATTGTTGTCTGGCTGGCTTGTAAATTAAGAATACAATTACTGTGTGGTTCAATTAAATTAGTAAAATTGAACAGTTTTTTTGGAAAGTGACAGCAAGAATAATCTCGGTTTTTAAACAAAAAAAGAGCAGTGGTATTCACTGCTCTATGTGAGACTCATTTTTTTTGTATGTGTCTCTGCTAGAACAAAATAGTCAGCGGCTTTTTTGTACGCTCGTTTCCCATAGTAGTGATTAGCAAGTTGTCGTGCGAGATCCACAACCAGTTTAAGTTGGTTCCTTTCGATGCCGAGTTGAATGATTTTATGCATGTCTTTCTCATACCGGGTGTCATTATCTCTGAGGCGATAGGTGTTTGCTTTGATCGATAAGAACTTCAAATGCATCAGTGATGTCTTATCGGGGTCAACAAGGTGAAGAGCTTCCTGTAGATAAATTTCTACTTGGTTCCAATCTTTTCGGCGGGTATACAGCTCAATCAGACGTAAGTATGGGTAGATCTTTCGATTTCCGTGGGAAATTTGATCGTGTAGCTTTAGGCAGGTCAGGTAATGTTTAATGGCCTGTTCGTCCTCTTGTTTTCCTGCATAAATCTGCCCAAAATTATACTCGACATAGGCATGAGAAAGTAAATCTTCTGAGGAAATTAGGGACATCGCTTGTTGTAAGTAAGAGAGGGCCTTTTCATCATTTTCTTGAAGATGATGCTGAACCCCTAAAATAATTAAACAATCAAGAATACCTGGTTTGTAGTTAACCTTATGAAATAAATCATAGGCTTTCTGGGCATAGAAGATACTTACCGTTTTATCCTCTAATATTTCCTTTTTTACAAGACTCAAATTATAAGAGAGTCGCGCCACTTCAAAGGGGTCTCTAAACAGTTCTACAAACTGTTCTGCAGAGGAGTAGCATCGGTTGGCCATGATGAAATCTTGACGGTGGTAAAACAAACTTCCGCACACGACATAGTAAAAGTAGAACTCTTGCAACAAGGACTCATCCAATTCATTTGGGATAAATTTTGTTGATGTTTGATAAATTCTCCATGCTTCGTCTACATTTTCGTTGAATTTTATGTAATAATTAATCAAAGTTGTAAAAATGTTTAAATAAATTTCAATTGAATGAATTTCGTTTACTTGTAGTGATAGAAATGATAATTCTTCTTCGTTTAACTTCTTTTCCTCGCGGTACTTTTTAGCTAGATTGATAATCCGCTCATTGATGCTCTCCTCATTCTTTCCTAATAAATCCGCAATCTCTACACCCAATCGAGGCGAGATAGATTGAACAAAAGCTTGGGAGGGTTTTATATTTCCGTTTTCTATCCGACTTAGATAGGTGATCGAAGATATTCCCTCAACAAGTTGTCCTTGGGTCATTTTTTTATGGATGCGGAGCTGTCGAATTTTTTCACCAATCTCCATGGGGTTCGTTCACTCCTAGATCTAATTATGAAAACATATCCAATATGATTATATCAATTGGAGGACATAATGTGTAATGCAGTGATAGATTGGAAGAGAAATCATATGCTTTTACTTTTTGATCACAATAAATTAGAGCTTAGTAGTGATTACACACTTATCTATTTATTAGAACTTTACAAAAAATTTTAATAAATGCGTATCCGAGCCTTTCTCATCGTGCTATAATTGAAAGCGCTTACAAACTGTTTGTGTGGGGGCTGATTTCATTGGACAAGTATGTAAAGGTTTGCTCATTGTTCTTATGTTGTCTCATTGTTTTGTATAGTGTCCCTTCTCATGCCTTTGCAAGTGCCTCTTTTTCAAATGCGGAAAAACTTCAATTGATGACCCAATATGCTCCGCAGGTGTGGTTTGATAAGGATGAGCAGTATTACCCCTCATCCGTCGAATGGTCCTTTTCTTTTCTAGAACGTTATAAAAAAAGTGGAACGGACGAATACTCTCTACGGACAAAAGAATCACTAGACAACCCCAACGGTGTGCTTTCTTTTTTCCATGGAAACCTTAATTCGGCACGGGTGTATTCATTTTGGAAGCAAGTCAATCCAACAACGGCAGATATTAAATACTATATATGGTATCCATATAATCGCGGTAAGATATCGAAAAATCTCGAATCATTTGCTTCTTTCTTTGGAATTCATGGTGGAATAGGAAACCATGTAGGAGATTGGGAAGGGATTAGCATTCGACTTGAAAACGGACAACCTACACGAACGGAAATTAATTACCATTCATGGAGCAAAATGTATGATTGGAAGGATATACCTAAAGTAGATGCTAGTCACGTTGTTACCTACTCCGCACAGGGCTCCCATGGGATGTGGAAAGATCCCGGTGAACATGAATACTATCAAATCAAAGTCCCGGTTCTTGGGAAAATTGATGGGCTAGTGGATAAGACAAGCAAAGGGAAAGCATGGAATACTTGGAATGCTTTAGAGGCATACGATATGGATCAAAAACAAGGTCTCTCAGGTAAAAAGTGGCCTACCTGGATGAGTGCAGATACGAAATCGACGTTACCAGGTAAAAACCCAGCAGACCCTATGAGTGGAGGAATTGCCTCGTGGGGCAATGAAAAAAAAGGATGTGATAGCCTTTTAAATAAGGTATCGGGTGAATGTACATTAAGTAACGGCCCTTCTGGCCCCGATGAGAATAGCAATTGGTCTTCATCCTATGGAGTCAATTCAAAGATTAGCGATTTTATGATGGGTGAATCCTTTGGTGGCAATGGTGGCGGTAGCTTTAATGATTTATCAAAAATGAGTAGTCAGAATGATGTAAAGAAAATCATCTTGCGAACGGGATCACGCGTGGATCAAATCGGTGTACAGTATACCGATGGTTTAACCCTCCGACATGGTGGATCCGGTGGTGGAGAGAAAGCATTGGAATTAGGGAGCAATGAATGGATCTCGCAAACTACCTTTTGTAAAGGGAATACCATTCACTATGCTAAAATTGTAACCAATCAAGGTCGCACGGTATCAGGCGGTAACTCAACGAATGAATGTCGTGTATTTAAAGCACCTTCTGGGTTCAAAATTGCGGGTTTTTGGGGAAGTTCTGGATCGGAATTAGATCGTGTCGGAGCGGTCATGGTGCCAAATAAGTAAGGGTAACAGCAAAAAAAGGTTGGAACAAACTGTTCCAACCTTTTTTATGATTGGAGGGGTCATGAGTTAATCGTGGAATCTTTCTTATGCGAGTAAAGGGATCGTGCAGATACGGCAATAGCATTGCCTGGCTTCCCAAAAGGAAGGGAACTTAACCGTCCCATTGGGCTTGGGCTTTGCTGATCAGGACAGCTTGTTAAATGGTCTTTGTGAAAAAGGTATTTATGAGTGATTTTTTTTGTGGGATTTTACAAATTGTATTGAACTAAAAAGGGGGTGTAAAGTGTTAGTGAAGAGAGGGGGCGAGATTATGATGGAAATTGATGAGTCAATTTCATGGGTGAGTGAAGGGTTAAAGCATATTAGTCTAGCACAACAGAAGCCACTTTTTCAGGTGGAGATGAGAGAGAAAAGAGGGAAGGATGTTCCTTTTCGTATCGAGAAAGTGGATGAACTCCATCAAGGGGAGGATAGTTCCTATCTCATTCATAAAAACACCTTTGCCCAAATGATATATGAGTCTTTTTACAATCAAGGCGTAACATTTAACAATTTACTACCGATATTAATTATTTTAGATGAAAGTCAAATTAGCGGATTTTACTTTCCGGGCTTTTACACCTTTGATATGAATGAGGAACGTTTTGAGTTTGTAAGAGAAATGGATCATGAAGTAGAAGAAAAAGTTCACTCCTTTTTACAAGCGAATCAGATTAAGTCTGCAGTGGCATTGGGATATGCTTTCGTGAATATTGATGAAATAGTGAGTTGGGATGATATCGTTGTGGAAATACAAACTGCTGTCCAATCCTTTTCCCAATTGATTGAGATTCACGGAGGATTAAAAGAAACTTGTCTCGTTCCTGCTTTGGTTAATAACGACGAGAAGCCACAACCCTCTGACTTTTTCTTGGCACCCATTATGATTACCCACTGGATTCAACCACAGTTTCCGTTAAATTAGGGGAGGAGTAAAGATCCTCCGATCCTTGGTAGCATAGCCAAGTGGTAAGGCAAAGGTCTGCAAAACCTTGATCCCCGGTTCAAATCCGGGTGCTACCTCCAATCAATCAACAATAAAAATCCTTCTGCAACATTGGCAGAAGGATTTTTATTGTGAATGTGTGACGGTCCCTACCTCAAAACTGAAATCGTGCATGGCCTTGATTGATGTAGTGATGATTACCCTCCAGCTGAAGCAATGTTTCTTTTACCTGTAACCCTCCACGAAATCCAGTGAGGGTCGTATTTTTTCCAATGACACGATGGCATGGAATGATAATCGGGACGGGGTTTGCACCATTGGCAGTTCCTACAGCACGGACGGCCTGACCATTTCCAATATCAGAGGCAATATCAGAGTAGCTTCGTGTTTCACCATAAGGGATGGCAGCTAAAGCGTTCCATACTGCGGTTTGAAAGGACGTTCCTCGAAGGTCAACGGGGATCGAAAAGGATTGACGTGTACCTGCAAAGTATTCTTGTAGTTGACTCGTTGCATTTGCGAGGGGGATAGGATCTTCAATTAATCGAGCATGAGGGATGCGTTTTTCTACCCATGATTGTAGGGTTTCCAAGGATTCAGTAGGCCAGGTAATCCGGCAAAGTCCTTGTGTGGTTGTCGCAAGATACAGGGGGCGATTTTGGAAAGTCGGGTGAATAAAGGTGTGCCAGTATACAGGGGTCTTTGAATGCATGGTGGTTATCCTCCAGTACCATTTTCACGAAATTCCTGCGGGGTGCAACCTACATTTTTTTTAAATACGGCTGAAAAATGAGAGGTATTTTGATATCCAACTTTTTTGGCGATGGATGTAATGCTGGAGTGTGATTGAGAGAGCAATTGTTTTGCCACGGTCACTCGAGTGTGAAGAAGTTCCTTGGCAGGGGTGGTTCCGGTCACCCGCCTAAAAACACGCTGTAGATGATAGGGGCTTATCTTTAATTCATCAGCAAAAATAGTTAAGGTCCAGTTTTCTTGATACCGTTGTTGAATAAGTCCCTTGATGGTTTGAGCAAGCTTGGCATCGGGTCCGTGTGGGCTAGGGTGATCGGGTCGGCATCGTTTGCAAGGGCGAAACCCCGCTTGACGTGCTTCGTCCATACTGGGATATACGCGTACATTTTCGGGTTTGGGCGTTCGAGATCGACAAGAAGGTCTACAAAAAATTCCGGTTGAAACAATGCCCACATAATACTGACCATCATAGCGGGTATCCCGTTGTAAAATCGTCTCATATACCGATTGAAAAAGTGGATCCTCCATTTGCCGTCCCTCCTCAGATACACTCAGTATAAACCGCTAGATACCCCGTGATAAAGGCTGAGAAATAGGATAGCAAGATTTCGATAGGGAGTTGTGGCACAAGGAAGGATCCATTGTTAAAAATAAAGAGGATGATTGAAGGGAGATCTTCAATCATCCTCTTGCCTTATTTACTCCGTTGATATGGCAGGGTCAGCTTGCACTTTTTCAGGGATTATTTGCATAAAATGTTCTTTGGGATGTTCAATAAGAGGGTGTATTTTTGTTGATGCGTGAACTTGACCAGCGTCGATGAGCACATTTCGGTAGGTTTCGAGAAGCTCTTGAATATCGCGTTCCCCTGTGTCGCCAAGGGGTTGTAGTTTGACTTTAGCGCCCTTGGCAATCCGTCGGGTGAGCGCCTTTTGATCGAGACCTACTTCTGGAATCAGGCGAAGGTAGACGACTCCACCTGTCATTCCCGCACACATCCACGGACCCGGATCGCCAAGAACAATCCCACGTCCATTGGTCATATATTCAAAGGCAAATCCTTTAATATTGGCCTGCGCACCCATCAGCCCATCATTGTCCTTTAAAGGTTCATCCGGCTCACCTGCAATGATAACATCGGCTCCTGAGAGTCGGATTCCTGCACGGGAATCGGCATTTCCCTGGACGATAAATAACCCCTTTTGTGCCCCATAGCAAAATCCTTTTCCCACGGAGCCATTGATATATACGCCTTGGTCATTGGGGGTTTTTAAAATAGCGACGCGTCCTCCAAGAGCGGTCTTCCCCACACCATCTTGAGCGCCGCCGTTCACGGTAACCATGACACCATCAGCATGATAGGATGAAAATCCATTACCAGGTATCGATCCTTCTGAAAAGGAGAGATGTACTTCTGGTTGTTTGATATAGCTACCATCCAGATATGGACGGACACGTGAGCCTGAAACATCAGCAACTAGTACTCGCTGTGTCGCGTCGACGTTACCATAGGAGTGGTTGCCAGGACGAGAGAAGGGGTGTGGAGCAGGTGCCTGAATTTCACCTTCTGAGCCTGCCGCAACAAGAAGGGCAACTTCCGAATGGCGCTTTTGCTGCCAGTCTACGGATACCGGGCGCAGAAAATCAGAAAGGTCAATTTGATCGGTAGCGCGTGTTTGTTGAAGGAGATCCGAACGCCCTACGAGATCAGAGAGGCGAGTATATCCCATATGAGCGACGATACGACGGACTTCATCTCCGAAGGCAGTAAACAATCGCTTGAGTCCCGCAACAGCCTGTTCTGGAACGCGAGGAACAAAGCGGCGCAATCCATGATCCTCTGCTTCTTCCTCTGTCTCGATTTGGGTGGCAATGCCCACATGACAGGTATCTAGGTGGCAACCCCGACAAGCAGTACAACCGATGGCTAACATCGCCAACGTACCAAAACCGATGCGATCGGCACCGAGCAACACCAGTTTTACGACATCAAGACCGCTTTTGATGCCACCATCTGCCCAGAGTTCGACTTGGTGGCGAATGCCTGCCTCCACAAGGGCAACATGGGCTGCTTTAATACCAATTTCTGCGGGTAACCCAACATGTTGTAGGGCGTGGATGCGAGCGGCCCCTGTCCCTCCGTCAAAGCCTGAGAGGGTGATGATATCAGCTCCGGCTTTTGCGATGCCCACTGCGATGGTCCCTATGTTAGGGACAATCGGCACTTTAACAATCACTTTTGCCATTCGATTGGCGGTTTTTAGTTCCGTAATGATTTGAGCTAAGTCCTCGATGGAATAGATATCATGATTGTTGGAGGGTGAGATGAGGTCGGTTCCGGGAGTGGCATTCCGTGCGGCTGCAACTTTAGTCGAAACTTTTTTCCCTGGCAGGTGTCCTCCCTCTCCCGGTTTTGCTCCCTGACCAATTTTAATTTCTAAAATATCTGCTGAGTTTGCCAGTTCTACATGGATACCAAAACGGCCGGATGCAATTTGATGTCCACGGGTTTTTCGATATCGCCCATACATATCTTTAATTTCGCCGCCTTCGCCATTTAAGCTAATCATATTTAATTGAGCGGCGGCCTCTGCATACGCGCGGAAAGCAATTTCATTTTGAGAACCAAAGGACATGGAGCTAATGACAAAGGGGAGGTCATGATCACCCACCCCAATATCTACTTGGGAAGGATCCGTATCCGATTCAAGTAACCCTTGATCAATATCCAAGGGGTGACGAAGACTTAAAGGGTCACTCTGTTCCAGATTACCTAGTTTTTCAGAAAAGTCAGCGTAAGAGATGGAGCCTTCTGCAAGCTGTACAATCGATTTCCAGATGCGTGGCCAGAGTTGAAAAGAACGACCTGGACGCGCTTTATCATTGGTGAATTCGGCTCTGCGCTCTTTGGCATCCCTTACAAAGTCTTCAAAACTGTACCCCGCTTGTGTGCTGCCCGCATAATTGACAATACCTAAGCACCCAGCCACTTCGGGATGAAGACCAATGGAAGAAAACAATCGTGAATATCCTCGAAGTTCATGGATACCAATGGTCGAAAAAATTTTCTCCAACCCTTTATTAATTCCCTCATAGAGTTGTTCCTCATGACTTTCTTCATCTTCAGCGATGGTTGCAAACATCAAGTAGGGGTTTAGAGCATCAGCCCCTAAGCCAATCGCTACGGCAAGATCATGTAAATTCCGAAGCATACCTGTTCGAAGCAGGATGCTTGCTTGTCGGCGAAGACTTTCTCCACTCGATGACATTTTTTCTTTTAGGCGTTGATCGACATAAGCAATGGCTAGATGAGGAGGAAGAAGGAGACGATCTTTAGAAAAGCAGTCCCTATCATCAAAGATGAGTAAACTCTTGCCCTCTTGAACGGCTTCAATCGCTTGGTTCGCTAAAGCATTCAATGCATCTGGGATCAGCATATCTTCAGCAAAATGGAGGGGGAGATGAATAGAGCGATCCAATTTGACAAAGGTGTTGATCAATTGTTCGTAGGAATAGGTGGAGTGTGATTTTGCAATTTTTTCTCCTGGAGGCCCTTCAGTAACAATGGGAGAGGGGAGTTCTAATAGTCCTCCTGAACATTCCCCATCAAGGGTGGGGCGGTGTCCGAGGTAGACATGGGTAGAGAAATGTTCCTGTTCCCGCTCTCGGTCGATGGCTGGATTAGTGACAACGGCTACACTTTCCTTTATAAAATCAGGCAGGTTTTGTCGTTGATGGGCGAGTGCGGCAAGGGGAGAGTCATGGCCTAACGAGCGGATGGGATCACTTCCGGTGTCGGCCATTTGTTCAACAAATTTGATATGTTCCCGATCCCACCCAAAAGCGGCATATTGTTGGTTCGTAGGTACGATGAGCTGATTGTTAGCGGAGGGTGGTGAGGAAGAGAGTTTGGTTGTGGATGGGGTAAGCGTGACACGTTGTTGAATGCCTTCGAACACTTTTTGCTGTAATTTATGATGAGGGATTATGATGGCTTGGGGAGTAAGTTCAACGCCCACTGTTTCTCCAGGTGCGAGGGGTTTCGGTTCAGAGATCATTTCCGAGGCAGAAATGATTCCCTGTTCAGAGGAGAACATGAAAGCCCGTTGATTTTCAATTTGCCACAAAGGACGTAAGCCAAGAGCGTCGACACTGAATGCACATTCATTTCCATAGCGCGACACAATTCCTGCAGGGCCTTGGGCAAAGGGACCGAAGGATTTACGTAACCAGGTGATGGTTTGCTGAATATTTTGAGGGAAGCGCGAAATTTCCTCCATAATCGTAGGGAAAAGCGTTTCAATTGCTTCGAAAAGGGAGAAATTATAACGGTGGATTAAGGTTTCTACTACACGGTTTAAATCCTGTGAATCACTACCTCCTTCGACCAAAGGGGTAGCAATCATGCGTGCTTCATCCCGTAATTTTGCGATGGTATTAATCTCGCCATTGTGACCTAAAATGGAAAAGGGCTGAACACGAAAAAAGTTAGAAAGTGTATTGGTAGAATAACGATTATGACCGATGGTGACTGTGGATTGAAACTCTCCCTTGGAAAGATCCTGGAAATAGCGAGGGAGAAGGCTTGCAGCACCCATTAATTTGTAGACAACTGTTTGATTACTTAAGGAAGCAATTTGTACAGGCTCGGAAGCCTCTATGTCGATGGTCAGTTCAAATAAGCGATGGGGGAGTGTATCATTCTCTGAATCCGCTTTCATCGCTACTTGCCAAAAAAGAGGTTCATCTTTTCTGCCATTGGGACCGAGCACTTGGGAATGCACGGCTTTATTTACTTCAAGTAAAATTTGAATATTTCTTTGGCGAATGTTGCTTCGGATTCGTTCTTGAATCGCATGGAGTGGCTCTTCAGTTTTTTGGGGTAGAAAAAAGTGAGCGATGATCAAGCCTGGAGAATATGCGAGCTTTGAATCAATCCCCGCTTCTCTAAATTTTTGCGCCCAAAGGATACGGGGAATGTCAGTGAGAATACCACAGCCATCCCCTTCCCCGTTAATAAATCCAGAGCGGTGCTCCATTTTGACGAGGGCATCGATCGTATCTAACATATTTTGTTGTGTGGGGTTTCCGTTTTTCTCAATCACTGCGACGATCCCACAACTATCGTGTTCTTCTGCTGAGAGATGGCGGAATCGACCTGGATCTGCTTTTATCAATTTCATGGAGACACCTCCGGCGGAAATTTTTCAATGGCAGTTCCTCTCATGTTAAAGACCCATAGTTAACCAACGCTGTCGCCGATGTGTCACCGCTTACGCCACTTTGTGATGAATCCTGTAATAGATAAACCAATAGGCTATTTTACAGAATACCATGAATGATTAGTTATCAACAAGCGTTAATTGGGTTTTATATGCATAGAGGGGGATGATTATGCAGTGAAGTTGGGGGTCCAACTGGTTATGAGCAACCATGAAAAATCCCCCTAGAATTAGGGGGAAAGTGTTATTGGTCCTCGGGGGGACGATTAACCATATGGGCAGCAGTGAATGAAAGGCGACTCCACATTTCCTCCCGTATAAGACCCGTTATATTTGCATCATCTAGGGCAACATCCATATTTCGCAACCATGCTTCAGCATGGCGAGGTGTGATTGGAAAAGGCATGTGGCGTGCACGCAGGCGTGGGTGGCCATATACCTGACTATATAGAGGTGGCCCTCCGAAAAATTGGGTAAGGAAGCGGCGTTGTTTTTCCATCGTCTCCTCGATATCTTCTGGAAAAAGGGGAGCCAGAAGTGGATCTTTTTGCACACGAGGATAGAAGGACTGTACAATTTTACGGATGGTAGGGTCCCCCCCCATTCGTTCGTAAAGGGCAATGGGTTCTGACATCATGAGTTCCTCCTGATTAATGGTAGGGCAACATCAAATTCTTTCTTGATTCCACTTAAGACCGGGCCATGGTTTGGAAGGCTTTTTCAGTAGCGATCAGAGTTTGTTCGAGGTCTTCATCGCTGTGGGCTGTGGTGAGGAACCAAGCTTCGTATTTGGATGGAGCTAAGTAAATGCCTTCCTGTATCATTAGGCGGTAAAATCGAGCAAAGGCATCACTGTCCGTTGCTTTTGCTCCATCGTAATCAATAATCGGAGTATCACTAAAATAGACCGTTAGCGCTCCTGCTTTTCGATTGATTTGTATGGAGATACCATGCTCTTGCGCACGTTGTAAAATGCCTTTCTCGAGAATGAGTCCTTTTCGATCAAGTTCTTCATAGACTCCTGGCTGGGAAAGCGCTTCTAAGCAGGCAATTCCAGCAGCAACTGAAAGCGGGTTCCCCGCCATGGTGCCAGCTTGATAGGTTGGACCATTCGGAGCCACTCGTCCCATTAATTCTTTACGACCACCATAAGCACCGATTGGAAGGCCCCCGCCAATAATTTTACCAAGGGCTGTGAGATCAGGTTCCACGTTATACAAGGTTTGTACGCCGCCATAATGGAAACGGAAGGCAGAAATTACTTCATCATAGATCACAAGGGAACCCGCATTATGTGCGAGTTCGTTGACGGATGCTAGGAAGCCAGGGGCAGGTTCTACGATTCCAAAATTACCAACAAGAGGCTCGACTAGAACGGCAGCCACATCACTTCCCCATTGAGCAAGAGCTTCTTTAAGTCCCTCCACATGGTTAAAGGGTACCGTAATCACTTCATTTGCAATGCTTTGTGGAATACCCGCAGAATCTGGTGTTCCTAAAGTAGAGGGACCGGAACCTGCAGCCACTAACACCAAATCGGAGTGACCATGATAGCACCCTGCAAATTTTATAATTTTATTCTTCCCTGTTACTGCTCGGGCAAGACGGATCGTACTCATAACGGCTTCCGTTCCACTATTCACAAGACGTAATTGCTCCATTGAGGGAATCGCTTTGCGGATCATCTGAGCAAAATGCGTTTCTATTTTCGTAGGCGCTCCATATAAAGTTCCTCTTTTTGCCGTCTCTTGAATGGCACTTGTAACATGCGGGTGATTATGACCGAGAATAATGGGTCCAAAAGCTGCAAGGTAGTCAATGTATCGATTGCCATCCTCGTCGAAAAAGTAGGCGCCTTGTGCCTCTTTGATATAAATGGGGTTTTCCATGCCAATGGCTTTAAAGGATCGAGAGGGGCTATTTACCCCACCGACAATGACATCGAGGGCTTCTTTATGGTATCGGTGTGAACGGGTATGATTCAAAGTAGTGTCCTCCTTCAAATTGCTACGATCCTTATTCTATCGGTGGGATGGAAGAGGAGCAAGGGTTGACCTGAAGTTCCCAAAGGTTGGAGAAGTTTTCATTGGAACTTGAATAGGGAAAAGGCCGTTACAAGGGCAAGGAAGATAAATAGAGGGGAGCGTTGGTGGTTGATTTATTTAGTTAATGGAGATCCATGGGCAGATGTATTGCGAGCACACTCACCAGAACAGGGTGAGGTATTTGTGTGGAGAGAAAATTTTGAGTTTGGTCCCTTTCAAAAGCCTTTGGGTGAGACGGAACAAGCAACAGCGCGCGCACGTTTTTTTGAAGAGCGCTTAGGCATGCCATTTGATGAGACGAAAATGATGTTTGTCTATCAAGAACAGCGACTAAAGCGATTGGCACGTTCGTCTCACCTTGTATTGTGGTTGGGTACGAGCCGAGCGGATCAGCTGTTACTTCTTTATATTTTGAAACAGTGTCGAAGTTTAGGAATCACCATGGTTGACTTGGTAACCATTCCTACAGGGACCCTTCCCCAGGATTCG
Source organism: Marininema halotolerans (assembly GCF_900116235.1). Classification (GTDB taxonomy): domain Bacteria; phylum Bacillota; class Bacilli; order Thermoactinomycetales; family DSM-45169; genus Marininema; species Marininema halotolerans. The sequence continues at coordinate 21,058 of NZ_FPAA01000016.1, read as the reverse complement.
GGTGAACTCGTTGTAAAGCGGCTCTTTGACGAACGGATTACATTGGAGAAAGAAGATGTAATTGAAGCGGAAGAAGCCTGGAAGGATTATATTGCAGTAAATCCATTGGATTTTGTTACCCGTAAGGAAAGGGAGATTCGACTACCTCAATTGCATGCAGCCTGGAATCATCACGCTGATTACTTCCCCTCACAAGCCAATGGATTATCGGTGATCGAAGAATTGATCCTTACTTTGATTCGTAGGGGGATTTCTTCTTTTGAATCGCTCTATCATGAGGTGTTGAACCACAGACCTGAGGATGGATTGACGAATGTTCATCTTGCAGCGATTGTTAATGAACTAGCGGAGGAATGGCATCCATTAATTCAAATCGAAACGAGTGAAATACAAGGGTTGGAAGGAGATGAAGAGGAAAGCTGGATATTGACATCATTAGGTCAAAAGGTGTTGGCGGGGGATGAGGACAGAATCGATGTGTTAGGAATTGACTGGTGGGTGGGTGGCGTTCACCTGAAAGAAAATTTATGGCGGAGGAGTTCGGATGGAAGGCTGATTTATGTGGAATCTTAGCCTCGAAAATTGAAATAAAAAGAAGAAAAATTTGTCGAAAAACGAGCGGGATCGTATGAGTTCAACTATACGCTATGGGTAGCATATGGTATTCTGAAAATGGTGTCTTGTATTTGCAACCGGCAAGAATCAATAGGGATTTTGGTAGCTTTAAATAAAAGTTTTTGGAGGAGAGGACGTTGTCGTTCTTTACTGTAGGAAATTATTATCGGGATGTTTACCGAATCGAGAGCGTCGAACCGCTACTCGCTGGAGAGCTAGCTGTAGCAGAATCCGGCGGAGAGCGTTTTTATCTGGAACATACGCCCTTGGTCAAACCAGCCCAACCTCGTGCGATCCAACAATATTTATCGTTAGATCATCCGAGGATTCTTCCTTACCTCCAGGTTTTTTCTGAACAACGATCGCTGGTATGTATTCGTCCCTATGTTCCTTTTCGAGAACGCCTTCATCAACATGGTCCGGCAGAGGAGGATCAGGTATTTCACTGGGTAAAAGAGCTTACTCCAGTGGAACAGATATTAATGGGAAAACCATTGCGTATGCATATGGTGCTCCAACCTTCCAATATAGGCGTTACAGAAGATGGGAATCTCATGGTGATCGCATGTGGAGTTGAGGGACGTACCCAGCCTGATCCCATTTATGACTGGGGAAATCTGATGGTGATGTTGCTTACGGGCGAGGAGTTTGAAGAACCTATTCGTAAGGTATCTTCAGGGGCTAAATTTCCTAAAGCGCTGGGGAAAATGTTACAAAAAAGCATGAATCAACAAGCGGGTCAAGTGATCTCTCATATTGATTCGTATCTTAAAAAGAGAGATTCAAAGGGCTTTTTAGATCAGTTGTTTCGTAAATCAGAGGAGAAATCTCGACCCGTTATTCGGAATACCTGGGCAGATCGTGAAGATCACTCTGGTGATCATGATAAGAAAGCCTCCCATTTAAATGCAGAAAAGTCCGAATCAGGAAATGGTAGTGTGTTACAACAGCGCCTCGAACAATCCAGATTGGCGAAATTGGAGCAGGATCGACTGAAGGCTGAAAGGCTAGCCCGTGAAGAGATTCAGCGACAAGAAACGGAGCGCTTAGCCCGTGAGGAGGCTGAACGCCATGAAGCCGAACGCCTGGCACGAGAGCAGGAAGAAGCAAAACGCCGTGAAGAAGAGCGCCTAGCCCGTGAGCGTGAAGAAGCGGAACGTCGCGAAGCCGAACGCCTGGCGCGAGAGCAGGAAGAGGCAAAGCGCCGTGAAGAAGAGCGTCTAGCTCGTGAAGAGGCAAAACGCCATGAAGCCGAACGCCTGGCGCGAGAGCAGGAAGAGGCAAAGCGCCGTGAAGAAGAGCGCTTAGCCCGTGAGCGTGAAGAAGCGGAACGTCGCGAAGCCGAACGCCTGGCACGAGAGCAGGAAGAAGCAAAACGCCGTGAAGAAGAGCGCCTAGCTCGTGAAGAGGCTGAACGCCATGAAGCCGAACGCCTAGCGCGAGAGCGGGAAGAGGCAAAGCGCCGTGAAGAAGAGCGTCTAGCTCGTGAAGAGGCTGAACGCCATGAAGCCGAACGCCTAGCGCGAGAGCAGGAAGAGGCAAAGCGCCGTGAAGAAGAGCGCCTGGCGCGAGAGCAGGAAGAGGCAAAACGCCGTGAAGAAGAGCGTCTAGCTCGTGAAGAGGCTGAACGCCATGAAGCCGAACGCCTAGCGCGAGAGCAGGAAGAGGCAAAGCGCCGTGAAGAAGAGCGCATAGCCCGTGAAGAGGCTGAACGCCATGAAGCCGAACGCCTAGCGCGAGAGCGGGAAGAGGCAAAGCGCCGTGAAGAAGAGCGCTTAGCTCGTGAAGAGGCTGAACGCCATGAAGCCGAACGCCTGGCACGAGAGCAGGAAGAGGCAAAGCGCCGTGAAGCTGTATTCCGTGCACGTATTGAAGCGGAAAGGAAAGAAAATGAGCGGCGGGCTCAAGAAGAAGCGCAGAAAGAAGAACGAAAACCCCAAGAAGCGAAGAAAACTGTACCTACCCAAGCGGTCCAACTGGGTGAGGAAGCTGAACGATTACAACATGATCGATTAGCATCCCAATTGGATGAATACATTCGCCATGTGTTTAATAGGCAAGGCTAGGGAAAAGTACTTAGGACTTTCGGTTCGCATCCGAAAAGTCCTAGGGCTTTTTGTTGTCCCAGGACATTGTGGCTATTCATCTGAAAGTCCGATGGTTTTGAGATGGAACATCGACCGATGGATAACTTGATGGAGGTGCTTAAAATGACTGACTATCGCATTCAACGTGATTCTCTCGGTGAAGTAAAAGTGCCTAAGGATCGATATTATGGCGCACAAACCCAACGTGCTGTAGTTAATTTCCCAATTAGTGGAATGAACTTGCCGCGTAGTTTTATTCGTGCACAAGGTTTAATTAAAGCTGCGGCTGCAGAAGCAAATCGTCGTAGTGGAGAATTAGAGGCGAAGATGGCCAATGCAATTATCCATGCGGCAGAAGAGGTTATCTCAGGTAAATGGGATGAGCATTTTGTGGTTGATGTGTACCAAGCTGGAGCAGGCACTTCGCAAAATATGAATGCGAATGAAGTGATCGCGAGTCGTGCGGCAGAACTTCTTGGTGGGGAGCCAGGAGATATCTCGCTTGTTCACCCCAATGATCACGTAAATCGAGGTCAATCAACGAATGATACGATTCATGTGGCGATTAATATTGCTGCTGCAGAGGAGATCGTCCATCAATTGCTTCCTGCTATGGATGAGTTGATTAAAACGATTGAAGAGAAAGCAGAAAGTTTTGCTGATATTATCAAATCAGGCCGCACTCACCTGCAGGATGCTGTTCCGCTGAAAGTGGGGCAAGAGCTGATGGGCTATGCCTATGCGATCCGGCATGCTCGTCAGGGAATTGCAGAGAGTTTACCCTTCTTATATCAAATTGGTTTAGGGGGAAACGCGGTCGGTACGGGTATCAATACTCCTACTGGCTATGCTGATGCGGCAATTGGGGAGATTGCTTCTCGAACGGGTTTACCGTTTTGTCAACCCGACAATCGATTCACTTTCATGCAAAATACTGGCGCTGCTTTTAAAACGAGTGCGGCCTTGAAAAACCTAGCTATTCATTTAGGAAAGATGGCAAGTGACCTACGACTTCTTTCTTCAGGACCCCGTACTGGAATTGCTGAAATGCGGCTACCTCCTGTCCAGCCTGGTTCTTCAATTATGCCAGGGAAAGTCAATCCGGTAATGGCAGAGATGATGAATATGATTTGTATCCAAGTGATTGGAAATGATTCAGCACTTACAGCTGCTGGAGAACATGCTCAATTGGAATTAAATGTAATGATGCCGGTGATTGCCCACAATCTCCTGCATTCCATCACCATTTTAAGTAATGGGATGGTCGCCTTTGATAAGCGCTGTCTTCAAGGCCTTGAGGTTGATGAGAAGCGTTGTCGTGAATGGATGGAACATTCCTTATCCTTAGCTACTGCACTCAACCCTTCTTTGGGATATGATCAAGCTGCAGAAATTGCTAAGCAAGCGTTTTCTGAAGAGAAGACAATCCGAGAAATCGTGCGGGAGAAGGGTTATTTATCGGATGAAGAAGCGGATAAGGTTCTCGATCCGAATCACATGATTCCTTAAACTATCGAAACCACGTATCTATTGGGAGGAGGTGATACAATGTTCAACAAAGCACTAGCAAGTATGGGGGTTGGCAATGCGACGGTAGATACCCGGTTAGAAACCAATCAATTTCAACCAGGTGAAGTTGTGCGAGGCGAAGTAAGAATTCGTGGTGGACACGCTTTACAACGAGTGGATGATATCTATCTCTATCTAGTGGTTCATTACTTGAAAAATGGTAAAAAAGTGGAACATATCCTGCAAAAATATCGGTTGAGTGAATCCTTTACAATTTCAGAGAAGGGGGATCAAATTATCCCTTTTCAGATACGTCTGCCTTATCAAACACCAATGTCTTGCGGTCGTTATCCGATCTACTTAAAAACTGGACTGGATATCAAACGAGCGATTGATCCAAGGGATCGGGATCGTATTGAAGTTTTTCCTCACCCAACGGTGGAGAAAATGTTAGGCGAAGTCGAGCGATCAGGGTTTATCATGTATCGGATGTTTAATGAGCATGATCCTTCCTGTAAAGAGGTACCTTTTATCCAGATCTTTCAGTTTAAGCCTGCAGAACATTACCACGGGTATCTCGATGAACTCAATCTCTATTTTGATGTAGGTAGTGATGATGTGCAGATGCAAGTTGAAATTCGACGTGGAAGCCGTATCCTTAATACCGCTTTTTCTTGGCAGATGAAGGATCCAGATGGTTCCCTATCGATGTTACTCGGTGGTCAAAAGAAGCAAGTGAAAAGTCCATTAGCTGCGATTCAGTCCCTGATAAAAAACTAGTGAACGCTGGGGGTAAATCATGTCGATCTTTACAAAAACGCTGGCTAGCTTAGGAGTGGGTAATGCGAAGGTCGATACCCGTTTAAAGCAGACCCAGTATCGGCAGGGAGATTATATTGAGGGCGAAGTATATATTCAAGGTGGACAAGTAGATCAAGAAATTGATGAAATCTATCTCTATCTTGTTGTTCTCTACCATCATGAGCGTAATCAACAGGAATATGTGATGGAAGAGTATCGTCTTTCAGAGGTATTTACCATTGCTCCTCGTGAAACCCGGGTGATTCCCTTTGATTTTCGTCTACCCTTTGATACTCCGGTTACGACTGGAGGGTGTCCAGTCTATCTAAAGACAGGGTTAGATATTAAGCGAGCAATTGATCCAGATGATACCGATGGAATTGAAGTCTTGCCTCATCCGTTGATTGAGAAGGTACTTTCTGCTGTGGAAAAAGTAGGGTTTCAATTAGTCGATATCGATTTTGAATTTGAAAATTATTATTCTCGTCATCCATTTATCCAAGAATTTGAATTTAGGCCAACGGGTGATCTAAGTGGGGTGCTTGATGAAGTTGAGGTTATGTTTTACATAGGAGAGAAGGAGATTGAAGTCATCCTTCAATTGGATCGAAAGGCAACGGATCTCATGAGTTCATTAGAAGAAGCATTGGACTTAGATCATCGCACTCTTCGGCTCACTGTTCATGAACAGGATGTTGTTGGAGGAACGGAAGAGCTACAAAAGAAGTTGGAAGAATTAATCCGTCGCCATGCGCACTAATCCTATTTTTCTCAAAGCAACAGGGCTCCTGTTGCTTTGTATTTTTTTGGCGACGGATTATGATATGATAAGGTGAATGTTTTGAGCACGGTAACGAAGAGGGTAGAAGTGCATATAAGCGGAATCACACATTTGATCACGCCCCCACTTTTATCGGTGGAGAGCATCCCTTTTGTGGGGTGCTTTTTTGCTGGATGAGTGAGAAGGGAAGTTGAGGTGGAATATATGTTGAGTATTGAAGCTCGGGGTTTAACTAAGGATTTTAAAATCGTCCAAAGCCGCGAAGGTATGAAAGGAGCTTTTCGAGATTTATTTGATCGAAAGTATCGTACCATCCGCGCGGTGGACGAAATTGACCTTGGTATTCAATCAGGTGAGATTGTTGGTTATATCGGTGAAAATGGAGCAGGAAAATCAACAACCATTAAGATGTTAACCGGGATATTGCAACCCACTGCAGGGGAGTTAAAAGTGAATGGCTTTGATCCCCATCGAGAACGAGAACAGTTTGTACGTACAATTGGTGTTGTGTTTGGTCAACGTAGTCAACTATGGTGGGATCTTGCGGTTCGTGAGTCCTTTCGTTTATTAAAAAAATTGTATGGAATTCCTGATGAAAAGTATCATGCACACCTGGATCGTCTAACGGAAGTGCTCGAGATGGGTCCCCTACTCGAACAACCCGTACGTAAATTATCCCTCGGTCAACGAATGCGTTGTGAGCTGGCGGCAGCATTGCTTCATCAGCCGAGTTTATTGTTTCTTGATGAGCCAACGATTGGTTTGGATGTATTGGTCAAGGAAAATATTCGCCGGTTTTTAAAGCAAATTAATCAGGAGTATGGGACGACGATCTTGTTGACTACCCACGATTTATCAGATATTGAAGCGTTATGCCATCGTGTCGTGATGTTAGATAAAGGAACAATTATATATGATGGAGGGTTGACCGAATTATCGAGGCAATGGGGAGGTGGGCCACGGCTCTATTTAGAGTTAGAAGAGGAGTGGGATCTCACGACCTTACAAGGGTTTACAAAGGATATCACAGCAGAATGGCAACATGTTGGGGATCGGTGTTATCGTGTTCTCCTCACGGGTGATAACCCTTCGGTTTCCGAAGTGCTTTCCAGGGTAGTTCCTCACGCTTCTGTGAAGGAGATCCGAATTGAGGAGGCGACGACGGAGGATATTGTGCGCCGTATCTATCAGGAGGGTGTACCCAATGCTTGAGAAGTATGTGGAATTAATGCGCCTTCGCTTTTTGATGATGTTAGCTTACCGTGTCAATTATTATAGCGGCATTATCATTTATAGTTTAAATATAGGCGTGTACTATTTTCTGTGGATGGCGATTTATGGTGATCAAACCTCCATTAATGGTACGACGGCGGTTCAAATGGCAACCTATGTCGCTGTAGCATGGATGTCTCGTGCCTTTTACTTTAATAACTTAGATCGTGAAATTGCCCAGGAAATTCGAGATGGGACAGTGGCAGTGCAATTGATTCGTCCCTATAGTTATTTGTTAGGAAAAGGGTTTCAAGGGCTAGGGGAAGGGATATTTCGCTTGTTATTGTTTAGTGTACCGGGAATGATCATTGTTTCTCTGGTTTTTCCCATTCACTTACCTAGTGATATGTCCCAATGGGGATGGTTTGCAATCAGCCTTTTCTTAGGGTTCATCATTAATACACAACTTAACGTCTTAACTGGTTTAATGGCATTTTTCATTCTGAATAATATGGGGATGATCCGTGCCAAGCGGGTGATTATCGACTTATTGTCAGGATTAGTGATTCCCATTACGTTTTTTCCGGAATGGGCTAAGAACATTTTAGTTTATCTCCCCTTTCAGGGGATCAGTTATGTACCCAGCTCCATTTTGGCAAAGGGGATTTCTTTGACAGAAGTTATTTCTTTTTTGGAGGTACAACTGATCTGGACTGTACTCCTCTGGGTGCCTATCCGTCTGTTGTGGTTGAGTGCTCGCCGGCGACTGGTTGTACAGGGAGGGTAAGTAGAAATGACGACAAGTAAGCTTTTTATCGATTATTTCATGCAATATGTTAAGACGCGGCTTCAGTATCGTAGTGATTTTTTTGTTCAAATGGTCACGGATATCATGTTTCAGACAGTCAATCTAGTGTTTATTTTGGTTGTTTTTAATCACACGACACATCTTTCTAGTTGGTCCCGCGAAGAAGTGATTTTTATTTATGGATATTTTCTCGTCCCCTTCTCGATTTTTGCAGCCTTTTTCAACCTGTGGGAGTTTAACGAACGCTACATTATTAAAGGGGAGTTGGATCGCGTTCTGACACGCCCAGTCCATAGTCTCTTTCAAGTCATGATGGAAACGATGACACCTGAGTCCTTGAGTGGTGCTTTAACAGGGATGGCAGTGATGGGTTGGGCCTCCTGGGAAATGGATTTGCAATTTCATTGGTATGATCCATTGCTATTCCTTCTTTTTGCGTTGGGTGGCGCAGCGATCTATGGCGGGCTGTATATCATGTTGACCAGCATCAGTCTTTTTTCAGATTCGAAAACGGATATACAACCCATTATGTACAATGTAGGGAATTACGGTCGATATCCCATTGATATCTATAACAAAGTCATTCAGATTGTGCTGACGTGGCTAATGCCCTTTGCTTTTGTAGGCTTTTACCCGGCTAGTTTTCTCTTGCACGATGATCGTTGGCTTACCTTTGCTATGCTGACTCCTGTGATGGGATTCCTCTGGTTCGCCCTTGGGATCATGGTATGGAATCTTGGTATTAAAAATTATCGTGGAGCAGGTAGCTAATTGATGGATAAAAAAAACCTTCTTACCCTATCGCTTCGATTCGGTAAGAAGGTTTTTTAATAAAAAAGAAGGAGAGGGATGATCAGTTCGAATCATCACTTTTCTTCTTATTTTTCGTTGTATCTTCATTGGATGGATCATCAAAAGGACTTTCTTCTGTAATAGGAATGGATTTGTCTTCCGTCCATGGAGGTTTTACACCTGTATTATTCCACCCTAGATCCACATTGGAATCCGTTTGCTCTCGAAGCCGCTCTACCATTTTCAACATGCTTTCGTCGTCACCAGTAAGGGTAAGGCCGATGTTTAACGCTCCACTCAGGGTTTGTACATGAAGTTCTTGTACTTTATAATCCATACGCTCAATATTCAAGGGTTCAATTGCATCTAATTTTTTTTGGATGGCTTCATTTTCTTCGCGAAGTGCATTGATCTCCTGTTGTAGTTGATTGATTCGATCCCATAGGTACGCATACAACGGTCCTTCACCTCCGACTAACCACTCCCTTTATAGTATATGGGGCAGCACAACAAATAGATGCCATTATGATCATTGATGAGAGAAATGATACAGGACAGTGACCCATGGGCGAATGACGGAATAAACTACAGATGATCGGGTCTTTATAAAGGGGTGAAAAAGGTGAACAGACCACCCAATTTTGAAAAATGGAGTCAGATGGCTCGCGAATTTTTAGGGGAGGAATTTTGGTCTGAGGTATCTGGAGTGGGAAGCAAGAATCATCCAAAGGCCGATGTGATCCATTCCATGAATGAAGTCATTGTCGTAATTGATCTACCAGGAATAGCCAATATTGATGCAGTGGATATTCGTGTAGAAGGAGAGACACTTTTTATTAAAGGAACCATCCCTACTTTGTATAAACAACAAGAACATATCGTAACCGAGCGTCATGTGGGATCCTTTGAGCGAACGATTCCTTTGGGGGTACCGGTAATCCGTCAACGGAGTCGAGCAAGTTATCGCAAAGGGGTGCTAGAAATTCGTCTGCCAATGGTTGCAGCAGGATCGAGTACAAGAAGAATCCGAATCTCCGATAACTAATATGGGCACATATCCCTAGGCAAACACATAGGATGATGTGCAGGTGGGGAGGTGGAAGTGATGGGGACGTTAAATAACATATTTAATTTAAAGATTCAAAGTGTATCTGGACCAGGATCCATGAACTTTGGAAGTTCCTTCAATGTGGGTGCAGAATCGAATGAAAAGGGTGTTGGTGGGTCTTCCTTAATTGGTGATTTTGGTAATAACTTAACATTGGAAGCGAACAACAACTTGGATAGCGATGTAATCGATCAAGTTTAATTTCGTGAACAGTGGATGAACGCTTACATTAAATCGGGCCTGGCAGGAGGGGATGAAGATGGCAACAGTTAATAACATCAACATCCTAAAGATAGCCAGTGTCTCAGGTGCAGCGTCTGTCAATATGGGAAACACGATTAACCTTGGTACCGAAAGTAATACAAAATCAGTAGGTGGCTCATCCGTTATTGGGGACTATGGACGAAATAGCGATTCAGGCGGAGCGATTTATAATGATCAAGACTTGATCGATCAATCCAATGTGGTTTAACCCCATGATGGGAGGGATCTGATGTTCCAAATATGCATACGAGGCATTAAAATACAATCCATTACCGATGTAGGATCCCTCAATATTGGTACGACTCTTAATTTCCTTGTTAAACGACCTGAACCTTCAGAAGGGGGAGGTGGACAACAACCAGGTGTGCCACCGAAGCCTCCACAAAGCGGTAACCCACTCCCTGGAGAAGGAAATTCACCTCCTACCAATCATCCAAAACCCCCGAAAGGACGGCTACCTGAGCAGGATCAATCTGAAGTTTGATGTGTGCTGACAGTAGGATAAGGGAGGGCTTTGCATGTTTTATGATCCATATCAACAAATTTGGATGACCTATGAGTATGATCCCTATGTAGCAGTCCGGCCATTTGTGGCGCCGGTCATTCCTTCCGTTCCCTCTCCTGTCATTCCTTCGCCCGTCATTCACCCACCATTAATTCCTAATTTTCCGATTCCTCAGTTCCCTCAACGGACGACGCCCCCTGAACCTGAACAAGGAACTCCTTCGCCAGGGTGGAATGGGATGGGTCCGTATAACCCAAACTATCCCCCCTTGAATCCGTGGTATATGGGATGAAAAATTGGTGGATGGGTATTTTTCTCATCGAGGTCTCATCTCAACCCAACCGGTAAAAAGGTATAATAAGGGTGAATACCGATGACGGGCGGGATTACGATGGAGAAAAAAGTACTCATCATCGAAGATGAGGGGAATTTAGCGCGATTTTTAGAGTTGGAATTTATTCATGAGGGATGGACAGTGACAACCGCTCAGGAAGGCAGAGTAGGACTTCAGCGAGCATTGGAGGAGAAGTGGGACATCATTGTACTGGATGTGATGTTGCCTGATTTAAGCGGTGTGGAAGTGTGCCGCCGGATCCGCAGTGAAAGTGGTGTCCCCATCATTATGTTAACGGCTCGAGATGCCATTCCAGATCGGGTCAGTGGTTTGGACGCGGGAGCTGATGATTATATGACAAAACCCTTTGCGATTGAGGAGCTTTTTGCCCGTGTGAGAGCCCTATTACGAAGAAAGCGTCCCAATGAAGGAAAAATTTTGGTCAATGGTCCATGCCGGTTGCTGTTAGAACAGCGACGGGCCCTTTGTTATGAAAATGATGTGCGCTTAACTGCAAGGGAATTTGACCTTTTTGTTTTTCTTATGAAAAATCGAGACCGTGTGATGAGCCGAGAACAAATTTTAGATCAAGTTTGGGGATTTGACTACACTGGAGATACGAATCTAGTGGATGTGTATATCCGGTATTTGCGTAATAAATTGTCCCAGGCAGGTGTGACGGATTTGATTGAGACGGTCCGTGGAGTAGGTTATGTGATTCGAGGGCTAGACGATGCCGATTAAGTGGAGACTCACTCTACTGTCGGCGATTTCGTTATTAATCATTCTGGGACTTTTCCACGTCTTTGTGTATCAGCTTTTTGCGAACATGATTATTGAAACCGAGCAACGTGTTTTACAACAAAAAATTGCGACTTTGGCGGGAATGTATAAACAGGAGCGAGTAGACAGAAAGCGGTTAAAAGATCAGTTTCCGGAGTGGGTGAGTCCATTTGTTGATGATGGACAAGCCATTCGTGTAACGATTGATGGCAATGTGGAGTGGCAAGTGAATCAGGGGATCTCTTCACATTATTTTCTGCAAGAAAAAGATCAACGACGTCAAATTACTGAAGTGTATAGTAATCATGAAAAACAAGTATCGGTCTTGGCTCGCCCACTAAAAGGAATCAGTAATGGGCGGGTAGAACTTTATACAGATTTTACGTCCTTAAACCGATACCTGGATACCATGCTTTTAGCTCTTACCATTGGCTCCTCCATCTTACTGGTGATTGTGGCCGTAGGTGGACATGTAATGGCTCGAGTTGCCTTCCATCCTATAAAGAAAATTACGAGAACGGTGAGGGAACTGGATCCTGCACGATTGGATAGTCGACTGGAAGTTCCTTCTACAGGGGACGAAATTGAAGAACTTACTCGTACCTTTAATCGTCTATTGGATCGGATTTATCGGTTGATTGAACAACAGCGGCGTTTTACAGCAGATGCCTCCCATGAATTAAAAACCCCGGTGGCTGTTATCCGTGGATATGTCAATCTTCTCAATCGATGGGGAAAAGAAAACCCTGAAGTATTAAAGGAAGCATTGGATGCAATCAATCAGGAAACGGATCGGATGGAGGCAATGACAGGGAAATTGCTTAGCCTCGCTCGCCGTGAAAGTGATCACCTACCCAGTACGGATGCGATTGACCTAGTGGAAGTGTTACAACAACGAGTCAGTCGATGGATTCCAGTCTTTTCACCTCGGAACGTGACATTGAGCGGAAAGTTAGAGCCCGTTTACTTTCCTATTCTTCGTTTAGATTGGGAAGAGATCATCGATATCCTGTTGGACAATGCCCATAAATATTCGGAAGAAGGATCGGTTGACGTCATATGGAATGTGGCGGGTGATGTGGCAAGTTTAACGGTCCGAGATCACGGTGTGGGCATTGCAAAGCGTGATCTTTCCAGGGTATTGGATCGATTTTATCGATCGAGACAAGTTCGGGGAAAGCAACCGGTTGGAAGTGGCTTGGGGTTATCGATTGCCCAACGGATTCTCCAAGTACATGGGGGAGAAATTAAGATTGATAGTCGACTGGGTGAGGGGACTCAGGTGCAAATTCTGATACCGTTATCCTAAGTCATTTCTCATGATACTCTCATTTGCTGTTCAGTGGGATCTCATCTTCATTCGGTAAGATAGAAGCAGAAGGGGATGAGAATCATGAAAACCATTGTTGAAATCTTCAGTGTGCTACTTGTAGTGCCAGTGTGGGGATTAAAGACGTATCTAGGTTTTCAGGGATTAGCCCAGGTAGCTAAGGATTCACTTCAGAATCCCATTCGCGATTATTAACCTTTATGCCCGGTATAGGTGTGCACCATATTATGGGAAGCTAGGCAAATTGCCTAGCTTTTTTATGATGAACGATCCCTTCGTCACCTTCGTTAAAACTTGCCCTGAGGGAATCATTTTTTCCCAGACTACAACTCATGATAAGATAGGGAATAGCTCATGGAGGTGGTCAGTATGCTGACAATTGGACAAGAAGCGCCTTTGTTTACCTTATCAGCATCCAATGGCGAACAGGTTTCGTTAGCGGATTATCGTGGGAAAAATGTAGTGCTTTATTTTTACCCCAAAGATCTTACCCCTGGATGTACTACGGAATCTTGTGATTTTCGGGATCATACCCGTGATTTTGCTGATCTTAATACAGTGATCCTAGGGGTTAGTTTAGATGATGTAACATCCCATAAAAAATTTATCGAAAAACATCAGCTCCCATTTTTGCTACTTGCGGATACCGATGCAGAAGTATCGACGAAATACGGTGTGTATCAAGAGAAAAATACATTTGGTCATAAAAAAATGGGGATTGTTCGTTCCACCTTTGTCATTGACAAAGAAGGAAAGCTTGTTGCCGAGTGGCGGAAGGTAAAAGTGGCTAACCATGTAGAAGAAGCATTGGAATGGGTAAGGGAACATCTTGGTTCCTAATAAGATATCGAGAAGTTGGGGGGAGAAGAGGCCATTCCCAACTTCTCTTTAATAAAAGGAGGGGGGGTATAAAATTGATGGTTCATTCGATGTATCAGTTTCCGGAATACTATGATTGGACTTCCGATGGATTACATGGCGATGAAAATTATTACAGAAGCCTTGCACAGGCATGTCAGGGACCTGTCTTAGAATTAGGAAGTGGTACAGGGCGAATTACTCTATCCATTGCGCAATTAGGGATTAAGATAACCGGAGTGGATAGTGAGCCACTCATGGTGCAAGCCGCGCGTAAAAAAGGGGAAAACGTTGGATTATCCGATCAGTGTCAATGGATCGAAGAGAATATGACAACGTTTGAGTTAGGAGAGAAATTCCCTTTAATTATCATTCCTTATCGGTCGTTCTTACATCTGACTACTGAGAGAGATCAACGGGCAGCCCTCGACCGTATCCATCAGCATCTCACCGATGAGGGTCTACTTGCATTCAATATCTTTGTCCCCCATCCGGAACAGTTAGTCGAAGAAGATGAACGATTTGTTTCACGGGGATCCTATCCGATACCTGGCTCAAAAGATATCGTTGAAGTTACGGATTTTACACGCTTTAGTCACTTTTTTCAGCGGGGAGATATTTGGCGATACTATGAGCGGCTGGATGAAACCGGTCGATCACTTGAGAGAATACGCACCAATTTTTCTCTTCGCTATATTTATCCTGTGGAATTGGGTTATCTATTACATACAGCAGGGTTTGAAATCACAGCTCGTTGGGGCGGATTTCAGCATGAACCCTTTGGTCCTAGGAGTCAAGAATTAGTAGTTGAAGCGCGTAAGCTAAGAGATAAGGGATGAGGAAGGAAAGAGAAGGATCATGAAGCCAAAACCAAAACGTGTTGCTACAAAAAAAATTTTAGCTTTACTTTCACAAATGTATCCAGATGCCCATTGTGAACTTGATTTTCGCAATCCCTTTGAATTATTGATTGCGACCATCTTATCTGCCCAGTCAACGGATAAACAGGTGAATATCGTGACGAAGGGATTGTTTGCCAAGTACCCCCATCCACAGAATTATATTGACCTGACAGAGGAAGAATTAGCAGAAGAAATACGTGGGCTGGGGTTGTATCGAAATAAGAGTCGTAACATTCTACAGACATGCAAGATCTTGACGAGTCAATATGGGGGAGAAGTTCCGACGAATCGAGCTGCCTTGGAATCTCTTCCAGGTGTTGGTAGGAAAACAGCCAATGTTGTGTTATCCAATGCCTTCGATGTTCCAGCACTCGCCGTTGATACGCATGTATTAAGGGTATCGAATCGTTTGGCTCTCGCGGACAGTGATAATCCATTGGAAGTCGAAAAACAGCTGAATCATAAGGTTCCTCGGAAAGATTGGACCGACACTCATCACCAACTAATTTGGCATGGGCGCAGAATCTGCAGTGCGCGAAAACCCAAATGTGAAAGATGTGATTTGCTTCCTCTATGTTGGTACGGTAAGAACCAAGTGGGGAGCCATTGACAACAAGCGGACATGGAAAGTAGACTGTTTATAGACATTATTAAAAGAGAATTGCTTTTAAACTTTGGGTTTGGTGGAACAGTGAGGTGAGTAGTGATGGAAAACAAACGCTTGAATCAGGCAGTTGAAAAGCTGAAATCAACAGGCGTACGTATGACTCCACAACGGTATGCGATCCTGGAATATTTACTGTCTTCGTTAGGCCATCCTACTGCCGATGAGATCTACCGCGCACTTGAGGGTAAGTTTCCAAATATGAGTGTGGCGACGGTTTATAATAACCTGCGTGTATTTAGAGAAGCTGGCTTAGTTCGTGAACTGACCTATGGGGATGCTTCTAGCCGCTTCGATGCCAATATGCATGATCATTATCATATCATTTGTCGGGAATGCAGTAGAATTGTCGATTTTGAGTACCCTTCCTTAATGGATGTTGAAAAGGAAGCGGCTCAGAAGACGGGATTTATGGTAGAGAATCATCGGATGGAAGTATATGGACTATGCAAAAGTTGTCATGAAGCGATGGTACGTTGATAACGAAAACCCCCTCGGGTTGGTATACGACCCGAGGGGGTTTTTATGTGCAGTCAAACTAAAATAAGGTAGAGATCCATACAGAAAAAAGATAAAAGAATACAACGCCTGTTAACCAAGAGAGCCATTTTTGAATCGAGCGATCGTTGAGGATGTTCATAATGATCATGATGGTAAAAATGACGATGGCGAATAAGGTGCACAGATAAAGTAAACTAAAAAACATGATTGGACCTCCATTGGGGCGGCATTAAGGAAGTAATCCTAACCAATCCAATTTCCCATTGACGTTATCAAGAAGTGATACGGATTCAGCAGTTAGTTGATTAAGCTCATCAAGCGCCACATATTCATTGCGGGTTTGACTCATCATTTCCTTTGATGGCCCAATTAATTCATTATTCTTGGCGGAAACCCCGTCCAATTGATCAATCACTTGGCGTGTATGGGCATTCAAACTGGTTAAACCAACGACGATGTCGTTTTCACTCGTGACGACACCAGCAATCGAATGATTGGTATTTTGCAATAGACCATGGGTGTGGGTCAGCTTTTTATTCACCTCACGAATACGGATCGCTGTTTCTCGGAGGGGTTGTAATCGCTGATTGGTTACAACCGTTAACTTCTTGGCAGTCTTTATATTGTTATGGACGCCTGTCATGGTTTGATTGGTTTTTTTCTGTGTAGCAATCTGTTGGGCAGTTCCCCAGAAAATCACACTGATAAGCGTGACGTTGATTAAAATAATAAATCCGCGTATCCACATGAAGTGCCACCTTCCTTTCGTCCAATCATTAGGAATGGTTTAATGATGAAATGGGTGTTTAAGTTTGTCCTTCAAATGTTCCCAAGCATCCTTTATTTTTTTGATAAAGTGAAAATTATCCACTGAGCGATCCAGTTCAGAGATTAATCCACTAAGCTTTTCATTCAGTTGAGCAGTAGAGACTCCCAATTTCCCTGTATAACTGGCAACCGTTTGTAACTGTGTGGCGGTTACCTTCATTTGTTTTGTGACAGCATCTCCTTTAACAGCTGCTGATTTTGTTAACGTGATCGTTTCATCTTCTTTGTTTAATATCTTGGACATTCCTTTACGGGCGGCTACATTTCCTGATAGTTGATCATTCAATTCTGATTGAATATCGGAATTGGTTTTGAGCTGTTTCTTTAAAAGAGAATTTTGTTGGTCCAGACCGCTCATGGCGGATTCAGCTTCAGCGACTTGCTTTTCGAGGGCTTGGGTATCGGTCGCCATTTTACTTGTGCGATCAACAAGATCATTAGTAAGACCGAAGATATTGTTGTTGGCAAGGATCGGTAGTACTACTCGATCACTCCAACTTGCGAGTAATGGAGACATCAGGATCAGAATCAGGCCCACCAGGATTATAAAAATTTTTTTTCGGTGCTGCAAAAGCGTATTGGGTATGGAGTTCACGATGGTTACCTCCTCTTAATTCCGGCTTGGCTTTTTAGGGATCCAATGTAGTTTATCTTTCATGGATTGTAAGTGATTATTGACCTTCCCTTGAATGCCCTGGAGGGTATTTAGATGGTGAACAATGGCTACGTTAGATTGTGTCATTGAATCCAGTGTCTTTGCACTTGTCGCTATGCTCGTCTCGATATCTTGCAAATTATCGGCGGTTTCGCCGGTGTGGTGACTGATGGTTTTTACCCTTTTAGCAATCTTTCCGACAATGTTGTTGAGGGAAATAAGTTTTTCTTTTAGCCCCTCCGTATTTTCCTCTACTTTTACCACCCGTTGTTTTAGTTCTGAGGTTTTGACATTCATTTGTTTGAGAGAGCTCAATTGATTATTCATTTTCTCTGATTTTTTTGCTGATTGTTTTAGCTCGGTTTTTAGTGCTTGGGATTGTCGAGCAATATCTTGCTGCAACCATAATTGCAGTAGGGTATTTCCTGCTACAGCAGCAAGGAGAAGGGTGATTAGGATCATGGGGACAGAAACGCCTGCTACTTTTTTCAATGGGACACCCCCGGCGTTTTACGATCCAACTGGTCCGCTGATCGCAACATGGTATTTAGATGATCGATGTCTTTACGGGATGTTGAATTAAGTGTAGCGAGCATGGTATTGATTTGAACCATGTAGGGCGAAAGCTCCTTAAGGGAGGTATGAACTTGTTTAATATTTTTATTGGTTTCCACTGATCGGGAAACCATTTGATCATTCAGCTCTAATGTGTCCTGGTTTACTGCTTCGACTTTGGAAAGTTCGGTCAGGGTCTGGTTTGTTTTCGTTATCGTTTTGTCAAGTTGTCCATTAACTTGGTCAAGGGTGGCTAACATTTGATTCAGTTCTTTATTTTTGTTGATGACAGCGGTTTGCACGTGATTTAATCGTTGAATAGAAAGGAGATTGTCCTTTAATCCTGTGTGTAATTTCTTCATGTTTTGCGTCATGGTGATGCCATTGAGTAGAAAGCCACTCAAGAGCAAGATGCCAAATATGGATAAGGTTTTACGTAGCATGGTTTCCCACCTTACGGTAATGAGTTTACAGCTGCTTTACTTTTTTCTGCTGCCTGGCCCAATTTTTTCTCAAGTACCTGATTTTCTTTCAGGACGTGATTCATTTTCTTTTTTGTATCTTGGGTGATCCCAGAAAGATGATGGGCCTCTGTTGTTTGATCTTTTGTACTGGAATTAATGGTTGCCATTTTGTCTACGAGTGCTCGGTTAACCTGATTTAATTGTCCACCGAGGAGCACTTGTTTACTAGTTGCTTGTTTGATCCCCGTGAGTGTTTGATTTTGGGTAACTAATCCTGTGGAAACAGACTGTAGCTTTTCATGAATGGGTTCGGTAAGAGCCGATCGTCGATCAATTTGTTGAATATTCTGCAAGATCCCTCGGTTGCTTACCCCCAGACGCGCATTATTTTCGCCAATTTTTTGTAAATTTCCATTTAAATTGACTTCTTTTTGCATGTGGATTAGCCAATCGGTAAGTCCGGCGTGTGTGAATGCAAACCATGTACATGTTCCAAGTAGAAGAAAACTGATCGTCGTGATTGTGAATCGATTGATTGGGAACATATCATCCCTCCATTAAAAAGAAAGTGATCAAAGTGAAGTGCTAGCCTCTACGCAGTTTTCAACCCGAATCAGTCAGAGTGAATGTTGAAAGCGCTATCAATCATCTGTAAAAATAAATAAGTGCTAGATTTCCTATGTATCCCAATTTTTAATCGTTGCTTGTAAAAGAGATGATATTGGGTGGAAACATCGGTAATCCTATCTATGTGGCTAGTTGTTTCAGGTGCTTTCCTTATCATAACAAAAAAACATGCTAATTTAAAAGGATTTTATGGTTATTACAATGCTCATTATTGGAAAATCGATGTAATAAGTTGGTAAAAAAGACTCATCCAATTGGATGAGTCTTTCGAAGAAAGTAAACGTGATGTTGAAAATTAGCGCTTATTTGGATCGCTTTCCTTCGGTGCATGAGAAGGGTCAAAACTCAAGGTAGCTTTACAATACATACATTCATCCATCTTGCCGAGTACCTTGGTTGTGCGACCGCATTGCGGACAAGTTACTTGTGCGGCCTGGGTGGAAAGAAGCCCTACCCAAAAATAAATGGCGACACTTGCAAAGATCCCTAACATCCCAAGGATAAAGAAGACAATGAGAGCATCTCGAAATAGTAACCCAAGGTACATCATGCCGATTCCAATAAAGATCAACAACAAAGCGACCGTGCGAAACTTGTTAATTTTGCTGGAAAAGAGCATCCTATATTCTCCCTTGCCGGGAAACCGCTTTGTACGGATCCGGTACTTTATTGGTCTATAGTATATCGTCAATAACCTCCCATTGAAATGGTAAGCTTGTCTTTATCCAATGAGGAAGTATGATGAAAATTGAAGCTTTTACGGGAATACTAGAGGATAGTTCCACTGAGCAGGATTCTTTTTTCGTTCGTCGAAACCTTTGGGTAAAGCGCTGTATGTAGGCGTATAACGGAGGACAGTGGGATGAGAGAGATTGTATATCCAGTTATCAAACAGCGGATGCTTGAAAAAGTGGGGACAAGAGGGGCTTTGGTGGTGCCGACGGCTATGGTGCCTCTAGTGGATGTGAAAACAGCAGATCTGCTACTGATTGTCCTATGTGAAGAGAAGAGTGCTCATGGTTGGCTCTCTACCTTTGCAGTGGACTCCTGGAGGGTAAAGGAGCTGTGCATTGAGGTGAACCGGTTAGAGAAGGAACTTCTTCTCGGAGAACGGGAGGATCTAATTCAGTGCATTCTATATGGAGATATTTTGGATGATCCGACTTACGAACTTCAAGCCATTCGCAGAATGTTGCGCGACTTTCCATCGGTTTGGAGGGAGAAGAAGATGTGCATTGAGTATGCCCGTGTTTTAGAGGATTACTTAGAAACAAAAGACCATCTAAAGAGTGGTTACCTGATGGATGCCTTTGCTGCAATGCAGGAGGGGTTACAACATTGGGGGCGTTTGACGATCATTGAAGCTAATTGCTATCCAGAGTTTCGATTATGGAGCCAAGTCAAGTTGCATAATCCAGCATTATATAAGCTTCATCATGAATTGATCTATGGTACTGATTCAATCGAACAACGGGTTCGGTTGGTGCTGTTAGCGGCAGAGTACTCCATTATCTCACAATTAACAAACTACGCTTCATTTCTATTGGATCTGATCAAGAAAGAAGAGGATACTTGGAGCGTGGAAATGCTGATGAGCCGCTTATCAATGGAGAAAGTGGCCATGGACCCTACTTTATTAATAGAAGAACTGGTCAAACGATCCGTCATTGAAGAGGTTACTACCTGGGATCAAAATCGAACACATCATCGTTATCGATACATTCACTAAAATTTTTTCGTAAAAAAGGGTTGACCATTACAGATTTACATGATAGATTATTACTTGTCGCTACGACAGTGAACAACAAAAAGTTACAAACGTTCAAGCGATGAGGTCGAAGGGCTTCGAAAAAAGAATGAAAAAAGTTGTTGACAAGATCGAGTGGAAATGATAAGATGGATCTTGTCGCCGCAAGAGAGCGGCGCCGGCTAAGACAGCGGAAACAGCGCGTTCCTTGAAAACTGAAGAGCGAATGAAACGACCTGTTCAATTCTTGAAATAATGAGTCACAAACTTCTTTTAACGGAGAGTTTGATCCTGGCTCAGGACGAACGCTGGCGGCGTGCCTAATACA
>NZ_FPAA01000015.1 GCF_900116235.1 Marininema halotolerans | reverse complement strand
ACAGACTTGCGAGGGGGAAAAAACACCCCTCTCAAGTCTGTCACGCCGATTCATCCCCCACCTACTTCGTTGAGGTGGGAGTATTCTCGGCGCAATTAAGATAAATGAATCGATACAAGTGTCAGTAGCGTGGTCCCAACGAAGAAGAAGATGACGATCCGCTTACGAAAGCTCCCTAGCATCATGAGTAGGTTTTTCAAATCCATGATCGGTCCATATACCAAAAAAGCGAGCAACGGTGCCGTTGGCATCACTCCACGAAAGGACGCAGCGACAAAGGCATCCGCAGAGGAACACAAGGATAAGCCAAAGGCAAGCCCCATCATCAGCAAAATGGGTAACCAGCCCTGATGGGACCATTCGGCGATCAACGAATAACCGACATAGGTTTGAAAGGTCGCCGCCAACAAAGCTCCCCCGATAAAATACTTACCCATATTCATTAATTCAAAGATCCCATGATACAATGCCTCACTCATACGATCCCTTTGATCCAGTGCCCTTGCATGCTCCTGCCCATGATGACAAGTGCACGCTCCTTCACACTCTTCGTTTATCGTTAGCACCCCTTGATTACTCAATCGATAACATAACAAACCCATCACCGTAGCAATTCCACCCGCCAGCAGCGCGCGATTGATCACCATATCCCATTGGCTACCAAAAGCGAAATAGGTAGCCATCAAGGTGATGGGATTGATCACGGGTGCAGCTAATAGGAACGTGAACGGGATATAGGGAGGTAAGCCTTTCTGGATTAAGCGACGTGCCACGGGGACGATCCCACATTCACAGATGGGCAACACAAGACCCAATGTTAGGGTTAAGGGAATGGCAAGCAAAGGGTTCTTCGGAATCCATCGAAACAGTGTCTCCTCTTGGATACTTACTTGAATCACACTGGAGATCAGGACTCCTAATAAAATAAATGGGATCCCTTCAATGAAAATACTCAGAAAAACCGTCGAAAGGTTTTGTATGGATGAGGGGATATGTGGAAGGGATAACATGGTAAGCCAGCCCTTCTCTTCTATCGTAGTCACTCCCGAGAGAATCATATACAAAAAGCCTGCGATTACCAATACGCCTGTACCTTCCACATACAGACGACGTGCCCAATGATTCACCCTTACCCCTCCCTTACTCTTCTTTCTATGATTCTATTAACCGATACGCCTCGATATTCAAACGATGAGAGAACTATCTTTGTGGGTTGGATGATTTGGGTGCCTACAATAAAACACACCCCGATCCTTGATCGGGGTGTGTATCATGATTTGATTTCAACTAGCGAAAGAGTACCCTTACTCGATATGAAAATAATAGGGAATTCGAATCTCTTTATGATTTTCTTTGCCAATTCCAATCATTTTCACCTTGATGTACCCTTGATAATCGCCTGCTTTGGTTGCCGTAGCGGTTACTTTAAACGTAGTGGATTTTCCTTTTTTCAGGACAACCACCTGTTTATTCGGTTTTGCCACCGACTTCTGATCCGAAACAATGCGATACATAATCAATTTTTTCGTTGGGTTTTTGAGGGTCACTTCCATATTCTTCTTCTCTTTTGCTTGGAGCTGACCGAAGCTTAAGCTAGAAGGATAAGCGAGTGCTGCTGGATTTGATGCAGCAGCTACATCAATGATCCCTGCCCCTACTTCGACGGGTAGTGACTCGCTTTTCGGATCTTTCGCCGTAGCCATCAGTGCTGCTTTTACATCCTGGGGCTTCCAATCGGGATGCGCTTGTAATAAAAGCGCAGCGGCTCCTGCTACATGGGGTGTTGCCATGGAGGTACCATTATAGGATGCAAGCCCTCCCCCTACTACACTGGAGTATACATTGACACCGACAGCGGCTACATCGGGCTTTAAGGTGTAGTTGACGGTCGGTCCACGGGAAGAGAAGTTGGCAATTTGGCTGTCATTCGTAGTTTCAAACTCACGCAATGGACTATCTTCAAGCGTTGCAGAGGTGGATTGCCCCCCTAGGATCCATTCGCCATCCTTTTGGGTGACCATCACCATCGGAATGGTAACAGACTCTTCCACTGACATGCTACTTGGATCACCCGTACTATTATTGATCAAGAGCACTCCTGCAGCGCCCTTTGCTTGTGCGTTGGTTGCTTTTTGGGTAAATGAACAACTTCCACGCTTTAATACGGCAATCTTTCCAGTTAAGTCCTGATCAATCGGGTCACAACCTAAACCATCCTTCTCGGTGACCGGTAACAAGGAGGCTTCTAATTTTTTGGAAATTTGCCCACCTCGACTCGAGGAACCGACAGGGAGCACTTTCTCTTCCCCATCCACCTTCACTTTGATGGATTTCCCAAAAAAGTGCGCATTGGATACTGCCGCAACAGTAATTGCTTTTTCTGCAATCCCTGGCGAACCGATGGTCATGGGATCAGGACCTTCGTTACCTGCAGCAATCGCCATGGTCATTCCTGCATCGCTAGCACCATTCACCACATTTACCAACAAGTCAAAACCAGTCGTAGCAGGCCCTCCTAAACTTAAGTTCGCTACATCCATACCATCATTTACAGCATCTTCAATCGCTTTGGCTATGTAAATACTTTCCGCACTACAATCATCGCAGGGAAACACATTATAGTTGCCAAGGTAGGCTTTCGGTGCCACCCCACTCAGTTTGCTGGAAGCCACCCCAGAAGGATCCTTATAACCATTGATCCCAGCAATCGTACCGGCTACATGGGTTCCATGGGATCCAATCGCCTCAGGTGTTACCCCCGTGGTTCCTGCTGGCAATTCTTTTACTGTGCCATCATCATAATTGATTCCCGCTTGCTCACTGTATACTTTCGCAACGATCACTTTATTGGAGGTATATTTTAACCATTCATCTTTTTGGCTTTTTGGGAAACCTGCTGGCATTGGCAGCGAGTCGTCTTTTAAGAAAGGATGGTTTTGGTCAATTCCGCTATCGATGACCGCTACTTTTACCCCTTTCCCGTCATAGCCTGCCTTCCACATCGGAATATCGTTAATGATCGCGTGACTTTTATCCATAAGAGGGCGGTACTGTTTACTCTCGACTACGCGCTTAACTCCAGGAGCATGCGCAATCTCTTTTGCCTCTTTTGCAGTGGATTTCACTGCGACACCATTAAATGCGAGGGAGTACTCTTCCACGACGGTGGATTGATCTTCATTCTTTTTAATGAATTCTTTTATCTTATGACGTTTCTCTTTTAAGTAACTGCCGTATTTTTTTACATCTTTTGCATGAATGTTCAGTTTTTCGTCCGCTTGGACTTTTGTTGCTTGATATCCTTTTACGCCACCTTGATAGGAAGCGACCGGCTTGTCCTCTAATTGTACAAAATAGTACTGACTCTGATTTACCTTATGCGATTGAATGGGGGCTGCTGACACCGGTGTTAATCCTGAGAATGCAAGCGCACCTGTCATTACAGCAGAGAGTACAAAACCCACGGTTTTTTTCATGCAGTTCTTCTCTCCTTTTTTTAATAAAATTTCAAAAACATCAATCAAACTGAATTAAGTGGATATTTGCCAATATTATATATAATAAAATAAGTGAGGCGCGTTTGTATAGGGCGGGAAGGATATATAATTAAATTAATTAACAAATATCACCATGCTAATCACCTAGCACATGGTTCAAGTAACCTAAAAAAATTGGGGTTGGGGGTTTTGCTCAATCCCCTTGCTAATTTCCCGGATGATTTGGATACAGGACGAACGGTTACGGGTTCTAGGGAGAATCGTGTTCCTCCGTTTCAATCATGGTAGCTGCACATAGTAAAGTGTATACATTGATCCAGACTCATTCGTTGTACAAGTATAGGGGGAACAAACACCGATGAAAACAGAAAACAAGCTAGCCTCCTATCTCATTCAATTAGGGGAGGAGGTATTAAAACTCTTACAAGCAAAAGGTGCTAAAAAAGAAGATGCGGAAGATATTATTCAAAATACGTTTTACAAAGTATATACCCTGTTAGATGATCTGACAGAGAGTAATATACGTCCGTGGTTTTTTAGAGTCGCGCTCAATGAGCATATAGACTTGAAAAGAAGAAAGGAGCAAAGAAATCTCTATTTAACAGAGGAATTGATTTTAAAGCTACAAAATAAAGAACATGGATTTGATATTGTTTTAAACAAAGATGAGATTTCTTATTTATTACAAGACACCAAAGAGGAATACAAAGAAATATTATATTTAAAGTACTACTATGATTTTTCTTATGAAGAAATATCGAATATATTAGGAATAAAACCAAGTAGTGTAAAGCAAAAATTATACCGTGCGCGTAATTTTGTTCAATCAGAAAGCAGGAGGAAATAAAAATGAGTGACAGCCTCAAGTACGCACTAAAAAAAGCGAAGATCAAGCAATTGCTAAAAACGATCGTGATATCCATGTGTGTTGTGCTTATTGCCATAGTATCTTTGTACTTTGCTGGTAACCACTTTTCAGGTAAAAATTCCTCAAAACTGAAGGAAGAACTGTTTTTATATAACGAGATTGCTGAACCAAACATTCAAATTGATTCGCAAGTAACAACAAATAGTTCCATGTTCGGCGGGAATATTATTACCAATCGTTCGAAAAATGTTAATGGTTATCTAGTGCAATGGAATACCCTTACGAGTTCGTATAATTGGCTTACTGCCAACATTGATGGAAATGAGTTAGTCACAGGTGGTTTGACTACGTCAGATGGGAAATCCTATGAGTACGATAAACAAACCAAGAATAAAGCGGCTACCTTTTATCATCCCTCAAAAAAATATTCCGACAAATACTCTACTCAGCTCCGCAATGAATTAGATGATGTTTCAAGTATGAACGATCACGTTGCAGAAGTTGCCGTTTCTTTTGATCAACCGTACACCTTCCAAGAGGTGAAAGAAAAGATACCGGATGATCTAAACATTGCCTGGTTGTATATGGCATCACCAACGGATGACACGGTTCGTAATTATGGATTTGATCCATCCGATTCCCCAGAAAAAAAATACAACCATTTTATTAAATCCCTTAAAAAATATGATAACGATGGCCATGATAAAACCATCCAGAAGTTTCTCAACAAAAACCAAACGAAGCCTTTTCATGAAGTGAAAATTTTAGGCGTCATGCTGACGGGCAAGACATCGAACTTTAAACCGTTAAAAAATCAGAACTTCATTCGTGGTTCCTCTGTAGGAGCTACTGCAAAAATTGTCCCTTATATTACTCCCGAAAAATAAATTGCAGATCAATAAAACGACTTGAGTTGCCTTTACGGTTTCTCAAGTCGTTTTTGTTTATCTAGGATGATACTGACGCGCCCTCTGGGTTTTTTTAGTTGTCGTTTTCAATCATGATGCATCGAATGTACGCCGTACCAAGAGGTAATAAAGTTTTTCGTTTCAACCTACTCAAATTAAAGAAGTTGACGCCTGTAGAATTCAGACGTCAACTCTTTGCTTGGCAAGGGTTTTTTCGTGTCGTTAAAGTGCGAGGAGTGCCTCGCGATTGACTTCAATCGTCCGTTCAATATCTTCAGCAGTGTGAGCCTTCGAGATAAACATGCCTTCAAATTGAGACGGCGGAATCGCAATGCCTCGCTCCAACATTTCGTTGAAATAACGGGAGAAGAGCTTGGTATCCGATTGTTTTGCTTGCTCATAGCTTTCCACTTTCTCATTCGTGAAGAACATACACACCATGGAACCCACCCGATTGATGTGATGGGGAATGCCTGCTTCCTTGGCATTGGTAGCAATCCCTTCAGCCAACCGGGCCCCGCGTTCTTCCAGCTGTTCATAACTCCCCGCTCGGCCCATTTCATTTAAGGTAGCCAAACCCGCTGTCATGGCAAGGGGATTACCCGAGAGGGTTCCCGCTTGATAAACCGGTCCTGCGGGTGCAACCTGCTCCATAATCTCCCGTCGTCCGCCGTAAGCCCCAACGGGTAGTCCGCCCCCAATTACTTTACCGAGGGTGGTTAGGTCAGGCGTTACCCCAAATTTCCCTTGAGCACAATGATAGTCGACACGGAAACCGGTCATGACTTCATCAAAGATGAGCAGCCCGCCGTAGTGAGTCGTTAAGCGGCGAAGCCCTTCCAGAAACCCTGGATTCGGTGGAACAACGCCCATATTCCCCGCTACAGGTTCCACGATGACTGCCGCAATATCGTGGCCAAACTTTTGAAAGGCAACGCGAGCGCTGTCCAAGTCATTATAGGGAACAGTTAAGGTATGTTGACCTGTGCTCTCAGGAACACCCGGGCTATCCGGTAGACCCAGGGTAGCCACACCGGATCCCGCTTTAATTAACAGGCTATCCGAGTGACCATGATAGCAACCTTCAAACTTTAGAATCTTATTTCGCTTGGTATAGGCACGTGCTAAGCGCAGGGCACTCATCGTCGCCTCGGTACCGGAGTTCACCATCCGAACAATCTCAATCGAAGGAACAATTTCCGTTACCAGCTTCGCCAAATCGGTCTCCTCTGTCGTAGGAAGACCAAAGCTCGTCCCGCGTTCTGCCGCTGCTTGTACGGCTGCGGTCACAACGGGATGGGCATGACCTAGGATCAAGGGACCCCAAGAACCGATATAATCAAGATATTCATTTCCATCCACATCATAGATGCGTGCGCCTTTGCCTCGCTCCACATAGATAGGAGAGCGGTCGACATTTTTAAAGGCCCGTACGGGACTATTTACTCCACCTGGAATCACCTTTTGCGCTTCATTAAAGTAAGCTTCCGAACGCTCATAGTTACGTGCCATCGCTATCTCTCCTCATGGGCTAATTCACAGTGCCTGAAAACCTTCCAATGTATCCAATCCATCGAAACGCGCGCGGGAATGGGGGCCAACTGCGATCTCAGTCAATGCGACTCGACCTTGTAAGGTTTTGCCCCCTTCGGTCACCATCATCAAGACTAAGGATTGGCCACCATGATAATAACAATCATCCAAACGATTCGCGCTGTTTGTATCCACTTCGTGGATTTGAACCGACCAACTTTTTAAATTCCATGGGCTAGGAGATTCTAGCAGAAGTTCGGCATTACCAAAAGCAAGTTGAAAAGCCCCGTCGGTGGACTCTACCCGTACACCGCGTAAGCTATAAGGCTCAGACATCACGTACCGCCTACCTTCCCATCGGTTATTCCTTCGCTTCCTTCAGCCACCGGGCGGCATCCTTGGCGTGATAGGTAAGGATGAGTTCTGCCCCCGCTCGCTTCATTCCAGTCAATAATTCCAGAACCACATTCCGTTCATTAATCCAGCCCTGCTGTGCGGCTGCCTTCACCATGGAGTATTCCCCGCTCACATTGTAGGCGGTAATTGGCACATCAAAACGGTCGTGCAGTTGACGGATGATGTCCATGTAGGCAAGTCCCGGCTTGACCATCAGGACATCGGCTCCCTCAGCAACATCAGATGCCGCTTCCCGCAATGCTTCGCGGCTATTGGCAGGGTCCATTTGATACGTACGCCGATCACCAAACTGAGGCGTTGAATCAACCGCATCCCGAAAGGGTCCATAAAAGGAGGAGGCGTACTTCACTGCATAAGAAAGAATCGGTACGTTTTCAAAGCCTGCCTCATCCAGCCCTGCGCGAATCGCCGCTACAAAGCCATCCATCATATTGGAGGGCGCGATCATATCAGCTCCTGCTGTTGCTTGGGAGACGGCGGTCTTGACAAGAACGTCTAAGGAGTGATCATTGTGAATCGCTCCGTTTTCGACAACCCCACAATGACCATGGTCCGTATATTGACATAGACAGGTATCTGCCATCACATAAAGATCCGGAAACCGTTCCTTAGCTAAACGAATTGCCTTTTGTACAATCCCATCCTCAGCGTAAGCCTCACTCCCACAGGCATCCTTTTCTTCTGGGACACCAAAGAGAATAATTGAAGGAATGCCCAGTGCGACAACCTCATCCAATTCCGCCTCCAACTGGTCAAGGGAGTAATGATACACCTGGGGCATCGAGGGGATTTCTTTTTTAATCCCTTCTCCTTCGACCACAAAAAGCGGATAGATAAAGTCCGCCGATGATACGTGATGTTCCCGCATCATGCGACGGATGGAACCATTTTGACGCAAACGGCGATGGCGTTGAAATGATTGCATACGTATTACCTCCTTAAAAATCCTTCAGTATG
Organism: Marininema halotolerans; assembly: GCF_900116235.1. Taxonomy (GTDB): domain Bacteria; phylum Bacillota; class Bacilli; order Thermoactinomycetales; family DSM-45169; genus Marininema; species Marininema halotolerans. The sequence continues at coordinate 57,261 of NZ_FPAA01000015.1, read as the reverse complement.
TACCAAGCGAGTAACCCCCTCGAGAAGAGCATCGATGGTATAAGGCTGTGCGATCCAATCAACGGATAATCTGCACTTCTCAGCTTCCTTCGCAGTCACCGGGCCAATACAAGCCACCTTTACACCAGATAGGTGTGAGCGCCATCGGTCACCCTGCTGATCCATCGATTGGGTAAAGTAACGAACCGTCGAAGCACTGGTAAAGGTAATGATGTCCAGGCGCTTCTCCTGTAACATGGCCGCAATCCTCTCCGTGCCACTCTCATCGGGTAAGGTATCATAGGTGGGCGCATCCGTTACGCGGCAACCTAGACGACGCAGTTCTTCGGGTAACACTTCGGAGGCGATAGTTGCCCGGGGAAGTAAGATTTCCTCCCCTGATTTCACCAGCGGGGCAAGGGATTGGATGAGCCCTTCTCCGCGGTATTCCTTGGCAATCACGTCCACGGTCAACCCTAACTTTCTCAGTGCTTCCGCCGTTTTCGGACCCACCGCAGCAATTTTTGCCTGGTGCATCCCGCGAATATCCACCTGTTGCTGACGCAGGCGCTGGAGGAAAAAATCAACCCCATTCACACTCGTGAAAATCACCCAGGTGAAGGAACTCAAGCGGCTCAATGCATCATCCAATACCTCAGCATTCTGTGGTGGCGCAAGGCGGATCGTTGGAATGGTGATCGCTTCACCACCCAGAGCCTCAATTTGGTGAGCTAACCCCTTGCCCTGGGATACCTGCCGGGTGATCAGCACCCGCGTTCCAAAGAGGGGCTTGGACTCAAACCAAGGCAATCGTGTGTGTGCAGGATGGTTTACCACAAAAAACGACGCTTCCTGTTCCTCACAATCCATGGGATCGGTTTCCCAGGCTTGCAAGGATTGTGCACGCACCTGTTGGTTCATCTCCATACCCGAGGTGATCAAGGAGCCCACGGATTGAGGCGCCCAACCTCGGGTGATCAGTTCCTTCGCCGTCTGGGAAACGGACTGTTGTAAACGAAGAATGCACGCCTGTCCATCTGTCCCAATGCTCCATTCGTCAAATGAAGGAAGCGCTAGACCCGCATAGGTCGTCCAAGCCACTTGTTCAGAGACCCCAGGAATGATCGTAAAAGGGATCTTCGCCTGGAATAATGCCTCTGCCTCACGCACCATTTCCCCTGTTAAGCGGGCATCCCCTACTACCACTCGAGCAATGGATTTCCCGTGTTGAGCCCATTCTACAAGCATGTGCTCCCCAGGCTTTCCTAGCGGAACCTTCACCAACTCCACAGATAACCCCTCTAACAAGGGAATATCCAGGGATTCATCAGTGAGAATGACCTCCGCATCCAGCAGGGCTTCTCTCCCACGTAGGGTTAAATGATCAAGCGCCTTCGGACCTGCCCCAATAAAGGTAACACGCCCAATCATCCCTCGATCTCTTCCTTTACTTGATTCAATAATTCCCGTGCCCCTTTGTCCATCAATTCGGATGTGAGGGTACGTCCTACCTCTGCAGGATCTGTCCCCTTCGCCTCCCCTTGAAGCAATGGGCTTCCTGATGGATCCGCTACGAGACCTCGCAAGCGAATCTCCCCACCTTCACGGACCGCATGGCCTGCAATCGGTAGATGACAGCCGCCTTCGAAGGCATGGAGGAAGACGCGTTCCGCTTGAATCGCCGCCGCTGTTTTCTCATCATGTACGCTCTTGAGGATCTCTATGATCTCGTGATCGTCCTCTCGGCACTGAACAGCAAGTGCACCTTGACCGACAGCGGGAAGCATCTTCTCTTCGATGAGGACTTGAGTCACCTTCTCCTCCCACCCCAGGCGATTGATCCCAGCCTGGGCAAGCACGAGGGCATCGAATTGTTTTTCATCCATCATTTTTTTCATACGTGTTTGTAAGTTGCCTCGTACCGGCTTCACATCGAGATCCGGACGTAGCGCAAGAATTTGTGCTTGCCGGCGCAGACTACTCGTTCCTACGATGGCACCTTGGGGTAACTCCTCCAACCTAGCACCTGTCCGCGAGATGAGACAATCTCGTGCATCTTCCCGTTCGGTGATAGCACCAAACGTCAATCCTTTAGGCATCTCGGCTGGCATATCCTTCATACTGTGAACCGCTAGATCGATTCGGCCATCTAAAAGGGCTTGTTCAATCTCTTTGACAAACAGTCCCTTCCCCCCGACCTTGGACAGGGTAACGTTGAGGATTTGATCCCCTTTTGTCACAATACGTTCTTGCTTCATCTCCCAGGAAGACGGAAGTTGTCCTTGCAATTGATTCATCACCCACTGGGTTTGTGTAACGGCGAGTTCACTCCGCCTTGTTCCGATCACCACTGTACGCATAACTGGTTACGCCTCCCTAACTTCTCCCGCTTTTTAAAAAACCACCCGTATTCGACGGGCGGTGTCTGTTCACCGACTCTGCCCCTCATCTACAACCAGCGATGAAAGGAGAGTCCCGCGTTTGAAATCATGTAATTGACTAAGATCATCAAAAATGCGAGTACACTCCACCATGAAAGCTGACGCCCGTTCCAACCGCCACTGTATCGTTTATAAAGATAGAAGGAGTATACGCCTAATACGATGAGGGAACCGATAATTTTGGGGTCAAACCAAAAGCCGCCGCCTACTTTTTGATAGGCCCAAATCAATCCGAGGATTAAAGCTAGCAGCAATAATGGCACACCAAGCATCGTTAATCGATAGGAAAAGACTTCAAGACTCCCTAAACTCGGGAAACGACGTAGGGTTTGGTTCCACTTCTTTTGTTTTAATAAACTGTTTCCAATTAGATAAAGAATCGAAAACACTGTTGCTAAGGTAAAAAGGGCATACGCCAGAAAAACCATGACGACATGAATAAAGACTAACTCGGATAGCAAAGGCGTTGCCAACTTATCCCCTGTGGAAGGGGTAATAAATAGATTCACTGCCGAGGTGGCAAATCCGATCAAGTTCGCCGCAAACACAAAGAGATGCATCTCATATAGCCTATCGATCACCAGTGTCACTGTAACAAGTGCCCAGGAATAAAACATCAACGAATCCGAACCCGTTAGCACTGGCATCAGCCCGAGTGTTGTCTTCCATATGAAAAAAGCCGTCTGACTTACCCAAACGGCAACAAGAAAAAGGAACGCCAATCGACGACCCTGCCGATTGGGCTGCATCAGATCTGAAAAAGCAAACAATAAGCTTAAGGCATAGATATAGATAATGAAGTGATAAAACCAATGCTCGGCAAACACATCGGTTTCCCCCTATCTTCAGGAACGGATCCCCGTTTCTCCAGTGAAGGCCGGATGTAACATAGAGGGCCTACAGCTCTCTGATCGAACCGATTCCTCTGGTTTCTCTTTCTCTGTGGCCAGTTCCTCTTCGAGGGCAAAAATCTGCACAAACAACTCAAGAGCCTGCTCTTTTTCAGGTGTCACAGATAGCTCTTTAATGCGAGATAGCGGATCACGTAGAAGTTGGTTGACAATACTTTTGGTATGTTTTCGTAAGATACGCTTCTCTCGCTCTGTCAAATCAGGGAGTTTGCGCTCAATACGTAGCATGGTTTCCTCATGAATATCCAGCGCTTTTTCACGTAGCGCCGTAATCACAGGAACCACCCCAAGGGTTTGCAACCACTCATCAAAACGAATCATCTGCTCTTCAATCATCACGCCCACTTTATCGGCTTCTTGTTCCCGAAGATCGATGTTCGCCTCAACGATTCCCTGTAAATCATCAATATCAAAAAGATAAACATTATCCAAATCATGAATGGCCGGGTCGATATCCCGCGGCACGGCAATATCAATGAGGAATAATGGATGAATTCGCTTTGCAATTGCCGATTGAACCGCCGCTTTTTCAATGACAGCAGTGGGTGCACCCGTAGAGCTTACGACGATATCCGCCTCGCGAAGAGAGGGAATCAATTCGGTAAAGGAACGCGCTTCACCGCGGAACCGGCATGCAACCTCCTCCGCTTTTTCCAAGGTGCGATTTACCACGATTACCCGATTCGCACCCGCCTCAAATAAATGTTTCGCCGTTAATTCGCCGGTTTCTCCTGCACCTAAAAGAAGTACCGTTTTACCCGTAAAGGTGCTAAATAACTTACGACCCAGTTGGACAGCGGCATAACTAACTGAGACGGCATTTTGCCCGATTTCCGTCTCCGATTGTACTTTTTTCCCGAGGGTAACTGCTTCTTTGAACAAATGATTTAATAATGTACCGGTTACCCCTGCTTCCTGGGCAACCCGCGCATCATTTTTCACTTGACCCAAAATCTGCGTCTCCCCTACCACCATGGAATCCAATCCACATGTCACCGTAAAAAGATGGCGTACCGCTTGCTCATCTCGTTTTACATACAAATGGTCAACAAAATCCCCCATGGGGATCCCGAATTCTTTTTCGAGAAAAGACTTCGAGTAGTAAGATCCAGTGTGGGGTTGATCACTGATCACATACAACTCCAATCGGTTGCATGTGCTGATCACAACGCATTCTAAAATACTTTTCATATGACGCAGTCGATGGAGTGCAGGGGCTAGTTCTTCCCCAGTAAAGGTCATTTGCTCCCGCAGTTCCACCGGTGCGGTTTTATGGTTAAATCCCGTCACAATGATATGCATAGACTCCACCCCGAATCTACCCGAAAATCCTCATGAATTCTCGGTCCTCCACTCCTTTTTACTCCCGCATGCTTTTCTATCGGAAGTGTATAGCCCCTTCTGAAGAGACTATCATGGATCGCATGTATTCATACCCCATTATAGCATAGGCTATTCCACCATGAAAAATGGGTTGTGAACAGATTTTGAAGCAGGGGCATAGGATAGATCAGCACAACAGCCTATTTTTGGAACCTCATGGGGGGAAAGGAGCTTCATTCAGATGAAACTGGCCCGTATCAGTGTCATGATCCTGATGGTGTTTTCACTCATGTTGTTTACTACCGCGTGTAATGAGAAATCAGCGAAGCAAGTTGACAAAATTACCGTGGTTGAGGTCACGCACTCCCTGTTTTATGCCCCCCAATATGTTGCCATAGAGAAAGGGTTTTTCAAACAGGAGGGCATTGAAGTCAACCTTCGGGATGGCATGGGCGGAGATAAAACGATGGCTGCCCTCCTGTCTGGCGATGCAGATATCGTTCTTGTCGGTGCTGAAACCGGCGTTTATGTAACGGCAGGGGGAGCCAAAGACCCCGTAGTTGGCATTGCACAACTCACCCAAACCGATGGAAGTTTTCTCGTATCCCGAAAACCAAGTACCCATTTTCAGTGGTCGGATCTGAAAGGAAAAAAACTTCTCGGCCAACGAAAAGGCGGTATGCCCGAGATGGTGAGTGAACATGTCCAACGGAAAAACGGAGTGACCCCATTTAATGATGTGACCATCATCCAGAACGTCGACTATAAAAACTTACCAGCTGCCTTTGCATCAGGCACTGGGGATTACGTGCAACTCTTTGAACCCTTTGCCTCCCAATTAGAAAAGGAAGGGAAAGGAACCGTCGTCGCCTCCTTTGGAAAAGACAGCGGAAACCTTCCGTATACGGTTTATCTCACCCGTTCGGGGGCACTAAAAAAATACCCTGATCGATATCAACGTTATATTCGCGCACTCTATCAAGCCCAACAATGGTGCGCTTCCCATACACCTGCTGAAATTGCAAAGGTAATCAAACCGCGATTTCCACAAACGGATGATGAAATCCTCACACGTGTCCTTGAGCGCTACCAATCCCAAAAATCATGGGCGACGGACCCCATTATCGATAAAGAAGAATACAATCACATGCTGGATGTGATGGCAGAAGCCAATGAATTACCACAACGCATTCCCTATGAAAAAGTAATCAAAATGGATCTGGCGCGAAAGGCCATGAAGGATCATCCCTAGAAGCCTCACCCCTTTGAAAGGAGGAAAGAGGATGGCAACCAATGCCCTCGAAGCGATCGATGTGAGTAAAACCTACCTCTCTCGACAGGATCAGGTGACGGCACTTGCACCCATTTCTTTTCGCATTCCATCTGGCTCATTTGTTAGCTTCGTGGGTGCGAGCGGCTGTGGTAAAAGCACCATCCTCTCCCTTGTCGCTGGATTAATTTCTCCTACATCCGGGGAGTTGCGCCTCTTTGATGAACCCATTAAGAGACCTTCCCCGCGCATCAGTTACATGCTACAACAGGATTGCTTATTAGATTGGCGAACGGTGAGCGAAAATATTACCCTAGGCCTTTCCTTTCGGGGGCAAAACAACACAAAATCCGCCTCCCACGCCCGTTACTTATTGGGGGAGTTAGGGCTCTCTCATACCCTGAATCAGTATCCCTCCCAACTTTCCGGCGGGATGCGTCAACGGGTCGCCCTTGTACGCACCCTCGCCGTTCAGCCGGAATTACTGTTACTCGACGAACCCTTTTCTGCCTTGGATTATCAAAATAAACTCCATTTAGAGGAATTACTCGTCAATGTCCTTCAGGGAAGAAAAATGACGGCACTTCTTGTTACCCATGACCTCGAAGAAGCAATTGCTTTATCTGATACCATCTTGGTGATGGGAGGACGCCCTGGTGTTCTTCGCCGGATCATCGAGGTTCCTGGGGAAATTCGCAAGGCCTCTCCCCTCGCTGCCCGTAGTCAACCTGCCTTTCGTTCCTTATTCAATGAATTATGGAAGGAGATCGAAACCCCATGATCCCACGATGGAGTCGCTGGCTGGCTCGGGGGGCCCAATCTCCCATCCATGCCAACTATTTGATCCAGCTACGCCTACGTGACTTCTGGGTCATTATCTCTCGCATCGCGCTTCTCATCCTGATTCTCGGTGGATGGGAATGGGCAACGCGTAGCGGCTGGCTCGATCCTTTCCTCTTTGGTAGTCCCAGCAAGATCGTTGATTTATTTTGGCAAATGACATCCACTGGCGGTCTCTTCCGTGACATTGGGATCACCACCTTTGAAACCATTGGTGGTTTTATCCTTGGCACCGCTTCCGGGGTAGCCCTCGCCAGTTTAATCTGGGCTTCACCTTTTCTCTCCCGCGTCCTTGACCCCTACCTGGTGGTGTTAAACAGCATGCCCAAGGTGGCCTTAGGTCCCCTGTTTATCGTCACCATCGGAGCCGGCTATGGCTCCATCATCGCCATGGCGATTGCAATCACGATCATAATTACCACCTTGGTTATCCATACCGCTTTTCAAAATGTTTCACCCGATTACCATCGACTCGCTCGATCCTTTGGTGCTTCCCGGCGCCAACTCTTTACGACGATTATCTTCCCTGCCTGTATACCGGATATGATCGCTGCCCTTAAAGTAAATGTGGGGCTTGCATGGGTAGGGGTAATTGTCGGGGAATTTCTTGTGGCAAAGGAAGGACTCGGTTACTTGATCATCTATGGATTCCAAGTCTTTAATTTAAATCTGGTGATGCTTTCCTTACTGATCATTGCTCTATGTGCAACTCTGATGTATATCATTGTTAACGCATTAGAAAAACGGCTGTTACGTCATCGACAGTTAGAAAACTAACGCGTCAAAAAAACAAGGTGACCTTCCCTCGTTACAAACGAAGAGAAGGTCACCTTTTATTGAGGTTGGAAGTCCTTGCGAAGGACATACTCATGGTATCTTACGGGTTAGCTTACCTTACGAAAAGCCGTTACTAATTTCCGACGATACACGACAGCCAGTAACATGAGACCAAAGACGGCGGTGAGAATTCCATAGAACGCCCACTGTGGTTGCTCATCCAAAGCGGTTTTTGGGAGCTTCCCACCCTTTGCATCGTCGATCACTTTTCTGCCATCGGTGGGGTTGTTAATTCCGCCCTGATGATCATCACCACCGTCACCTGGCTTGACGACCCCACTTTGTTTATCGATGGTGATCACGGTCCATACAACGAACTCTTTACCATCGATTTCACCAGTGAAGGCGATAAACCCTGTGTAATCATCATTCTTCACATCTTTAAAGGTATAGGATTGGTTAAGGCCTGATACATCCTCAACACTTCCCATTGCACGTTGCTTATCACTACTATCCCAGATACCAAAATCCCAGGATCCTTCAGCAGTTTCTCCATTGATCATTTTCCCATCCAACTTCAATTCGCCATCTTTGAAGGTATAGGAGGCTTCAATGCCAGGAATGTCAATGGTGTAGTCCTTGGTTACGGATACCTTTTTATGCCCTGCTTTTCCGTCAAAGGAAATTTTGCATGTATAGGTTTTTCCAAGCTCCAAACCAAATTCCCCGTTAAATAAAGGAAAGAGTTTATGCGCCTTTTTATGTCCACGCATTTCAAATTTTTGTCCATCCAGTTCAAAGGTCCAAGTTCCACGCACTTTCCCTTTGGGCAGATCCTTCAGCATCCCATCGACCCGTAAGTATGAATCAATATCCTGATCTTCGATCTCTACATAGTTATGATCTGCTTCAATGGATGGGGTTGACTGCTCACTATCAGGGATCGTCACCGTGTTGGAACCTGATAGCTTCGTCAATCGCTTCCCATTAAACTTGCCAAGAAAATGAACCTGGACTTGATAGGTTCCTGGTCTCTTCACTTTCAAAAGCTGTTCCGCATGAATTCCTTTATGAGCGAGCAGGCGCTTTTTCGCCACCACTTTATGTTGCTCGTCTAGCACTTTAAACGTCCAAATTCCCTTCGCTTTATCCGTGTCCTTCGCCCCTTCAATCCCAGCCGCTACATTGATGCCTTTTACTTGATCATGGGCACCTTTGACAAGGGTCGGAGACACCATCAATTGCGTAGGAAGCTGTGGGACTTCTGGATCAAAGCTAAATTTGGCTCGTTGGTGAACGGTTTTGTTATCAGTGATGTTATTAAATTTAACGTGATAGGTAAATTCTTTTCCGTCGCTAGCTTTTAATTTGTCCAATCCGCTTTTCACATCAACGACATGCTCTTCATTTTGCGCCCATGCTCGATTGCCTGAGACATTATAAAAGAACTGATGATCAAAGGTTGGGCTCTTCTCATTATACAACCAGACTTCAAAGTTACCATTCGAAGATTTCATATTGGTTAACTTCGCTGTTAATTTACCGGTCTTTACATCGAGATGCGTTTCAATTTGCGGGCTGGGTCCTACGTTCACGTCACCGTAGGCATGAGAAGCCTCTCCATCTTCACGGGTAAACTTCACATGATATTTATAGGTACCTTCTTTGAGGTTCTTCAAACTGCTTCGAACATCAACGGAGTAGTTCTTCGTCTCTAGGTTGTCAATTTTGTAAAAAATATCTTTACTGGTGGCACTTTCGCCTTCCTTATAAATCCATGTTTCCCATGCGCCTTTCGACTTCTCTAAGTTTTTAATCGTCGATGTAATCATTCCGGTATCTGGGTTAAAGCTTGCTTCAATTTCCGGCTTGTCAGGCGTTGCAGACGCAACCGGCATGGATACTGATAAGGCAATCATACAAACCAAAAACACCATGAACCATTTTTTCATCGGTTAATCTCTCCTCCGCGAATATTGGGTACCAGCCAAAATACCCCTTCATATTAATCCTTCGCAGGACGGATTCATTTTGTGTCCATTTATTCGATTTTTCTTCACGTTTTTTTCATTTGGTAAGAAAACAAAAAATGGCCCATTCTTTTGGCTGAGCAAAAGGGGCCATTTCCATTTCCGCATGTTATGAGTCTAGCTTGACCAACTCATGTTGAATCGCATAGATAATTACCTGTGATCGGCTCTTCACATGAAGTTTCTTCAGGATACTACTCACATGGATCTTCACGGTTTTATCACTGATGTAGAGTTGTTTCGCAATTTCTTTATTGGATAACCCTTTCACCATAAAACCTAAGACATCCAGTTCTCTAGGTGTTAGGGCATCTTCCCCTGTACCCCGGTCCGTCTTTTTCTCCCCACTGATATTATCGAGAAGTTTCCGTGCCATAACCGGATGAAGAGCGGACTCTCCGCGGTAGGCCGAACGGATCGCACCCACAACGTCCGCAGAAGGTGCATCTTTTAGTAGGTATCCCATTGCTCCCGCACGAATGGATTCATAGAGGTATTCGTCACGATCAAACATGGTCAATATGAGCACTGCGACCTTTAGTTGTCGTTCCCTAATTTGGCGAATTGCCTCGACGCCGCTCATTCCAGGCATATTGATATCCATCAGGACGACATCGGGTGAGAGTAGCTCGATCATTTCCAATGCCTCTTCCCCATTGTTTGCCTGCCCCAATACTTCCATGTCCGATTCTAAGCTGATAATATTGGACAATCCATCTCGTAATACAGCATGATCATCCACTAATAAAACATTAATAGGCATGAACGGCTACTTCCTCCTCTTCTCCAATCGGAATGGTTAAGGTCACCGTCGTCCCGTTTCCCTCTTCGCTATCAAATTGCAGGGAAGCATTGAGTGATTGTGCTCGTTCATTCATCCCAACAATTCCATACCGTTTTTGTGCCTCCGCTTTATAGACGGCTTTGGCGAGGGAAAAGCCGACACCATTGTCCTGAACCACCAATCTTACTTCATCATGATCATATACAAGGGTTACCTTTACCTCATCCGCTGAGGCATGTTTTGCCGCATTGGAAAGGGCTTCATGACAAACCATGTAAATGGTTTCTTCCGCATCGCTTTTCAGGGGAACTTTTTGACCCTCTGTCGTAAAAGTCCCGTCGCTACCTGTTTCATTACAAAAGGCTTCTAAGCGACGGTTTAAAGCAGGGGCTAGGCCTATTTTTTGTGCTGGCGAAGGACGTAGGGCGGTAATCGAGTAACGCACTTCTTTCAATCCTTCTCGCAACTTCTCCTGACTCTCCTCTAACCACACCCTCACCTTGTCCGGATGGGTATCAAAGGCTCGAATGGAAGACTCAATTTTCATCAGGACGCCTGCAAAGGATTGAGCGATCCCATCATGAATTTCTCGCGCAAGTCGATTTCGTTCTTCAGCAACAGAACGGCGCTCTCGCTCTTCCGAGAGCCGAATATTGCGTATCGCAACTACCGATTGACAGGACAACACTTGGAGAAAGGAACGGTCCGCTTCTTCAAAACCATCACCCTCGGTACGACCCAGGGTGATCACACCCAGAACTTCGCCATCCATTTCTAAGGGGACCGATAAGAGTGAGCGAACATCCTCAAAGTCTTCACGGTCCTGCTGACATCGAGGATCCAGCCGTGCCTGGTGAACAAGAGCGGGCCTGGCATGAGAAGCAGTCCAGCCTGAAATTCCCGTATTTAATGGATAGGTGCGCCTGCGCAACGCCTCTGGAAACTCACCTGCCGTGACAAAGGGCTTTAATCGATCATTTTGTAATAAATAGACGGCTCCAAAGTTGTAGCGAACCACCTTGGACAACGGTAGAATGGTTTGTTTCATCACCTTTGTCAAATCCATGCTCCTGTTTAACTCGCGTGTAACAAGAAACAAAAACTCCAATTTTTTCTTTTTTCGAATCAGTTTGGCAATCACATGCGTCAAGATGGAGAAAGCCGCTAAGGGAGAAAAGAAAAAAATAAACGCTAAGGGATCCGTCTCTCGACCATCATGTAACATCCCATAATATGTACAAATATACGCCCAAGAAAGAAGGGCAACTCCCGTTTCTAGCGCCTTATTTTTCACCCATAAACGGCGAACCCGGGGACGGGCACGCAATGCTTCTAAACCATCACGAATCCCCTTGCTTGTCACTTCATAAACAACCACACACCCCAGAAGGATCAGTGCAGGTAGCCAAACACCATTTTCCATCCATGTTGGCTGAGCAAACGTCGCTAAATAAATCTGAACCATAAATAGGCCAAAAATTGTATACCCTGTCCGAAAGGCTGCCCGAGATAGCGAATGGCCTCGCACCATAGTGACCCCCATCACGATCACGATGGTAACTAACCCCGCAACCCCTGCAGAAAACATGGTTGCCAATGTGAATAAGACGGGAAAGTGTACGGTGATTCGCCCATCATGCCCAGGGACAGGGAAGCATTCGATGACCAAAACGAGTATCGCTAAGGCAAATAGGTGCAAAAGCGTCCACTCGCTCTTTCCCCAGGGGTGAAAGAGCGAATAGGATGTTAAAAACCACGCCGTAAAAACCACTGACCACCGGCACATCCGCTCCAACCAGTTCTCTCTATTCATCGATCACAACCCGCCTATCCCTATTTTCTTTCCACCCGCCGCTCAATACAGCTTCGCCTTTCTAAATCGCTACAGATGCTAAACACGCATGATCGTTGTATAACCATCTGCTTTCTCTATCCGTCGGAATATCAGAAAATCACAGATGGATCACTATTCCCATCCATCCATATCTATATGGATCAAAAAGAGAATCCTCGTTTGATCATGCATCTTTATTCTCGCATCCTTTTAATCCTACCACATTTCTACCATGTTTTGTGACTTGCAGGATGGTTTCAAATATGAATGAAAGATTGCCACGAAATGAAGTCTGCCTGGTAAGATGATCCTGCCAATTAAAAAGGTCCCATTTCAATAATGCCTCACAGTAATTTATGGTACGATGATGGATGAATCTGATCGATGACAAGGAGCGAATAGGATTTGACCAAAAAACCGGGAATCGCTGAGCTTGCTCTTCTCAGCATCGCCTTCATCTGGGGAGCTACCTTTATCCTTGTGCAAACCGCGATTCAGTCGCTCCCTCCTTTTTCTTTTTTAGCGATCCGGTTTGGCCTAGCGACGATTTTAATGGGGACTTTACTCGCTTTTCGCGGAAAAATAGGGACTCTCCGTCAACCACGTTATTTATTGGCTGGCAGCTTTTTAGGCGCTTGGCTTTTTCTTGGATACGCACTACAAACCTTTAGCCTCTTATATACGACTTCAGGGAAATCAGGATTTCTTACGGGGGTATCCGTTGCACTTGTGCCACTATTCAGCTTTTGGATTTTGGGCACAAAACCGAACCGATATGCGATTATCGGTGTAGGGTTTGCATTATGTGGTTTATGGCTCTTAGCCTTTGCTGATTTTTCTCATCTCAATATCGGCGATACGCTTGCATTTCTTTGTGCAATTGGTTTTGGATTACAAATTGTTTATACAGGAAAATATGCACAATGGGCCGATGCCCTTCCCATTGCTACCATTCAAATCGGGGTGGTGGCTCTCTTCAGCACTTGTTCATCGTTAATTTTTGAATCACCGGTTGTCGATGTGTCCGGCACGATTTTGTTTCTGCCAGAGGTCCTTATCGCATTGATTGTTACCGTATTGTTTGCGACGGTCCTTGCTTATGTGGGGCAAGCACATTTCCAACGACATACGCACCCTACCCGTGTGGCGCTAATCTTCGCAATGGAGCCTGTATTTGCTGCCTGGACGGATTGGATGTGGTTAGATACCCCCATGAGCCTGACGACCGTAATCGGATGCCTTTGTATCCTCAGTGGGATGGTTCTTGCTGAAACAGGAAACCGTCCACCCTCACCCAAACTGATTCAGAAAGAAGGCACGACATGCGTAGAAAAATAATGGGTCTCTTTATTATCGCGGCGGGTATCTTACTTCTTTTACGAGAATTAGGATGGCCTCTCGCCCAAACCGTCTCCAAATGGGAGTTTCTCTTAATTGTAGCGGGGCTCATCTTGTTTATCATTTCCATTCAAAAGCCTCCCCGTCCCCGATTATCCATTTTAGCAGGCATACTAATCGGACTGGGGATCCATTCCTGGGGGCTTGCCCAGATAGAATCTTGGCCAGATCATTGGAGCATCTTCCCACTCATTATTGGCTTATCCTATCTTCTTATTGGCGGTCTATTACAGAAGAATCGTTCCTATGGCATGGTAGGTTCGCTTCTCTGCCTTCTGGGGATTTTCGCTTGGCCAGGCGTGGGGGATATCCCTGGTTTAGAGAAAGTCGCCCAGACACTTAATACCTATTGGCCCGTGTTATTGATCACCTTAGGAGTCTTACTTTTTATAAGGAAATAAGACAGCAATAAATAAAAAACCAGCCCGATAAAGGCTGGTTTTTTATTTATTCCACTTCGAATTTGGTTGAGGTTTTCTTCTTCTCTTCATAGCGCTGCATGGCGAGTTCGATCAATTTTTCAATGAGGGTCTTGTAACTAACCCCTGTATGTTCCCATAAGTTCGCGTACATGCTATGGGGGGTAAATCCAGGCATCGTATTGATTTCGTTGATTAATACGCGTTGATCGTTATTGGTGACGAAAAAGTCGACACGAGATAGCCCTGAAGCATCAATGGCTTGATACGCCCGTATGGCCAACTGACGAATTTCTTCCAGGGTTTCCTCAGGCAGTTCTGCGGGGAATTTCATCACCGCTTTGCCGTCAATATATTTGGCTTTATAATCATAATATTCATTACTCGAGATAATTTCCCCCGGGATGGATGCCTCGGGCTCGTCGTTGCCTAACACCGCGACTTCCACTTCTTTCGCATCAATAAACTCTTCAACGATTAACTTTCGATCATAACTCGCTGCCAAGTGCAGTGCTTTTTCTAATGTGGCACGATCCTTCGCTTTGGAAATCCCTACACTGGAACCCAAATTCGCAGGTTTCACGAACATGGGATAAGCAAAGGAATTTTCCAGTTCTGCAATGACGTCATTCATTGACTTTTCAACCCGATGCCGATGCACCTGGACAAATCGTCCCTGTGGAAGACCTTCATTGGCAAAAATTCGTTTACTGACCACTTTATCCATACCCACTGCTGAGGCGAGTACTCCAGCCCCTACATAAGGGATATTCGCCATTTCAAGTAACCCTTGAACCGTGCCATCTTCACCAAAGGTTCCATGAAGGACGGGGAAGACCACATCCACCTGTTCTACCCACTGAATTAACGGAAAGGAGGAACCTTGGATTTCCTTTGGCAAAGTAGGCTTGGTAGAGCGCAAATCTTCCAACCGCTTCGCCTCTAATTTCCCCTCCAAGGCTAACAAAGCCTGTTCTCCTGTTCGCCAATGCCCCTCTTTATCGATCCAAACCGGGAGAATCTCCATTTTCTCCGGATCGATCGCTTGAATGACCGATGCCGCAGAAAAAAGCGAAACGTCATGCTCACCGGATTTGCCTCCATATAAGATGGCGACCCGAATTTTCTTGTTCATCCTCACACATCTCCTCTATTGTCTCTAGAAGTGATTAAGCTTACCATTCAAGCTTAATGATGATCTTGGGTAGGGGAGGTTTCTGCTAATTCTTCGCTAGGAGATGCCTGGGTGAGTCGACCGATTTCAGACCATAGCTCATCTTTTCCTTGACCGGTTTGTGATGAGAATAAGATCAGCTTATCCGTCGGGACCATTCCAAGACCCTCCTTTACCTGCTTCATATGTTTGGGCCATTGGCCTCGTTTTACCTTGTCGGCTTTCGTCGCTGCAATGAGTACATCGAGTCCATGTTCTTTAAACCATCCATACATGGCGACATCATCTTTACTTGGCGGATGCCGTAAATCAATCACATGTACGATCCCTCGCAGAGTTTCCCGCTTCAAAAAGTAGGTTTCTGCCATTTTTCCCCATTCAGCGCGAACCGATTTGGACACCTTTGCAAAACCATAACCAGGCATATCCGCAAACATTAACGCTTGGTTAATGCGGTAAAAGTTAATGGTTTGGGTTTTCCCAGGCTTCGAACTGGTCCGTGCTAAATTTTTGCGATTGATCATCCGATTGATTAAGGAGGATTTCCCTACATTGGAACGCCCAGCCAGAGCAATTTCTGGCAGGGCGTCCGCAGGGTATTGCCGGGGATGTACCGCACTTATCACGATTTCAGAATGCGTTACTTTCATTGGTATCTCTCTCCGCTTCAGGGACCAGGGCTAACTCTAGCACCTGATCCATATGTCGGACCGGGGTCACCTTCAGTTCCTTACGAACACTTTCAGGAATTTCCTCCAGGTCTTTTTCATTCTCATAGGGGATTAGAATATGCTTCAGGCCTGCACGATGCGCGGCTAAGGATTTTTCCTTGAGTCCGCCAATGGGCAAGACCCGCCCCCGTAATGTTACTTCACCTGTCATCCCCACTTCACGGGACACCGCTCGACCTGAAAGAGCTGAAACCAGAGCCGTAGCCATCGCAATCCCAGCAGAAGGACCATCTTTAGGAATGGCTCCTTCAGGCACATGAATATGGATATCGTGTTTTTCATGAAAATCAGGGTCAATGGATAACTCTTTCGCACGGGAACGGATATAACTAAAGGCCGCCTGAGCGGATTCCTTCATGACATCCCCTAGTTTACCCGTTAAGGTGAGTTTGCCTTTCCCAGGGAGAATGGTCACCTCGATTGTCAAGGTGTCTCCCCCCGCTGCTGTCCAGGCTAATCCCGTAACCGCACCGATCTGATCCGTCTCTTCTGCACGTCCATAACGAAACTTCTCTGCTCCAAGGAATTGAGGCAGGTTTTTAGCGGTGACGACCACTTTTTTCTTTTCACCGGCAACCAACTGCTTTGCGGCTTTCCTGCACAGGGTCCCGATTGTTCGCTCCAAATTACGGACGCCCGCTTCCCTTGTATAGCGGCGGATCACTTTGAGAACAGCGTCTCCATGTATTTGCAGTTTATCCTTTGTTAAACCGTGTTCCTTCATCTGGCGAGGGATAAGGTATTCCCGGGTGATACGCTCCTTTTCAATCTCGGTATAACCCGCAATATGAAGCATTTCCATCCGATCGAGCAAGGGCCGCGGAATACCATGAACCGCATTGGCCGTTGTAATAAACATGACCTTGGATAGATCATAGGGAGTCTCGATATAATGATCGCTAAAGGTAGCGTTTTGCTCGGGATCCAGTACTTCTAACAGTGCAGATGCTGGATCCCCACGGAAATCCATCGCCATCTTATCAATCTCATCCAGCAAAAATACAGGATTGGAAGTGGCTGCAGTTTTCATTCCTTGAATGATTCGCCCAGGCATCGCTCCAACATAGGTACGCCGATGGCCGCGAATTTCCGCTTCATCGCGTACACCACCCAAAGAGACTCGCACAAATTTGCGGCCAAGGGCCCTAGAGATGGATCGCGCAAGGGAGGTTTTCCCCACACCTGGAGGGCCAACGAGACAAAGAATGGGGCCCTTTAGTTGCTTGACCATCTGCTGAACCGCCAAATATTCAAGCACCCGCTCCTTTGCTTTTTCCAACCCATAATGATCTTGATTGAGAATTTTTTCTGCCTTGTTAATATCTAAGTCATCTTCTGTTTCTTTGTCCCAAGGAAGATCAAGTAACCACTCGACATAGGTTCGAATGACGCCCCCTTCAGCAGAGGAGGTGGGGGTCTTTTCCATACGACCAAGTTCTTTTTCGACCTTTTCCTTCACCACTTCGGGTACAGTCAGTTTCTCTAACCGATTTCGCAGTTCTTCGACTTCTCCCATGCGTCCTTCTTTTTCACCCAGTTCGCGCTGGATTGCCTTCATCTGCTCACGAAGATAGTACTCTTTTTGCGTTTTTTCCATCTGCTTTTTTACTCGTTGTGAGATGGTTTTCTCCAATTCAAGTACTTCGCGTTCATCATTTAAAATCGTAAGTAGCGTCTCTAACCGTTTTGGAATATCAACGGTTTCCAAGATTTTTTGCTTATCCTCAACCTTCAAGGGAAGGTGTGAAGCAATCACATCAGCGAGCCGACCTGGCTCGTCAATATCTGACACCGAGGAAAGGGTCTCAGGAGAGACTTTCTTAGATAACCGGAGGTATTGTTCAAAATGATCCAGTACAGAACGCATCAACGCCTCCACATTGATATCCTGGACCTCATCCTGCTCAATTTCGCTCACACGCACTTTATAGTAAGGATCTACTTCTGTAAATTCGATCAGCTTCGCCCGATGAAGACCTTCCACCAATACGCGAATCGTGCCATTCGGCAATTTTAGCATCTGCCGTACACGTGCGACGGTACCCATCTCAAAAATATCTTCTGGATCAGGCTCTTCGATCTGAACTTCATGCTGTGACGCAAGAAGGATAAGGTCATCGTCTACCATTGCCTGTTCCAGTGCTTTGACGGAACGTTCGCGGCCAACATCTAGGTGCAAAACCATGTTGGGGTAGACCAATAATCCGCGAAGGGGTAGCAACGGGAGTACGCGCTCCTCCTCTTTAACAGCCATGTATGCACCTCCGATAACGTCTCGTGCCATGTTTTTACTAAGGTTTTTCATTGGGTATACAATTGATGACTGCGTACGATTTTATCCTATTCAATCCCGTTTGTCCATGACAGTCCTACCCACATCCCAGAGTACAAAGGGGTTAGACGCCCCCACCTAAAGGAGATTAACTAACCGGTGCAGAGGTCGCCGTAATAACCGTTGCAGGTGGCAGAGAACTTTCCACTTCTACCTCTGCTTCTTCATGGCAAGCTAACTGAAGAACCTCTTCGATCTTCCTCACAGGTATCACTTTTACCCCTTCCATCTCATTAAAGATGGCTTGCATATTATCCTCCGGGATGATCACACGGTTCGCTCCCGCTTGCTTTGCCGCGGACACCTTCGCCACCACGCCACCCACAGGCATGACGCGACCATGGATGGACAGCTCTCCAGTCATCGCTAGCTTATTATCCACTTTAATCCCTTTAATCGCAGAGTAAACCGCTGTTGCCATCGTGACACCAGCCGATGGACCATCCATTGGTACCCCACCTGGAAAATTGACATGAATATGCCAAGCATATGGATTAATATCGGTTTTTTGCAAGACGGTGAGAACGTTCTCTAATGAACTACGGGCCATACTCTTGCGTCTAAGGGTACGACTTCGTCCCCCTAACTCTTCTTCATCCACCATCCCTGTAATTCGGATCGAACCTTCTGCTCCAGGTCCTGCGGGAAGGGCTGTTACTTCCAATTCCAGTAGCATCCCGAGGTTCGGACCATAGACGGCCAGTCCATTGACTAAGCCAGGTTGCGCTTTCTCAGGGATTTTTTTATCAGGGCGAGGGGTTAACTGGCTACTATGAACGACCCATTCAACATCGGCGGAACGAATCAGGTTGTGATCCTCTGTCAAGGCAAGGCCCCCAGCCGTTTGCACGATATTGACGGCTTCCCGACCATTGGTGGCGTATTTTTGAATAACACTAATCGCTCCTTCTTCATACTGGAACCCCATGCGTTCAATCGCTTGTTTGGCAATCCGACTAATCTCCTCAGATAGCAATGGCCTAAAAAAGATCTCCATACACCGGGAACGAATGGCTGGCGGAATTTCATCAGGAGTCCGGGTGGTGGCACCTACCAATCGAAAATCCGCGGGCATCCCATTTTGAAAAATGTCATGAATATGGGACGGGGTATTATGATCCTCCGCACTATAATAGGCAGATTCAAAAATGACCTTGCGATCCTCTAGTACCTTCAATAACTTATTCATCTGAATCGGATGAAGCTCTCCAATTTCGTCGATAAACAAGAGCCCCCCATGGGCTTTGGAAACGGCACCTGGTTTTGGCTGAGGTATCCCTGCCATTCCCATGGCACCTGCCCCTTGATAAATAGGATCATGCACCGAACCGATTAAGGGATCGGCAATTCCACGTTCATCAAACCGAGCCGTGGTCGCATCCAGCTCTACAAAACGCGATTGACGCGTAAAGGGGGAACTGCTATTTTTTTTCGCCTCTTCCAAAACAACGCGAGCCGCCGCCGTCTTTCCTACTCCAGGCGGACCGTAAATGATGACATGCTGCGGGTTCGGACCACAAAGGGCTGCTTTGAGAGCACGTAATCCCTCTGTCTGACCCACAATTTCATCGAAGGAAGTTGGACGTGTTTTTTCTGAAAGAGGTTCCGTCAGCGATATGCTCCGCATTTTACGGAGCTTATCCATCTCCTTCTTCGATTCACGATCTACCGCTGTACGGCTTGTCTGCTGATTCCGTAACAAGTTCCAAAAATAAAGGCCAATGACAACTGAAAAAAACACCTGTAGTATCATGATCAACACAGTCCAATTCATAATCTAAACTCCTCCCCTTCATCAGATCAAAAGGATTTTGATCTCTTTGTCGTGCCTTAGTATGACCCTCGTCTGAAAGGGATAGTCAGTCAACAAAAAAAACCCGCCAGTCTCCCATCACTGGTGGGTTTTTTGCCTTTAATATAAAAGCGATCCTTCATTTAAGGAAGGGCACGTGCCGTCTCTGCCATCTCCTCTTCGGCTTCTTGTACCACGCATCGATCAAAATGAGCCGTTGTCATACGAACCGTCACAGGCAATTCATCGCCAACTTCTGGATAGTTTTCGCCATTGGGGAAAAAGAGGACACTTGTTTGCATATGAGGAGGTTCTGCAAACCAGGTTCTTCGTCCACGAAAGGTGTAAGGACTAAGATGGCGATTCGCCATCGACAGCCCCCAAAAGGCGGTTAACTTTAACCAATCCCGCCAACTCCGCGCGATAGAAGGAGCCTCCAGACCCACCCCATTTGCGGTGCCACCGGATAAAAACACCAGGGTCCCATTCTTTCTTGCTTTTCCTTGCTTATACCCGAACCGTTCCCCTTTTTGCACAGGCTTGGTATCCAGCACCATGCTTTTGGTGGAAAGGAACGATTTATCCGCCAGCCATAAATCCGTCCCTAAGCGCATGCAAAAACGATACTCCGGATGGCGGGTTTTTAATTGTTGAAACAAGGGCGAACTTACATGGCTAATGTAAAAATCTTTCGGTATAACATCCCAATCCTTCGTTGCCGAGATCCACTCTGTAAACCAGGTCTTCTTCTGTTCATCGGACATTCCCACCTGGGGAAAATGAACCGATAGCCCAGCGATTTCAAGTTGGATATTTGACGCTTCACTCCATTGTTTAAGCGTCTTATGCAACTCATCCAATTGAGTCAAGGAGAACCCATACCGCTTCATCGGGGACTGACATTTAATCACAATGGAAAGTTTTCTTGGCCCATCCTCAGCTGAAAAAGGGGCTTCCCCTTGGAGGGAATCAAGAGCACTTACGAGATGGCTAAGGTGAGTAAAGCTACCCACCGTATAAATCCTTCCCTCACTATGATCCGCCTCCGTCAACGATGTCAGCACAGGGGTTAGTACCATCGTCTGTACTGTTGAGAAGGATTGTTCAATGGTTCGGGCTTCTTCTATTGTCCCAACACAAATGACGTGTTTATCCATACGCAGAGCTGTCTGGGTTAGCCTTACATTGCCAAAACCATAGCCATTTCCTTTAATTACAGGGAGAAACTCAGGAAATCGCTCCTCTGTTTCTGCAAAGTGACGCAACCAACTCCGCTCGTCCAAATACAGTGTAAGACTCATGAGCTACCCCCTCACCGCTTCTTCATATACATATCAAAAGCCCAATGCAGAAGCGGTTGCAGCGGATAATCCCATTCACCGATCAACTGACAGGCTTCTCCACCAAAGCCAAGCTTAAAGCGTAAGAGACCATACAAATGATCTTCTTCATCCAGGGTATCGCTAATCCCACGGAAGTCATAGGTATGCGCTCCCATCGCATGGGCATCCTGAATCATCTTCCATTGAATCGCATGGTTGGGCATCTTCTCCCGCATCTCATTATCGCTTGCACCATACAGATACCAGACATGTCCATTCGTTTGGGTCGCTATCGTTGCCGCTAGCAAACGATCTTCATATTTTGCTAAGTAAAGCCGAATGCGATTCGGATCTTCCTTTTTCATCGCACGGAACATGGTCTCAAAGTAACTGTACGAACGAACGGTAAACTGATCCCGTGTGGCTGTCACATTGAGCAGGTCATAAAACGCCTTTAGATCCGCCTCACTTCCCTCTGTGACCACGACTCCTTGCTTTTCGGACTTCCGAACATTACGGCGCCAGGTGGTATGAAAGCCAGCAAAAACCTCATCTAAAGAACGATCTTCCAAGGGCAAGCGGAAAACATATTGGGGTTGAATTGCAGAGAACCCGCCATCTCCTTCTCCGCTCTTCCAACCCATTGCTGTAAGTTCTTGTTGAACAAATTCCGCCTGTCCATCCACTTCATCAGGTCCAAGATCCTTTAGCCGTTTTCCTTTGAGACTATGCTCACGGATTTCCTTTAAATAGTTTTTAATCGTGGGTGTTTGCCATTTAGCTCGGACCACGGGCGGTTCCATTTTAATTGAGAATACATTTTTACGACGTAAACATTCAAATAACGGCTCAAACCAATCGCTTAACTGTTTAGAATCCCAATCAATCACCGGTCCTCGGGGAATATACGCTAAGTATTTGTTTAACCCTGGGAGTTTTCGATAAAGAACCAGTCCACACCCTACCATGTTCTGCTCTTCATCAAACCAACCCAGGAGATCGTGTTGCCATTCAGTTTTAACCTGAGCCCAGGAGGGGTACTGCATAAAATTGCCCAGGCGTTTTCCTTCAATAAAGGAATGATAATCCTGAGAAGAAACCACTTCCACATGCATCATGAAAACACAACTCCAGTTCTGCAGTGTTTAACTACTTGAATTACGGTGTAATACAACATCCTTGAAAAAATTGTCCATAATTAATAAAGGGAATGATTCAACACACACTACCTCCTGTATTCTACCACAAAAACTTTTGCTCGCGAGTAGTAAGTCCCTACTACTAAAGACTTGTTCTAGTACACATCCATTTTCCGATAACACAAAAAAGAATCGCACCCAAAGGATGCGATTCTTTTTTGTTTAATTAAGCGCTCTCTTCTTTTTTATCCACCGAACGACCATCCCGTGTTGTAAGGCGAGGGCCTACTTTATCTTCAACGGTTTCTTTTGTGACAATGCATTCTGTCACATCTTCCCTCGACGGTAACTCAAACATCACATCGAGCATAATTGACTCAATGATGGCTCGTAGTCCCCGTGCCCCTGTATTCCGTTTGATCGCTTCATCAGCGATCGCATCCAAGGAATCATTTTCGAAGGTAAGCTCTACATTATCCATTTCCAAGAGCTTTTGATATTGCTTAGCAAGAGCATTTTTCGGCTCCGTTAGAATCCGTACCAAGGCTTCACGATCCAGCGGTTCCAAGGTGGAGATCACTGGCAAGCGTCCAACGAATTCAGGAATTAGACCAAACCGAAGGAGGTCCTCAGGCAAGACCATCTTCAGGTATTCACCTGGTTTTAGATCAGCTCGGCTACTATCCGAACCGAAACCAATCACTTTCTTGCCGAGTCGACGTTTGATGATCGGCTCCAGTCCATCAAAGGCGCCCCCACAAATAAAGAGTACATTGCTGGTATCAATTTGAATGAATTCCTGATGAGGATGTTTTCGTCCTCCCTGAGGAGGTACAGAAGCTACGGTTCCCTCAAGAATTTTCAAGAGTGCTTGTTGCACCCCTTCACCAGAAACATCACGGGTGATCGATGGGTTTTCCGACTTACGGGCAACTTTATCGATTTCATCAATATAGATAATCCCACGTTCTGCCTTTTCCACATCATAATCTGCAGCCTGGATCAATTTGAGGAGAATATTTTCCACATCTTCCCCTACATAACCCGCCTCAGTAAGGCTGGTTGCATCAGCAATTGCAAAGGGAACGTTCAGGATCTTCGCCATCGTTTGAGCAAGAAGGGTTTTCCCACTTCCCGTCGGTCCTACCATGATGATGTTTGATTTTTGCAGTTCAACATCGTCCATCTTCTGGGAAGAATTGATCCGCTTATAGTGGTTGTACACCGCTACAGCCAACGATTTTTTTGCTTGCTCTTGTCCAATGACGTAAGAATCAAGAATCTCGTTAATTTCCTGGGGCTTCGGTAGATTTTGTAGATCGATATCCTCTTCGCCGCCCAGTTCTTCCTCAACGATTTCATTACAAAGATCGATACACTCATCACAAATGTATACCCCAGGCCCTGCGACCAGTTTTCTCACCTGATCCTGGGATTTCCCGCAAAACGAGCATTTCAACTGTCCTTTTTCTTCGTTGAACTTGAACATGCGAATCACCCCTCTCAAAGGTCTAACGGGCGATCACTTCATGAGCACCCAAAATAATCACGTTCAATTGCCTTCGAACTCTTAAGAGCAGTCCCTTAAGAGACATATTCTAAGAGGGTGGTTAATCCTTATCGATTTCCAACTCAGCCTCTAGAATTTCATTACAAAGATCGATGCATTCATCACAAATGTTTACACCAGGCCCTTTGATGACTTTCAACACCTGATCTTCCAACTTACCACAAAACGAACATCGTAAGAGTCCGTCTTCCTTCTTCTTGCTAAAAAAAACCACTACGCAATCATCCCTCTAACGAGTGATCACTTCATCTACCAAACCATACTCTTTGGCTTCATGAGCATCCATGAAATGATCCCGATCCGAATCTCGTTCGATTTTCTTTTGCGTATGCCCAGTGCGCTTGGACAGAATTTGGTAAATCTTCTTTCGGGTACGGAGAATCCAATCTGCATGGATTTGTATGTCTGCAGCCTGGCCTCGTACTCCCCCCAATGGTTGGTGAATCATCACTTCACTGTTGGGTAAAGCATAACGCTTCCCTTTTGCACCAGCCGCCAGCAGGAAAGCCCCCATACTCGCAGCCATACCCACACAAATCGTGGAAACGTCTGGTTTTATGTATTGCATGGTATCATATATTGCCATTCCAGCGGTGATGGATCCACCTGGTGAGTTTATGTATACAGAGATATCTTTGTCCGCATCTTCTGCTGCTAAAAACAAAAGCTGTGCTGTCACAACATTTGCCACTTGATCATCAATCGCACTGCCAATAAAGATGATGCGGTCCTTGAGCAATCGAGAGTACAAATCATAGGATCTCTCGCCGCGATTCGTCTGCTCGACGACCATCGGTACCAGATTCAAGGTTTCGCCTCCCTTCCGAGCGATTGTTTAAAAACAAGGCACGCTTTCACGTGCCCCGTTTTTCCGTCCTATTCTCATTATGCCGCATTTTTACTGTTGGATACAAGTAGATCCACTGTTTTTCGGATCTTCAAATCGCCCTCAATTTGAGCACGACCGCCTTGCATATCCACTAAACGCTTGATTTCATCCAATTCGCGGCTCATTTGTTCTGCCAATTTTTTCAGTTCTTCTTCAATATCTTCCTCGGTCACTTCTACGTTTTCAGCTTCAGAGATGGCTTCCAATACCAAGTCATTGCGCGTCTTCTTACCAGCATCTTCTTTGAATTGCGCACGAATATCTTCCTTAGTTTGGCCAGTAAACTGAATGTATTGCTCCAGGTTGACCCCTTGCATGGAGAGTTGTTGTTCAAAGTGACTCACCATCTGATCAATTTCACGATCGATCATCACTTCTGGGATTTCGACCTCTGCGTTCTCAGCCGCTTTCTCGACGAGCTGATTACGCTTGTAGCTTTCTTCTTCGTTTTTCTTTTGTTCTTTCAGCTTATTCTCGACATCGCTTTTCAGTTCCTCAAACGTCTCAAATTCCCCAACATCCTGTGCAAATTCATCATCAAGCTCAGGCAATTCCGTACGCTTGATTTCGTGAATCTTCACTTTAAATACGGCTTCTTTTCCTTTGAGGTCTTCTGCATGATACTCTTCAGGGAACGTAACCGTTACATCCTTTTCTTCACCTGGAGCGAGACCGACAAGTTGTTCTTCGAACCCAGGAATGAATTGTCCAGAGCCAATTTCCAAGGTGTATTGCTCACCTTTGCCGCCTTCAAATGCTTCGCCATCAACGAAACCTTCAAAGTCAAGAATTGCACGATCGCCCTCTTCGATGGTTCCTTCTTCAACAGCGACCAACTGACCTTGGCGCTCTTGCATTTGCTTCAGTTCAGCGTCGATATCTTCTTGGGTTACCAAGAAGTCTTTTTCTTCGATTTCTAGGCCTTTATACTCACCTAGTTTTACTTCAGGTTTTACCATTACTTTTGCTTTAAAGATGAAAGGCTTCCCTTTTTCCAGTTGATCAATATCAATTTCTGGTTGATCAACGGGATCGATATCTGCTTTTTCTACCGCTTCAGGGTAAACCTCTGGCAAGAGGATATCGAGTGCATCTTGATAGAGGCTCTCTACACCAAAGCGCTTTTCAAAGATTGGGCGTGGAATTTTACCTTTCCGGAATCCAGGTACATTCACATTTTTAGAAACCTTTTTAAAGGCGCGATCCAACGCACCACCTAATTGTTTCTCATCTACTTCAACCGTAAGGACCCCACGGTTCGTTTCAGTTTTTTCCCAGCTTACATTCATCAACGATTCCCTCCTACATCACACGATTCAATGTATAAATGGCTACAACTCTAGAGTTTCCGTGCCTTTTTACAACCACCTCATTATAACACAGAAGCTAGTGGTTGCAAGCAGGTGGAAAGGGGCAAAAGACCCCTAGGGGGTTTTGGTTTGCGGCTAACAACGATCATTGATCGGAAGAGATTCGATCGCCTCCTAACATGAAGAAACATCGCTAGGATGCAAGTTTCCCATTATTGGGTAATCGACATCACTTGGGATCGATCTATGCATATTCGCCTCCAGGGATTGTAAATAGACCAAAGCCATTATCCCCTATTAAATTCCACCCCTCAAAATAGCTACTTGCATGGAATAATTCAAATATGATTTGATCCTCAAAGGTTATTACAAAAAACCTACCCATAAAATTATCAATGCCTACTATTTTCTTTTTGCCAATTATCTTATATATCTCTTTATATGTAAACTTATCTGGAGCTGAGATACAATCCGTTTCACCAAGGATAATTTCATTATTTCTACAAAGCCTCCATGGGCATTCCACAATAAGCGAACCCTTCTCAAATTGAATAACTAAAGGGGCATGTTCATCGGTATTCACGCCGGTTACTACTTGTCCAATAAAATACCCAAAATCCATATCCTTTAGATTTTCTTCCATACCCTCTTCACCTTTTCTGTATCAAATGTCGATACATCCACATAACTGTCGATAGAGAAATCCATAATACGATTTTAAGTGGTTTAGCGGATTGAGCTTGCTTCAAGGCGCCAATGATTGCACCGCATCAAATTGCCTGGGGGATACTCAAATTCACATTCGGTTAGAAAGCTAAAATGAAGTTTTCGGCAAATCGCATTCGAACCTGGATTATCAATTGAAGGAAAAGCATGAATCGCCCAATTATTTTTTGCTAACGCTTCTTTGATTGCTAATTTAGTCGCTCGGGTTGCGATCCCTTTCCCTTGAAATGAGGGCAAGACACTCCACCCTACTTCATATGCTTCTTCACCATCCACACTCTTGTGCCAGAATCCAACGGAACCTACTTTTTCATTTTGGGGCTGTAATTGGATGCTATACATCGATCCTTTATCCTTGAGCGCAAGATACCGTTGATGGCGACTAAACACCTTTTCCTCACGTTCGGGTCCTCCAAGATGGTTCATCATCTCTGGTGCATTTAGTTGGAACAGTAAATCAAGGTCATCTTCTTCCCAACCTTTAATCTGAACAATCTCCCTTTGCTCTCTCATGTTTTCATCTCCTCTAGGAAAAGGATGACAGCGTAAATGAGCTAAATACTCAAATTAATCGACAGTCTTGATTTAGATTAAAGTTTTTTTCATTTATAAATTTCTAACTTTTTCCAGATTGATTCCCAACCCTTTTTTGTAACTCTGTTTTTATAAATGTTAATTCTCTCATCTGTCTCGAGATAGTATGGGGTTGGTCTTACTTTTAGATTTACAACATCCGCTATTCCCCAAGGAGCTGTTAAAACAACATTATCTTTTTTATCTAATTTAACTCCTAATGCAGTTACGGTCTCAGGAAATTTGGATATACCATCAACGGATGATACATAAGGAGCTGCATTACTTAAAACATGCATTCTTGCCTGATTTTTAACAGACCATGGGATGTTGGAAATCAGGAACGTTAGCTCTCTTTCAATGTTCTTTTCTTCTAATTCATCGGTATTGGATGAATCAAAGTATATAACATCAATATCAGGTAAAGGTGTTCTTGTACTAAAATTATGTATTACATCCCATATTTTTGACCTAACAAAACCTGCACATATCCACCAATCAGGCAAATGCAATGTTTGAACAGCTCTTAATAAATCCATCATCCAGTCATCCTTTTGTATTACATCTACGATGTCTCTTTCTTTTGTGATGATCACCCTATAACACCTACTTTTTAAAGTAAAAACCACCCTTGCCAATGGCAAGTCCACTTGTGTACCCACACATCCTCCATGATCCAATTTCCCATACCTGTAATGATATATAGTTCATATCAACAGTCTGGAATCGGAGAAGAACAAAGGGTTATTCACGACCTCAAATAATGAAAAGGAATGCTCCCACAGCGTTCTAATCTGTGTTAGCATCCCTTCTCTGTCAAAACCCTTGTCATATCAAAGGTTATATGGTTATGTAAGTGGCGTCCCAGGAGGGATTCGAACCCCCGACCAACGGCTTAGAAGGCCGTTGCTCTATCCAGCTGAGCTACTGGGACTTATCAAGAATCTTTGTATTTCGCAATGCAGAATAATTTTATAACATGGAATCATCACTCGTCAAGTAATATTTTCCTCCACGATCCGGAACCCGTTGATCCTTAGGGTCGTAAAAGTGAACCTCCACAGAATGATCCCCGAGTATCTCTAACACCGCATAGGTAGGTGTCCGATATCCTCGTGGCGAAGTAATACTCCCTGGATTGAGGAGTAGGAGGTTACCAACCTGCTCACAGACGGGAAAATGCGAATGCCCGAAGCATGCAACTTGGGCACCCACTTCCTCAGCTCGATACTGAATGGGTAACAGGGAAGAGTTCACCTGATACTTATGACCATGGGTGACATAAAAGCGAATGCGACCCGCATCCCAAAGCACATCCTTTGGGACGTCCTCCCAGTCACAGTTCCCTTGTACAATAGTGAGGGGAACGGTGGGCAATTCTGCAACATCGGTTGTAAAATCCCCACAATGGATGACATGATCTGCACCTACACGATGACAGACCTCCTTTAAAAGCTTCGCTTCGCCATGGGTATCACTGATAATGAGAACGCGCATTTCATTCCCCTCCTTTCTATTAAAGATCAAATAAATAGGCCTTTTTCAACAGGGGGATCAGCTTCTTCGCAGCTACAGCGCGATGGCTGATCTGATTTTTCTCCTCCGGGAGCAGTTGAGCCACAGTCCGATCTTGCTCCGGAAGATAAACCAATGGGTCATAGCCAAAACCATGCTCTCCGCGTGGATTCAATGTAATCCTACCAGACACTTCGCCCCGTACCGTCTGAGTGGGTTCCCCTGGCACAGCAAGAGCAAGGGCACACACAAAAGCACATTGCCGCTTTTCTTCCGCAATGCTTTTTACTGCTTCTAAGAGCTTGTGATTATTGTCGCGATCCGTGGCATTTTCCCCAGCATAACGTGCAGAATACACCCCCGGCGCTCCATTCAAGGCAGCCACTGCTAATCCAGAATCATCCGCCGCAACGGGTCGATTCAGCACACCTGCGATGGTTTCTGCTTTTTTTATGGCATTCCCTTCAAAGGTGTCTTGATCTTCAATGATCTCAGGGATATCGGGTAAATTATGGAGGCCAATCACTCGCATTCCTAACGATTCTTTAAAAATCGCGTCTAATTCTTCAACTTTGTGGGCGTTTTGTGTTGCGAAGACCAGCTCGTTCCACACCCACTTCTTTTTGGTTTCCTGCATGTCGATTTCCTCCGATTCCATACGCCGCTTCCTTTAGTATCTCTTTTTGCATGGCAACCAATTGATCCGTGCCTTCTTTGGCAAGGGTAAGTAATTGGGTAAGCTCCTCGGGGCTAAAGGGGGACTCCTCCCCTGTTCCTTGAACTTCTACGTATTTACCCGCCCCTGTCATCACGACATTCATATCAACATGGGCTTGGGAATCCTCTGCATAGCAAAGATCAAGACTCGGGACACCATTTACAATCCCTACACTCGTCGCCGCAAGGAAATCCGTGACAGGTAACCGCGGTAGCGATCCTGCTTTTACCAACCGATGCAAAGCAAGAATCATGGCAACGTAAGCCCCTGTGATGGAAGTCGTCCGGGTCCCTCCATCTGCTTGAATCACATCACAATCCAACCAGATCGTCCGTTCACCCAGCTTATCCAATTGAATGACGGAGCGTAGTGCCCGGCCGATCAACCGCTGAATCTCCATTGTCCGACCGCCCACTTTACCCTTACTGGATTCACGAATGGTCCGTGTTTGGGTCGCCCGCGGTAGCATCGCATATTCTGCCGTGATCCAACCCTTTCCCGAACCACGTAGAAACGGAGGAACCCTCTCCTCTACTGAAGCGGTGCAGAGTACCTTGGTGTCCCCGACCGATATGTAGACGGATCCTTCCGCGTGCTTAATATAATCGGGAATCATTTCAACTTGTCTCAGTTCATTTTGCATGCGTCCGTCTACTCTCAATCCAATTCCCTCCAAAATTCAGGTTTCATCATTATACCATAGAGCATCGAAGCGAAAACAGAAAAAACTATACGAAGAAGAGGTGGTTCCCCACCCCTCTTCTATCTTGCCGCTGGTATCTAATCTCATCCCTTTTTCACTTAGATTCCGCCAGGATTTACTTTTTCAGGTCGACTTACCGGCTTTTCAAAACTTTTATCTTCCGAGACATCAGATTTTCCATCCACCGTGATTTTTACTTTTTTCACAGCACTATTTTCAGTTAATGAAAGAATAATGGTTTTTAACGCATCCTCTGATGCCTCATGCTTATCACTGTATTGGAGAAGCTCTTTGCCAAAGTCGGCGATGGCCGTATCTCCTTTGACTTGAACCCCATTTACCTTTGTTGTCTCAGCAAGGGCAGTCACCAGATCCGACCCGGTTAGCGGTCCTCTGACTAACTCTTTCAAAGTCGCTTCTGCTACATTGCTGCTGCGATTAATCATACGGGTGACAGGAACATAGTAAATATCATTCTCTGGAGTTTGACCTAAGAAGTAGAGGGTGACTGGCATGCTATGGGCGGCATCTATCCCCTGAGCCAACTCTACATTAATACCACCCGCACGGGTCAAATGTTGGGCAGCACTTTTTCCCTTCGGCATCGTTTCGAGGGCTTTCCCATCCACCTGAATATTTACCCTTTTCACCGAATCAAATCCAGTCAATGTCCAGGTAATCGCGGATAAAATATCACCTTCCATTTCTTTTTTATAAGAGAGAAATTCCTTCGATAAATTGATGGTCGCCGTCCCCTCTTTAATTTCCAAACCTTTGACCTGTGTATTTTTTGGCAGGATTCCGCTAAATCCCTTGGGAAGCATCGATTCCCCTGGTCCATCTTTCACCATATATTTTACTGCCTCTTTTGCAATCCCTTCTACCTTCGGAATATTAAGGGCATACGGTGCAAGATATCCTGAATCCGTCATAAAATAGAGTTCCAACTCGTTCTTTTTTGCAGCTTTAGCAGTAGAGCCCTTCTTATCAGTCTTTCCCGAAGATTGATTCTCCTTAGACTTCTCATTGCTCTTATCTTTTTCATTGGTGTCCATTTTTTTAGGTGGTGGATCGATTGGTGTTGCTCCCTCTTGATCAGGCCCAAACATACAACCAGAGAGTAGTAAAGGAAATGCAATCAGGGCAACTGCCCCTTTTAACCATTTTTTCCCCATGATAATCCCCTCCCGGGACAAGGTTTCTGATACATGTATACGAGCCCCGAGCGAAAATATCCCCACTTGTTTGTCTAAGAAGAAAAGAAAGCAAGATTCATATGGATAAACACGGTTATGGACATCAAAAAAAGAGGAGGGAAATTCCT
Organism: Marininema halotolerans; assembly: GCF_900116235.1. Classification (GTDB taxonomy): domain Bacteria; phylum Bacillota; class Bacilli; order Thermoactinomycetales; family DSM-45169; genus Marininema; species Marininema halotolerans. The sequence goes on along the minus strand of NZ_FPAA01000015.1, from coordinate 25,437 downwards.
TCCCAACCTCTTTCAACCGACGGTTTTATTTTGTACGAGGGACTGCAGGGAAACTTGCTCCACTTCAAGGGGGCGACCCAACCATGTTTCTGCAATCCGTCGAAAGGAAGCAGGCTGTCCACTGATGAAAAAGTGATGATCACCTGTCGGAAAGCGACTACCATCCGCTAATAGTCCTTTATGATGAAGAACCGTGGACAGTTCCCGAGCAGTCTCCTCAGCCGAACTAATTAAAGTCGTCTCCTCACCCATCTCCTGCCCAATCAAATCCGCAATGAGTGGATAATGAGTACAGCCCAAAATTAATGTATCCAACTCGTGTCCCTTTAAAGGGGCCAGTGCATGCCGTACTATTCGTTTCGCATCTTCACTAAAACCATTGCCACTCTCTACAAGAGGTACGAGTGTTGGACAAGCATGACTTAAAACAAATAATTCAGAGTCAATTCGCTTTAATGCTTGTTCATATGCCGAGCTGCGAACCGTTCCTTGCGTTCCAATCACACCAATACGACCTTGATGGGAAACTTTAATGGCGGCTCGAGCACCTGGTTCAATCACACCCAGTACAGGGATGGAAAATTGTTCGCGAGCGGCTTGTAATGCCACAGCTGTGGCTGTGTTACACGCGATCACAAGCGCTTTTAATGGAAGCCTTGCTAAGAAATGAACAATATCAAGGGTAAATTGTCTAACTTCCTGAGGGGTTCGAGGACCATAAGGGCACCGGAGCGTATCCCCAAAATAAAGTACCCGTTCTTTTGGCAATTGACGAAAAACTTCCCTCGCTACCGTCAATCCGCCGACACCGGAATCTAATATGCCAATTGCACTCTGAGGTAAATGCTGATCCATCGATCTTCTGCTGCCTCCAATTCACGCCCGCATTGCGCAAGTCGTTTTCAACATCGCCTCTATATCCTATTATATGAAGGAAAGAGGAGAGATGATCTTGCCAAAAGTTACCAAATTTTCTTAATACATTCTCCCCATCAACACGGGGGTTTATTGGTGCATTTCGTGATGTAAGGTTGCCAGATGTTTCGCAATCCCTTCCACTTCTTCCTGCGGTAAATGAGAAAGCATTTCTGACAAGTACTTTTGACGTGCCTCTAACACTTCCATAATAATCGATGTCCCTTTTGCTAAAAGGTGGATGCGTACGACCCGGCGATCTCGTTCATCACGAACGCGTTCAACCACATCATTTTTCTCCATCCGGTCCACTAAATCCGTCATCGTACTGCATGCAAGAAACATCTTTTGCGATAGTTCCCCAATCGTCATATCCCCTTGTTCATTCAACCATAAAAGGGCAGTAAATTGTGGCGGGGTAATTGGAAATTCACTTAAAATTTCGCGTCCTTTTCGTTTGATAACGACGCTAATTTCCCGTACGTAGCGTTCAATTTCGGTTACCAATTCACTTGGCAAATTCGGTTTATTTTCCATGGATGAGCTCCTTCTATTTTCTAGAAGTCTCAGCTAAATATGATCCGTACTTCAAGCTACGATCACATTCAGCAAATCTATCTTCATGTTATACGATGCGGGGATCGGATACAAGTTTGGTTCCTTTTCCACTTGAACGCTATCAATGTACATACCCCTTATCCATTGAAAAACTTGAATGTTCCTTTCCAAAAAACACATCCTCCAATTGAAGCATCCCAAGACTTTTTTGCTTTTGATCCATAATCGAAGAAAAATCCCTACACATCGATCCGCTATCTAGAAGGTAAAGATACAGGATTTCGCCGTGGGTTTTATAATAAAAATTAAAATTATCTCAATAATGACATATCTTATGATATGCTTCTGTGGCAGCACATTAGTCCTGGCACACCCCTGCTTCAGAATTCTCGCTTTTGTCCTGCCATTTTTCAGTAACGGTTTCTCTAAATACTCTTTAATTAGGAGGGTATCATGAAAAAGTTTTGGCTGATGGGTTTGGTGCTTACAATTGGAATGGTAATGGCATTGCCAACCGCTTACGGACAGACCACCGACGGCTTAGTTGTCCACCTTGAGAAGGATTTTGGTAGAGACGCTGTTTTTTCGGGGAGCGATGGGCGCAGGATTGCCTTTCCATCTAAGGGTTATCGCACCTTCCAAGGGCGGGATGGGCGTTTGATCGCCTATCCCAATACGGGCTATACTACCGCTGAAGGAAATGATGGGCGCAGGATTGCCTTTCCCATGCAGGGCTATCGCACCATCCAAGGACGCGATGGGCGTTTGATCGCCTACCCCAATACGGGCTATACTACCGCTGAGGGAAATGATGGGCGCAGGATTGCCTTTCCCATGCAGGGCTATCGCACCTTCCAAGGGCGGGATGGGCGTTTGATCGCCTACCCCAATACGGGCTATACTACCGCTGAAGGAAATGATGGGCGCAGGATTGCCTTTCCCATGCAGGGCTATCGCACCTTCCAAGGGCGCGATGGGCGTTTGATCGCCTACCCCAATACGGGCTATACTACCGCTGAAGGAAATGACGGGCGCAGGATTGCCTTTCCCATGCAGGGCTATCGCACCATCCAAGGGCACGATGGGCGTTTGATTGCCTATCCCAATACGGGCTATTCTACCTATGAAGGTAGTGATGGGCGCAGGATTGCTTATCATGATTCAACAACGGTACCGTCATCTTTTTTGTACGCAGATAAAAACCAATTAGATATGTTACTCCAATTAGAAGATGGCTTTCCTAATAGTAATTTCGAAGACTACTTAATCTATCGCTATTACGCCGATCAGGACTAATCTTCGTAAAACTCCCACTTTCATTGTGGGAGTTTTCTTGTTCCACGATTAGACTCTTTCTTTAATAATAGCACTACTCTATTTACCCCTTCGTTTATCAGTTCACTCTGCAAATTCGGTTTATTCTCTCCATGGATGTGAGCTCCTTCTATTTTCTAGAAATCTCAGCTAGGTGAATATAAAGGGCTTTACGGTGTGCATTTTATAATAAAAATTAAAATTATCTCAATAATGACACATCTTATGATATGCTTCTAGGTGGCCACTCGTTAGTGAAAGCGCTTCCTTGCTTCAGAATCAAGCTTTTACTTACGTCATGCCTTTTTTCAGTAACAGCTTTTTTCAAAAACTATTTAATAGGAGGGTATTATGAAAAAGTTTTGGCTGATGGGTTTGGTGCTTACAATTGGAATGATGATGGCATTGCCAACCGCTTACGGACAGATCACCGATGGCTTAGTTGTCCATCTTGAGAAGGATCATGCTGGATACATCGTGGATAGTGGGGGAGATGGACACTTGATTGCCTACCCCTATAAGGGCTTTGGCACCACCCAAGGGCGTGATGGGCGTTTGATCGCCTATCCCGGGGGCTATTATACCGATGAAGGTAGTGATGGCCGCAGGATTGCCTTTCCCCAATCCGGCTATCGCACCATCCAAGGACGCGATGGGCGTTTGATCGCCTATCCCCACACGGGCTACTATACCGATGAAGGTAGTGATGGCCGCAGGATTGCCTTTCCCAATAAGGGCTATCGCACCATCCAAGGACGCGATGGGCGTTTGATCGCCTATCCCCACACGGGCTACTATACCGATGAAGGTAGTGATGGCCGCAGGATTGCCTTTCCCCAATCCGGCTATCGCACCATCCAAGGGCGCGATGGGCGTTTGATCGCCTATCCCAATACAGGCTATTCTACCTATGAAGGTAGTGATGGCCGCAGGATTGCTTATCATGACTCAGCAACGATACCGTCATCTTTTTTGTATGCAGATAAAAACCAACTCGATTTGTTATTCCAATTAGAAAATGGCTTTCCCAATAGCAATTTCGAAGACTACTTAATCTATCGCTATTACGCCGATCAAGACTAACCTTTCATAGTAACAGGTAACCCCTTTCTAGTTGGACTCTTTCGTCTCTTGATCCATAACTAATACCTAAACTAGGCGTGTTGATTAACCAGAAGTGGGAGCGCGGAGACATGTGGAAGCCCATTGACGAGGATGTAAAAATGCACTGACCGCTCCAAATTAAAGGGTCTTACGGTGTATTTATAATAACTATTGAAATCATCAAATAATGATACACCTTACGGCTTGTATCTAGATTGCAACTCGTTAGTCGGGCTTTTCCTTGCTTCTGTACTACCGTTTTATGTAAAAAACCTTTAACAGGAGGGCATCATGAAAAAGATTTCGCTAATGAGTTTGGTACTTACAATTGGAATGATGCTTGCTTTACCAACCGCTTACGGACAGACCACGGATGGCTTAGTTGTCCACCTTGAGAAGGATCATGCTACAGACACCTTCAATATGGGTCACGATGGACACTTGATTGCCTTTCCCCAATCGGGCTTTCGCACCATCGAAGGGCGTGATGGTCGATTAATCGCCTACCCCGGTACAGGCTATCGTACAGACTGGGGTTCCGATGGACGTATGATTGCCTTTCCCCAATCCGGTTTTCGCATCACCGAAGGACGGGATGGGCGTTTGATCGCCTTTCCCGATACAGGCTATCGTACAGACTGGGGTTCCGATGGACATATGATTGCCTTTCCCCAATCAGGCTTTCGCACCACCGAAGGGCGGGATGGGCGTTTGATCGCCTTTCCCGATACAGGCTATCGTACAGACTGGGGTTCCGATGGACGTATGATTGCCTTTCCCCAATCCGGTTTTCGAACGATCCAAGGGCGCGATGGGCGATTGATCGCTTATCCCGATACAGGCTATCGAACGGATCAAGGTTCCGATGGACGTATGATCGCCTTTCCCCAATCGGGCTATCGCACCATCGAAGGGCGGGATGGTCGATTAATCGCCTACCCCGATACAGGTTATCGTACCGTTCTGGGCCAAGATGGGCGCATCCTTTCCTATCATTACTCAGCAACGGCACCGTCATCTTTTTTGTATGCAGATAAAAATGAATTAAACTTATTACTCCAATTAGAAAAAGGCTTTCCCAATAACAATTTTGAAGACTACTTAATCTATCGCTATCTCGCCGATCAGGACTAACCTTCCATTGGAAAACTCCCACTTTCATTGTGGGAGTTTTCTTGTTTCCATCCATAACCGAAGGAAGTACCTAATTGATCCGCTATCTAGAAGGTAAAAATACTGGGTTTTACGGTGCATTTTATAATAAAAATTAAAATTATCTCAATAATGACACATCTTATGATATGCTTCTACGTGGCAGCACGTTAGTCAAGGTGCATCCCTGCTTCAGAATCCTCGCTTCCATCCTGCCATTTTTCTGTATCGGTTTTTCTAAAAACTATTTAACAGGAGGGTATCATGAAAAAGTTTTTGCTGATGGGTTTGGTGCTTACAATTGGAATGATGCTTGCTTTACCAACCGCTTATGGACAGACCACCGATGGCTTAGTTGTCCACCTTGAGAAGGATCATGCTACAGACACCTTCAATATGGGTCACGATGGACACTTGATTGCCTTTCCCCAATCAGGCTTTCGCACCATGGAAGGCAGTGACGGGCGATTGATCGCCTATCCCAATAAGGGCTATACTACCGCTGAAGGAAATGACGGGCGCAGGATTGCCTATCCCAGTAAGGGCTATTTCATCACGGAAGGCAGTGACGGGCGATTGATCGCCTATCCCAATTCGGGCTATACTCTCGCTGAAGGTCGTGACGGGCGCAGGATTGCCTATCCCAATAAGGGCTATTTCATCACGGAAGGCAGTGACGGGCGATTGATCGCCTATCCCAATAAGGGCTATACTCTCGCTGAAGGTCGTGACGGGCGCAGGATTGCCTACCCCAATTCGGGCTATTTCATCACGGAAGGCAGTGACGGACGATTGATCGCCTATCCCAATTCGGGCTATACTCTCGCTGAAGGTCGTGACGGGCGCAGGATTGCCTACCCCAATTCGGGCTATTTCATCATGGAAGGCAGTGACGGGCGATTGATCGCCTATCCCAATAAGGGCTATACTCTCGCTGAAGGTCGTGACGGGCGCAGGATTGCTTATCATGGCTCAACAACGGCACCGTCATCTTTTTTGTATACAGATAAAAACGAATTAGATTTGTTACTCCAATTAGAAAATAACTTTCCCAATAGTAATTTCGAAGACTACTTAATCTATCGCTATTACGCCGATCAGGACTAATCTTTCATTGGAAAACTCCCACTTTCATTGTGGGAGTTTTTTTGTTGCCACCCTTATCCTTCTTCTTCAATGATAGCAACCACTCTACTCCACCCCGCGCTAGCTCCTGCAATTAGAATCGGGAATGCTTGAATGGTAAACCCAAAGGGATGAGGAATCTGATCCAAGTTACATAGCCTTTCAATTTGACAATATTCTACCTCCCGACCAAACAAATGCGCTTCCCAAAATTGCCCCTTTCCGTTTTTGGCTTCCTCTGCCATCCGATCAAAAGGCCGATCTAACCCCCAAGCATCGATGCCTATCAGCTTCACCCCCTGTGTAACCAAGTACTCAACTGCTGAGCGGAACAATCCCGGTTGCTTCAACGCATAGTTTGGACGTCCAAATTCCTTAGAGGCACCGGTATGGATAAGAACAATATCAAAGGGTTTGATTTTGTAGTGAATCCGTTCTAACTCCTTCTCAATATCGTCATCGCTGATCCCCTCGCCAATTTCTTTGTGACGAAAGTCGAGCAACACGCCATCCCCGTAACACCACTGAAGCGGCACATGGTCGATCGTTTTGGCGGGTTGCCCCGCTGACAGTGGCCCATAGTGGTAAGGCGCATCGATATGGGTTCCTGAGTGGGTACTCAGAGTCACTTCTTCCGTCGCCCAGCCATCTCCATCTGGAAAAACATCGTAGTGGTCCCCAAATAAGCTCTTTGCTTGTGTATTTGCCTGATCATGATTAAAATATTTTATATCGTGTGAATTCCATTCGTACGGGGAACTCTCATTGTTTAACCGATCACTTAAGTCGATAAGTGTCGTTTGAACGCCATTTCTCACATAGGTCTCTCAACTTGTACGGTCGTTCGTGGATGGCATGCGATCACCCTCTCGATTCATATTTTTTAAACAATTTTCGGTTGTATTATATCACAATTAAATGTTACTCTCTTAGTCATGCTCTTGATTGTTATTAATCACTTACCTGATACAACTATCTTCTATATCAAATTAAAAGAAGGCGATGTCTATGAACGAAAAGAATCTACCCACCTATTTAGGGGATTTTTTAAGAAATTTAAGAAAATCAAAGAAATTGCGTCTTGAAGATTTAGCGGATGAAAATCTCTCCCCATTTACCATTTCGTTATTTGAGCGCAACGAACAACAATCCATGGATACTGCCAAGAAAATAGTGAACAAATTAGGTTATTCATGGGAAGATATCCTGCAACAATTAACTGAAGAAATTGAACAGGAGGATTCATTTACACTTACAGGCAACGAATTATATTTTAGAATTTTAGAGACTCAGACCTTAGTGGAACTGAACGATCAACCCGAGGGAATTGAGCGCATTAACGATCTAAACATGCGTAATGACTCACTTTATGCCATTGCTCGCCCCTATTTTAAAGGAATCTATCTCTTGAAAAAGGATAAGGTCGATCAAGCGATCCAATGCTTTCACGATTCGATCATCCAATCCCATGCACAACCCGAATGGTCTTATTTAAATATTGAGTCCATGTCCTACCGCCATTTAGCACTCATCGCCCATCAAAAGAGAAAGACTGAAGAAGCTTTGCACAACATTGCACAGGGATTAACAACTTATGTTGATCAAGGCATTCGTACCTATCCTAAATATCGCTTGCTTATTGATCAAATCAACTACTTACATCATATTGGCCAAACCGATACTGCCTTTGCAAACGCAGAAAAGCTATGGACGGAGCGCAAAGAAATCCCCGTAACACGACTGTTGTTGGAATTAATTAATTTATACGGGCAACTTCTTCACCAGAAGAACTGTGGTGATGGAGCAATCGCCATTATTGGGGATGGTATCTACCTTGCACGCCAAAGTCGTGACCCTGATATGAGTATGACCTTATGGACCACCTTAGGCGAACTTTCCTATCAAAACAACGAGTGGGATCTGGCAAAGGATTGTTTTGAAACGGCACTAAAGCTGTCTGCTAAAACTTCGCAAAAACACCTCATTTCCAAGGCCCATCGTCATCTAGGAGAACTTTATCTTGAAGAAAGAGAGTGGAGCATGGCTGATGAACACCTGACTCGCTCTCTTGAACAATGTCACTCAGCGGATGATACCCTTTCCATATGGCAATTGCTTATTAAAAAACATGTCTATCAGGGTGACTATGAGCAAGCGCTTCAATTTTGCAAACATGCCATGCTCATCGCAAAGGACTCTTCATACCCAAAGGAAAAAGAAGCCATACGACTCTTAGAAGCCCAATGCTCAGCCCAACTATATTATGCTACCTAATCGCTATCAAATGGAGTGACACTGATGTCATCGATCTACCGAATTGGAATTCTAGCAGGGATGGGACCACGCTCGACCGCACCCTTTCTTGAATATGTTCTCGATGAATGTGAGCATCAATACGGTGCCCAGTGGGATGAGGACTTCCCCCATATGATGGTATACTCGCTACCGACACCTTTTCATCCCAAGAAACCGTTAGATCATCCCAGCATGATCCGTTCCTTACAAGTGGGGATGGATGCATTAACCTCTGCCCAGTGCGCGATCATCGCGATCCCATGCAATGTGGTACATCAATACTATGAGCAACTGTGTGAGATGACTTCACTTCCTCTTCTTAACATCATTGACGAAACCATCGGATGCCTTGAGACGACCTCCGCAACGATCGGATTATTAGGAACACGAAGCATGATTGAAAGTGGACTTTATCAAACACAACTGGCGCGATTGCATCGAGACGTCTACTGGAATGCGACCTTGCAGCAATCAATCGATGAGTTGATCGTTGCTACAAAAAAACGAGGGGTTCATCAGGAAACTCTCTCTCAATGGAAGAACATCGAGAGAGAGTTTATTCAACAAGGGGTTTCTGAGGTAATCATTGTTTGTACCGATTTGACCCTTTATACGCAATGGACATCCCTGACGATGATTGATTCCACGCAGGCCCTTGCGAAAGGGTTAGTGAAACGTTATGTAAAAGAACAACACCTTCGATAGTCGCCTAGCATTATCACGAACAACAACTGGTTATATATTCCTCAAAAGGAATAAACAAAGGCATAGCCTTGTACACAACTTTCCGATACCATAAGGCTCATATATTCACTAACCTTTCGTTTATCGATGGAAAGCGTGACGACTATGAAGAAAACACACGGACTCATTCTCCTTCTTTTGCTCATCATTTGCTGGGCCCTCATTAACGAAGAAGTCCCTTATGTAAACAGTCAGACATTAGCGACCTCTGAAAAAAACACCCTGGCACAGGCCAAGACCAAGAAAGCAATTCCCCGCCCGGTGATCTATTTGGTCCCTCATGCAGACGATGAGACATTAACTTATGGCGTCGATATTCAAAAAGAACGTCAGCGTGGACGCCCAATCTATCTGATTCTATTTTCTCAGGGAGAAGAATCAATTGCTCGAGAAGTCCTCAATGGCCACTATGATCATCAATCCGTCAATAAGAATCGGGTCGGGGAGCCCATCCTATGTCGATGGCATGGACGCATCCATTCCCCCAACGAGGAGCATTTTGCTGACGGTTCTCTATCACGAAAAGAGTTTGGGAAAGCGCGAATCAGGGACTTTTACCGCGTAGCTAAGGTGTTAGGAATTCCTTCTAGCCATATTCGCACCTATTCACTCCCCAATGATCATTTTACTCCTTCCCAGGTACAGTCAGTAATCGATTCCGCCTTGAAAAAATTTCCGGGTGCTGATTTTAGAACCATGTCCCCATACGATGTACACCCTGACCATGCCTTAATCGGAAAAGAATTAGCGAACGCTATTCAAACCAATAAAATTTCCGCATCACAAGTTCACTACTTTGTCTCCATCTATACCGATCGATTTGCCAAGGTCGATATCCCATTTAAAAAACACATTTCCACCATTAAAAAAGGGAGTAAGGCCTATATTCGTTTAGTACAGAGTATGGATGTCTATCGCGACTATGATCCCAAACAAGGGTCATATGCAACGGGGTATCACTCGGTACCAAAGCAATTTGATGCGCTGATCAAAGCAACCTACACTTCCTGGTATCTCCCGCAAATCGCACCATCAAACAAGAAAGAAACGGCTGGGTAAAACACCCAGCCGTTTCTTTCTTTCAATAATTAAGTATGAGATCACTCGCGATAGGGAGAAACCCCAATCAATCGATCCACTGTCGTAAATTGATAGCCCTGATTTCTTAATTTATCGATAAGTCCTGGTAACGCACGAACCGTTCGAGAACGATCCCCTCCCCCAGAATGAAGCAGGATAATACTCCCTGATTTTACGTGGGCAAATACTTTTTGCTGAATGGTTACAGGCGATGGCATCGTCCAATCCCGGGAATCAATGTCCCAATTAATTATTTGATATCCCTGTTGATAAAGGTTTTTTTCAATCCCTTTAGTTGCACCATAAGGAGGACGCATCAAGGACATTTTCTTTCCCGTGGTTTTATAAACTTCTCGGTAATTTCGGTTTAACTCCCCAATAATTCTGGACTCGGAGAGCTTAGGTAGGTAGGAATGATCCCAGGTATGATTGGCAATGATATGATTCTCATTAACGATCCGTTTCGCCACCGCTGGATGTTTACGCACTTCTTGACCGATTACAAAAAAAGTAGCTGCCACTTGTTTTTGTTGAAGAATATCCAAGATTTGCGGCGTATATTTCCCGTCAGGTCCATCATCAAAGGTAATTGCCACTTGCTTCGAAGTAGATGGCCCCTGATAAACCACTCTCGGTGTTGACGCTGATCGGTCATTGGAATGATCCACCTGATCGGGATCATCCGGAGAATCTGCCTTGTCGGATGGCTGTTGTTTATCTTTTGCCGGTTCCTGTGTTTCCTTTTTCTCTGGTGGAGTTTTTTTAGGCTTCTCCTCCGGTTGTTCCACTGGTTTACTAGAAGCTTGTCCCCGTTTTTTCTCAATCGGTTGAGAGGGGGCTTGTTTTTGTTCGGATGACTTTGGCGAAAAGGCAGACTTTTCTTCTTGAGCATCTGTAGAACCATTCCACATCCAGATAACCCCGATAAAAATAACCAAAAACAATGAAAATCCCCAGAGTTTTCTATTCATCCGCTCACTCTCCTCTGGGAATAGAATAATACCGCAATATAAATAATGCAATACAAATAAAATATTCATATATTTCAGGGTTACATAGGTATCACCCCGCAAAGAAACCCTACTCGATTGGGTAGGGTATCCACAGGGGTGATTCAGATTTTCAGATCTCCTAGTCTCACCAATTCAACCACGGCTTGAGACCGTCCCTTAACGTTCAATTTTTGCATCACATTTGAAATGTATACCCTTTCAGGAACACGATCACGTATGAACCGATTCCTCAAATGTGTAGTCAATTTCAATAGCTTTGTCTGGGTGAATACGAATCACCTCGATTAATATCGAAAAGACCTTATATAGGTCTTGCTCTCGATCCTCCAGTTGTGCAAACGCCTCGCGAATGGTTTCAATGTCTTGTGCCATCCCTTCCCTTTTCTCCAAATGAAGAATCTTATCCTCGATCGTCACTATGTTTTCTTCAATCTCTCTTCTCCTCTGTTCAAATTCATCTTTATTAATTAGTTGATCAAGATACAAATCAAGTAATTTATCTTTTCTCTTACTATTCTGCTCTTTGGAAGCGATGAGTTGACTCCGTTCAGCTTCCTTCTTTTTTTGAACATGACTCTTTAAGCGGATTGTAAGCGACTCTGCTTTACTAAGAAGAGTTTCTAGAATCATCCCTCGAAAATCCTCATATAAAATAGGGGCATGATTTATACATCCATATACCCCCCCTCGTCGATACTTACTGCATTTTAGATAATCCCAATTCACCTTACTTCCATCACTACGTTTTTTTACTGAACGATTAATAATCATATTAGAACCACAAACCTTACATTTCATTATTCCGCGAAATTCATTCCAAGGCGTAAACGATCGTTTTTTCACAGAGTCTTTATTTGCTTGTCTCCATATATCCTTTGGGATAATGGGTAGATGGTGATCCTTAAAATAAATCCATTTTTCCCGCGGGTTTTTTATTTGCTTTCTACGTCCATTCGATTTTATTACGGTGTACTGATTAAGAATAAAATCCCCACAATAAATAGGATTTCGAATAATGCGTTGAACGGAAGTGATCTGCCATTTACTAATGGTTTTAGGTCTTATACCGCGGAAATTTAATTCCTTCATAATCCGCTTATATCCCCACCCTTGGATGTACCAGTCGAATATTTTATGAACGACGTTCGCCTCCTCTTCATTCATTTGAAGAAATCCATTCACCTTATCATATCCATAGGGAGTTTTTCCTATATGTTCTCCTCGCCTTACTTTTGCAGCGAGTGCTGCAGAAATACCGGAAGACAGCGTACGACTATACTGAGCTGAAAATAACGACCAAAGTTCAAAAGCCATATCATTTTTTCCTGCTTTGTGGGAATCATATCCCTCTTCAACTGAGATAATACGCACATTATGAGCAATAAATACTTCTCTGATTTCTAATGAATCCTTTAAATCTCTCGCTAAACGACTGATGGATTTAAACACAACCATACTGATCTCTTTTGCCTTTGCTTTTCTGAGAATCAATTGGATCGAGGGTCGGTCTGTGAATAATGTCCCACTTATCCCTTCATCTTTAAACACTTGATTCTCATCCCACTCGTACCCATTCCGTTCTAGCCAATTTCTACAAATATCAATTTGATTCTCCACGGATGATATTTGCTCTTCTTTATCGGTTGATACACGTACATAGACGGCATATTCAGCACTCATATCGATTTTCCTCCTATATATAACAAAACCGCCCGTTTATTGGGCGGCAGTTTTAGAGTTCTTATCTTTATCTTCATCTGATTTAAAATAAGGTTCGAGAGCTTCTCGAAATGCCTGTTTAATTTCTTTCGAACCAAATGTTTCACGAACAATACGTAATTTAAAATTCCGCTTTTCTCTCTTATCCATCATAACCACCTCAGTCCTAGACCTATGTCGGTAGGACAGTTAAACAACCCTAATTCAACAAAAATAGATCATTCAATGCTCCGAATGATCTTGAGGGCCAAGCATATCCATGATATCCTCTGGATAGAAATAGTAAAGGCGGCAGGGTGGCACCCCTACCGCCCCGTGGTAGCTACCGTAAACAAAGGGCCACAGCTTGCGAGAAGTAACCCGCACGCCTTTGCCAGGGGATCGGGTTACTTCTTTCTGTATGCCTGATACGCTACATAGACAGCTAATGCATGGACTATCACGTGGTGCGACCAATTATTCAACTGGCGAAGAATAGCAAAATCCAATTGTTTACTTTAACAGCTATCAGGGATAACTCTGATGACAAAGGTATTTATAATATGAAATTCTCGCTAGATGACTAAACAAAAGAGGCCCCGTGTTAACTGCACGGAGCCTCTTTTTTAGATGAGTTTCGAGTACTACATTGGGGATTCCCAAGAGCAAGCTCATGATATAATTGCAAGGAGAATTTTTAATATCATGAGGAAAGTAATAAAGAGTGTCGTTAAAATTGAAATTACAAGCCTCAACCAATTCCTCTTATTGACCCACTTAATTGAATTAGATATTCCTATTATGATAGAGATTATCCCTATAATATATGCCATTGCAGAGTACATATTTACCCAACCTCACAAATTTTTTCTTTTATTGGTTAGTTGCCTCAAACCTGTTGGCCTCGAACGCTCTGCAAAATCGATTCCCCTATTCCAAAGACTTTGTATCATCATCTCCATAATAAAATGTCATTTCATAAAGACAATGAGCAACAAAACTGTCGTTTGTCATAGTGTTTAATGATTCTTCGTCTATGTAATACCCTAGCCACTCATGAAATTTGCTTGCTGCAAGAGAGTATCCAGTCCATTCGTCATCCATACCACAAACATCAAAATGAAGTGAATCATCATCTTCAGTGAATTTTTGGGTCCATATTGTCTGCCCATCAGTATCCTCTTGATATACATTGATGTAAATGTACATGTTAGTTCTGTTAGCTGAAGGTGGAGTGAATTTCAATTTTTTATAAAACGAATTAAAATTTACCTTTTTATCCTTAAAATCTGGATAATGTATAATAAACTTTTCCCATACCTTCGCGAAATCTGTATTAATAATCAACTCTTTAAATGTAAGCATAGTTCCCTCCATTATAGATACTACAATTCTTCTTCGATCTTGGGGAGCGTCAGCTCGGGAATGCATAGAGCATTAATTAAATCAGCAAAGATCATTTCAGCAACCACAGAAATCGGTCTCATATTTTTACCCCGTCTAATATATTATTCGTAATTAATCGATTTTTTGTGGTCAATTTTCAAAAAAAAAATAATAAAGTCTTTTGCGAAACAATAAACGTTCAATGGTTAGCGTCTTACAAAGACACTAGTATAACAGATTTAAGAGGAGGGAAACCCTTGCATACTTTTGAAATGAGAGTGCTACGGAATAAGTGGGAGCGTTCCCGTGCCACCGATCCAGGGGAACTTTTAGAGGAGATACGTCCCTTTTTAATTCGAGCCTACGAAACAGATCCCGAATGGACGAATCCGTATTCCAAATTGAATATGTTCGGTTGGATTGATGCCAACCGACATGAAGCCCTTTATATATCCAAAGAGATAAAGTGGGGACTATTTTGGGAACGTTTGTTGATCATATATGCCACAAACGAAAAGGATCTAGTGAAAAAGCACCTCAAGGATTAATCCTTGAGGTGCTTTTTATATCCTCTTAAATAGTAACCCAATATTATATCAGTTAGATTCAACCAGAAAGGACAGTCAGTATTTAACTATTTAACCTTTACTAACTTTGACCCTTGCCATCGCTCAGAAAGGGTCCCCTGGAATCTGGCCAGGCTTATAAAACGGAATGGAGCAGAACAGGGGACTATAGCACTGTCGCGGACATATCCTCATACTTCAGGATCATATCATATCGAGCTTTATCAGGGCTGTCGATTAGCCGAATTTCAGGAGAAAAAAGAAGTTTCTTCGTGCAGTTGTTTTGAAACACCAATCGCAAAACAAACAATCAAAAAGAGCACTCTCACGGGGAAAGATACTTTATTTTACGAGGTTTTGCAAGCCCTAAATATGTGCCGTTTCAAAAGAAAGAATCCTAGAATAGTATGGCAACACGAGGTGATGATTAATGAGTAGGTTTATCTCTATTTTAGTGGGCAAAGAGGAAGTTCCTCCTGTTCAAACCCGAGCTTCTGGAGTTCTCCATTTAAGGGTGAATCAAAACCAGACTCTCCTTCGGTATAAACTCAGGCTATCGAACATTAACAAGCTCACACGTGCTCACCTTCACCTTGCACCTCGAGGGATTAATGGACCCATTGTGGCAATTCTTTTTAATACCACAACTTCAGGAATTAGCACCCCCTTAGGTATCATCACAGGTACCATTCGGAGTACTGACCTGACTGGGCCCCTTGAAAATTCAACAATTGCCGAATTGGTCAATCAAATACGCCAAGGCAACATTTATACGAATGCACACAATGAACGATTTCCCAATGGTGTAATACGGGGGCAAGTACGTAGTTCGATTAGTCAATAAATCATAACAAGACTAGTAGAAATTACTTCTTGATAGAACACAAAAAGACACTCGGTAATTCAGTATTTAAGCCATCATATATCATAATGGCTTTTTTACACTGTCTACCTTGAGGGAATAATACCAATCACTTAGCTTGATTGAATGGCTTTTATTATTTTGGCACAACGCATTTACGAAAGAGTGGGACGATATTGAATGACTAAATGATATTCGGGACCAAACCAATTTTTATAGAAGTTTCCTCTCTTCGGATTTATATTAAATACTTTCAGCATGGAGGAATGATAAACTTTTTCAATCTTCCCTGAGACCTCTTCAGGTGTCGTATGTTCTTTTTGGGTAAAAAGTTCATAAAAACCGTCTGCTTTCAAGCAATAATTAAGAACACCACGCTGAAAGGATTGATCCGCGTCAAGCGTTGGATAGTAATCCAATTGAAAGGAATGATTTAAAATCAGTTCAACCATTTCCTCCAGTGTAAGTTGTTTACCTATCTCTCTTACCCTTTGATGATAAGCGAAGATTTGTTCATAATTAGCTTCAGCTTCTCCTTCAATTTTTGCATATTCCTCCTCACTTCCATCCTCTCTAATGAGTGAGAAAGCGTACATCTGCTCATGCAGTCTGTGAATATCCCTCTCTAATTCGATCACTTCTTTTATAATATCTCTCATAAAATAATCTCCATTCTCTCTAGATCTCATTGTTCGTCACCGAAAATTTACAACTCCATAATACGCGATTAATTATTTCATTTGTAGTTATATATTGTAGGAAAAAAATATTTCAATGATTAACGTAGAAATGCACACTAACATACTTCTGTCTGGGTTAAAATAATAAATATTTAAGCATGAAAACCGTTAATATAGCACCTAAAACGACAATAATAATATGAAAGCGGAAATAGGCTAATCCTACTGCCACAATTCCACCCATAAATCCAATTAGCGGCTCTTCTTTTTCCACTGATAATATTCCTGGAAATATTAAAGCTCCTAAGGCTGCATACGGAATATTATTTAGCCAGTCTCTAACCCACGAGGGTGGAGTAAAACGATCGACAAGCCAGACAGGTAACCATCGTGGAATCAAAGTTACCAAAGACATCCCTAAGATAATAAAAGCTATATGGTTTGTCATGATTTCCTCCTAGTAAAAAGGATACCCAACAATGCGCCCCCTAGTGTCGCCAAAACAATTGACCAGCCAGTACTCAAAAACAAGCTAATAAGAGTATTTAAACCCAGACCAAAACCCGATACTACAAAATACTTCCATGATTTTCGAACTGCAGGAATAAGCAACCCGATAAACATAGCGTAAAGAGAAATTGACATACTCTCACTAATATCCGCTGGAATTACATTAGATAGTACTCCACCGAGAATAGTACCAATGATCCATGATATATATGAGGTGAGGAAAAGACCTGAGAAAAAAAAGCGATCTGATTTTTCCTCATGTAATGAAGCGACAGCAAATGTTTCATCAGTTATCCCGGATGTTAGTAATATTTTATTTAATTTTGATATACTAGATAATTTATCTTGAAGAGAAATACTCATGACAAAATGTCTAAAGTTCAAAATAAAACTGGCTAAAACAATTTCAAGACCTCCTGATCCAGACATCATCATATTAATCGCCATAAATTGACTAGCTCCTGCAAACACCAGTCCAGACATTAATACGGTATGCAGAAGTGAAACCCCTGATTGTTGAGCAATTAATCCAAATGTTAGAGCTATTGGAATGTAACCAACCGCTATGGGGACCGCAACTAGGATCCCTTTCTTAAATGATTGTTTTTTCAAACTATAAACCTTCTTTCTTAAAGGTAAAAAATGTGTCCCTGCATCTAAATTTCCCCTTCTCGACTGTTGAAAATAGTTTTGGATGATACGATTTAATACCCCTATTGGAATATTCACTAAGTTGATGACTAACCCACACCCCAACTCCTCAGGAACTTTATAGGCGACTACAGTAAATCTATTGATTCGTATAAACGCGGTGGAGGGTCCCTTTAATCATTTTTAGAATGTATACGAATCCTAATGTTAAATTTCCTATAGTTAGTTATAAGTTATGTAGCTTTTGAACCACCATTTCCCCTCCTCTTTTCTCAAAAATGAGTTATGTGATCAGTGAATCGGGATCTTACTTCTATTTTTTATTCGAAATACTCAAAAAAACACTGGTATACCAGTGTTTTTGGGGAGCCTAACCATATCATATCAAACTTTATCAGAGGACTATAGCTGAGCAGATTCGTGCTATGCAAGATTAATAAGTTGGTTAAATGGATTTGCTCTATTCGTTTGCTTTTATTTTTTTGTTTTCACCTTTACGTTTTGGGTAGGAGCCTTTCTTATAAAGTAAGTTGCTGACGAGTCAACTAGAACTGGATCAGTGATAGGGATTACACGTACAAATTGTAAATTGGCATTAAATAATTTCTTCATGAGAGGAGCGAAGGTATCTCCAACCACCCTAGCAAACTCTTCGATACTGGGTGAGAAGTTCAAGAAACGGGGAGGGAAAACACTTTTTGGGGGGGTCTCGCCACGTTCAAGAAGTAACCGATTGTTCCAAGCAGCACCAAACGTTCGATCAAACAATGCCTTTACTTCAAGGAAGGGTACCACAAAACCAGCACTACCTCCAACGTCACCTACAACTCCTAAACAAAAACGTAATACTTCAGGACCTGATGTACCTATGGCTGGGATAAAACGCTGTATTCGGATATCATTACAAACACTCACCAAAAAGTTATTCGAACTCATCTTTTCAACCTCCCTTATTCGTGTTTCATATCCTATGTTTCAATTAAATAAATGGATAGGAACAATAGATTGAATGCACGAAAACGGGCACTTTCATAACCTATTTTAAAAGTTATAAGGGTAAAGTAGATGATAGTATCTAGCGTATTGATTATCCTGTTGTGTAGAAAGTCCCTTTGGAATCGTATTGAGGACTTCTTTCTTTTGGTGATCCATTGCTTCGAGAAGTTTTTCTTATCGTATTCTGCCAATAGATACCCCCCATTTATTTTGTTATTTCATTTGCTGATTCCTCTCTCCATAGCCATATAAACCATTCATCAACTAACCAATATAAGAAAGCAATAAAATTCAATGGAATGAATCGATCAAAAAAGAACGTAAATTCAAATACCTGATAACCATTGTCAATAAGTAAAGGAAGGAGAATGATTAAAATACTAGTGAATCCTATATGAATAAATAACGATACTAGCCATCGATAATGATGTTTTTTTGATAAAAATTCAGAAAAAATCGACACAGGAAGGGCATAAAGAAGAAAAACAGGCACAGAAAAAAGTAAATGTACTATATAAGCAGGAAGGAACGCCCCCTCCATTAGGAAGCTGTCTTTGGAAATTACAAAAATATATATGGGTGTAATAAAAATCATACATATTGTAACTGTCAATTTTCTTTTAATCATTTTTTATGAATGCCCCTTTTTAATATATTAAATATACGATAATTTTTATTAAGTTAGATGTTTCCCCTCCTATTCATAAATTATTTTTATTATAAAGTATTTTTCATAATTAGAAAATTGAGAAAGGCACTTTCATTACAGGAAGCTGGAGAACAATGTGTTTAACCATTTCTGAAAAGATACCCGGCAACTAAAAAAAATATCTGCCGGAACCAAAATGAAGCGGCCCGTTGGATAACACCACCGCGCCGCTTCATTCATGTTCCCTGAAAAGGTACACATCACATTTGAAATATGATTCCGGACGGTCTTTTCACTGATGAAGAGCTGTTGGGCGATCTCTTTTGTCGTTTTGTCCTGCACTAATAGCTCGAATACTTCCCTTTCCCTGTTTGTTAACAAGGGCTTCCCTTTCTGGTTGCTCAATTGCGCCACCCCTCCTTGCTCGGACTCTTGGAACACGAGGGTAAGGGACTCAGTCAGGTTATTGTATGAACGGGCTTATTTCGTGGTGCGTTCGTGTTTCAATTTAGGCAGGAGTCCATCACTTCTGCTCATGGAAGATCCGCGGCTTCCGTATCCTATGCGCTTCTCGCCATGGGAGTGAAGGTTTCGGTACGTAAAAGGGGTGTCTTGGATAACGGTTTTTTCGTTTTTCTTTACGATTCCATTGGGTTAGGACGATGGGGACAGAGGGAAAGTGCCTTTGCAACCACGATAATGATGATGGCCGGATCGTAAGAATCCAACCGGGCTGTTCCAGTGTTAGTTGGTGTACGCCCCATTCATGTGCACTTAACTGGACCACCGCTGTGGATAGAGCAGAAAAGGCAAATACCGTATCACCGTAACGTAAGCATTCTTTGATGCAAACCTCCAACGGATACCCTGAGGATGTCCTTAATAAATGAATGGGTACAAAACCAAGATCCCTTTTTAGATGGAGCGTATCCGCTAAATGCGACGGACTTCTGCGGGCAGTCTCCTTCTTCGGATGAATCGTTGGATACTGGTGAACTAAATACACAAAGGGAATACCGTGTAGATACATTTTTCCGCTCCCTCCTCCACCCGTAACCTGTGCTAAGATCCCCTCTTTCATCCCTTAATTTTTTAGGGCCATCCTGTTAGGGAGAATGAGTCAAGCTGGTTGGATCATAGCCTAGGAAACGAACCAATCTGAATCATGATCAAGGAGGGAGGATATGGAGAAGAAAACACCGCTTGTCCTGAAAGAGAAGGATCCCCCATCGTCCAATCCTTTGTGCAACATTCAGCTTGCACAAAAGTGGCCCACACTTTCTCCCTTTGAGCTCGCTTATACCGAGTTAGAACAAGACGAGATGTTCTCCTATCTTGCCCCACAAAAAATACCTGAGTGCATTAATGGTGCCCTCTCCTTTGGCAAATTAGCAGCAACGAGTTATCAGTATGATGGGAATCTTGGGTATTGGATGGACCGTGTCATCCACACAGGTGTCCGTGTCTCCTTTCTCCGCCGACAAAAGGATCATGATGGATGGGTTCGCGCCCAATATCGAACCAAGCCAGCGGTGATTGAAATTTACCGGGCATCCTTGGAACAACTCGAAACGTTCTTTAAGCAAGAAGGATTTACTGTCAAAGAGGAGGATCTCATCGCGCTTCACCTCTTCCACGAATGGTTCCACCATCTAGAAAGTACACGCCTTGGCAGAACAGACGGTCGCTTACCCCGCGTCGTGAAAAAGAAGTGGGGACCCATTGAAATTCGGGAACGCCTCACCCGTCTTCGTGAAATCGCCGCCCATGCTTTTACCCAGGAAGTAATGAGACTTTCCTGGTATCCGCTCTGGTTGGATCATCTCCTTTTGTACACGGATAAGGGATGGAGTAAAGAACAAATTCGCGACCACTTCCAACAAGTGAGTCGTCGTTGTGAGGAGTGGCAACCTTCTTCCACCACCCAATCCGACTCAACAGAGTAATTCTTCCCTTTGATGGAACATAAAGAAGCTGACCACCCTTTTTTTGGTCAGCTTCTTAACGTGATCATCTTTCTTACCACGATCATCGCTATTTTTTACTAGCCACCTGCTTCTCCTCGTCATTAGAAACATTCTCCACAAATTGGCTGACAAAATACTCTGGGTTCAACTTCTCCCCCGTCGCCTGTTCGATCAGTTCATCCCACCGATAACGTGCCCCCTCTCGAAAGAAACGGTCTTTAAGAAAGCCTCCAACCGCCTCATTTTCCACTAGAGGGTGATCCTTCTTGGGAAACTCCTTAGATACTGTCGCAAGCAATTGAGAGGCCGTCAGCTCACCGAGTAAGTAATTTTGATAGTATACAGGGAATGCCCCCAAATGGACTTTCGCCGCCCAATCCGGTTCATCCCGCCCCTCTGGCCGTGGAACAAATTGAAATTGCTCCACCAGATCCCACCAAAGTCGATTAAGATCTTGATCGGGATCAAGGTACAACTCCCGTTCAAAGTGGATCATCACTAAACACCACCGTACAGAAATCAGCTGACTCAGCTTCATCTGTTTGGCAAGGGGTTCCGTCATTTTCTCGAGGGCCGATGTCTCAACACCCACAATATGGGAAAGCCATGTTGGTGACTTTCCTAACTGTTCCATCATCAGGGCAATCGCTTCTGTACTGGAGGGATGTGTAGCCTTTCGCAATAGAAAGGGGAGTTCGGGATTCACGTTGATTTGATAGACACCATGACCAAGCTCGTGTAAAAGGGTATTCATCCAATAGGCATTCGACTGAAGATTGCATAGAATTCGCGTATCACCCTTTCGATCGATATCGATACAAAAGGCATAGGGAGATTTTCTATCGCGTTCATATAGATCACTCTGATCAAGGATTCCTTGTACCGCAAAGCCCATCTCTTGAAAGGTGCGTTCGGCTAACTCTTCCAGTTTGTGATCCGCAAATACCTCATCGATGTTTACATCGAAAACCATCGGAGCTTCCTGAAAGAAAGGATCCTCATAATGCCAGGGGCGCACGCCCTCCGGACGCAAATAGAGATAGCGAGCCGCAATCACTTGATCCATCTCTTTTTTAATCTCCGTATAGGGTTGATCGGTCTGTTCCTTAAGTTCTGCCAATAGCTGAAACAACTTCTCTTCATTTAATTCCTGTAACGTTAACGACATCGCATAGTAGTCTCGTAGTCCCTGCTTACGAGCTACTTCATTTCTTCTTCGCACAAGCTCACGGATATTATCTGCGACTAAGCGACCAATTTCCTTACTCGCTTTCCAAATTTCCTTTCTTCGATAGGTATCCTTTTCGCTTTTTAGCATCGCTGTCAACTCATTATTCGTCACCTTTTTCCCTTGGTCATTCGCTCGAAAATGGACAAAGGTACTTTTAATCTCGGTTTCCAACCGAAGTATTTCTGCAATTTCCTCCTTGGATGCTTGATTCTCCATGAATTCAAGCAGTAATAACTCAACCTGACGTGCCAAAATCGGGTTACTGACCCCTTCCTTTTTGCAATCTTGCAATTGTTGATAGATCTTCGGATCAGAGACAATCGCTTTCCATTCCTTTAACGCGTGGGAATTGTTCTCTTCCGCTTTTTTCTCACCGGCTGTGGCAGCTTGCCAATAAGCTTCCATCACCTTTTTTTCCGCTTCACTCATCTGGTTCGTCAAATCGGTGATCAATTTTTCTGTATGCTTCGCCACCACTTTTCCTCCCTTATCATGGTCGATCGGTTTATAAATAATTTGAGTTGCACCCTTCGCATCGATAAAACCCAACCATTTCTCCTCATGGATTCTCTTTCTAACGCAATCATTCCTGTCGAATGAGCTCACCTTCTTCGGGAATGCTAGAGTGAGGAGGTGTTCACTCAATGGATGAAAAATACCTTTGCCCTGCATGTGGTACCAATCGCAGCCGATTTAATTTGATTGAACAAGTAGTAACCCCGGTCCGAAAAGACCCAACCAATGGGGCAATTGTGGAACAAGTTGCTTCGGGCGACCCCTTCCAGGTACCCTATCGCGGAGAGTCCCTACGTGTTCAATGTGGTGTATGTGGAGTCGTTGAAGCGGAAGAGCGATTTATTAAAACTGCCCAACGCAACTCGCAACCCCTCGCAAATCAATCTGCACCCACCCCCTGATAAGTAGAAACCCCTTAAATTTCCTCTCCTTCACGTTGAAAAAACCCTTCTATTCTGAAGGGTTTTTTCATATCGATATTCAATCTTCCATCACATCTCCCCTGAAGAAACCAGGATCTTGATGTATAATGGGAGGTGATTTGACTGCCATTATGAAGTCGACTCTCTCAAATGGAAAAGGAGTATCAAAGATGCGTGCATTAAAGGAAAGTCTCCTCGAACTTATAACCGAAACTTCCACGAACCTTCCCCCGGATGTACGGGCTGCGGTTCGCGAAGGAAAAGCCAAAGAAGATGCGGGTACCCGCTCGGCATTGGCTCTTTCAACGATTTCCAATAACATTACCATGGCGGAGGAAAATGTGTCTCCGATCTGCCAAGACACTGGGATGCCCACTTTTTATGTTCATGTTCCTGTCGGTGTCAATCAACTGGAGATTACGCGTCAGATTAAAGCAGCCATCGTCGAAGCCACCAAAACCGGTAAGCTACGCCCTAATTCCGTTGATTCCTTGACAGGTGCCAACAGCGGCGACAATTTAGGAGAAGGTGTACCCGTCATTCATTACGAGCAGTGGGAGCATGATGAGATTGATGTTCGCCTGATCTTAAAGGGTGGCGGTTGCGAAAACAAAAATATCCAATATAGCCTTCCTTGTGAACTCGAGGGACTCGGACGTGCGGGGCGTGATTTAGATGGGATCCGCAAGTGTGTCCTGCACAGTGTCTATCAAGCACAGGGACAAGGATGTAGCGCCGGTTTTATCGGTGTCGGAATTGGTGGCGACCGCACAACCGGTTACGAGTTGGCGAAAAAGCAACTTTTCCGTAAGGTTTATGACACCAACGCCAACCCTGATTTGGCCAAATTAGAAGACTATATTATGGAGCATGCAAACGAGTTATCCATTGGGACAATGGGCTTTGGAGGAAACACGACTCTCCTCGGTTGTAAAGTGGGAAGCATGCATCGGATCCCAGCCAGCTTCTATGTCTCTGTCGCCTACAATTGCTGGGCTTTCCGTCGTCAAGGGGTGACCCTGAGCCCTGAAACCGGGGAGATTACCAGTTGGCTATACAAGGATGAGCCAGAGGGTACCCTCCAAGAATCCTCGGTAGAAGAAACGGAATCGGTTTCTAAAGAGTCCGTGCGAGAAGTGGTGTTGACCCCTCCCATCTCAGAAGAAGCCATTCGGAGCCTGAAAGTGGGAGATGTCGTTACCATCACCGGTGGCATCCATACCGGTCGGGATGCACTCCATAAATACCTGATGGATCATGATTCTCCAGTGGATCTTACCGGGGGCGTCATTTATCATTGCGGTCCTGTCATGTTGAAAGATCAGGATGACAAATGGGAAGTGAAGGCAGCTGGTCCAACAACCAGTATCCGGGAAGAGCCTTATCAATCGGATATCATTAAAAAGTTTGGCATTCGTGCCGTTATTGGAAAGGGTGGTATGGGAGCCAAAACCCTTGCTGGCCTGAAAGACCATGGAGCGGTATATCTGAATGCCATTGGTGGGGCTGCCCAATATTATGCAGACTGCATCACAGGGGTCGATGGTGTGGACTTTATGGATTTCGGAGTACCTGAAGCCATGTGGCACCTTCAAGTGGAGAAATTCACCGCCATCGTCACCATGGATGCCCATGGGAACAGCCTCCATCGCGATGTTGAGAGCACTTCTCTCGAACGCCTTGCGAAATTTAAGGATCCGGTCTTTTCTTAAAAACAACATCACAATAAACTACGAAACGGCTGGTCAATAATTGACCAGCCGTTCTTCATTATCTTAATTGCGCCGAGAATACTCCCAACTTCTACAAGTGGGGGATGAATCGGCGCGTTAGACGAGGGAGGGGCGTTTTTCCCCTCTCGTAAGTCTAACCATCCCCGTATATAATTAAGTACAAGGGAGGTGAACCCATGCACAAAGCGTTTCAATTTCGTTTGTATCCAACGAAGGAACAAGCCATTCTCATTAACAAATCCATTGGATGTAGTCGGTTTGTATTTAACC
>NZ_FPAA01000014.1 GCF_900116235.1 Marininema halotolerans | reverse complement strand
TATCGTAAGGAACAACACCAGAAAAACGATCAATTCACCTTGAAACTCTCCTTAAGAATTTAACACAGATAACCTCCACAAGGAAATGAGATTACCCTCATCGATGTACTGGGTACCGAGCGCGATGAGATTGTTGAATTGGTGCAAATGAAGATTGAAAAACGTAAAATATACAATCATCTCCACATCCTCGACGAACGCGAACAAGAAGTGATTCGCAATCGCTTTGGCCTATCCGGTGGAAAAGAAAAAACCCAACGTGAAATCGCCAAAGAACTTGGCATCTCCCGCTCCTATGTGTCACGGATAGAGAAACGAGCCCTCATTAAGTTGTTCCATGAATTTTATCGTGTAGGTTCTTAACGGTTGGATTCTTCCTCCCTCGACTCCGAATAAACTCGCCCCGATGAAGGGCGAGTTTATTCGGAGTTGCTTCTTATATGGTGTAAAAATCGTATGTATTTTTCCTCTAAGTAAAAAATATTTTAGTAATTATTTACCTAATTATATATTATGTTGTACTATCGATTTTTGTAGCTTAATAATTTTGTTGATCTTATTAATTCATTTTGCTGATCAAAATAGATTAGAGCATCATTCACCGTTTTATGCAATAAATTCTTAACGACAATTTGATTTTCAATCAAAAAACCATTTCCATTCATATTGCGTTCAATATAATCAACCAATCCTGCCTTAGTACATACCGAACACCATCTTGTTTGTCCATCGCTTAAAAGAACGGTAATTTCAATATGTTCTAATGATTCTTCACTAACATCATGAATCGAATCACCGAACTGCCATTTAACCAACACGGCAACATTACTCCCATAAGGTACAAAATAGCTCTTCTTGAACCACCTTCCTCGCTTGTTATCACCGACTATTTTTATCTGATCTTTTTCCTCATCTTCTGCTAACACTTCGTATTCCTTGCCCCGTGTCAGAGCTTCTACATAAAGCCCGACAGAATTACAGATTACCTTCATCATTAATCATCTCCAATGCTGAATTATACGGCGATTAGGAAAGGGTATCGTCTTTAGGTGCCAGAGATAAAAGCCTCTTACCCTTAATAAATGGACACAAAAACGGATGGGCAACCGAATTATATATTAAGGGAATCCATAACGAGAAGGGAGTCTTTTTTTGAAAAAAATCGAGTCACCAAACCCACTTCATCTTACTATTATATTTATTGGCATTTTAATATGTATATCTTCAATAAAATTAGCAATGGGTGGCATTCCATTTCATATACTTATTGGTTTATTATCATTAGGCACTATAATGGTTTTTATTGGTTACAAACTGATGAGGAAAACTTCGAACAACCCTAAGCAAGCCAATCTACTTGCTCGGGGTTGGACTAGAGTGATTATTAGTTTGTTAATATGTATAGCTTCGGTTAATTTAGGAATGAATGATGCTCCATTACATATTATTATCGGGTCTTCAGGGTTGGGAGCTGCAATGTTTGTGATTGGTTGCAAAATGATCAAGGAAGCAAAAGTGAATAAATAATTTTAACGTTGTTTTAATCATCGAGGAGATAACGTAAACGTACAACCAACTCTCAATGTAATCATGGTATCCAGACGGTTAAAAATAGGCTCAACTAACTGGAATAACGGATCCGCTGTCGCCTTAAGGAAAGTCTATATTTAGAATTATTTTTCCTTATTTATATAGAATACACTTTGCTTCTCATCTATATTATTTATAATATAAAGATAATTAAAAAATAAAGCAGGGAAAGATAAGGTTGTTCATTATTAATATATATTTAATCACAAAAATATCCGCATGGATAATATGTTTATTGATCACTGTATATATATTTTTTATTTATTTTTATATTCGACAAATAATTAAAAAAAGAGATATATAAAAATGACCGAATGCTATCTGATGGTTTTAGATATAGGTGGATGAAAATATTCAAATGGGAAGGTAGATTAACTCTTTTATTTACGATTATATTCATTATACTTATAATTATATCGGTAAATACACCTCCTATAAGTGATATATTTAAAATCACGGATGAAATACCTTCTTATTAAAATAGGAATTCATTTCTATATATAGGAGGGTTAAATAATTTCCCCTCGACTCCCAATATATTTTCTCTTGTTGTTTAATTCATCTAAAACCCCCAAAGTAACCCGTTGCGCATTGATAGCCGCTAAACGTACAAGTATCCTAAAATCAATCGGTGCAACTCGATTGGCCAAATCAGAAACACTTCGAATCACAACATAAGGCGTATGATTTAAAAACGAGGCCTGACCTACACCGGCTCCTTCCGATTCTACCGCTTCGCCATGAAAAACTTTACGCAACAAGTACTTCCTAATTGGACTTGCAATAAACTGATCACCTGTTAGGATTTTTCCTGTGGTTGCACGAATATAGGGTTGTTTTTTTGCCGATTGTTGAGCGAGTCGAACTAAGGGAGGATTTGCTTGATATACAGCAATTCTTAAATTGGGATATTCACTTAAAGGAACACCGACTCTTGTATAATTCACATCATGAAATTGTGTTCCTGTCGAGATGACTACATCCAAAATTCGCAAGTTGGGATTTATCGCCCCTGCTACTCCGTTAAGAATAATGGATTTTGCTCCAAATCTAGCAATCAACTCTCGAGTGGCTAAACCTGCATTCACTTTGCCATCTCTTGATCGACAAACGACAACCTTTACCCCTCTTAACATCCCTTTAAAAAATAACGTCTTTGCGATTGTAAATTTCTTTTCGATCTTCATCTCTCGAAGGAGTAGAGCGATCTCTGTCATCGATGGTCCAATAATACCGATAATCATTCGCACACTCCTTCCCGTGGATGCATTTATTACCGTAATACAAAGTAGAATCTCATACCCTATACGATATTATTTTTTATTATATGAGCAGGCTCCCCAGTCGGTTGGACTATTATTATAAAAATTATTCCGATTCCAGTTGAACGGGCCTTTTCCTCTCCATCAATGAGCTAGCCACCTCGTTAAAAATATTCCTTCAGCAGGTATAAAAACAAATGAAACACTTTCGAACTAGGAATACTCCCACACTATCAATGAACACAAGGAATATTGTATGTGAACTACCTTGTAAAGGAGGGTGTGTTCATTGAACCTCGTGACCAAGCAGCAACGTTTAATCCGTGTCTCAGGGCCCAGCCCTTTTGTAACTTGTACCGTTGGCGGACCCGGTCGCGTATATGTAAATACTGCTGTCGAACCTTATTTAGCAACAGGACCCGATCCACTCAATAACAACCAAAATATCTTGGTTGGAATGTGGCAGGAAGATCGCTGGGCAAATGGAGGCGCTCATGGGCTACTTGCTTCTTATTCCACAGACGGTGGTTCCACATGGAATCGGAGTAGCATTCCCCCCTTTAGTGCGTGTGTTGTGCCTCAGTTACCTTACAAACGTGCATCGGATCCCTGGATCTCCATCGGACCTGATGGGAGAGTGTATGCAACAGCTGTCTCCTTATCTATCGCACCCAATGGTACCCAAGTTCAACTCAGCGCCATTACCACGTTAACCTCCTCCAACGGCGGAAGAACATGGGAGAACTTTCGTGTCATCAAAACAGACCAAGGACCTACCAAACGCAACGATAAAGAAACCATTACCGCCGATCCAAATCAAGAGGGTCTCGCTTATGTGGTATGGGATCGAAATGCTGACAATACCGCTTCAACATGGTTTAGTCGGACACTCGATGGAGGCCGCAGTTGGAGCAAACCTAAAATCATTTTCAACCCGGGAACTGATAATGAAACGATTGGTAATGAAATTTTGGTGGACCCTCATTCAGGCGTTCTCTATAATATTTTCTCCCTTGTATTAGGTAGAACGACGCGAAACCCTCGGATATTTATCCTGATTCAAAAATCACTAAACAAAGGCAGAACATGGTCAAGTGGAAAAGTCATCGCTGAGATCCTGTCAGTGGGTGTCATCGACCCCGTTACCAATCAACTGATCCGCGGCAGTGGAGATGTTCTAGCCAGTGTCACCCTCGATTCAAATAACGGGAACCTCTATGTATCCTGGGAGGATTCCAGACCCAGTGGAGGCAAAATAGACGAAATCGTTATTTCACGCTCGACGGACGGCGGCGAAACTTGGAGTCGACCCGCACGTGTCAATCCATCCCTTGGACTTCCATGCTTCACGCCCACTGTTCGGATAAATCAAAGCGGTGTAGTTGGGGTCAGCTACTATATTTTCAATTCCTTAACCCATCCTATAACTACGATTCCTATAAATTATTATTTTTCTTATTCAAGGGATTTTGGAACCACCTTTGCATCTTCGCAAAAAATTACTGGACCCTTTAACATGTTACGAGCCCCACGAGAAAGAAGAGAACCTTTCTCTGCAGGGTTGTTTCTTGGCGATTATCAAGGAATGACTACGATTGGGAATCGTTTTCATCTTTTCTTTGCAAAAACCAACCCGCCTACCCATATGAATCGGACCGATATCTATACCACCGTGGTCAACGTGAACGGTAGATAATCATCATCAATTCACTTCAACACAAATACCCCTGAATATGCCAAGGGGGTTGTTTGTGTTGAATCTCTAATTTTTAACAAGCGACAGGTCAACACTCCTGTTTTTCAAAAATTTCAGAGCAAGTTTTGATTCAATAGCAAAGCGAAATATATTTTTAATTGTAACATAGTTAAAGTACAAGATATCTGGCGAACCAAACCAGGGTGAGGTAAGAGAAGCATCAATGAAGCCCGTTTCTTCTCGAATCAATTTTATGAAAGGATCGACCTCATGTCTCAATAAAGCAACGGTTCCTATACACAATCCAATATTCTTTTTATCCACGGATTCAATAGAAAAATTAATTAATCCCACATCAATACTAGGGGCTCTCTGATTCAGGATTTTCACCCCTACATTACGAGAATCGACAGCTTCACATGAAGTACCAATTACTTCTGTAAATTTTGTTCCTACGATCGATGAAAACTGGGTACACGCTCTTGACGGTTGACTCGTAGCATTATCCTGGTTTATTCCTACATCGGGTAATTGATTCAAAATCCTTCTCATTTTCACCGCAAAAGATATCGGATTGCTAAGTGATTGAAAATAAACATAGGTGATTTTAGGGAGCAAAAAGGAGCTATATTCGCAGATCGAGGTAACCGTAATATTATCTCGATTCAACCTATTCACAACCGATGTAATTTCCGTTTGCCTTAAAGCAAACCAACCAATATTTAATGTTTGACCTCTCAAATTCGTTGCTCCAAACGAAAAAATGTTGTTTAGCGGATCCGTTGTTGGCCTCCCTAATAATGTAGCTTTAAAGGTTCTTAGATTGGTTATATTGACAACTGTAGGTATTTGTGAAAAATCTAAAATCTCTCCACCCAAAATAATTGCTAACTTCTCACTTAAACGCTTACTAATCTTCAAATTAAGTTCGCCTCCATATGAAATTCCATTCTCCTCGAATTATCATATGGAGTCTTTATTTTTTAGTGTGGACTACGTCTACAGTCATCATTTAACGGAGGAGTGTTCGTGGCTACTGTGATTAACCCAAGCAAAATCAAATGACATAACTAGACATCAGCAATTACATCTTTGGATATTCTCATCTACATCTGGAATTTGCTATAGTATCTTAGCTACCCATGCGAAAACATTAGCTTTCCATCACCATTACAAACACCCCCCTCAGTCGATTGACTGAGGGGGGTGTTTAGTTGTACTAATTATTTTCTTTTGATGCTGATTACAGCACCTTTACCGTGATGAGTTTCACGTTCCACTTTGAGCTGTAGACCAAACTTCGGTAGGATTTTACCTACAGAAGCGGCACCAGGCTGAGAGTAGTTTTTCGTGTCTTTGAAGGTAGAAACACCTTTAAAGCTAGGTGCTTTCAGATCTCCAAGCTCACCATACCCTTTGATGTTAACTGGGGTCGTACGGTCAAGACCAAATGCTGCATCGTTTAAGAGATAACGATCAGAAGCCACTTTGCTGTAATCTTTATTCCAGTATTTCAACTTTTGGTGTGCATCAATGACGCCGACTTGACCGAAGCCAGGATGTTGGCTGGTGTTATTTTCGTTGTAACGTCCATCATAATACCAGACGACCATACCTGGATCGTATTTCAAGAAGCTTTCACCACGACGAAGTTTAGCAAGACCTTTATCAACGCCGTTTAGCGTGCGCCATTCTACAAGATAGTAGTTTGGATGCATCGTTCCCGTACCATCAAAAACTTTGAAGCCAGAAAGCTTAAACTTAGCATCGCCTTCTGCTCCATCTTCAAATACTTTGTTGCCATCAGCATTTACTACGATATTGTCTACATAGAAACCATCGTAGGAAAGACCGCCGTCCGTTACATAGTTAAACTCCAAGTCGATCTTCTTACCAGCGAAAGCAGAAAGATCAAGGGTATCGCTCGTCCACTGACCTTGGGTATCATCATCGAAAGCTTTAATCGCTTTCTTCTCACCCGTCGCCTCATCAATCACGTAAACCGTTAGATAATCATAGCCCGTTTCAATTTTACGCCAGGAATCAAAAGAAAGTTCTGCTTTCTTTGCTCCAGTTAGATCGATGGTGCTGGAGGTCATTTTGGTGTTCCAGTTGTCACCCGTCGTAGAGTAATAAGACTTTTTACCCGTTTTTGGCTTGGTTGCAGGCTTTTTCTCAACGTCAGGTAAGTTGATTTTCAAGGTTTTACCAAAGAGACTCTTACTTACCGCTTCTTTCAATTTCACTTTGCTACTACGGCTACCGATATCGTCGATATCGAGTTCACTTGGATGAGACCAGTTTCCACCATACGTTGTTTGTAAGTATAGTTTTGACCATGGATCAAACCCTACTGGCTCGGTACCCAAGACTTCACCATTCCAGCTACCACCCGACATGACGGACCAAGAACCTACTGGTGAACCTTGTCCACCATAAGTGGTGTCATATAGATCTGGCAATCCGAGGTTGTGGCCGTATTCGTGAGAGAATACACCAGCTGCCCCGTCTTCTGGTTGAATCATGTAGTCAAAGGCTTTTAGTTTCGTACCAGGAATCGTAGTAGGAGCTTTTAACGTCCAACGATGGGACCAAATTGCGTCAGCACCTTGATCGCCACCGCCAGCTTCTTCACCCATACCGGAGTGAACGACCATTAAGTTATCAAGCAAACCATCCGACTCCATAACATTTCCGTCACCGTCAATGTCATAAGGGTCACGTTGGTCGTATTTCGCTTCGTTCCCTTTAATGGCTTTCCCGATGTTATCCAAGGTTTCTCCAACCAACTCACGAGGCGCTTTATCGTTGTCACCCGTTGCTGGATTGTTGCCACCATAGAATGAAGCATTGTTCTTGGCTTTTAACCATGGCGTCACGGTACCATTGAGATCCCAGCTACCACCGGAATTTTCATTGTAATACTTTTTCATCGTGAGTAGCTTTAAGCCCTCAGGCGTTGTGTACTTTGATGAAAACAGCATTTCTTGATAATGGTCCTGACTGAAGTCCTTCGTATACAAGGAACCTTTTTCTTCCTTGAGTGAATTATGAGTATAATCCGGGAATTCAACGAGTGCCATTGCGATGTAGTCCGTATGAACACCTTTGTTTTTCTTGATTTTCCCTTCACTGGCCTTCTCAGCAGTTGCTGCACGAACACCAGCCAAGCCCTTTTTCGCTTTTTTCCCGAAAGAGCTTGAAGTATCAATCCCTTGAGGAATCGAGCGAGCTTGTACGTATTCACGCACTGCCTTCTCTACCTGTGCCTGGGATGATCCTTTTTTGATTTTGCCCTGTTTGACCAGAGCTTTACCCAACCGATTGATATTGACATTCGCCATATCGACTTTACCAGCTGCCTGGTTAATCTTATCGGTGGCAGAAGCAGAGGTTTCTTTCTGCGCCATCGCCATAGGAGTTAATGCCAGGGCACTGACAACGAGTGCTGCTGACAGCAATCCTACTGTCCCTTTTTTGCCAATCTTGAACAAATCCATCATCCTTTCCTTACAACTAAACCCTTGAGTTATCTTGCGTCGGGATGGTGTGATCGCCTGATTCATCCATCAGTTTTCACAACCCTCCCTATTCCTGCGATGTATTAGATTCGACAAAATCCCCATTGAATCCTTTAGGCCAAATGGTCTAAATTTTTCCGCTTGACTATTTTTAAAGCATTGAACCCCGTCTCCACAGTGAGGATTGCTGAGAAAATCACGTTTACCAAACAATAATAATAAAAAAATTAACACAGATAGCGTGTCATCTTCCCTCTTAACGAAGCGAATATTTTCGTACTAGTAGTACTTTTGTCTGATATTAAAACATTTGTTTTTTTCATAAAAGGGACAGAGAGAAGGTAATCCCTCTCTCTGTCCCTTTGATTTACGCTTGTTTTAGTACTTCATTTGTGACCTGTGGTTTGGTAGGAAGTAATTTCCCACGCTCCAGACGACGAAATAGTAGATGATACAACCAAGCGCCCATACAAGCAATTCCTGCTAGGACGACAAACATCCAAGTGTATCCTACCCATGCCGCTAACGGAATGGCTAAGGGTGCAAAGGTTCGCCCAATCGTAAACCGTAAACTTGCTGCGGCAAAGTACTGTCCGCGCATATGTTCCGGTGCTAATTCCGATACGAAACTTTCCTGTAACCCAACCCCCACTAATTCTGCAATCGTTAAAATCACAATCGCTCCAATAGCGACCCAAAGCGCAGTAGAGCTTCCCAATAAAACCATGGAAATCCCATAAAGTAGAGCCGAGGCAATAAATACATTTCCTACTCGAAAGCGAGTGACCCAACGATTGATCCAAACCGTCAACATCACAACAAGAAAACCATTTAATGCGACCAACCAACCAAAGAACTGTGCCCCTCCCGTTTTAATATGCCATATTCCAAAGGAGAAGAGTTCTTGTACAGGGATCGCTTTCGTCACATAAACCGCTACAACTAAATCTAACTGCATAAAGGTTTGCGCAATGAGAATTCCTGCAACGACGAATAGCAAAAAGTTACGATCTTGGGCGATCACCCGATAATCTTTCAACTGATCCACGATCACATTTTTCCAACCCAGTTCCCTTGAATTGGTTGAGGGTTTCTCCTCATGTAGAGGTACTGTTTCACGCAAGGCATACGCAATAAGAAAAGCTAACAAGAAGGCAGCACCCCCAGCTGCCAACAATAAACCAAAGCGATGATTAAAGAAGAAAAAACCACCAATGATTGGGCCAATGACCACTGCTAAATTGTGTGCCGTATAAAAAGCAGCAAAGACCTCATTTCGCTCCTTCGGTCCGACTAAATCAGCGATCATCGCGTGGCTAGCGGGCCAATATAAGGTTCCCGTAATCCCTAAAGCAGCGAAACAAATAAAACTTAAGACCGGAGACTCCAACCAGGGAGAATTGGCATAGGCAAAGAGTAGAAAACAGATCCCTTCACCAATGGCAGCGATCAACATCATGCGCCTACGCCCAAAACGATCCGCACACCATCCCCCAATTAGGTTGGTCAATACTCCAAATACATTCGATACAACAAGCAATATTCCCGCTAGCCCTTTTCCAAAGGCATCGGAAAAATAAACGGCAAGAAAGGGGAAAAACATCCAAAAGAGGATATTAAGCAGCCCCTCCCCAAATAATCGGATCTTTAAATTACGATCCCAGTTACGTAAGCGCATGGGATTCATTCCCTCCATTTCATTGATGCTCTCATCCGCATCAGCTTTTCCCCCAATACAAAAAGGGCCCTAGGCAGGATACCTGCCCAGGGCCCTTTGTTCAGCTACGTGAACACTGATGAAGTCGTTCACGATGATGCCGATAATGGGTCGGGAAAGGGATCCAACCATGAAAAGGTGGATGCAGGAATCGCATATTTAGACACATGTACCCCGTGAAATGCCTGAACCAGAAGAAGGCAATTGGTAGCCAGCGCGAATACCATGCTTGCCACTTCTCGGGCCATCAACACAACAGCGGAGAACGCCAAAACAGACAGACGTACCCCCTGGAGATCGCGTGCAAATGCATTGATGTGAGTATCCACAGCAGTAGCGTTCATCGCCGAATCCATGATCCACGTTTTCATAGTCCCTTTCACCTCCGTTGCATGTTATTGGTTATTTTACATTCTATCGGAAAAGCATATTACCGTCAATCCCCTATTGAAATTTCTTTAGAATTGGACGAACTTCAAAATCAATCGATTTATTTACTCATTTTGTTAATCGGACACCCTTATAAGATAAAACAAAAAAACAATGACTTCCAATTGCTTCTCACACAATGAAAGTCATTGTTTTTTACTTACATGGTGGCAATCAACTCGGTTACCTTGTCCTTTGAATCTGCAGCCAGAAGCTCTTCACGGAATTCATCATCGATCAACTT
Organism: Marininema halotolerans; assembly: GCF_900116235.1. GTDB lineage: Bacteria > Bacillota > Bacilli > Thermoactinomycetales > DSM-45169 > Marininema > Marininema halotolerans. The sequence goes on along the minus strand of NZ_FPAA01000014.1, from coordinate 57,354 downwards.
ACGTGAAAGTGCCTGCAAAATACGAAGATGATCATCTCCTGCTTGCTCTTTCGGTACTGCGATCATAAAGACTAAAGTTGCTGGGTCACCGTCAATACTGTTCCAGTCAATTCCGGTACGTTTACGACCAAAAGCGACACGCGGTTCCTTTACCCCATCTGATTTACCATGGGGGATCGCAATTCCAAAACCAATTCCTGTGCTACCATGCTCTTCCCTCTCATAAAGGTCCTTTTTAAAAGTTTCTCGATCACTCAATACCTGAGCGTCATCCAATCGGTTGAGTAACTCCTCCATCACTTCTTCACGATTGGAGCCATCAAGTTCCAATATCATGAGATCCTCTGTTAATAAATCGGATAGCTTCATCCTCTTGCACCTCTTTTTTTACCTGCTATTTTTTGTCTATTTACGATCTGTACGGAATGATCACCCGTCTTGTACAGGTTTTTTTAGTAGATTAACCATGGTTGCTGTCACCAATGTACCCACAAGGATGGCAACAAAAAACATTGGAATATTATCCACGGCCTGCACAACAGCTACGATGGGTCCCCCATGGGGTACATGGTCCGTCACTCCAGATAACATGGCAATCACAGCACCTGTCATCGAGCCAACCATAATGCTTGGAATCACCCGTAGTGGATCCCCAGCAGCAAAGGGTATAGCACCTTCTGTAATACCGACTAACCCCATGGCCAGTGCTGCCTTTCCTGCTTCACGCTCTGCTTCTACATACTTTCGTTTTGCTAATAAAGAAGCAAGTCCCATACCAAGGGGGGGAATACAAATGGAAACCGCGAGGGCACCCATAATAAACGTCTGTCCTTCACCAATCATCGCAGCACCGAAGAGAAACGCCACTTTATTGATCGGTCCCCCCATGTCAAAGGCAATCATTGCACCTAAAATCAAGGCCAATAGTACTTTGCTCGATCCCTGCATTCCCTCTAAGAAACCAGTCAACCCCTGCATCAAGGACGCGATCGGCGCACCCAGTACAAAAATGAAGAGGAATGCCACAATAAGCGTTGTTACCAAGGGAATCACCAGAATCGGCATAATCGGTTGGATCATCTGTGGCACTCGAATGGATTTAATCCATTTTGCAATGTATCCCGCCAGAAACCCCGCTACAATTCCACCAATAAATCCAGCCCCTGCCTCTGAGCCATAGAAACTACCTGTCGCTGCAATATACCCACCAATCATCCCTGGAGCTAACCCTGGACGATCAGCAATACTGACAGCGATGTAACCTGCCAGGATCGGGACCATGAATGTAAAGGCTGCTTGACCCACCATAAGAATGGAATGCCACATGGAGTCCTCAGGAACAACCATTCCTTTAGCCGTTGGCTCTCCTCCGATTCCTAAAGAAAGGGCAATTAGAAGACCTCCAACAACCACAAAGGGAATCATAAAGGAAACGCCATTCATCAACGAACGGTAGAAAGGATTCTGTCCTTTTTCCTTTTTCTCCTCATCCGCATCGTTACTTTTGAGGGGTGTGTCTTTTTCTACTTTGGCTTCGTACACCGGAACATTGCCATCAACAAAGCGCTGAAAAAGCGCTTCTGGTTTACGGATTGCATCTGCAACTGCACATTGCAGGACTTTTTTTCCATGAAAACGATCCATTTCCACTGCTTTATCCACCGCAAGAATGATCCCATCCGCTTGACGAATTTCTTCAGGGGTCAGTTCATTTTCAACTCCGATGGAACCTTGTGTTTCGACTTTGATTTCAATATCAAAATCGCCTTCATCTGCTGTTTTCGTTAGTTTTTGCGCTGCCATATACGTATGGGCAATCCCATTGGGGCAAGAGGTAACCGCTAGTAATTTCATAGGATTTTCACCTCACGAAGTTGTATTTTGTTGTAACTGTTGGATCCACATATAGGGATTTTGCAATGTTTGAAGCTTATCCAAACGGGCTGCATCTGCAGATAAATCCACCAACTCACGAAAAATTCGTTGTGACCGATCTCGTTCCTCAGGGAGTAGGGCAAGGAGAAAAATGGTATGGATAGGTTCGCCCTCCCATTGAATCGGTTCTTTTAAAGTGGCTACTGCAATCCCAGGGTGATGGATATGATGCAGAGCGCCATGGGGAATTGCCACTCCCCCACCGATGGCAGTTGACGAGAGATGCTCTCGCTTCAACACACTTTCCACATAAGCGTGATCGACAAAACCTGCTTGAACTAAGGCATCCGCCAACAAACGAAGAACTTGATCCCGTTCCATATTTTCCAACTGAAGAAAGAGACGTTCCTCGGACAACAACTCATTTAAGGATACGTACTTTCTTACAGAGGAGGGACCTGTATTGCCTTCCAAGAACTGTTGAATCCGTTCTTGGTCTTCTTTGAAAAGAAACGGACTTACCTGAATAACGGGTCGCCCTTCCATGCCATTCACGGGATACGTACTGATTACAAAATCAGCACTGCTTCTGTCCCAGACGCGATTGAGTTCATAGGAAGCGATGATATCCACTACTTCCAACTCAGGGAAAAGTCGCATCAGTTTGGCCTGTAACAACTGGGAGGTTCCGATCCCTGAGGTACAGATTAACAACACTTTCCTTCGTTTGGTCATCTGAGAACTTCGCTCTAAAGCCGCTTGAAAATGAAGGGTGAGAAAGCCAACTTCCTCTGCATTAAAATGGATACCTTTCTCTTCCCACTCTGGGAGTAAGGAGATGATCAATTCAAACAAGAACCGATAGTTTTGTTTAATTTCCGCCAACAAAGGGTTGTCCAAATGAATTCCATAGCGATTCCGATTGAGCGCAGCATGAAGATGGAGCCCAAGGCCCGCTAATAATGATTGATCCTTATCAAGGGGTTGATCCAGTAAACTACTCAGCCGCCTTATCATGCAATGGGCAAGTTCCCAAGCCTCCGCATCAACTCGCTCTTCACCGTCACTTCGATCCGGCTGCTCCACTGACTGTCGTACCTTGGCACTAAGCAGATGAATGGTTAGATAGCCAATTTCTTGAACAGGTAAGTGGACCGCATACCGTTTCTCTAGGCGCTTAGCCAAAAATTCTGCATAACGATACTCCGGTTGGGATTTTAAATGATCCATCTCTTCCTCGGATAGATTGACCCGTTGCAATCGCCGAATACGATGCATGGCTACAGACAATTGTATCGCCAGATTGGTAATCCCTTCTTCGGTATAAGAAAGAGAGAAGCTTCGTTCAAGGTGGTTAATCTCATCCTTGATCAGGCTTATTTCATCATTGCCCGGAAACGCTTCATTACACACTCGGTTCTCTTTGATCAATTGAGATAAGGCTAACCTTCGGGCTTTTTCCGCCCCATCTACCCTAATTCCTACATTCGGCTTACGGACAATGCTTAAATCATGCTCTAGGAACCAAGGCTCTATTTGATCGAGATCCGAATGGACAGACCCTTTACTGATATAAAGTTCCTTCGCGAGATCTGCTAAGGTAAGCGGTTGATCCTCCTCAAGTAACAAACGAGTCAACCGAAGCTTCCTTACCCCACGATCACGTTCCTTTTCGTCATCGGATCCAATGACTTTCAGCGCATGCATCACTCGCTCTTTTTCTTGCTCACTTCCTTCAAGATACACCCCAACACCTGAGCGCATCGTGAGGGTTAGATACCCTTGATCTTCTAGGTATCCCTTCACCACACGAAGGTCATTCCGTACCGTTTTCTCGGAGCAACCAATCTCTTCCGCTAAGAAACGTACGGATAAAGGCTCCTTGGCTTGAATCAGGTGTCGGATCAGTTGGACCCTACGTGGACGCATACCACTGATCACCACCTGTAAAAAGAAAACGTTTTCGTTTTCTTTCTTTGATCATAGCATGACCCATTCCAGTCAATATTCGATTTCATTGCCGTAACTTCTGGCATTTATTGAATATCTATTTTCTTCCAATTTATAATTGCTGGCACAGTTGGGTAGGACCATCAAAAAAAAGCCGCCATATGGCGGCCCACTGAGCCCTTGCTCCCTCATCCCCATCCTATGTAGAAAACGACAGGTTGTCACGAAATCAGGGAGTGGAAAAAATTTCGCAGTGATTCACTCGGGAAAAAGGATTTGAGTCACTTTTTTTATGGCGAATTTCATGGGTTTTGGTTGCTCCTGATGAAGAGTGCCTGATGAATATTGTATCGGTTGCTGCTGAAAAGGGGCTGCATGGACATGATTTTGAATCGCAAACAACGTTAAGGCTATTCCCACAGCCATTATCTTTATTTGAAATTTTGTCATCATCTGCACCTTCTTTATCGACCAAATCAAATTGTACTTCTTATCTTTATTATTCGCAGCAGGCATTCATTTTGTGTCCATTTTCATCGTTTTTGCAATATGAGAAACCGGCGCCATAATCTCCTCTACACCACCTTATAACAACAAACCTGCCCACACCGTTTCTCTCGATTTATCATAGAGTAATAGCAGAGGTGAACTATTCTGACGAAATTGATCATTGACCCGGGACACGGGGGAACAGATCCTGGTGCTGTAAGTGGTAGTTTCAAGGAGAAGGATTTTACCCTTACCATCTGTTTAAAGGTAAGAGAATATCTCCTGGCTAACTATGAAGTAACCATTCTTATGACACGAACCACAGACAAAACCGTTAGCTTATCCACACGAACCAACTATGCAAATACCAATCACGGCGATTACTATTGTTCCATTCACATCAACGCAGGTGGAGGTACGGGTTGGGAAAGTTATATTTATAATGGAAGCGTTTCCACCTTTACAATCAATGCGCAAAAAACCATACACGCTACTGTAATGGGAGCCATCGGTGCAAAATACGATGTCAAGGATCGTGGCAAGAAAAAAGCAAATTTCCATGTCCTAAGGGAAGCCAATATGCCGGCCATTCTCTTAGAAAATCTGTTTATCGACACCACCAAAGACCTTAACTTACTTCGTAATAGCGCCTTCACTAATGATTTATCAAAAGCCATTGCCATTGGACTTGCAAACGCACTTTCTCTTCCTAAAAAATCGGTACCCCAAACGCTTTATCGGGTCATTGCGGGTTCCTTTACCAATGAAACCGGTGCAAAAAGCCGGAAAGCATTCATTGAATCCCATGGAATTGAAGCCATTGTGATTTCTATACAGATCAACGGCAAAACCTATTATCGCGTGCAAGCAGGCGCTTTCTCACAACGTGCCAATGCCGAAGCAAGACTGACACAAGTAAAAGCCATTGGTATCTCCGATGCTTATATCCTCACCGACTAATTAACGATCAAGAGTTTGGCCTTCCAAAGGGAAGGCCATTTTGCATACACCGCTATCGTAACTTCTCAGAACGCTTCTCTAATGTCTTAAGAGCCATGTCCAAATCCTCAAGCAAATCCTCGGTCTCTTCAATTCCCACGGAATAACGAATCAGCCCTTCAGGGATCCCCATCTCTCTTCTCTCTTCTTCTGTACACTCCACATGACTTGTCGTTCGAGGGGGTCCTGCAATTGTCTCGACCGCCCCCAAGTTTGCAGCACGATGAGCATAGGTCAGTTTGGGAAGAAACTGTCGAATTGCATCAATTCCACCCCTGAGTGAAAAGCTCATCACTCCACCAAATCCACTCATTTGCTTCACTGCGATCTCATGATGAGTATGATCCGTTAAACCCGGATAATAAACGGCTTCGACTAACGGATGTTGTTTTAAAAAACGAGCAATGGTCAACGCACTTTGATTTTGTTGACGAACTCGTAAATGAAGCGTTTTCATACCCCGAAGCAACAAGTAGGCAGCCATTGGATCCAGCGTCGCTCCATTAATTTCACGGAAGTGATATACTTTTTCAATCAAATCCTTCGATCCACAAACAACCCCACCTAATGCATCCGCGTGCCCTCCAAGAAATTTGGTTGCGCTGTGAATTACCAAATCCGCTCCTAGAGTAAGCGGGTGTTGATTAATCGGCGTCGCAAAGGTATTATCCACGACGACGATCGCACCTACCTTTTTAGCCGCTTGCGAAAGCCGGTCAATATCAACCACTTTCAGAGTCGGGTTGGTTGGCGTTTCCAAATATAAAAGTTGGCACCCTTTCTCAATCTCCGCTTCGAGCGTCTTATGATCATGGGTATCAATTAAATCCACATCAATATGAAACTTAGGCAGAAATCTACGAAAAATCTGATTCGTTCCTCCGTACGTGTCTTTGATGGATACCACTCGATCACCTGGTGATAGGAGCGCAAACAGCGTGCCACTTATCGCGGCCATCCCCGTTGCAAAACTGGTCGCTGCTTCTGCATTTTCTAAACCACGTACCTTTTCTTCAAACACCTGAACCGTCGGGTTAGTATTACGACTATAGATATGGCCCTCTTTCTGTCCCAACGCCACCTCTTGCCATTCATCCATGTCCTCATATCCAAAGGAAACGCTATGAACTACGGGTATCTGGGTAGATCTTTGAAAGAAAGACGACTGCTCTTCTCCACCCCAAACGGATTGTGTGCCGATCGATCCCTTTCCCTGTTTTTTTCTAATCATCAGACCCCTCCTCATTCATACAATGTCATTACGCCCCATTCTCTTCTAACGGGGGAACCATATTGGGAATGGACGGTCGTTGAATTAATTCACGGGGGGATGTAGAAAAGAGTTCATACCCCTTCTCGGTTACGCGAAAAGTCTCTGAAAATTCCACACCATAGTCATCCAACCACATTCCAGGAATCAGATGAAAAGTCATATTGGGTTGTAGCACCGTCTGATCACCCGCTCGAATACTGGCAGTATGTTCCCCCCAATCTGGCGGATAATTAAGCCCTACAGAATAACCGAGGCGAGAATCTTTTTCATAGCCCCAACGCTTGATTACTCGACTCCATGCCTGTGACATCTCTGCACAGGTTACCCCTGGCACTATTGTGTCCAATACGGCTTGCAACCCCTCTGAAACAACTTCAGCTAGCTCCCTTACCTTTGGATCGGGCATTCCAATCACTGCCGTTCGAGCTAAAGGGGTATGATAGTGACGATAACACCCCGCTAATTCAACAATGATCACCTCATCGACACGGTAGCGCCGATCCGTCCATGTAAGGTGAGGGGTACAACTCTTCTCGCCAGCAGGTAGCAAAGGGACAATGGCTGGATAATCTCCTCCATACTCTGCTAATCCACTAATTTGAGCATGGCTAATCGCTGCGGCTACATCACATTCTCTAACACCCACCGCAATCGTATCCATGGCAATCCGCATGGCGCGTTCTGCAATTCTCCCCGCTTGTTTCATATATTCAATCTCTTGATTTGATTTAATCATCCGTACCCGATTTACTAGTAAGCTGGCATCAATAAATCGGGCATTTGGTAATCCTCTTTGCAATGAAATGAAAGAGCGTGCCGTAAAATAATAAGCATCCATTTCGACTCCAATTCGCCTTGACCCATGCCCAATCTCCTGTAAAATATACGCTACATAATCCATCGGATGATCAAGATTCGCGTGAATCAATTCTTCGGGATAAGCGAGGATGCGATCGAGCTGAAACCATACGGTCAACTTTGCACCATTGGCATCTTGTTTACGACCGATCCATAGGGGTTGTTCTTCTTCCAGAATAATGACCACTAGCTGGGGGACGTAAAAGGACCACCCATCATATCCTGACAAATAGTTCATATTTGCAGGATCGGTTAGTAGCAAAACTTCCATTCCTTGCTCCATCATCTTTTTCTTTGTTTTTTGTATTCGTTCCGCATACTCCATGATGGAAAAAGGCAAATCCTTGAGCATCTCCCCGCCCCCCTTTTTTGAGTATTACTTCCATTTTAAGGGAGGTGAACTTTCTTCACAACTGACATTCTGTATAAAGTTGCAAAGGATCTTTTCATCATTTTATTGAATACCATACTGATTTCAACGTGAGGATGGTCAAACACCTTTTCATCTCTTTGAATACGGGAGGTGAGTCAATGCAGCAGCTAACCGTTCGCGATATCTTACAATGGGATATCATGAACGAAGCCCATGTATTAACTCCTGAACATTCGCTAGACAATCCCGTAGAATGGATTTCCGTTATCGAGGTTCCTGTAGAAAATTTTGTCCACTCTAAGGAACTCGTTCTCAGTACTGCTGTAGGATGTAGTGATAACCCTGCCCTTTTTACTCAATTTCTGAAAGAGCTCATTCATACAGGTGCTTCCGCATTAGCTGTCGCAGTAGGGCGACATCTCAAAGAAATTCCACCTGAAGCGATCCTAGTTGCAAGCAAGCATAAAGTCCCCCTTATCGAATTGCCATGGGGGATTCGCTTCTCCAATATTATTCATCAGGTCTTACGGACCCTCGATCAACAGCAAGATCCGTGGACGACTTATTCCAAGGAAACCCAGGAAGAATTATTGCAATTGATCCTACAGGGAGCGAATCTCAATCGCTTAGCGACTGTGATTTACAGGAAACTTGCCTACCCAGCACTTTTTACTAATTCACAAGGGGATGTATGTGGCAGGAGCCCTCAAACAAACTCCTTGATTGACCATTTCACTCAACTTCCGGCGACCTCCTTTAAAATCCCGAGTGCCCATGGCGATTGGTTACAACACTCCACTAATTCTCACTCTCTAATTGAAATCCCCATTCATTCCGCACGAAAGCGACAGGGTTCTCTGTGGCTTCAGCTCCCCCTCACCAGTACCCCTTCTTTTCAGAAAAAAGCACACATTTTTTTAGAGCATGCGGCCACTGCAGCAGCCCTCTGCTTTTTACAAGAATCCGTTGCCTTAGAAACCGAATTACGCCTACGCAATGACTTTCTTTGGAATTTAGCCAAAGGAAAAACCCCTTCCATCGAGGCAGCTTCTCCCCAAGCTGAAGCCTTAGGTTATGATTTATCAATCCCTTATGTCTGTATCGTCGGCTCTCCCGATGTACCACCGTCACCTCAACCCACAAACCATCACCAAGAATATCTTCATGTCATCGAAGAAATTCAATTTACGGCCCGTACACTGGGGGAAATTGTCCTAACCACGCGTCACCTAAATCAATTCATTATTTATCTAAACACCCTGCCCACTCAAGCCATTCAACGGGTTCAATCCTTTCTTGACTTGTTAGATAGTCGCCTCCATGAGCGCTTCCCAGATCTTCCTCTCTCCTGGGGAATTGGAGAAAACCGCGTCGGCATCTTTTCCTTTCACGAAGGATACTTAGCGGCTTATTCTGCTCTTACCATCGGACGTCGCCAAAAAGGAATTGGACATCGTAGTTTTTATATGGACACGGGTTTATATCGGGCCTTGGACCAACTTGCTGAGCATCCGGAAATGAAGGAAATCACCAATTCGGCCATGCATCATCTCCTCGACTACAGTAAACAGCGTGGAATTAATTTAGTCGCTACCTTTAATGCTTACCTGCGAAATCAGATGAATGTCAGTCAAACCGCACGTGAAATGAATCTTCACCGCCAATCCCTGCTATACCGTCTCCGTAAAATTGAATCGTTGACGGGTCGCTCCCTATTCAATCCAGATGATCTTTTTTTATTACAACTCTCGATTAAACTATGGCAATGCAAAGGCGAAGTTGAGTAACCATCTTCCTTTCATCAAAAAGAGGAGAGCCGTAGCCCTCCTCTTTTGTCATGTGCGATTTCGATTTATCATACATTGTGACCCTTTCCATCAATACCAAATCGATGTAAAAACTCACCCAATCGTTCCGTTTTCGGCTCGTTTAATAATTGAGAAGGGGGTCCCTCCTCTTGGATTTTCCCTTCATCAAAGAAAGCAATACGATCTGCAATATCCCTGGCAAAACTCATCTCATGGGTAATCAACAGCATCGCCATCTCACGATCTTTTGCAATCTCTTTAATCACTTCCAGCACTTCACCGACGGTTTCTGGGTCCAATGCCGATGTCGGTTCATCGAAAAGCATTACTTTAGGGTGCATAACCAGTGCACGCGCAATGGCTACGCGTTGTTGTTGCCCACCTGATAGCCGTGCAGGATATTGATCCGCAAATCCCGCCATCCCTACCTTCTCTAACATTGCCAATGCTTCTTCTCGTGCTTTAGCTTTGGACATGCCCTTTACTTTGATTGGAGCTTCCATCAAGTTTTTTAACACCGTCATATGGGGAAAAAGATGAAAGTGTTGAAAAACCATCCCAATATCTCCCCGAACCTCATGCAAGTGTTTTTCATCGGCCTTTTTAAAGTTGCCATTCACTTCTTTATGCCACAATTGTCGGCCATCGACTTCAATAAACCCATCCGTCGGCTCCTCCAATGTCATTAGGAGTCGTGCCATGGTCGTTTTTCCTGAACCACTGGGGCCGATGATCGCGACTCGCTCTCCTGGGTATAAATCAAAATCAACTCCATTTAACACCTGCAAATCCCCAAAGGATTTACTAATGTTTTTAAAACGCACAATCGGATCTTTCCCTTCGATGGGCGCCTCCGTATGGGGTCGTTCCGTTGATTGTATATTGCTCACGTAAATTCCTCCTTTTGACGTACTAGCGACGATTAATATCCATCCGCAGTTCGATCCGTTTGACAAGTAGGGATGCCCCATAACTCAGAATTAGGAAGAAAATCCCCACCATCGTGATTGGTTCCGTATAACGGAAGCTCTGGGAGCCAATAATTTGTGCTTGACTCAACATCTCTACCACTGTGATTCCTAGTAACATAGGGGTCTCTTTAAATAAGGTGATCAAGTAATTTCCCATAACCGGGATGATTGGACGAATTGCCTGTGGCAATATAATGTGGACCCATTTTTGTCGAGAGGTAAAATTAAGGGCGGTGGCCGCTTCCCATTGCCCTTTGTCTACGGAATCAATTCCCGCACGATATACCTCGGATAAGAAGGTACTGTAATGGATACCAAGACCCAAAATCCCTGTCATCAATGCGCCCATGGTGATCCCAAATTGCGGCATTACGAAAAAGAGAAAGAACAACTGTACAAAAGGGGGCGTAGAGCGAATAAATTCGACGACAAAATAGGTTACTCCAGAAAGCAACCGGTTTGTTGAACGACGTGCAAATGCCAAAACCAACCCCAATATCATGGCGACAACAAAGGCCCCTAGGGTTGCCGTAATCGTGACATGAGCGACTTTAAGGAGTCGGGGCAAAATTTCAAAGGCATACTGCCAATCCCAAATCACTGGTTATAACCTCCCTAGAGAATATCGACGCTCGACCCAACGCATCAGCATCGTAAGTGGATAAGCTATGGCAAAATAAATGAGAAGTAGCCAAGTAAAGATTTCAAGCGTATGGGCAGCATCACTGGTCCGCATGACCAACGCTTCGAAGGTCATCTCCGGAATGGTGACTAATGAGACGAGTGCTGTCCCCTTTAACAATTCAATTAACAGATTTCCAAAGGAAGGAATCATGGTACGAAAAGCTTGTGGAATAATGATATAGCGCATTCGTTGGAAGGCGGTCATATTTAATGCGATCCCTGCTTCATGTTGCCCCTTTGGTACGGATAACACCGCACTACGAACGACTTCAGATCCGTATGCTCCGTAATTAAGACCCAAAGCCAAGAGGCCGACCATTCCTGACTCTAAGCGAATTCCCATAAAAGGGAGTACGTAAAATAGCCAAAATAATTGAACCAACAAGGATGTCCCACGGAAAAATTCAACGATAAACCCTGCCAGCCCCCGCACGACTGCAAAACGAGATAATCGACCAAGTCCTCCCATAAATGAGAGTACAAAGGCTAACATCGCTCCCAAAATCGTCAACTGAATCGTTGGAACTGCACCCGGGAGCAGATTCTTCAATATCTCAAGATGGACTTCGATCAGGATCACTTCCTTTCCATAGAATTAAAACCCTACATGATTACTGCTTACAGATTTCTTCTGCGGTCTCATCGCCGGGTAAATCTTTCTTTGTAAAACCAAAGGGGTGAATCGTATCGTACAGTTCCCCTGATTCCTTCATCTGAGCAAGTCCGTCGTTGTATATCTTCACAAAGTCCTTATCCTCTGGCCGAAAGGCCGCCGCACCAATCCCCTTAATCTCCTTCCCATCAATAATCGGTTGCTTGAAATCTTCTACAACGGACACATTCTTTGCTTTCGCAGATTGTAAAATGGCAAGCAAGGAAGGGCCTGTCATCGTCACACCATCCACACGGCCAGAATTAAGAAGCGCAACCGCAGTCGGTTGATCTGCAACGAACTTAATCTGATTCTCTTTTACTCCCGAATCTTTCATATAGGACTCTTCGATTGCTCCTTTCATCACAGCGATCGTCGTATCGGGTTGATTTGCCACATCCTTATAGCTGTGAATATCTTTGGGATTTCCCTTCTGCACAGCTAACCCCTCACCAATGTTGTACTCTGGATTAGCAAAGGCTACCTGCTTACAACGCTCAGGAGTAATATACATGCCTGCGGTAATTACATCGAAGCGACCGGCTTTTAATCCAGGGATCAAAGAACCAAAATCCGTTAGCACCGGTTTGATATTGGTAATTCCCTGGTTTTTAAAAATTTTCTTTGCAATTTCCACCGCTTCGCCTGTCACCTTGCCATCTTCCTGATATGCATAGGGTTTTTCATTTGCAAATCCGATGACGACACTTTTTTGGTCCTTTGCTTCTTGAAGCGCTGATTCACCCGAAGAAAAAAACTGCAATCGCCCACATCCCGTAACCAGGAAGATGAGAAGAACCAATATGAACACTTCTTTCCTGATCTTTAAAATGCCAATCCCTCCTTTTGAAAATGTCCAATTATAGCGGATTTCATATGCAAATCCCTCCTTACAACCTCCCTATTGCCGCATAATTGGAGAATCCGTTTAAAATCATTAAAAAATGCCTATCCTTTCTTTACATATCACAAAACATACCGGATGAAACCTATTTTTTCACCAAAAATAATCATTAGCAAATTGGATAACATGTCCATCGAATGAAATTAAAAACTGCTAATCCCCTATGGATCAATTAATATGAAGAAAAATCAGTGATTATACTAGACAATCTTCTGTATATCCCTTTTTAGATAACATGGAGTCTGATTCGTATCATTCCACAGGATATGTTAGAATCTCAGCCCTCATTGACCCTCATCAAGTCCTGCCATGTTTAACCGTAATCTAAGCGGGTACAGTACTTTCGACGGATGGTTCCGTACACGTTACGATAAAAGACGGGTAGTTTTACTGATGATATTAATCAATAAAGGATGGTGATCTAGCTATCAATGATCGACAGAGTCCGTCTCCACTGAAGACAGATGATTCGCTGAGATCAAAAAGTTCCGTAAAAAAGTACCGTCATCCAGGTAATCAAGTAACGTTTCGTAAACCTACTGAAGAGGACGGTACTGCTGTATGGAAACTGATTAAAGGTACGGGTGTTTTAGATTTAAACTCAAGTTACAGCTATCTCATGCTGTGTAAATATTTCTCTGAAACATGTGTATTGGCGGAACAAGAAGGGCGTGTCGTTGGTTTCGTTTCTGCCTTTGTGCAACCTGAATCCCCTGATGTGGTCTTTGTATGGCAAGTCGCCGTTGATCAAAGTCAGCGTGGAAAAGGGTTGGCCAAATCCTTGCTAAGGAACCTCCTCAACCGGGAAGCATGTGAAAATGTACGCTTCCTCGAGGCTACCGTCTCACCTTCAAACAACGCTTCTCAGTCCCTATTTAAAGGCTTGGCAAGAGATATCCAAACGACCTGCCATACCTCTGAATGTTTTTCCGAAGATTTATTTCCTGGAGATGACCATGAGTCTGAGTGGACATACCGAGTAGGGCCGTTTGAAAACATTGAGGAGGTTTAATTCATTTTGACTTCAATAACCGAAGCAACTACAGATATGAGCACATTTGAAACCTTGGAATCCGAGGTACGTAGCTACTGCCGTAGCTTCCCTACCATTTTTGATAAGGCACGTGGGTATAAGCTCTGGGATGTTGAAGGCCGTGAATTTATTGATTTCTTCGCTGGTGCAGGAGCATTAAATTATGGTCACAACAACCCTCAAATAAAAAGCAAACTGATTGACTACCTTACCAACGATCATGTTGTGCACAGTCTAGATATGGCAACCGTTGCTAAGGAAAAGTTTTTACAACGTTTTCAACAAGTGATTCTCGAACCGCGGAAGATGAATTACAAAGTGATGTTTCCAGGACCGACCGGTGCAAATTCCGTTGAAAGTGCTTTAAAGCTCGCACGAAAAGTAACTGGACGACAAACCGTCATTAGCTTTACGAAAGCCTTCCATGGGATGACGCTTGGTGCGCTCTCGGTCACAGGTAATTCCTTTAAACGACATGGTGCGGGTGTTCCTCTCCACCATGCTGTTTCAATGCCCTACGACAATTATCATGATGACGTAGATTCCCTGAGCCTACTTGAACGCTATCTAGAAGATGAAGGAAGTGGCCTGGATTTACCCGCTGCCATCATCCTAGAAACGCTACAAGGCGAAGGCGGAATCAACGTTGCCAGCAACACTTGGCTACAAAGGATCGAAGATATTTGCCGCCGTTGGGACATCCTGCTCATTGTTGATGATGTACAGGTTGGTTGTGGGCGTACAGGCACCTTCTTTAGTTTTGAAGAAGCAGGTATTCAACCTGATATGATCTGCCTATCCAAATCCATCGGGGGATATGGTCTCCCATTTGCCATCACGTTAATTCAACCTAAGCTGGATAAATGGGCGCCAGGTGAGCATAATGGCACATTCCGCGGTCATAACTTGGCCTTTGTTGCCGCTACAGAAGCGTTAACCTATTGGGAAACGGATAAACTGGAACGGGAAATCCTTCGCAAAGGCGAAATCCTTCAGCAGGCTTTGAATTCCATGACAGCGAAACACCCTGACACGGAACCCGAGGTACGCGGTCGCGGACTGATGCAAGGAATCGCTTTTGGCCAAGAAGGATTTGCAGAAAAAGTATGTGCTGCCGCCTTTGAGCGTGGTTTAATCATGGAAACTTCAGGGCCTGATAGTGAAGTTGCCAAGGTGATGCCTCCACTTATCATTGACGATGAAGGATTAAATAAAGGCCTCGCAATCTTGGAGGAATCGATCCAAGCAGCAAAAAACACACGCTAAACCCTATAGTGAAAGGATGAACACCTCGTGATCGTCAAACATCTCGCAGATCTCATTGGTACCGAAAACGAAGTCAAGGGAGACACTTGGGAAAGTAGACGTTTTCTCTTGAAAAAAGATAATGTGGGCTTCTCCATGCACGATACGATTATTAAAGCTGGAACAACCACCACCATGTGGTATAAAAACCATATTGAAGCCGTTTATTGTGTGCAGGGAGAAGGAGAAGTAGAAACCCTTGACGATGGAAAAGTTTATCCGATCAAAGACGGAACAATTTATACGTTAAATGGACATGAACGTCACCAAGTGCGGGCAAAATCCGATTTACGTCTCGTTTGCGTCTTCAACCCTCCTTGCACAGGACTTGAAACCCATGATGAAGACGGTGCTTACCCCTTACTCGATTAAGGAATAGGAATTCTATCGTCTTTCTTCCACTTCACATTCAACGACATGTAGACCATTCGGTCAACCACCACGACCGGGTTTTATTGCCAATCGAAGTAGGATGACACCGACAATTGCAGGCTAAGTTGCAAAGACCGCACCTTAAAAAAAGGTGCGGTCTTTGCAACTTTTATCCGTCCTCGTTCGTCATTATAATGAGAGGACGTTTAAATCTTGCCATAACGGGAACTCCCATTCATAATGAACCCTCAACCACATCCCGCCTTCAAAGGGCGATTACTTAAGAAAGGAGGATATCCGGTGCACCGCATACCCCTGGTTCTTCCTGTAATTGGTTATATCATGTTGATCGCTGGAATCATTGTTACCTTTCGTTAACCACCCAAATAAAAAACCGACCGTCGATCGGCCGGTCATGAATAACGTTTTCAGAATCATTCATTAATATCCCTGTAGATTGTTAAGATATCTTTGGAAGATGTATTCTTCCTTTGAGTCGTTGATACAAAGGGATAAAGAGGAGGGCAGTCAATACTCCCTTTACTAAGTTAAAGGGACCGATTCCATAAAGAACTAACGACGTCTTTGCTGGTCCGACCACTTCCCAATGAATGAGGAAAGCGTAAGCAGGTAAGATCACCCAGTAATTCGCGATACTCATGATAACAGCCATGAGTATCGTAGCCACTGTCAAACCCGTGACCAGCCCTTTAATCCCTTGTAGCTTCCGTGTGATAAGAACCGTCGTCACCACAAAGATACTACCTGCAACAAAATTAGCCAATTGACCAATCGGGATCCCTGTATCACTCCCACTAAATAAATAGTGAAGAAGATTTTTAAGAAATTCCACAAGTACACCTGCCAAGGGTCCAAACATCAACCCAGCTACCAAAGCAGGTAATTCACTAAAGTCCACCTTTAAAAATGGCGGAAACATCGGCAGTGGAAAATTTAAATACTGCATTAAAAATGCAAATCCAGCTAAAATCGAAACGGTTGTCAATTTCATTGTTGAACCCTGTTTCGTCATCAGAGAACACTCCCTTTTCTTATGTGTTCTGATGACGCCGTACAGCGAAAAACCCGAAGAAAGGCCATGCATTAGCCTTCCTTCGGGTTTAATTTCTATTGGACACTCTCAAATAAAGGTCTCGAATTTTCATAGACCTACGCATCCACACGCGTACGTGTCATCCTTCTCCCATCCAGACTATACTGTCGGCCCCGGATTTTCACCAGGTCCACCGCATAAAGCGGGTCACGGACTGAGGTACTCATAGGTACCATCACCGCCGGTCGGGAATTTCACCCTGCCCCGAAGGATTGAAAACGTTATTCACTTTCCTCCATTTTACGAGGCAACGATCGATTTGGCAAGGGGGGACACGATTATGAATGAGCATTCAATCATTATTCGATTTGCTTGGTGGTTTCTTTTTCTCCTGCTTCTCCTTCTTTTGTTGCTGGTCTAGCCGGTAGATTTCTTCCATTACTTGGCGAAAAATCTGTTGCCCTCGCATCTCTTTGGGGTCCGCCGATGAGCGAACGACAACGGATACCGCCCATCGCGGCTTATCATAGGGAGCATAACCGATCATCCACTTATTATAGTGGTCTCCCTTCACACCAACCTGAGCCGTTCCTGTCTTCCCTGCCAAGGGAAGAATCGCTGTTTTCATCGACTGTGCAGTGCCCTTCGTCACGACTCCCCTCATCATCTCCCGCACCTGTGCAAGTGCACGCGAGCCGATTCTCTCCTTCGTTTTTAACACATGATCCGGAAAAGTAACGACAGGCGAACCATCATACCGCCGAATCTCCTTTACGATGCGTGGATTAGGGGTACTGCCATTGTGAAATAACGTAGTCACCATGTTGGCTGCTTGTAAAGGCGTCACTCTTACATCACGTTGCCCAATTCCCGTCTGCGCAATCGCTCCCTTGTCCTCTTTCGATGTCCCAGGTGCAAAAATCAACCCCTTCTCCTCTCCCTGAAGTTGCTTAAAGTTTTTTTCTTGAAATAGCTCCCCTGTCCATATCATTCGTTGACCTAACCCCATGCGTTGGGCATACAATTCAATGGTTTTGGCTCCTACTTTTTCTGCAATCTGGGCAAAAACAATATTACAGGAATTCGCGTATGCCTGCGCAAATGTTTCCTTTCCATGAGCATGGGTATCTGTCAATCCGTAACGACCCAAACTTCCATTGCAGTGAAAAACATCCGTCATTTTTACTTTTCCTGTATCGAGTGCGGCAAGTGCAACAACCGTCTTAAAAATGGAGCCAGGGGTTGTTTCCATCAGTGCACGGTTATCCCATGGATTCTGCTCATCTTTTGCTGTACTTTCATCGGGTTGACTCGCCATTGCGAGGATATCTCCACTGGCTATATCTTGTACCACAATGGCCCCTTCTTCTACTTTCTGCTTTTGTAAAATCCTCTCCGTTAGGCGCTGAATATCCATATCCAACGTTGTCACTACACGATAAGGATAAAACGCTTCATTACCCTTCTCCTTGATCACTGTGGTGCCATTTAGAGGCCGCCCCCGTCCATCCTTCTCAAAGAGTAGATATTCTCCTCCGTCTCCACGAAGGAAGGGTTCAAAGGTCTCCTCTAATCCAGTAACGCCAATCCGCGACCGTGAATCATACATCCCCTTTTCCCATTCATCAGGATACCGCTCTTGAATCAAAAAAGGATTTCTCTCCAATCTTCCAATCACTGTTTTTGCTAAGGAGAACCCACTGCGATCATCCGAACGACGTGCATAGATCCCAGGAATCGCAAGTTTACTAATCGCCTCGGCTTGGCCTTGCGTTAAAATCCAATCACTGTTCCCATCTTTTTTTAAGGCTTCTGGACGATGAATTGCCGTCAATTGCTTACTTAATGACTGGACAGATATATGTAAAATCTGTGCAACACGCGTTAATTGTTTTTGATTGGTAGACACCTGACGTTCCGAGAGTGGAAAGACAACTAAGCGCCAATCCTTTTCATAGGTAATGGGTCGACCGCGTCGATCAAGGATGGCTCCCCTTCCACTATCCACAATAAAGTCTCGATTTTGTTGTTCTTGCGCACGAGCAACCAAATCAGCCTTCTCCCGAGAAAACGAGTGCACTGCGGAGATTTGAATCCAATATAATCGAACCAGGATGCTGACAAAAGCAAAAAACAACAATACCGCTATCCACTTACTGCGCCAGTGTTTTCTCACCATACCCTTCGTCACTCCTCTTCCTTAGCAGTCTCGTCAGGAGATGAGGAGCCTAAACACATCCTCTATTTTAAAAGTTAAAATCCCCCTTGATGTGTGTCATGTTTCGCTATGCCTAGGGATGGGAATATTAGTGTCGATCCTCTGATATACAACATGATCAAACCAAGCAGCTTGAGGTGAGTTTATGATTAAATTGAGCGTACTGGATCAATCGCCAATTCCCAAGGGAAAAACGGCTATTGAAGCCTTAGCAGATACCAGTCGATTAGCACAAGAAACAGAAAAAATGGGATACCATCGCTTCTGGGTATCCGAACATCATTTCTCAAAAAGTCTAGCAGGGTCTAGCCCCGAGGTACTCATTAGTCACCTTGCCGCAAAAACCAACCATATGCGCTTTGGTTCGGGTGGCGTAATGCTCCCCCACTATAGTCCATATAAAGTAGCGGAGAATTTCAAAGTACTTGAAGCGCTCTATCCAAAAAGGATTGATGTCGGTTTAGGAAGAGCTCCTGGAGGACTTCCCCTCGCTACACGCGCCCTTCAAGAAGGGAAGAAGGTAACAAGGGATCCCTATCCACAACAATTAGAGGATTTGATTACCTATTTATATGATCAAACAGATGAAAACCATCGATTTCCTCAACTTCTTGCCACTCCCCTTGTTGATAGTCACCCTGAAGTATGGTTGCTTGGTTCTAGCGGAGGCAGTGCACATTTAGCGGCACAACACGGGGCGAGCTACGCCTTTGCTCAATTTATTAATGGAGAGGGAGGAGAGGAAGTCGTACAGTTCTATCGCGATCATTTCCGCCCTTCATTAATCAATTCACACCCCCATATCCTCCTTGCCATCTTCGTTATTTGCGCAGATACTGAGGAAGAAGCAGAACGACAAGCATCGGTCTTGGATTTATCCCTCCTTCTTCTGCAAAAAAGCGCCGGCAACCCAGCGGGTATTCCTAGCATCGAAGATGCCCAGAGTTATCCTTATACCGAAATGGATCGAGCCATCATTCGTCACAACCGCCAGCGAATGATCGTTGGAAATAGCGAGCAGGTTAAAGAACGCATTCTCGCTTTAGGTGACTCCTATGGCACTGAGGAATTTATGATTGTGAGTATTCTTCATGATATGGAGGCGAAGTTACGCTCCTATCAACTCGTTGCCGATGCTTTTCGAGACGAGCTCTCATCATAAAATCAATCCTTCGATAACCAGTGAGCGGCGAAAACGCCTTGCACCCACTCGTTTATCCTTTTCACACGACAAAAAACCACCCTCTCTTTCACCTGAAAGAGAGGGTGGTTTTACATCATCTGATTAGTTCCCTACATGTACAGAACGAACCAGCGTCCGTTTAAACGGTTCTCCATTCTTCATTTTACCGTTAATTTCAATGGTGATGTTATAGACGCCATCCTGTTTACGTGTACGGAATTCACCTTGAAATTGACCGCGATGCTTTTTCTTTTTGATCATCTTTAGCTTCTTTATTCTTTGTTGATTGACATATTGTTCAATGCCATTGGAATCAACAACCTTCATTGCTACCTTGACGGTTTGCGGATCATATTTCTCCGTATCCAATACATTAATATCTACAGGGATTTCATCTTGTTGGCTACCTTTGGTATCCACATCCACATCGAAGGCTTGATCTGCTCCATTAAAGGCCGCTAACATAAAGTAAGCATCATTCTTCTTACTCGTCATTTCTACTTTCCAATTCCCTGCTTCCGGTTTAGCAATACGATAAGCTTGCACCGTTGCTCTATCAAAAAACTCTTTCCCTTTTCCTGCCTTATAAGCACTACTTTGATTGGAGTACACTTTTCCAGAGGGAGAAGTCAATTTAACCTTGACTTTTCTTTTACTCAATACATGGAAGATCACATCGTTAACACCCGATTCAACAGCGACTTCTTCCTTCACGGTTTTTCCACTTGCTAATTTCCCACCATGAATATACTGTTCACCAGGATCATTGATCTCATCCGCTTGGTCAACCCGATTGGATTGACTCGAGGCCATAACAGGCAACGAAGTTTTCTTCGCAACAGGTGCTGGGTACAATCCAAGCAACTTTCCTTTAAGCAGCAAAGACTGTTTGGCCCCTGTAACAATCGGATCATCAATCACCGACTCAAATCGAGGAAATACATCGCCCTTCACCATTGAGTAGTGATTCAAGGAACTTCCCGTATACAAGTGGCTCCCATAGGTCAGCTTCGAACTCCACACATTTACTGCACCATCATTGGAACCATAGGACCACAGATAAAGTCCCCCAAAGTATAGGGAGCTGCCAAATGATCCCCAATCTTTACCTGCCAAGGTGTAGATATGGTTGTTTTTCACTTCGGCACGCGTATCGGTCATCTGTCTGAACTTATCCATTTCTCCGGTCTGTAACGATTGCGTACCGGCAGATTGTTGTCCAATGAGATCCGCTAACCAACCTGCATACCAGCTATAGGAGAGGTTTGCCAAATTCGAACCGTGGTGTGGGGAACTCAATGTGACAACGTTATCAACATACTGATCGGCATCATAATAAATAAGTGCTGTCTGTGTATCAATACCGCCCTTACTATGGGCAACCACATTTACTTTTTTATGGTAATATTGCGAAATTTCTTTTATTTGTTTCGCTAGCATTTCGCCATTTTTCCATTGATTATTGGCAAATTGATCGCCAGCAGCGTCATACAGTTGAACAAATGCGGTTTCATAACCCTGTGCTTTCGCCTTTTCATACATGTTCCCTGAGTTTTCAATCCAGGTCAATGCACTTGAGCCTAACCCTTGTACAAACACAATCGGATGCTTACTTGCATCAAGATTGCTTGGTTTATCACCCACATACCACGTTCCAGGTATCATGCCAGTTTTCGTTTTCGTTTTCCAACTAGCTACTTCACCTGCTGGCAATACATTCCCCATCTCATGAAGCTTTTTCAATTGAGTCAGATCAACCGATTCATCTCCATTCCCTGCCATTACTGGGTTTGGAAGCGCTATCATAAGTAGACACACCCATACTAGCGCTAGCCGTCCAACTTGCTTCAAGAACATCCTCTCCTTTTTAAGCATAGTAACCAATATGACCACCTTGGCTAAGCTATTATACTATTAAAAATATAAAATAGCGATGAGAAAATTTGCACTCCAATTCAAAAATAAGGAATCGTAAAATTTATAGGGTAGGAGGTAAGACGTCTAGCCGTTGATCCATGGCTTTTACTCGGATCTTATCAATACCATTCAGTAATTCGTTACACTCAAAAAAACACCCTCGAGAAATTCAAGGGTGTTTTTATAAATTCTTTTACTTTTAGTGTTTCTTTGCTTGCTGCTTACTCTTCTTAATGTTTTGCTCATGTTCTGCTTCTGTTCGAGCAAAGTAATGGCGTCCACTACCATCTTTTCGTGTGACATAAAATAAATACGAATGTTTCTCTGGATATAGTGCCGCATGGAGCGCCGCATCGCCAGGGTTGGCTATGGGTCCAGGTGGAAGTCCGTTTATTAGATAGGTATTGTAAGGACTTTTCACCTTCAGATCCTTGTAAAGCAAGCGAGATTTTTGCTTACCAAGAGCATATTGAACCGTGGCATCCACCTGAAGTTTTTTACCCGTCCGTAACCGATTTTCGATGACACCTGCAATACGAGGAAGCTCTTCACGATCGAGCCCCTCCCGTTCCACGATTGACGCAATCGTTACCCATTGGTCCACAGCCAGATGACGACGTTGTAATTGTTCTTTCACAGAAGGATCTTCTAGCCTTTTTGCAAATTGACGGAGCATCGCATCCACTAGTTTTTCGGGATTCTCTTTTTTCGGGAGGTTGTAAGTAATCGGGAAAAGATATCCTTCTAGCAGATATTTACGATCACTATTTTTAGAAATGTTTTGTACAAACTGATAGGGATACTGTCGACGATTAACTGCACGGAGAAAATCCGCCTGTTGAATCCCTTTCTTTTCTAAGCGATAAGCGATGCCATTCACTGTTGTCCCTTCTGGGACAGTGATCCGCATCACATTATTCTCACCATGAGTCAAAATTGAAAGTAAGTCTTCTGTACTGGAGTTCGGAGGCACTTCGTACATTCCTGCTCGAATTCCCTTTGCCTCGCCTTTTAAATACGCATACACCGCAAAGAAAAGATCGTCTCGAATTAAGCCTTTTTTCTCCAGTAGCTTTCCAACATCTAAAATAGAAGCCCCCATCGGCACTTCTACCTCCACTGCCTGCTTCGCTGGTGAAGATAAACTATGTTCGATATACGCATATCCGCCTGCAGACAACACAGCAAATATAAATAGCGTCAATAATAATCGAAGTATCCATTTCATGGATAGATTGTCCCTCTCTCGCTGAGTATCACCCATACCTTACCACACCACTTGTCCAATGTACACGTCCGAAAAGAGTATTATGGGACTGAATATGCTTTCCCCTTCCCTTAACCATTACCCATGCCGAGGGGAAATGCTAGGATTGACACAACTCTCGTATTGATTGTTTAATCAAGTGGATATCATAAAGATCCGCTACCCCTTTTCCCTAAATTAGGGAAAAGGGGTAGCGTTGTAAAAAATAAAGACCAAAGGAAATATCAAATTTCCTTGGCCATTTTTCATGTTCTTCAGTCTTCTTCAGTCTTCTTCAGCCTGCTTATTGTGTATGTTGATTAGGCTGAGCCGTTTTACTCTTCTTTATATAATACCGATGTTGTTTAAAGGTTTCTGCAAAATAATGCTCATGGGATCCATCTTTTTTTGTTACATAGTAGAGATAGTGATGTTTTTCAGGAAATAGAGCTGCATTGATTGCGCTTTCCCCTGGGTTTGCGATAGCACCCGGGGGGAGCCCCTTCACTTTATAAGTATTATAGACACTTGATAATTTTAAATCATCATAGGATAACCGCTCTTTTTGCTCTCCACGCGCGTACTGGATGGTCGCATCCACTTGCAGACGCATGTCTTTATCCAAACGATTATAAATGACACCTGCTATGCGAGGCAATTCCGTTTTCTCTTGCCCTTCTCGTTCGACTATGGAAGCCACCGTAATCCACTTATCAAGAGTGAGATCCTTCGCTTTCAACTCACCCATGACACCCTCTGGTTTTATCCGGGTTTCAAATTGTCCTAACATCAAATTAACGACATTCTCTGCTTTAGCATTTTTGGGAATGTTGTAGGTTGTCGGGAATAAATACCCCTCTAAACGATACTTTCGCTTCGGGTTATCAGGAAGATCTTTTAAAAATGCATAATGATAGGTTCCTCGTTGTACTGCTTGAAGAAAATCTTCTTTACTGACATACCCCTTTTTGTCAATGACCGTGGCGATTTGATCAACAGTAAAGCCTTCTGGGATCGTTACTGTGTAAACATTGGTTTTCCCTTGAGTAATCAAATTAAGAATTCCGTTGACATTTAAATTTGGGGGAATCTCATACACGCCTGCTTGTAAACCATCCGCTTTGCCGGTGATAAATGCATAGGTACTAAACAGCCAGTCATTACGGATCAAACCCTTTTCCTCCAACATTTCTCCGATTTGAGTGGATGAAATCCCTCTTTTTATCTCAATCGGTACAGGATGTTCCCGTTTGGGAGAACTGAGTGAATGATCCACATAAAAATAAGCTAAAACCGACCAGGCAGTAAACAGAGCAAGGGTGTAGAGTATTCGCATCAGCCATTTCATCCGTTAACTCCTTCTTATTGCGGTTTTGCTTTTCTATGGTACCACAACTGTCATAAAAAAATAACGGGGAGTTTCCCCGTTATTCGTCAATGTTCTACATCATGTAATAGATCCTCGATTGCATCCACTACACAGTTCCACTCCACCTCATCTTCAACATGATCGATGCGTCTTTTTGCTCCTTCACCCATGACTCGATAAAGATACGCATCAGAATGCTTTCCATCGGAAGACCGTAAGACTGCGTAATGGCGCCCTCCAATATCTAACTCCCGAAGGATGTGATGGCGGGAGTCCGGTTCAGCCTCAGTTTCATCGCTCAATATGAGTTCTTGTCCGAATTCTACTTGCAAACGATCAAGCATTTTCGGAGGCGTGTCCTTATCCCATCCATCCATCACTTTGATTCCTCAACTTTCGTGGTCATTCAATTCAGTTTCAAGGGTGTGAAGAACTTCCTCCACCATATCCCATTCATCATCATTTTCGATAGGGATTAAAGAAATCCCCTCGCCATCCTCTTCTTCTTCATAGCGGAATGCATACACTTCTTGCTCTTCATCTTCTCCCTCATTTTGCTCTTCTTCCAGTGGGACAAGCAAGATGTACTTTGTGTCATCGTCTTTCTTAAAACGATAGAGAACCTGAAAGGTTTCATCCTCATCATTCTCGTTTTTAATGACGATTGTTTCTACGACCTCTTGTTCTTCTTCATGATTTCCATTGTCATTCATGGATATTCCTCCTTTTTGAATCTAAGTATCCTTGTAAAATCCACGAGGCTGCCATCTTATCTACTACTTTGCGTCTTTTCTTCCGACTCATATCGGCCTCAATCAATGTACGTTCCACAGCCATCGTAGATAAGCGTTCATCCCATAATTCCACTGGCAAAGAGAATCGTTCCTTGAGCATTTCAGCAATCTCTTGGCAACTCTTCCCCTTGTCCCCAATCGTTCCATCCATATTCCGTGGGAGTCCAACAATGATCGATTCCACTTCGTATTCACGAATCAGTTCACTGACTCGGAGAAGCCATTGATCATCCTTTGTTCGGGCAACCGTTTCAACGCCTTGGGCAGTCCATCCCATCAAATCGCTGACCGCGATTCCCACTCGTTTTTCTCCCACATCCATTCCCATAATACGCATTGTTTCCTCCTAAACCAACCCTATCCCTTATTTCAATCCTGTTGATTCTCTAAAAAGGATTTAACCAACTCTTCCAGAAGTTCATCCCGCTCCAGTTTTCGAATCAGAGCTCGGGCGTTATTGTGACGAGGGATATAAGCCGGATCTCCTGAAAGGAGATATCCTACAAGCTGGTTAATTGGGTTGTACCCTTTATCCTTGAGAGCGCTGTATACAGTCAACAACACCTCGCGGGGATTTGCTTCCTGTTCTTCTCCACGGAAGTCAAACTTCATCGTTTTATCCATGGTCACGTCACACACCTCTCTCACGTCGGATGCTTGCAGGTGCCAATAGAGCGGCTTTTCCATGTAAATTTCGCCTTAGGGGAATTAATTCCTCTTTTTCCTAATTCCATGAGTTAAACCAATGGATTAACCCCGTAGCCCATGTGGATCCCCTTTATCTTATCATGTGCAAAAGGGCCTTGTTCAGTTTCTCACTATGCTTTTTTATAACTGTTTTTCAACATAGGGACGAACCACTTGCAATGCTCCATCCAGTTTTTCTGGATTTTTCCCTCCTGCTTGAGCCAGATCCGGACGGCCGCCTCCGCCTCCGCCACAGTGACTAGCCACTTCCTTCACTAGCTTACCTGCATGTAATCCTAACTTAATATACTCCTTTGATACACTGGCTACCAATTGTACTTTACCTTCATTCGCTGCTCCTAAAACGATTACCCCTTCAGGAAGGCGATTCTTAAGATCGTCCATCATTTGGCGAAGGGAATCCATACCGGGGACATCCACCTTTGTTACCAATACCGGTACGCCTGATACTTCTTCCACTTGTTCGATTAAGCTGGCACTTTCAAGGCGATTCAACTTACTGCGAAGCGATTCGTTTTCCCGTGAAAGTTCCTTGGTCCTTCCTTGGATCGCTTCCACTTTTTCTACTACATCCAGGGGATTGGATTTTAACCGATCCGCCACTTGATGAAGCTGATCCACTTGTTCTTCAAGAAAACGGTACGCGTTCTGTCCAGTCACAGCTTCTATCCGACGGATACCCGAGCCGATGCCTACCTCACTTACTAATTTAAAGAGACCGATTTCAGCTGTTTGTTGAACATGGGTTCCACCACAAAGTTCAAGGCTATAATCCCCTACCTTCACCACACGAACCTCATCTCGGTATTTTTCTCCAAAGAGAGCCATCGCACCCATCGCCTTTGCCTCAGCCAAGGGTTTAACCATGGTTTCTACCGGTGTGTTTGCCCAAATCTGAGCATTCACTTTCTCTTCAACAATCCGTTTCTGATCTTCTGTGAGCGGTTCGATATGGGTAAAGTCAAATCGGAGCCGATTGGAGGAAACAAGAGATCCTGCTTGGTTTACATGTTCTCCTGCTACCTCTTTTAACGCTTTGTGAAGAAGGTGAGTTGCTGTGTGATTTTTCACCACATCATTTCGGAAGGAGACATCTAGCGTGGCAGTTACGTCATCCCCTGTACGAATGGACCCTTCCTCAATGCGTACAGAATGAACATGCTCTCCCTTTGGACCTTTTTGAACATCCTTTACAATTAAGCGAGCGCGTGAAGTTTGAATTTCTCCACGATCCGCCACTTGCCCCCCACTTTCCGCGTAAAATGGCGTTTCATCTAGGACAATATAACAGTCCTGACCTTCTCCAGCGACATCAACTAGTTGATCGCCTACAATTAACGCACCGATTCGCGTTTTTACTATGGGACTGGTGTAACCAACAAAACGGCTCGTTACACTTAGCTCAGAGAGAACGCCACCTTGTACTTGCATCCCACCTGCATCCTGACGGGCTTCCCTTGCACGCTTCCGTTGCGCTTCCATCTCTTGGTCAAAGCCATCGGTATCGACTTTCAATCCGTGTTCCTTGGCATAATCAACCGTAAGATCGACAGGAAAGCCAAAGGTATCATAGAGGGTGAACGCATCTTTTCCTGAAATTTCACTTTCTCCACGTTTTTTCAGGTCATCGGTCATGCCAGACAGAATCGCTAAGCCATCCGATAACGTTTCTAAAAAGCGCTCTTCCTCACCCTGAATCACTTTGGTAATAAACGCTTGTCGTTGAGCGGGTTCTGGATAAAAATCATCCATGATGGATGCAACCACTGGAGTCAATTGATAAAGAAAAGCACGGTCAATCCCAAGGGAACGAGCATAACGGACAGCCCGGCGTAGCAGACGCCGCAAAACATACCCGCGACCCTCATTGGAGGGAAGTACGCCATCACCAATAGCAAACACTAAGGTACGAATATGATCCGCAATCACCTTCAAGGCAATATCTTTCTCGCGATCTTCACCATAGGTGACTCCCGCCTCTTTACAAGTAGCCTCAATGATCGGCTGGAAAAAATCCGTATCAAAGTTGGTACGCACATTTTGCAACACCGATGCCATCCGTTCAAGTCCCATCCCTGTATCAATATTTTTTTTGGGTAAGGGGGTATAGGTACCATCTGGATTATGATTATATTGTGAAAAAACGAGATTCCATATTTCTAAAAAACGTTCATTCTCTCCACCAGGGTAACATTCCGGATCCGAAAGATCGCCATAGCTTTCTCCTCGATCATAGAAGATCTCTGTGTTGGGACCACTCGGCCCTTCCCCAATATCCCAGAAATTCTCTTCAAGGCGAACAATTCGTTCCTTCGGTATCCCAATCTCATCATGCCAGATAGCAAATGCTTCGTCATCCTCTGGGTGAATTGTGACCGAAAGACGATCTGAGTCCATTCCCATCCAACGTGGATCCGTAAGAAATTCCCATGCCCAATGGATCGCTTCTTTCTTAAAGTATTCACCGATGGAGAAGTTCCCCAACATTTCAAAAAAAGTCTGGTGTCGTGCTGTATACCCTACATTTTCGATATCATTAGTCCGAATGGACTTTTGTGCATTGGTGATACGAGGATTATCAGGGGTAAC
This sequence comes from Marininema halotolerans, assembly GCF_900116235.1. Lineage (GTDB taxonomy): Bacteria > Bacillota > Bacilli > Thermoactinomycetales > DSM-45169 > Marininema > Marininema halotolerans. The sequence goes on along the minus strand of NZ_FPAA01000014.1, from coordinate 28,730 downwards.
ACGCCCATCAAAATATTTTTTTAAGGTAGCCACTCCACTATTAATCCACAACAATGATGGATCATCGATGGGCACTAATGAAGCAGAGGGTTCAACACGATGTCCCTTTTCTTTAAAAAAGTCTAGATACTTCTGTCTAATTTCATTTCCTTTCATCCTACCTTGCTCCTTTCGCTCTCACCAAACGCAGACAGCAAAAAGCCTTTCCCGTCCCCTATAAACAGGGACGGAAAAGGCTTTTCCCGCGGTACCACCCCGATTACCCTTTCTCCATAGGGAAAAAGGATCACCTCGTAGCGGGTAACGGCGGCTGACGCCGGCGGGCTTCGTCACCCGCACTCGGAAACTGGCTTTCAACTGCCCATACCGGGGAACCTTACAGCCATGAGTTCCCTCTCTGGATCGGTGGACAATTTACTTCGGTAACCTCAACGTATTCATCCTTATATGGATCAGATGCGCACTTGTTGCTCATCCGTGTCTGGTTTGAGAATGGTTGCCCTCTATTATACATGGAAGTGCCTAAGAAAGAAACCTTGGGTCTCATGTGTAGTTTGTTCAAGTCTCATTTGTTCATGCTCGATAAATATAATGGCGGAAGGTATGATCAATAATCACTTTCCCGGCAGCAAATAACGGGACCGCAAGAATCAGACCAAAAATCCCTCCCAACTCCCCACCCACTAATAATGCAAAAATAATAAATAGCGGGTGCATCTGTAAACTTTTCCCCACAATTTGTGGCGAAAGGATATTCCCTTCTAAAATCTGAACGATTAAATTGACCACAATGACTCCGATCACCATCTCTTTAGAAACCGTAACGGCTACCAAAAGAGCAGGAATGGCTCCGAAAAATGGCCCCAAATAGGGAATAACATTAAAAATACCAACGATTGCCGCCATTAAAAGGGCATAGGGCAAACCGATTAGTAGATAGCCAATATAGGCTAACACCCCCACTGCCACACACACGATCAATTGCCCCCGAATGTAGTTTCCTAAAGCCTCATGGATTTCACGAAACATTTGAATGACTTCACGCCGTCGTTTCGTTGGAAGCAATTTCACAACCGTATTTTCGATCACATGGACATCTTTCAGCATATAAAATACTAAAAATGGAACGATGAAAGCAAGAAACACTTGATTGAGTGTGGAACCTAAATCCCCCACCATGTTACCAACACCGTCGGTTATGGTTCCCTCCAACCGATCCAAGGATTTCTCAATCCCCAGCCGAACACTTTCTGGAAGCGCATCCTTACTTTCATTCATCTGGTCTATCCATGTCTGCACTCGTTGATTCCATTCAGGAAAATGCTCCACCAACTCATGCACTTGATGATTAAAGAGGGGTAGTAAATTGGTTACGATTATGGCGATGGCACAGATAAATAAGGTATAGATTAAAAGAACAGCCAACGAACGGGGTACTGCCCGGTTGGAAAGCATATTCACGATTGGATTCAGTAGATAAGAAAAGATGATGGCGATGATAAATGGACCGAGAATCGCTTTTAAGAAAATGATGAGGGTATGAAGGAGCGGACTAATTTTCACAAGGAGAAAGAGAATCCCTAAGAGCACTAGAATTACGAGCGAGATACTCAGTAACCGATGATGGTTAAATCGCTCCATGACACTCCCTCCTTCCCGATCTTTTTCTATTCAACAGTATATGTCCAACCCTTCCCCTTTACGCACCTCATATAGAAAGCCGTCCGAATGACGGACGGCTTTTGAGGGTGTACGGTCAGAGAACCTAATTGATTGATTAGCGGGCCATTCTACGAATCCATTTGCGACCGACCATCATGGAAATCAGACGAGCTCCCTTGATATTCAGGCGCATCTTGCGTAACCAACGAGGCATATCCATCCAGCTCATTCCACCCATTCGCCCCATCAATCGTCCAGCAAAGGTCGTTGGACGACGAAAACGACGGTACAAAAGGGTAATGATTGAACCAATCAACAATGTCGACATCAATCGTCTCAAAGTGGAGTCCCCCTTTTTGAAAAGAGAATCACATCGTCAGTGAATCTTGTCCCCCACTTAGGAACAAATCATCTAGCGAACTTAACGTTCCATCTTCCTCAACCTGAAATACGGAAGAGATCTTACCCTCGGATACACATAATTCGATAAAACAACCCCAACAGTAAAATTGATTCGTCCCGACACGTCCGAGATCATGGGTGTTGCAGTTGGGACAGCGAAGCATTTGGGTAACCCCCGTTTCATTGGACGTCACTTACGGGTGGTTCAGCGGGGGCGATCAACATTTCTTCCCCCTCCCAGACTAGCGGTACTTGAGGACGATAAACCTTCCGTCCATCACGCAAGTCGTTGAAAAACCCGTCGGACAGTTCATATCCAGACAGGATTCCCATTTCTTCCCGAAAATAGACACCCTCCACAGTCCCTAATTCTTGTCCATGTTCAGACAAGATGGAGCGCCCCTTCAATTTCCGTTCTCCCGTCAGCAGATTCACCCAACCCTTCTGCCCCCGCGAGAGAGGAAATATATCCGCTTCGCTGTCCAAAATGACTGCATCCACTCCAAATGCCCGTATTCGCTCGACCGGAATAAACCGGCCACTGCGAATCCACCCCCCACATTCCAACAACAAGCCACGGAGGCGTTGCTCTTCATCGAAGAGCAAATCCTTTACTTCGCCCAATCGTTTGCCTGTTTTCACATGGACCACCGGCAAACCGATGACATCCTGTGATTTGCGCAAGGATGATCACTCCTCCCGCTTGCCTTAGTATGCCTAATCCCCCCTTCATTTCATCCGAGATGATTGTTACCATTCCATTTCGATTAAATCCGTTAATTGACTGTTCCGCACTTCTTTGTCGCGACTCTTTACCCCTAAGGCTAGGGCGTCTGTTTCCCCACAAAGGATTAAATAGGACTTTGCCCGAGTGATCCCCGTGTAGATCAGATTGCGTTGCAACATACGGCGATAGGACATCAATAATGGGAAAATAACAATTTCAAATTCAGACCCTTGCGCTTTATGGACAGAACAGGCATAAGCCAAGGAAAGCTGATTCAATTGACTTCGTTTATACGGGACTTCTTGTCGATCAAATTGCACCCATAGCACGGGGTCATCCTGACGCGCATCAGGCTCAAGAGCCGAAACATGACCCATGTCTCCATTATAAACCGGATGCTCGGGGTGGTTACTTAGTTGAAGTACTTTATCGCCTTGACGAAAAATTGTTTCTCCCCAGCTAATTTCTCGTTTGCCGTCTTTAGGGGGATTTACTTCCTGTTGAAGTGCTTCATTAATCCCATTTACCCCAGCAGGCCCTTTATACATCGGAGCCATCACCTGAACATCAAAGAGCGTATAGCCTCGATCCATTGCATTTCGATACGTTTGCAAAATGATCGAAAGGGCTTGATTACGCTGGCACGGAAAAAAGCGCCGATCGGGTTTCGGTTCTGTAAGGTCAGTTGGCACTTCCCCCTTTTTAAGAGCATGGGCAAGATGAATAATCGAGGATCCACCCTCTTGACGATAAATGTCCGTTAGCTCTACCCGCGGAATTTCCTTCACTTGTAAAAGGTGATGGAGTACCTTACCCGGACCAACGGAAGGGAGTTGATCATCATCCCCTACCAACACCACCTTCATCCCTTTGGGTACTGCTCGGATTAATTGATTGGCTAACCAAACATCTAACATCGATACCTCATCGACAATTAACAAAGAACCCTCAATCGGATGGTCCGCATCCCGCTCAAAGAAATCCCCCCGCCAACCCAACAACCGATGAATTGTTGTTGCAGGCATCCCAGTCGCCTCAGACATCCGTTTGGCGGCTCGTCCAGTGGGGGCCACCAAGCGGATGGGAAAAGGATTCTCAGTGTTTTCATAATCCCCAGGGTCAATCGAACACTCTTCTAAATGGGCAAACAAATGGCAGATTCCTCGAATCACTGTCGTCTTTCCGGTACCCGGTCCTCCTGTCAGTATCATAAAGGATGAATCGACAGCAGTCGTCATCGCTTCTCGTTGACGTTCTGCATAGGCTACCTTTAATTTTTCTTCGACATCACCCACGGCTTTAAATAATTCATGAGCGGGTGTTGGTTCAACCGATCGTTCTAAAATCTCTCGCACTCGCATCGCCAGTCCATGCTCTGCCCAGAAAAGGGAAGGTAAATAATAATTCCCGTGATCCTCAATTAATCGTTCTTCCTCAGCCATTTTCATCAGTAAAATTTTTCGTTTTTCTGCAGGAAAACACGCCTCTCCATCCGGCGCAAGGAGGGGTTCAATTCCTCCCATTAACTCCGCCTCACTCACATATACATGCCCATGGGAGAGCGACGCCTCTTGGAGCGCATACAGGGCGGCTGCCTGAAATCGTTCCGGGGCATCTAAGGCCATCCCAGTCTGACGTGCAATTTCATCCGCTCGCCGAAAACCAACGCCTTCGACTTCATCAATCATCCGGTAAGGGTTATTTTTCACAACTTCCAATGTCGCACCCTTAAAAGCCTGCACCACTTTGAGTGCTGTAGCGGGTCCCATACCAAATTGATACAGATAAACCAAGGCTTGCTCCAATGAATGATGCTCTCTTAAGCTCTCTGCGATCGTCTGCGCCCGTGCATCGGTTAAACCAGGCACTTCCGCTAACAGCCCAGGATCATCCGCCGCTTTTGTCAGCGCATCCGGACCTAAATGTTCGACAATTTTTTCGGCGGTTTTTTTCCCTACACCTGGGAAAAGGCCGCTTGCTAAGTATTTCGTTACCGCTTCTCTTGACCGAGGTAATTCCTTTTTGACCATTTCGGCGTGATATTGCTTTCCATAGCGTGGATGCTCCTTCCACTCCCCATAACAAATGACCGTTTCATCGGGGTGGGGACGCATCATTCTGCCAACAACGGTGACTTCATCCGTATCTAAATCCTCAGTTGCTTCCATGACTCGAAGTAAAAAGACGCCATATTGATTCTCTTCGTTATAATAAATTTCCTGAACGAAGGACCCCTTCAGGTAATGGTTCTGAAAGAGATCCAGGCCTGGTTGTTCCATCGCTCGCACCCTTTACCGATCAAGTGTTCTTCTCCTCCCAGTATACTGGTTGTCGCGGACGGATGCCACAATCCCTTTATTTATCCGTGTTTGGTTTGCGTCCTTGGAGAAATAAATACAAGGGAATTCGCTTCCTTCGTTGATATTCTTCTTCGGAGGTAAATTGCCTCCGGTCTGGGCAAGATTCTCGTATGTTTTCCACGATCAAACCCGATTCCTGCAACAATCGATACCAATCCTCTAACGTACGGTGATATATCTTTACTTCACTTCCTAACCAAGGCTTTACTCTTTCCCCAGTACAAAAATAATCATCAACCAACCAATTTTCACGTCGATGGCCCTCAGAGCTTTTAAAACAAGCGGTTACAACAGGGTGTTCCACCGAAAAAATAAGACGTCCCCCTGGCCGCAAGGTACGAACAATGGCCTTTAGTAGCTGGGGGATGTCTTTTACATAATGCAAAACCAAGCTAGATAAAACCCGATCGAATTGTTCGGGTGGGTAATCCCATGTGGTAATATCCGTTTCCACGATCTTTCCAGGCGTATCCTTTAAACATTCCCGTCCACGTTCAGCCATGCGTGTCGCCCCCTCCAATCCTACATAGGATTGACATCCTTGTTGCAAAAGGAGCTGCCCAAAGCTGGCATCGCCACACCCTAAATCTAAAAAGTCCAATCCCTTTACCGCTCCCACCATTTGCGTCATGATCGGACGTTCGATGACGCGATTGGGATTATCCCTTTTCTCTCTGCGTCTCATATAACGTAGAAATGAATCCTCTTGATTAAACAATTGGGTACCATCCATATCTTATAACAACCCCCTTATTGACAAATTTTTATTATATTCGACAAATCAGCAGTACATCCTTCTTTTAAAAAATATTACTTTAGCGATTGACATCCCTCAAGTCATCGTAATAAAATGTTTTTACGAAAAACATTATTGTTTCGGAGTTGATCCTATGCAACCCCTTCAAGAAACGTATCGCATCACGTCAACAGAACAAGCAGCTGCTCTACTTCATCCCTTACGGGGAGAGATACTGGCTCATCTTACCCAACCCGCCTCTGCCACCGAAGTCGCTCGCCAGATTGGTGAAACACCTCAACGTGTCAACTACCACCTTAAAACGTTGGAAAAAGTAGGCCTCGTTCACCGAACAGGTAGCCGTCATGTCAAAAACCTTGTGGAAGGGCTTTATCAAGGGGCAGCACGTACCTACTTACTTGCTGATACCTTGGGTCTCTCCCCAAAGGATCTACAACGATTCGAACAAGAAACCTCCCTCTCCCATTTAATTCAAACATCCGAGCGGATCAAAGAAGCCGCGATGCGACTCATGGATCATACTGACACCGATGAGGAAATTCCTAGCGCCACCCTAACCACACAAATTCGCTTACAAGACGAATCAGAACGCCGTGCCTTTCTCGATGAATATGTCCAGCTCTTGCAACATCTGGCTACAAAGTATTCAGCAAAGGAAGGGGAAAAAGGCGCTCCCTATCGGATGGTCATGGCGGTTTACCCGGAAGCACAAGACTCCACCGAGTGAAATCTTCAGTGCCCCCTAAACACAAGACGTAACACGATCCCTCTGATGCCCAGAGTGGATCCATTAAAAAGGAGGATCACCCATGCCACAAAAAGCGAACCCGAAGATGGATCCTGTTCAACGTCCCCTGGCAAAGGAACTCCCCCAGCTAAAGGATGATTCAAATATCATTCCTTTTCCAATCCATACCGAACACCCTTCTTCTCGTCCAGTCACCGTACACCGAATCACCACCAGCACGACGCCTCTTGTTATTACAGAAGTCTCTTCAGGTTTTGGATCTTCGACTCCCCAGGCGATGCTCGCTGCATAATTCCCTTTGAACTTTGCTAATGGTCTAACACCCTTAGTTAGAAGGAGTGATTTGTAGTGAATTTAGTACCTACTGTCATCGAACAGACTCACCGTGGAGAACGCGCCTACGACATCTACTCTCGTTTGCTAAAGGATCGGATTGTCTTTCTCAGTGGCGAAGTGAATGACCAATCCGCCAACTCCATTATCGCCCAGCTTCTTTTTCTCGCTTCCGATCAACCCGAAAAAGATATTCAATTTTATATTCATTCCCCCGGCGGATCCACCACAGCAGGTTTAGCCATTTATGATACGATGCAGCATATTCAGCCCGACGTTGGAACCATCTGTGTCGGCATGGCCGCTTCCATGGGAGCGGTACTGTTGGCAGCAGGCGCTAAAGGAAAGCGTCGGGCACTACCCCATGCCGAGGTAATGATTCATCAGCCCCATGGGGGTACGCAAGGGCAGGCAACCGATATTGAAATCAGCGCCCGTCGCATTCTTAAAACCCGTGAGACAATCAATCAGATTCTGGCAGAACGAAGCGGTCAATCCCTCGCCAAAATTCATCGTGATTCCGATCGAGACTTTTTCCTCTCCGCCAAAGAAGCGAAGCAATATGGCTTGATCGACGAGGTCATTAGCTAATCCTTTAGCATCCAGGTCTGTTAATTATCCAGAAATTCGTAGAGGAGGACGTGTGGGAGCACAAGAGTCTTGTCACCCCCGAGGATGTAAAAAATCCGCTGCGGATTAGCTGAGGACGAGCAGGGCAAACACCCTTCGGGAAGCGAATTTGAGGATCCTCCTAGTCCCTATACGCTCGACCTCAATGAACCCTTCACTAACTAGGTCAATGGCAATGCTCTTTTTGCCCCTCACACGCCCACTTTCAAAAACTAGTTATGAGCCTGTTTAGCATTCCCTTTAACGAATCGAGGAGATCAACCTTGAAACTACTCATTATCGGTGGCACCCAATTTGTGGGGCGTCATTTAGCAAAAGCTGCCCTCTCCCGTCATTGGGAAGTCACCCTCTTTAACCGTGGAAAAACCCAACCCGGACTCTTTAAAGAGTGTGAAGAGATTCATGGCGATCGTACGGAAGGATTATCGGCTCTCGCTCACCGTCATTGGGATGCCGTCATCGATCCTTCGGGGTACCTCCCGCATGTAATTCGGAATAATGTACGCACCCTCTCTCAACTTACCGACCATTACACCTTTATCTCCAGTATCAGTGCCTATGCCTCATTCGCCCACGGACAAAACACAGAAATCTCTCCCGTCGCACCATTACCAGCGGGAGAATCAACGGATACACTCACACCGGGAAACTATGGCCCACTCAAAGGATTATGTGAACAGGTCGCCGAAGAAGAAATGCCCCAGCGAGTGTTCACGATTCGTCCAGGGCTTATCGTCGGCCCTTATGATCCATCGGATCGATTCACCTACTGGTGTCGTAGAATTGTTAAGGGGGGAGAAATCTTAGCTCCTGGTCGACCGGATCTTCCCCTGCAATTGATTGATGCTCGTGATTTAGCCGAATGGACCTTGGATAGTGTGCAAAACAATCTTACCGGGATCTACAATGCCGTGGGACCTCGTACGCCACTTACCCTCGGTCAATTTTTGAATGAGGCGCGTCACGTCCTCAATCCATCCGCTCGCTTTATCTGGGCCGAGGATCAATTTCTTAGTGATCATGATGTACAGCCCTGGATAGAGATGCCCCTTTATATCCCTGAAAGCGGATCATGGATTGACCAACATGGTCCGATGCAAGGATTTTTAAAGACATCCATTACAAAAGCCATACAGGCTGGACTCACCTTCCGTCCCCTAAGCGAAACGCTTCGAGATACATGGCAATGGGAAAAGAACCGCACCACACCCCTCCCACAACGAACCATCGCTTCTGGAAAGAAAGGGCTGGAGGAAATTCGCGAAAGAGAGCTTCTTCAATTACTACGACAAAGAAACCTCACTTAACGACAAAATCCCCAGTCACTATTGATCGCGTGACTGGGGATGATTTATGAGCTACCCCTGGATGGTTTGATAACGCCGATTGGCAATGGCGATTACCCCTTTACCCGTCCATACATGGAGTCCAATGAGAAGAAGGGTCCAGATTCCTTGGATCTCTATAAAGGAGAGTTTCCCGAATTTTAACAGGATCCAGGAAAGGAAGATTAAAGTTCCCCCTAAGAATAGAGACAATATCATAAATAATAAATTTCCAAGTCCAAGCTGCTTCGCCAACTCTTTCGGCGACTGCCAAGTCAAGTTTGGCCTCCACAGGTCATGCAGAATGCCCAGCTGGCTAAAGAGTGAGCCAGTCAGTATCCCCAACACCAGTGTCCAACTAGCAAGGATCCAATCGGAAATAAGGATTCCTTGGATCACTGAAACCAAGAGACACGCGAACATCATTATCATCATCGAAAAGGTATACTTCGCTGCAATCTGTACTTTATAGGGAACAGGTAGCACCTTTGATAGATAAAAAAACCGCCCCTCTCGGGAAATGGTTCGTAATATGCTGTTCATTCCGCCCATCAAAAGGCAAAGGATGACACTTCCCCAAAGAATAACCATTTGGAACATAACTGAAATGGGTTCATTTTCTTCAATTCCTCCCCCACGGATAAAGGAAATGGCTATAAACAGAGGTAGACCGATCAATTGAACTAAGGTCTGCGCTACAAAAAAGGGCGTATCCATCAATAAATGATATTCGCGTTTAAGCATTAGACGAAATAATGACCGACTCCTCAACCCCTGTTTTCCTTTTTTCCGGGTATACCGCTGTGACCCACTACTATTTCTAAACATCTGAAGACCCCTTTGGTACAAAGGAGCACCCAACAAAAGAAAAACCACCATCATACAAAGGCTAAAGCTATCAAACAACAAGGCATTCACCCAAGCTGTAACCCCATTGCTTCCGATTCCAAACGCCCAATGCAGGGGATAAAAATAGCTCGCGAAGGTGTTCGGTACATCCAATAATTTTGTTATCCATGTAAATGAGCCGGACGCACCCGCATTCATCATGAATCCATTAATCGACATGATCATGATAAAACTGAATAGTGGAAACAACAACGAGAGCAGACGCTCAATCTGTTGACGATATTTTCCCCAGGGAACGATTCTGACTACAACAAGCACAAACCACCCTGAAATCACGAGGGGAAAGAAAGGCAAACTGAGCATTAAATCAGCAACGAGGATGTAAAAGCCCACCCCCTTATGCAATTGCATTCCATAGAGGATGAGGCCCGGTAACCAAAGGACGATGAGAACCAGGATCTGTCCCAACCATACCCCAGCCATCCGTGCACCCAACACCTCACTTGAAGAAAGGGGCAACCCACTAACCCATTCGATATCGTTCGTAAAATAGAGTTGTCTCATCATGTGCGCCACACTACTAAAAAACACCCAAAGAATGGCTCCTAACACAAGGATGGAAAATACCTTCCCTGGGTGATCTTCTAAAGACAACAGGTGATACGCTCCTTGATAAACACCAACGATCATCCATTCTAATAAAACTAAAAGAACAAGAGTAGCAGGGATCTCCCAGCGCGAATCTATATTCTTTTTGTAACGTTCCGTTAAATAAGAGAGCCCATATTGACCACGAACGATGACCTCAAATAACGCCCATGCCCCCCTCATCATTCCGTCAACTCCAAAAAGAGTTGCTCCAATGTCTCTTCATCTGCAATTCCCACGCCAGAACCGCGCCGAAGTTCCTCCATTGTTCCTACTGCGACTAATCTTCCTTGTTGTAAAATGGCAATGCGATCACAAAGACGTTCGGCGACTTCTAACACATGGGTGGAAAAGAAAACCGTCTTCCCATGATCTCTGCGCCATTTCATCTCTTCTTTCACTACTTTGGCAGCATGCGGATCCAAACCCACCATCGGTTCATCAAGCACCCACACCGCTGGATCATGCAAAAGCGAAGCAATTACGGCGATTTTCTGTTTCATCCCCCGGGAATATCCTTGAATTAACTCATCAATCACGTCTTCCATTCTGTATCGTTCTAAGTATTGAACCAGCCGGTCCTCTCTTTCCGCAGGAGATACCCGGTACACATCTGCAAAAAAATGCAAATACTCTCGTCCGGTTATCCTCATCACGGACTCAGGCTGATCGGGCACATAACCGATTTTCCTTTTCGCCTCCAATGGAGAACGAATCATCGATCGATGATCCACTTCAATCTCCCCTGTATCAGGGGGAATAATGCCTGTCAACATTTTGATGGTCGTCGTCTTCCCAGCGCCATTGGGCCCGAGAAAACCCACAATTTCACCTGGATCTACCTGTAATTGCAATCCATCAACCGCCAACCGACCTCCCCGCTCATAGCGTTTACTAACATTTCCAAACCATATCATTGCTAACCGTCCTCATTTCGCGATTCATTTATAAAATTGACTTCACCTTTGATCGTATCACATTTTTTCCGGCCTGTTGTATGGACTTGGCCCCAAAAGAAGTCGATCGGCCTCCATGAGACCGATCGACTTCTTCATACTGCCATTATAAAAAAAACACCCAAAACAAGATTGCCGCTACAAAACGGTAAACCGCAAATGGAGTTAGTTTCACCTTCGAAATCAACTTTAAGAATGTAACAATCGCCACCATAGCCACTAAAAATGCGGTAATGAAACCTGCGATAAACATCGGAATATCTGAAGCCGATAAAATGTCCCAGCTCTTATAAAGATCTAAACCACTCGCCGCAATCATCATCGGCACTGCTACGATAAAGGTAAATTCCGCAGCAACTCGGTGACTTAACCCGATAAATAGCCCACCTGCAATCGTCGCTCCGGATCGAGAAAATCCTGGCCATAAAGCAAGGCATTGAAACAATCCCACCCCAAACGCCTGTTTATATGTCATCTGGTCTAAGGATTCGGTTACGGTGGTCTTGGGAGAGAATTTTTCCGCTACGATCATAAAGATACCACCGACAATGAGCGCAATAATCACCGTTTGCATGTTATCTCCAAAGAGATTCTCTTTGATCCAGTCCCGTGCCAACAAGCCCAATACAACGGCTGGCAACATCGCTAGAAAAATGTGAATGAGATTGAGTCTACCTCCACCTCGCGTGGGTTGGGGAGCCTTGGCTAGTCCCACTAGACTAAGTAGACGTCGCCAGAAAACCACAACCACAGCCAATATGGACCCTAACTGAATCACTACCTCAAAGGTTTTTACTCGCTCTCCCGTAAAATCCATCAAATTTGCTGCCATAATCATATGCCCCGTTGATGAAACCGGGAGAAATTCGGTCAATCCTTCAACCAGCCCAAGAATAATCGCCTTGATGATTTCCATGATTCTCTGGTTCAACTCCAATCTCCGTACTGAAAGGCTTTTACCTACTTCATCGATTGTAAACGGAAGTGAAACATTTGACCATGCCCCAAAAGTATAATTTTTTAGTCAAGTACAATTGTTGGAATATACCATTCCACTCTGCTACTGAATTCTTCTTAATCGGAACCATGGCTCTAGTTCTATATCGGGTGGATAAAGTAGCCCCCTCATTGCATCGGGGGGAATAGTGGATAGTCGGGGTGCCCATCCCCAACACAAAAAGGCCCTCATGCAGAGCAAAGATACCAGCACAGTCATTACGACAGCCTTCTCTGATTGACCCGCACGAGGGAAATCTAATCAATTAATCGATACGATGGATTCCTTCAACGGAAACATTCCATCCTATCCAATTCAAAATCGCCTTACACCCATTACGAAAAGCAGCTGCTCACCAAGAAAAACCTGAATTGATGTCCCTTTATGGAAGACAAGAGCCGCTTCCCTTGGTCAACTGATTGCTACTGAGACCTTAATGCTACGCCTTGAAAAAGAAATAAGGAATCGGCTTTAAATCTCACTCACCCATCATGCGTTAGCTGGCTGTCAATCGTTGTACCACCTTGACCACCGTACGTGCGGCGGATGCTACTTGTTCTGGTGTATTTCCTAATCCAAAACTAAAGCGAATCGCTGATTGCGTAATCGGATCAGAAAGGTTCATCGCTTGCAGGACATGGGAAATTTCTAACGTCCCCGATGTACAAGCTGATCCACTTGCACAGGCTATTCCTTCAAGATCTAGATTCATCAACATCGTCTCGGTCTCTGTCCCTGGAAAACTGACGTTGAGGATATGAGGGAGATGCCTCGTAGGATGGCCATTGATCTGAAAATCAATTCCTGCCCGTCGCCACTCGGCTATCATCGCCTCACGGCACTTTATCGCCTCATCCCGATGCAGGGGTCGCTCTCTCGTTGCCAACTGAGCTGCTTTCCCAAAGCCTACAATACCCGGTACATTCTCCGTGCCGGCACGGCGACGACGTTCTTGTTGCCCACCATGCATCTGGGGCCATAGATTGACTTCTTGCGCGAGCCAAAGTGCTCCGACCCCTTTCGGACCATTAATCTTATGGGAAGAAATTGTTACAAGGTCCACAGGTAATGATTGTACATCGATGCTCTCCACACCATAGGCTTGAACAGCATCTGTATGAAACCAAGCGCCGAACTCACGACTGATGGTACCCAGCTCCACAATGGGTTGCAGGGTTCCCACCTCGTTGTTTCCCATCATCACGCTAACCACAGCCGTCTTTTCATCAATCGATTCACGCAAATACGCTGGATCCACACACCCAGTCTCATCCACGGGCAGAATCGTTATCTTGAAGCCAAGCTGCTTTAAATACGCACAGGTATCTAACACCGCATGATGTTCCACCGCCGACGTGATAATATGGTTCCGTCCAACCTCTCTTCTTGCAAAGGCAGCGCCAACCAGAGCCAAATTATCAGCCTCTGTGCCACCACTTGTAAAAATCACATTTCCTGGATCGGCAGCCAGTCCGCCAGCAACCTGATCCCGTGCCTGATCGATCGCATTACGAATTTCTCGTCCGAAGCGATGCATACTGGATGGATTGCCAAAGCGATCTTCTAAATAAGGAAGCATGGCTTCCCTTACTTCCAAGTGAATCGGTGTCGTTGCCGCATGATCCAAATAAATCGCCATAATTTTTCTCCTGCCTTTAAATATAAAACATATAGGAGTCATCACTCTCCGAGGATTGATTGTTTAGATCGGCTAAGGTTGTATTGTCCAATACATCAGCAATCGCATCTCGGATTTTTTTCCATAACTGACGGCGTCCTGGATTATCTTCTTCTTCAAATTCAACTGGACTGATCGGTCCTTCTAATATTCTTATCACATCACCTGCAGTGATCTCCTCTGGTGAACGTGACAATTTATATCCACCATAGGCACCTCGGACACTCCTTACCAATCCCGCATTGCGTAAAGGTGCAACGAGCTGCTCAAGATAATGCTCTGATAAATCATGACGCTCTGCCACACTTTTAAGCGATGTGGGCTTATCCCCGTGCCTTGTCGCCAAATCCATCATGATAGTAAGCCCGTATCTTCCTTTTGTGGAAACCTTCATCTGATCCTCCCCTTCTCAACCACTGTGCAATCATTTTCTCCCAAAATCCTATCGAAACCTGCATAAAAGGTCCAATAAATATTGAAAAAATAACGGTTCCAATAAAAACAGTCCCACCTAGCAGCCAGCCTACGAGCAATACACTCACTTCCATCATCATCCGCACCCGACTGATCGAGTACTTCCAACGCTTATTAATCGCCATAACAACCCCGTCTCGCGGTCCTGCTCCTAGCCGGGGAGCAATGTATAAACCATTCCCAACGGCAATTAATAAAAACCCTCCCACCATAAGAAATGCTTTCTCCCACCATAGGGATGGCACAATCAGCCAGCTTTGCTCCAGATAACGATCCACAAACCAACCCACCAGTAGCATATTTAAAATGGCACCTGGGCCAGGCATTTTTTTATCTATAATTCCTGCGATGATTACCATCACAATCCCTACAGATTGTAACCATATACCAACGGTAAGAGAAGATTGGATAGCAAGTCCCATATGAAGTACATCCCAAGGAGCCAAACCCCATCCGGATCGAACCATCATGGCAATTCCAAGCGCCATCATCGCCAAGCCACAGAAAAACGCACCCCAACGGATGAGCCAAAAACGTAAGGTGTGATACCGTCTGTTCCAACCTTGATCTTTACTTGCATCATCCGCTGCTCGCAACCCTATCACCCTTCATATGTGAGGATTTTCGACAACTTTCTTTAACGACTTCTAGTAGTTTACCATAATCAACAATCGCCTGTGGAGAAAAGCATAACCACCTTGCTAAGTACACATCAGTATGTTAATCATGAAGAACGAGATTCATTGATCTTCTTCAAGGAAAGGAAGTGTACAGGCGTCTTTTCGCTGTTGTCATGAACCTTTTTGAATACGGACAGGAAAAAGAACGGCAGGGACCTCTGGCCGCACGTATGCGCCCTCGTACCCTCGATGAAATTTCAGGACAAGCTCATATCTTAGGAAAGGGAAAATTGTTACGGCGATCCATCGAAGCCGATCAACTCTCTTCCATTATCCTTTACGGTCCACCAGGAACAGGGAAAACGACCCTTGCCAAAGTGATTGCAGGCACAACAAAAGCCGTCTTTGAGCAATTAAACGCCGTCACCTCAGGGGTATCCGATATTCGCCGTGTTACCCAGGAGGCGCGAGAACGTCTTAGCATGTATGATTCCCGTACATTGCTTTTTATTGATGAAATTCATCGATTTAATAAAACGCAGCAGGATGCGTTGCTTCCCTATGTAGAAGATGGCACAATCATTTTGATTGGAGCAACGACGGAGAACCCTTCCTTTGAAGTCAATTCTGCGCTTCTTTCTCGCTCACGCATCTTTCAACTTGATTCTCTCAATGAACAGGATCTTGCTCAGCTTGCCAAGCGAGCGCTTTCCGATGAAGAACGAGGGCTTGGTTCCTATCAGCCTACAATCGACGCAGAGGCTCTTGAACACATTATCCGTGTAGCCGGTGGCGATGCGAGAAATATGTTTAATGCGCTGGAGCTGGCTGTCGTTACTACTCCACCAAACGAGAACGGAAATCGCCATATCACCTTAGAAGTGGCTGAGGAGTCCATTCAAAAGAAAGTCATTCGCTATGACAAAAAAGGAGACAATCATTATGATACGATCTCCGCTTTTATCAAAAGCATGCGTGGCTCCGACCCCGATGCCTCTCTATATTATCTAGCAAAAATGATTCACGCCGGGGAAGACCCCCGTTTTATTGCCCGCCGCGTTTTTATTCATGCTGCCGAAGATGTTGGCCTTGCAGACCCACGCGCCCTGTTGATTGCCTCGGCTGCCGCCCAAGCGGTGGAGCATATCGGTCTTCCTGAAGCCCAAATCCCATTAGCAGAAGCCGTTTTATATATCGCAACCGCCCCCAAATCGAATGCAGTTGTTCAAGGGATTCACGATGCCCTTCACGCAGTTCGCAGGGAATCCCGCGCAGAAGTTCCACCCCATCTGAAAGATTCTCACTTTAACGGCGCCAACGAACAAGGACGAGGCATGGGTTACCATTACCCTCATCAGTATCCCCGAGGGTGGGTCGATCAACAATACTTACCTGATGAACATTTAGGTACTACTTTCTACCACCCTACCCAGCATGGATATGAAGGGAAATTACAAGACTACATGGCATGGGTTAAACAGCCGCCCCATAAAAAGACGTGACCACTATAGTGGTCACGTCTTTTTATAATCATCCTCCGTTGTCAATCCATTGATAAGCTTGGTCCCAATGGGTCATCCGATACACCCCTTGGGTATACGAGCAGTTATAGGATGCATCCATCACAACCGTTGGGATTTTCGCTCGAATGAGCTTGTCCAAATGATGGGGATCATCCTCAAAAAAGAGTTCAACACCTAACTCTTGTGCAACTTTTCCTTTATCCTGAGAATTCATATATAAATTCTCACCATCAAAGGGAAAGTCATGTTCTTTTAACCACTCCCGTGTCACACTGGCTACTTTTGGGATATTGGGACGCGCGGTAATAAAGTAAATCGTATGCCCCTTTTCTTTCAGATCATTCAAGACATGAGGTGCATTTTCTAATGGAACCCCAAGAGAGTAAATTTTCGCTTCTAACTTCCTCCATAAGCGGCGACCTTCTTTACGGGTAATTCCATAGGCTTTATCCATATGAAATTCCTTGACATCCTTACAGGATACTGCCCGACCCAGTTCATCGTTAAAGCAACGAATTGCCGCTTCTTGGGTGTTCTTAATCGTTCCGTCAATATCTACTCCGATAATCATAGCAGACTACTTCCTCTCACTGAAATCTCCTCTATTATCCCACACACGACAAGGATCTTTCACCTAAATGTGAAGGATTCCCCCCATTGTGTGTTGTGAATGTCCACAATGAAGAAAAGTTTCCCCATACTATCGATTAAAGAATTCCCTTTAGGTTCAGGTTCTCTGTGAATTTTATTATGATTAAAAGAACAAAAAAAAGAGCCCCATTTATGCCGTGGTCTCCTCAGTTTTGAACCTGCTCTCGCAGGTGGGTGCTCTGCACGAATGTTAACAGGTCCCATAAGGGCATCTGCGCTCACCCGTGACGCAAGCTCCCGAAAAAAAGGTGTTGGCTCAAAACTTTGGAGGATACGGACATCCCAGGGCTCTCTCTTGTGGCTTTATTTTACCACAGTGATTGGTTTTTTATCAAGTCATGATTCTCGCAAAGAAATATGAAGCTCACGCAATTGATTTTCTTCGACAGCAGAAGGCGCATCGGTTAAAAGACAACTTGCACTGGCCGTCTTTGGAAAGGCAATCGTATCACGAAGATTACTGCGTCCTGCCAATAACATCACAATCCGATCCAGCCCAAAAGCAACCCCACCATGGGGAGGTGCTCCATACTCAAAAGCATCCAGAAGGAAACCAAATTCTTCCTTCGCCTCTTCCATCGTAAAGCCTAGGGCACGAAACATGGCTTCTTGCACTTCACGGCGGTGGATCCGTTGGCTTCCTCCACCTAATTCATAGCCGTTCAGCACCATATCATAGGCTTTGGCACGAACACTTCCTGGGTCGGTCTCTAACAGGGGCAAATCCTCATCCATCGGACTAGTAAAGGGGTGATGTTCAGCAAACCATCGATCTGCTTCTTCATCATAAGCAAGAAGGGGGAACTCCGTCACCCAAGCAAATCGAAATACCCCCTTAGGGATTAAATCAAGGTGTTTTGCTAAACGAACACGTAGTTCACCAAGTACCTCCGCTGATTTTTTGGGTTGATCTGCAATGAAAAAGAGAAGATCTCCGGTTTCTGCTTCTGTCGCTTTCATAATATCGTGCCATTCGGTCTCTCCAAGAAACTTAGCAACAGGGCCCTTCGTTCCTTCCTCTTTAACAGCAAGCCAAGCCAAGCCCTTGGCACCAAATTGTTGAGCGATTTTCCCCCACTCATCGACCTGTTTTCGACTCCAACCCGCTTGCCCCTTGACATTAATTGCCCTTACACGTCCCCCGTTCGCTACAGTGGAGGCAAATACTTGGAAGCCACTTTCCTTCACCATCTCCGAAAGATCCACTAATTCCATATCAAAGCGAAGATCCGGACGATCCGATCCAAAACGATTCATCGCCTCTTTGTAAGTTAGTCGTTCAAAAGGAGTCGAAACCTTATGCCCAATCGTTTCTTCACACAAATCTGCCACCATGGTCTCCATCATGGATAAAAAGACTTCTGGCTCCAGGAATGACGCTTCAATATCAATTTGAGTAAATTCAGGTTGCCGGTCTGCACGTAAATCCTCATCCCGGAAACAACGTACGATTTGGAAGTAACGTTCCATTCCGGAAACCATCAACAGCTGCTTAAAAATTTGCGGAGATTGGGGCAGTGCATAGAACTCCCCTTTATGAACACGGCTGGGGACAAGGTAATCCCGTGCACCCTCTGGAGTACTTTTCGTCAACATCGGCGTTTCTACTTCAATAAAACCCTCTTCCGATAAAAAACTACGAACCTTTTGCATGACTTGATGGCGAAGAATTAGGGTGTTTTGCATCATTGGACGACGAAGATCGATATAGCGATGCTTCAAGCGAGTCGTTTCGTCCACCTCTACATCATCCTCTACGGCAAAGGGAGGCGTCTTCGCTTCATTCACAATCTCTACTTCTTCTGCCACAATCTCAATCGCACCGGTTTTCATCTTTTTATTAATGGTTTCTTCTGACCGTGAAACTACTTGACCTTGAATCGCTAACACAAACTCGCTACGTACTTTTTCAGCAATTTTAGTGGCTTCCGGTGCATGTTCCGGGTTACATACCACTTGGACAATCCCTGAGCGATCACGAACATCCAGGAATATTAGCCCTCCCAGATCTCTTCGTTTTTGTACCCAGCCATTTAATGTAGTCATTTTCCCTACGTGACCTTCATTCAGTTCCCCGCAGGTATGCGTTCGATATCGCATCCATCCGTCGCTCCTTTATCAGCTGTGATCTTTTCCGCTAATTTCACGAATATAGGTCGCCAGTTTGTCCAATTGAATGGTGGTTTGTTCTCCCGTTGCCATCTCTTTTACTACGATCTGATTTTTTTCCAATTCATTCTCACCTAGAATGGCGACAAAACGAGCCTGTGCCCGATCAGCAGCTTTTAACTGACCCTTCATTTTCCGATCAAGGTAATCCCTTTCCGCAGTTGAGCCTGATTGTCGTAGTTCTTTTAATAGCAGAACGGATCGCTTTTTTGCATTGTCTCCCAAGGAGACAATATAGCAATCAACGCCATGGGCAATGGGTAGCTTTACCTCCTGACTATCTAAGGCGAGCATCACTCGTTCTAACCCCAGACCAAAACCAACACCCGGCATCTCTGGCCCACCAACTTCTTGTACAAGCCCATTGTATCGACCGCCACCACCAAGCGAACCTGCATGACCTCCCTGACCTTCTAAAATGTATTCAAAGGCCGTTTGCGTATAGTAATCAAGCCCTCGCACTAAGCGCGTATCTAAAAACCACTCCACGTCCAAGAGATCCAAATTCTCTTTTACTGCTTCAAAATGAGGTTCACATTCTTCGCAAAGATAGTCGACCATACGAGGGGCATCATGTGTCACCTGTTGGCAACCCTCATTCTTACAGTCAAGAATGCGCATGGGATTTTGATCAAAGCGGGTCTGACAATCCTTACATAAGGCTTCTTTATGAGGAGTCAAATACGCCACTAACTTCTCTCGATGACGCGGACGACAAGTCGAACAGCCCACACTATTTAAAGCAACCTTCACTCCACGAATACCTACTGAGTGATAGAACTGCCAACCCAGATCAATCAGTTCCGCATCTAATGCAGGATCGGTTGCCCCAAAGGCTTCAATACCGAATTGATGAAACTGACGTTGTCGGCCTGCTTGTGGTCGTTCATAGCGGTACATCTGACCAATGTAATACCATTTTGTCGGCTGGGGTTCCCCATACACCTTTTTCTCTACAAAGGAACGCACCACCCCAGCAGTTCCCTCTGGACGGAGCGTAAGGCTTCGGCCACCGCGATCCAAAAAGGTATACATTTCTTTGCTCACCACATCCGTGGTTTCACCCACCCCACGCTGAAATAGCTCTGTCTGTTCAAAAATTGGGGTGCGAATTTCGGAGAAGTGGTACCGCCGACATAGTTCCCTCGCCTTATCTTCAATGTATTGCCATTTCTCTACCTCACCGGACATGAGATCTACCGTGCCCCGAGGAATGCGAAAGCTCACAAAAAACGCCTCCTTAACTTCCCATGAATATAAAAAATCCCCCGCCACTGACCGCATTGTCAGGGACGAGAGATTGGTTCACAATTCCCGTGGTACCACCCTAATTGAAGGCACGATGCCTTCCACTCAACGCCAGGTATCGGCTGGCGAACCGTCCGGCTCTATTATCCGATCTGGATTTCGATCCGGAACCTCCGGGTGTCTTTCCTTATTCTGGTGCAGAGAAGCGCTTTCAGCCAGTGGCGCCTCCTCTCTAACTGCCCGGGGAATAAGTACTTTTCCCTTCATCGGTGACTGGTGTAGAAGATGAACTCTTCTTAAGTTATATAAGATAGTATTGTACGGGATCCGCTACCACAAGTCAAGACCTCACAGGATAGAAGCCTAAATTTAATCTTTTGTACTACAACAGTATTTACATATCTCATCTGTTATACTATAATGTGTACTAATACAGATGGGAGGGATGACGGATGCATACGCAAAAGGAAGTCTGTCATATCTGCGGGGAGCCCATTGAGGAGAGCCGCGATGCCAAGTTAAACGAATGTTGCTCGGCTCAATGGATCAAGCAACAAATTGATAACTACTATCTCTAATCGACCTGGCACAGGGTTGCCGTTCTCTTGATTCATTTGATTCGCTTCACTACTTTAACCTGATCCCCGGATGACGGGGCTTTTTTGTGTTCTAATACAGATTATTAACCCACTAGGAATTTTTATTCATAAAGGTAGCTCGATGTTCGGTATTGACTCGCTCAGCATATTCCTTGTAATTCTTAATAACCGGAATAGACGTTGGAGGATCCCATTCCAAATATTTTAAAGCATGCGCGGTATTATAAAGAACCACACGCTCTCCAGAACGAATTTCACCAGCTTCACGAAGGTGAAGTAAGCCCGCAAATACCACTGCGCCCTCTGGCGATGACGATATCCCTTGGTAACCCATATACGCTTGTGCTTGCAAAATCTCATCCCTCGTAACAGCGACGGCTGTTCCTCCAGTTTCCCGAAGAATCGATAGAATCAGATCGCCAGCAGGTGGATTCGGGACGCGCACACCCGTCGGTGAAGAAGTGGTGTCATCCCCATAGGGAACCAATTTTTTCGCTCCAGAACGAAAAGAATCGACTACGGGTGTACATCCTACCTCTTGCACACTGACAAATCGGGGCAACTCCCCTTGTAACATCCCCATTTCCTTTAATTCACCAAGCGCCTTCCAAATACCGATTAAACCCGATCCTCCCCCCGTTGGATATAACAACACGTCTGGCATCTCCCAAGAGAGTTGTTCGGCTAACTCCAAACCCATGGTTTTCTTTCCTTCTAATCGCCCTAACTCTTTAGCAGTACCAACATTCACCCAACCTTCTGATGATTTACCCTCTTCAATTATTTTGCCTGCATCGTGAATAAGTCCATCTACCCGAAACGTCTTTGCTCCATAACGAATCGATTCTTCGACAATGATTCCTGGGCAATCCATGGGGACAAATACATACGATTGCAACTTTCCTCTTGCCGCATAAGCTGCCAATGCCGAGGCTGCATTACCATTCGAGGGCACCGCTACTTTTTCTATGCCACGCTCTTTTAATAAGGATACTGCCACCGAAAAGCCTCTTGCCTTAAAACTACCGGTAGGATTTTGTTCATCTCTTTTCACCCATAACCGTTTCAAAGTGAGCCTCTCTTCCCACTCAGGAATGCGAATCATGGGTGTCCACCCTTCGCCAAGGGTCACCGCTTCATTTGGACGATCGACTGGCAATAGTTCATGATAGCGCCACATCGTAGACGCTCGATCTTTCAGGGGATTGACCGACCAACTTGCTTTTACACGCTCGAGGTCGTAACCAACCAAAAAAACACCCCCGCAGGAACACTGACCTGCCCCTGCATTAAAGGGAATCCTATGGGAGCATCCTGAACAAACTAACCAACCATCCCTCATTCTCTTCCCTCCCGAATCCTAACCGTGGTTTATAAACCTTAGTTGTCCAGCAGGTTCTTTATGCCTCTCTTCTCTACATTCTCTCAGTATATGCAAGGATTCGCGGATTGTCGTTACAAAGAGACTCTCCCTTTATTTTTATTCCTTTGACCATGCGAAATGTAGCTCCGACCCCTTTCCTTCCATAGACCGCAGTACACGATCGACTCCTTGCCCATAATTAATTATAAGATTTACAAAATTTAACACCACCTTCATGTCACGCACTTACAATCAATTGTGATCACAAAAGGATAAGGAGAGGTTGCCTAGTGTTTGGATTGGCAAAAAAGGTCACTGTTTTCGCTCTCATGATGACCCTAGTCGGGATTCCCTTCAACGCATGGTCAATGGAGAAAGCGTCGGCGAAGTCCCCTCCTCCACCAAAAAAGATCAACTATCACGGCGCCTTTATTAATGTAGCCCATCGCGGGGCATCGGGTCATGCGCCTGAAAACACCATCGCCGCTTTTGACAAAGCGGTCGCCATGCACGCAACCTCCTTTGAGTTTGATGTTCAACGTACCAAGGATGGTCATTTAGTTATCATGCATGATACGACAGTGGACCGTACAACCAACGGAAAAGGCGCAGTCAAAGACCTCACCTTAAAACAAATTCGAAAATTAGATGCGGGAAGTTGGTTTGGTAAGTCCTTTGCCGGAGAGAAAGTTCCCACGCTTCGAGAGACACTTAAGCGCTATCGAACCAAACCGATTCGTATCGTCATCGAATTAAAAAAACCTGAGCTTTATCCCGGAATTGAGAAACAAGTGGCCCATATGCTGACTAAAACTGGGCTTACTGTGATTCCTAGCAAAGTAACCGTTCAATCTTTTAATGCTTCATCTATCAAAAAGTATCATCATCTGCAACCAAGAGTTAAAACTGGCGTCATCGTCAGCTTAACAGAATATTCCAAAGGCGTACCCGAACAAAAACTAACCGAATGGAAAGCCTTTGCAAACTACATTAATCCAAACTACAAGCTTGTGAATAAAAGCCTCGTGAAGAAAATTCATGACCGTAAAATGAAAATCCTTCCCTACACCATCCTTGACAAAAAAACAGCAACTGCTGTCCGTGACATGGGTGTGGATGGGATGATCACCAACTATCCAGAACTCGGTAAGTAAATGACTCGAATCACGAACCCTGGAGCACATCGCTCCAGTTTTTTTTATGCATTTGCCCATTCCATTTTCTGCTGAATTGCGATATAGTTAGTTTATAAAATGAAACTCAGTTTCGTGTAATGAAACAAGGGGGCGATTTCCTCATGGAAGAGAATAAAAGCGCCGTTCAAAAGCAATTTTCTCGTACTGGATCTCGTTATCAAAAAAGTATCCTTCACGCAAAGGGATCTGATCTACCGTGGATTACCCAGTTAGCCGGCTCACCTCTACTTGCCTTGGATGTGGCAACAGGAGCCGGGCATACCGCTTTCACCCTCAGTCCACTCGCGAAGCGTGTAATCGGTCTTGATTTAACCGAACAAATGCTTCATATCGCAGAAGAAGGAGCACGACAACGTCAATTGACCAATATCACTTGGTTTCAAGGCGACGCAGAAGCCATACCCCTTCCAGATAAACTCTTTGATGTGGTGACTTGCCGGATCGCAGCCCATCATTTTCCCCACCCCGAACGCGCATTTTTTGAATGTCGCCGTGTATTAGTTCCAGGCGGCACATTGATCCTTGTGGACAATTATGCCCCTGACGAACCACAAGCTGCGGAATTGATCAATGATGTGGAACGCCTTCGTGACCCTTCTCACTACTACGCCTGGAAAAAGGATCAATGGCTGGAAAAAATGACAGCAGGGGGCTTTACTTCGATCTCGCTTCAACACGAGTGGACAACCCCTGTCGAGTTAGAAGACTGGTTTCGACGCGCTGATACACCGATCGCCTCCCGCTCGGAAATTCGTCATCGCCTCGCTACCGCTTCACCCCCATTACAAAGCCTCTTTGGCTTTGAATCCACTGCGGCCACCCCTCACCTTTTATTGCACAAAGGGTTATGGACCGCACAACGACCAAACTAATTTGAGGGGGATTGATCATGCCAATCAACTTTTATTCGGAGGAGAACCGAACCTCTTATGTTACACGAGCCGCTGATTCACAATGGTGCCATTGGTTTAAACAGCATTGGGATCCGATGGGTAAAGTCGTTGTCGATCTGGGTTGCGGTGGCGGAATATATAGCCGTGCCTTTCTGCAGATGGGAGCACGACAAGTAATTGGCATCGATGATTCTCCTATTATGCTTAAGGCAGCACATTCAACCACCTTATCGGACCGTGTCGATTGGATGTGTTGCGATGCCGCTCATACGCATCTTCCTGATCAAAGAGCTGATCTGCTTTTTATACGAGCCGTGATCCACCATCTTCGCGAGCTTGCCCCTCTCCTTACCGAGGGTCTTCGCATATTAAAACCAGGCGCATCAATCATTATTCAAGATCGAACACCTGAAGATTGCTTTCTACCACCTAGCACCTCCCATTTACGTGGATTTATCATGGCATCTCAGCCCGAGTTGCAATCCATTGAAGCGAAACGCCGGTATCAGCAAAACACAGTAACCGAGTCGCTAAAAGATGTGGGCTTTGATTCCATCCAGTCAGAAACTCTTTGGGAAACACGTTGTACATATGCTACCCTTGATGATCTTGCTCAGAATATCCTTCAACGTACAGGGCGTTCCATTCTTCATGACCTGACGAATCATCAACTTGCTTCCCTAAGTCAACAGATTCAACGCGAATTGATCCGTCAAGGATATGTGACCAACATCGTGGACCAAGATCGTTGGACGATATGGTCAGGGATAAAACCCTCTTTAAATTGATTTTTTTGTCATTATTTTCTCCGCATATCCTCCCTTGAGCAATGCTCTACTCCTATCGGGAAAGATCCCGCCAGTCGACAAGAGACTTTGAAAATCCCCCATCCCCAGCGTTGACGTAATTCAACTTGATATTCACCTCCTTTCTTCGTGGGATTCGTGCTTGTTTTTTTACTGAAACTGCCCCATAATTTCTGTGTGGAGGGAGGACACATCAATGGTAACTATACACAATATCCCCATTTCCCAAAGTCGTACGGAGGCAATTGTCAATCCGATCAATTGTACCGGACGGCTCGAAGTAGGTCCCATGCTCCAACTCCGTGAAGCCTTTCCAATGAACTTTATTGCGTACCGTCGTGCGTGTCGTTTGCGACGAATTCAACTCGGAGAGATGTACGTCGTTCCTCTCTTATCAGAAGATCGTGAACCCGACTATATTATTAATTTCCCAATAAAAAAAAATCGGCGTCCCCCACGCCTCGCCGATATTCAACAAGGGTTAACGAGTCTCGTTCACACCTGCCACGAGTGGAACATTCGCTCCATTACTTTACCTGCCATAGGGACTGAGCCAGGTGGTCCACCATGGTCCGATATAGAAGAGGCCATTATGCAGGCTTTTCTACACTCACCCGAGCTGGACGTCTACCTCATCCCTCCAGCGGAACATCACCCTACGCCTGATCCCGTTCAATAAGTAACAAGCAGACCAGGAAGGTTGACCTCTTCCTGGTCTGCTTGTTGTTATGAATGGATCGTTCCATACGCCTGATCAAGGGCTTTTAATTTTTTTATGGTCTGTTCTTGCACCGTATCAATGTAGGCTTGAGGCTCCTTTGGGTTGGGCCAGCGGTTTAATCGACCGCCCCCTGGTGGAATAATTTTGCTGACGGCTCCGCAACCGAGACCAATAATTGTCTGACGCTCTTCCATAATGCTAATGTTGTACAAACTCTCTTCCCCAGGAAATGCGTAGCCGACATTTTCTTGATTGCCAAGAATATTTTTCTGCCGATAAAGATAATAAGGAACATACCCTTGGTTCCGCGTCCAAGCACGTGCTTCTTGTACCATTTGAGCGATCTCTTCACCCTCTGCCACCCGATATTTATCAGGGTTTCTCGTCATATGGGAACCTCGTTTAAAGGAAAGGGTATGCACAGTTAATGACTCCGGACGCAATTCTTCCATAACCCGTAGGGATTGCCTGAAACGATCAAGTCCTTCGTTTGGAAGACCAATAATCAAATCCATATTGATGTTATGAAGACCCATTTCCCGCGCGAGATAAAATTTGTCCAGTGTCTCTCTCACCGTATGATGCCGTCCAATCAGCTTTAATGTACTTTCCTCAAAACTTTGAGGATTAATGCTGATGCGATCCACCTTCCACCGCTTCAATAATGCTAACTTTTCCACATCCAGTGTATCTGGTCGTCCAGCCTCTACTGTCAATTCCCGTACAAGGTCGTAGTTTGGGATCGATTGTTTAATCTCTAAAAAAAGTGCCTCCAGTTGGTCCGCCGTGATAGACGTCGGTGTACCCCCACCAAAATAGATGGTCGTTACACGACGGTCATGGCGATGCAACCATTCTCCAACGGCTGTAATCTCCTCATGCAATCCCTTTAAAAATTCCTCAACCGACCCATTACGTCCTTGAATTGCATAGGCAGGAAACGTACAATAGGCACATTTTGTAGGGCAAAAAGGAATTCCGATATAAAGGCTGACTTCTTGATCCAACTGATAAAGGTCCGGTAACACGGTAGTTTGACGCTGTACAATCTCATCAAGTAAATCCACCTTATCGGGTAGCAAAGCATAGTCCTGCTTGAGCACTCTTTTGGCTTCTTCTACCGGAACTTGATCAAACATCATGCCATGGTATAGTTTCGTTGGACGGACCCCCGTTAAGATGCCCCACGGTTGACGTGTTCCTGTCGCCTTTTCTAGCACTTGAAGTAACGCATGTTTGATCACGTGTTTTACGCGTCGTTGAATTTCCTTTGGTGTACCACTCATAATGGTTTCTTTTTGATCCGTAGCTACCCACGTTTGATCCTTACGGCCCAAGACATTCAAAGTGACTGAGACAATGATCTGACCGCCTTCTTCTCTGACTACAAAATCAAGAAAACCATCTGTCTCTTCTTCTCCTGCAGGATTTACCTTCGCCTTCGGAAAAAAGAGCCCAATTACTCGTTCGATATCTAATTCAAAGGACGGGTCTACCCCCGTTACTCTCCATTTCTTCACATCAAAACCACGGCACCCTCTATAGGGTCCGCGTCCCCCCTCACATCATACACATTCGTTTTATTTAGTCTAGCTCAGTCATTGCTGGAAATCAACGAACTTACTTGGATGGTATCCGTTCATTGGAGCTTGACTCCTCCTTCCATCCACCTGTCCTTGTAATGAGTCAGTTGCCCCTTGATTATCGTGAGGATCGACATAACCATGAAGAATCATTCGGGTCACATATTCAAATTGTTGTTGTGTTCGACGCATCAACTTTTCTCCTTGTGGATTTTTCTTCATTTTGTCCAAAAAGGAGGGATGATTAACCACTTTGAACCTCCCCCACCTACGCTAACGCTAAGAGGTGAGGGATTCTTGGAAACTCCCATCGACTGACAGGATACACTCCAAGCTTAGACCGTCGTCCCAACGGCAAGAATCTTTAGTCCTTCTTGCAAAATGTTTTTGGATGCATTGATGTCTCGATCATGATGGGAGTGGCACGTAGGACATGTCCATTCTCGTAGGTTGAGGTTTTTTACGTCCTTATTGCGGTAGCCACAGGCTGAGCATAGCTGGCTGGAAGGGAACTGTTTCCCTACTTTCACGACGTTTCGTCCGTGCCATTCTGCCTTGTAGGTGAGCATGGCAACGAACTCCGACCAGGATGCATCCGTGATCGATTTGGCTAACTTGTGATTCTTCACCATGTTCTTTACGGAAAGATCTTCGATGCAAATCGTTTGGTTTTCACGAATCAGCTTCGAGGACAGTTTATGTAGGAAGTCGAGACGCGCGTTTACGATCTTCTCATGGATACGGGCGACTTTGATGCGGGCTTTGTGCCAATTGGAACCGCCTTTAGTTCGACGGCTCATGATCCTTTGCGC
>NZ_FPAA01000010.1 GCF_900116235.1 Marininema halotolerans | reverse complement strand
TTTTCATTCTTTTTTCGAAGCCCTTTCGGCTTCTGTCTCTTGCGTGGCCCGGCTTTCCGCCGCGCCGCCGCAGCGACAAGTAATAATTTATCACGGATCTTGTCCTGGGTCAAGCACTTTTTTCAATTACTTTTACCGGTGGATCGTTATCTTATACCTCCCATCCTTTTTCATAAAACATGACCGATCAAACTGACTGGTCGGTCATATCCAAGACCCGTGATGGATCAGGAGAATTCTCATTGAATGACGAGAACTTCTCCTCTTATTGTTTCCGAATGTATATAACAAGAATTCACTGGTTAACGAGGCTGAGCAACAATGCCATTGTGAACTTTAATGAAACCATGACGAAGAATATCAAATCCGTTTTCGTACACGTAGAGGCCCATCTGTTCAATATTCATTAATTCCCGGTACATATAATTCATCACATCCGCCATGACATGATAATAAAAGCGAGTTCTCCATTGATTGCGTGGGGTAGTGAGAATTGCATAACCACCTGGCTTTAGGAACTTACGGTGCCACTCCATAACTTCATTTTTAATTTCATCAGGGAAATGTTCCAGCAATCCTACACTGATAACAATATCAAACTCCTTCCCAAAGGAAAGGTTACGGATATCATCCACAATATAGTGGATGTTCATTTCGTCCTTATACCACACCTTTGCATTCCCTGTTACGGGATTACTTCCTAAGAAAGGATACGTATTAGGGAAATCCCCATAGCGATCCGTTTTACAAAATTCATCATAATCCACGAGGACAACCTCTCCCCCTGGATACATCGCTGTTAATTGCATCGCTTCGTAACCCTCTGCTGCACCTAAGAAGAGAATCCGAGGTTTATGAACATCCAGCCCTTGAAATAACGCGCGTTTTCCACGGGGATCCCATACACCATCTTCAATACGCTGCGCATAATTCCAGAGGGAGAGACGCAATGTCTCACCTAATCCTGCCTTCACTTCCTTTAGATTAAAACGAAGCAGGTGGCGGGCAAGGGAGGATCGATTTTCTTTAAACTCTTTGGGTACATCTTTAACAAACCATTCATGGAAGGACCGATTAAAGTGCTCCCAAGAGTGATGCACAGACATCGTTTTTTGATGGGATGACTCCCAATCGGTTCTTGTTTTAGCCATCTCCTCTACACGGTGAGGACGTCCAACATCCTTCCAGGTGAGAAGGGACCAGTCATGTACTTGGTTTGCTTTAATGAAACGATCGAGCCCAGCGGGATCTGGATTTCGTAGGTCCATCCGGAAGTCCGGTAAAAGCTCTGTCATCCCAATATGCTCCTCCGTAAAAGGACGAGCCTCTTTTTGTTCCAGCCTTTCGGCGGATGGCATCTTCATAGCCATACGATCTCCTCCTGGTTCATCCAAATTCGAATTATTCTATACCTATTCTGTTTATTCCAATAAAAATCCTGCTGTTACTTTGTTACCAATGGATCAGAAATGGACGCCACTTTTTTCATTCCTATGTCACAAAACCCTCCCCTTATTCGTCTACGAGTGTGAACGCTAAATACAAATAGGAGTGATTCTTCATGAATACCCTGGACAATAAAAACTTTAACCCTTCATCTGACGATCAAAAACCATGGGACCTGACCATAATTGGAGCGGGATTGGCAGGGCTAACCGCTGCCATCACCTCCGCCCAGGCCGGTTTAAAAACCCTTCTTCTAGAAAGTGGCAAGCGCGCTGGAGGAAGAGCTGGAACAGTCGAAAAAGAGGGGGCTCTTTTTAACTTGGGTCCCCATGCCCTCTATAAGGAGGGAGTAGGCCTAAAGATTTTGCACCAACTTGGCATTCAGCCGCAAGGAAATATGCCGCAAGGAAACGGAAAGCTTGTCACCAATCAAGGTCTTTACCCCCTTCCCTTTTCACCTTCCTCCCTTCTCACACATTCCTTCTTTAATTGGAAGGATAAAAAAGAAATCATTCGCTTGTTTAGCCGGCTTTCTAAAATCGACACTGTACCCCTCAATCACATTAGCGTCAAAGATTGGGCAAATTCTTTCTTTCAGAGAGACCGGGCACGACAGTACTTCTTTATGATGTGCCGACTCAGCAGTTATTCCAACTCTCCAGATATAGCAAGCGCCGGGGCAGCACTTCGTCAGCTTCAAGATGCAAACGGTGGCGTTATTTATTTAGATGGTGGGTGGCAAAGCCTGGTTGATCAAATGACAGAACGCGCACTGAAAGTAGGTGTCACCATCGTAAAGGAAGAGACCGTGCATTCAATTGCTGGTTTCTTTCCACAGATGACGATCACGACCAAAAACCATCCACAACCTATCGAAACACGCTATGTCGTGTCGACCATAAACCCCAAGGCAACCTGTGCCTTAATGGGAGAAAAAGCCCCTGCTTCCTTCATGGAACTCGCGGAATCCTTACTGCCCATCCGGGGTGCAAGCTTCGATCTTTCTTTAAAAGGCCTTCCCCTACCCAAGCAAACCTTTGGTATTCATTTTGATCAACCGTTCTATTTTTCTAGCCACTCTCACTATGCCAAACTAACCAAAGATCCCAGTCATTTCGTTGTTCATGTCTATCGTTATCTTACAACAGGTGAAACCCTTCAAGCTGTCGAACTCAAAAAGGAACTTGAACACTTTCTCGATCAACTACAACCGGGGTGGCGCGACCGCGTGGTCACGAGCCGGTTTATGCCCCAGATCACCGTGACTCAAGGGTTACCCACCGCCTCCACCCTATCCAGTGATCCTGAGGTTCATGATTACCCGGGTCTGTATATGGCAGGAGACTGGCTCACGCGTGATGGGCAATTAGCTGATGCTTCAATTTCTAGCGCTCAACGTGCCATTCAAAAAATCCTCAACCATCAGCAACAAGGAGGGGCTCCTCATTCAACTCGAAAATCTATATCAAACGTATAAACCACTCTTGTTTTCCATCGCTTATCAAATGTTAGGCACCGTCTCTGACGCTGAAGATATGGTACAAGATACGTTCCTTGCCTTATCGCGAGTCCCTTCTGAAAGGATTACCCATTGGAAAGCCTACTTGTGTAAGTCATTGACGAATCGTTGTCTAGACCGTTTAAAATCGGCATCTTCACAAAGAGAACAGTACATCGGACCCTGGCTACCCGAGCCCATCGTGACGGAAGCAGGTCCTGAGGAGGTCACGTTGCAACATGATCACCTCTCCCTTGCTTACCTTCACCTTCTAGAACGATTGTCCCCAATCGAACGAATTGCCTTTGTATTACGGGAAGCACTGGGGCTTGACTACCCACAAATTGCAGAGATGATGGGGAAAACAACGGCTAATTGCCGCAAGCTCGTCAGTCGAGCCAAAGGAAAAATGGAGCAAAAAATTACAACAAAGGCCCCTGGCCCGAACCGGGAAACCCTCCCTTTTTTCAAACAATTTCTCGATGCACTCTATAAAGGAGATGCGCAACAACTTACCCATTTACTCGCTGAAGAACCCTCCCTTTATTCCGATGGGGGAGGAAAAGCTCGTGCAGCCCTTCGTCCTCTCTTTGGCCAACAACGGATTACAGCCTTTTTACTTGGCATCAATAACAAAATGACAAAGCCATTCAATGTGACACTGGTTAATGTTAATGGTCAACCGGGAATTTTAAAGCAGAGTGATGATGGGATCGATTGGATCATGACTTGCCACTGGGAGAATCATCAAATTAAAGATCTCTATTTTTACCTCAACCCTGATAAAATGAAGCACATTTTCTCCTCCTATGAAGTTACTGGAACCACGATCACGATTCAATGACCAACAAAAGCAGAAAATGAACATCACATCCATCCCATGAACAAAGCCCCCTTTTCTAAGAAGGGGGCTTTGTTCATGGTGTTCAATCGATTTGGTTAGGGAGTACCCGTTTTTTGCGATTCCTTATCCGCATCCACCCGCTTTAACCAGTCGAACCACCGTTGTTCCAATGTCGGTAACTTGGCATGGTAAACCTTTTCCACTGCGGAACGGGTTCGTTGATTAATTAGGGGTAGCTTCTCGGCACTATCCTGATCGATTGTTGAATGCAATTTCAATACACTAAAGAGTTGCTTCATCTTGGCGTAACCTTCTTCTTCGATTAAAAAACGATAAAACTGATAGCATTGTGCATAGTAAGCCGTCGCTTCTTTCGAAGGCAACCGTTCCAAGTTCAATGCTTCAAGCTGGGTCATTGACCAATGGGGTTTGAAGTCCACCGCTTCTTCTTCACTACGAATTCCTGGGAGGAGATGGGATTGAAAATATTCCGCAGCCCCTTCTTGTAACCAGTATGCCGCATTATCTCCCGATAGTTCACTAACCATCTGATGGGTGACCTCATGAACAATACTGGAGGAGAATAGTTTTGAGTCGGTTACCTCCGTCGATCCTATCAATTTGACAGCTTGCCCTGCTTCATGCCAACCACCCGCCCATTGCGGCAATGAAAGTTTTACGGATTGTCGGAAGATCTCAGGGCGAGAATACAACTTCACTTCCACCCTCTCTTGAGGGTGCCAACCAAAGCGTCTTCCCAACACCCCCACACCTCGATCCGCCGCTTCCAAAGCAATATGGGCTTGTTCCTGTAAAGTAGGGTCAGAATAACGAACCAGAATGGATCCCCGCCGTAGATGCTCAAAGGGAATATCCGCCTCTTTCCATCCCTTCTCGGTCTCTTGATAAGTAACGGGGAATTTGACCGTATAGACCTTTCCATGATGAGAGTATTGCTGTTCTAGCAATGCACGCACTTGATGATCTTTTTTATCAGGAATAATGGAGAGCAATTTTAAATGATAGGACCCTGAATCCACCCAATGAATCGCATCGTCGAACCAACGCTTTTGCTCCTGACGAAAGGTATTCATTTCAGGATGAAGGCTAGCAAGAAAAGCTTTTCGGTCATGATGGTTCACTGCAAAAGCCTTTCTCGTGATTAATTGTTTCACTTCCCGTTCAACCAGGGATGAATCTGCAACAACGACACTCGATCCAAGACTCCCAGGTAAGAAAGCGCTACCCAATAAAGAAAGCAGCAAGGTACCAAGTACCAGTCGATGATGATGTTTTCTAAATCCCCTAATCAACAAAATCCCTCCCACTGAAACCATCATCGATTAGTTTCATTCCATGAGGGGGGTCTTTATACACGGCTCCAACAAAAAAAAGGTCTAGACCTGTCCAAAATAGTGAAAGCGTCCAATCACTCTACTTTGCCAATCATATAATAGAGTAGCGTTATAGAGAAAAGAGGTGACTCTTTTGAACAAATGCTCCTTTAACGCTAAAAGTAGCAATGCTAACACTGCAAGCTGTGGCTCATCCAAAGGTTGTTCCTCCAAGAAGTGCTGTTGCTGTAAATGTTGTCGCTGTGACTGTTGTTGTAAATGTTGTTGCTGCAACTGGTGTTGGCGCCCCTCCCCATGCGGTTGGTGGTAAGTCGTAGATAACCTATGGTCATCTCAATTGTTCCTATTGGTCAGCCCCCCCACTCACCCTTATTCAGCTGATTCTGATGTTCAGATATCAGCTTTTTTTATGATGACATACTCCCTCGCCGTGCCCCCTCTCATTTATGGCAACTATAATACCGTGAAACTTTTGGGGACATCCCACACGAGGAGGATCAGGTCGATGGCACAGAACCATATTATTCGTGTTCCACAAGATGTCCGGACGATCCAAGGAGCCATCAATCAAGCAAAGCCATGTACTTTAATTAAGGTGGCACCTGGCATTTACCATGAATCGCTCAACTTTCGCAATCAATCCCGCTTAAAACTTCAAGGGGCTGGTAGAGGACGAACGATTATCGATGGAAAAGGCCTAAAAAACAGGAGTGGCATCACCCTCCAAAACACAGCCAGCCAGATCATTATTGAAGGACTCACCCTGCGAAACTTTGTCAACAATGGGGTCGAAGTATTGGGTACCCAGAATGTCCTTCGTCATCTAACCATTAGCAACAACGGGAAAGATGGTATCCTGATCGGTCAAGTAGTGACTCAAAGAGGCAATGCTGTCGTACTAGGAAATAATAACGTCGTCTATCAAAGTCAAATTGCCAACAACAGCGACGAAGGCATCGACATCCGAAGTAATTATAATCAAGTGATCCAATGCAACGTATCACGAAATGATGAAAGAGGCATCCAAATCGCTGCTGATGCCAATTTATTGGACGGTTCAGGCATCGGAAACACCCTTTATATGAATCAGGTCAACCGAAATGGTAGCGACGGCATCGATGTAAACGCCACTCGAAATACTGTTATAAGAAACCGTTGTAGTAACAATGTGAAAGATGGCATTTCATTAGATTTTGTAAACAATACCTCGATCGATAATATTGCACAGGAGAATGAAACGGGAATTGATGTAAATGATTCAGAGAATGTTTTGATCGGTAACCAAACCACAAGAAATCAAGACGGGGTTACGGTTGATATTACAAAACGATGCCTTCTCATTCATAATCGTTCATCCTTTAATAAGAATAGCGGCATCATCGTTGAATCAGAAAATAGCTTGATTGATCGCAATCGTTTTAATAACAATGGTCAGTTTGGAATTGATGCCTTCAAAGTGAGCAAAAATAACTGCTTTATTTCCAATACCACTAGAAATAATCCTGTAAATATTCGGGATCAAGGAAGCAATAATGTCTTTATTCCCCCACGCAACCAACGAGTGACACCATCACCCTCTTCGAAGGTCTCTGAAAAAAAACGTACGAAGAGCCCTTTCATTGGCATGAAGTGCCTTCAGCAACGTCCCTAAAAATCCAGATAAAAACCTTGATCGACGGAGTAACAAAAAAGGGCGTGCTGGATAACCCCTTCCTTGAAAGGTCTCCCACGCACGTCCCTAAAAACAATGAGAAAATACAGCGCTACATCTAGCCTTGTAATCTCCTTAATAATCACCCTTATTCCAAGATCATTCCCACTCAATCGTTGACGGTGGTTTGGATGTAATATCATAGACCACTCGGTTGACCCCATCGACTTCATTCACGATCCGGGTTGAGATCTTTTCAAGGACATCATAGGGAATTCGCGCCCAGTCGGCTGTCATCCCATCAATCGAGGTGACAGCACGGATCCCTACTGTATACGCATAGGTACGAATGTCTCCCATGACACCCACGCTCTTAAAGTCAGGAAGAGCGGTGAAATATTGCCAAACCTCTCCTTCAAGGCCAGCCAATGCAATTTCTTCGCGAAGAATGGCATCCGATTCACGGACGATCATGAGCTTTTCTTCGGTAACTTCTCCAATCACACGAATCCCAAGTCCAGGACCTGGGAAGGGCTGACGCCAAACGATTTCCTTAGGAAGACCCAGTTCCTCACCTACGCGACGCACTTCATCTTTAAATAAGGTATTGAGTGGTTCAACCAAATCCATCTCCATATCTTCCGGTAACCCACCTACATTATGGTGGGATTTAATAGTTTGGGCGGTATCGGTTCCTGATTCGATGATATCGGTATACAGGGTCCCTTGACCGAGGAAGTGGTGCTTACCCAGTTCTTGTACTTCGTGCTCAAATACACGGATAAACTCATTCCCGATAATTTTACGCTTTTGTTCTGGGTCGGTCACCCCTACTAATTTGGAAAGGAATCGTTCCTTCGCATCCACTTTAATAAAGTTCATTTGGAAGTGATCACTAAAGGTGCGCACCACACTATCGGCCTCATCTTTTCGCAATAGCCCATGGTCCACAAACATACAGGTGAGTTGATCCCCAATGGCACGATGGATCAGCGCGGCTACCACCGAGGAATCTACTCCCCCGGACAATGCACAAAGCACCCGCTTATCACCAATCTTATCGCGTAACTCTGTGATGGTGTCGTCGATAAAGGTCTCCATACTCCAATTGCCCTCACAACGACAAACTTCATAAAGAAAACGGCGGATCATTTCATTTCCATTCTCCGTATGTTGCACTTCCGGATGGAATTGAACCGCATACACCTGACGAACAGGATCACTCATCGCTGCTACCGGCGCTGATTGGGTGCGTCCATCCACGAGAAAACCTTCCGGGGGAGCTACAACCACATCGCTATGACTCATCCACACACGTTGTTCCTTGGCCATTCCCTTAAATAAAAGGGAATCGGATACTACTTCAACATTCGCTTTGCCATACTCCCGTTTTCCCGCGCGTTCTACTTCCGCCCCATAATGGGCAGAAATCATCTGCATCCCATAACAGATTCCCAAAATGGGAATCCCTAAATCAAAAATTCCAGGGTCACAAGTGGGGGATCCAGGTGTGTAAACACTATTGGGCCCTCCTGAGAAAACAATTCCCATCGGAGCCATCTCCTTGATTTCCTCCGCCGTCATGCTTGGGGAAATCAACTCACTGAAAACTCCTAGATCACGAATACGACGTGTAATTAGCTGATTGTATTGCCCACCAAAATCGATTACTACCACACGCTCCATCGGCTTTTCCATCGACAGTCCCACCTTTTCCCCCAGAAGTAACAGATTAATTAAAAAGACCGGTCCATGTACCGCTACTTACAAGCGATACAGGACGCCGGTCTTCGCTCCATACACCGGTGACCTACAAGCTCGTAGTCCAGCTTTTTACGGTAGCCGGGTAGAAACGTTCAGGCCCTATTCCTGAATATATACGAGATAACGTAAGCCTATAACAAGTTAAAATCATCCCAAACATCATAACAAGTGGTGAAATTAGGGTCAAGGGAAGGACTTTCCAGACATTGTTAACCCTTTCCCTGAACCATAGCCCATTCTTTTAGTTCTAATGTACGGGCTCCTTTTACGATATACGGATCTTCTAAAGCATAGCGCTTCACTTCTTCTTCCGTTTCTCCACGATAGATAATCATGCCACCCGTACCATCGACAAAGCGTCCATACCCCACAATCTGACCTGCCTGATTTAACGCTTCCAAATAGGATAAGTGCTCTTCACGATAATCAGCACTCTTCTTTTCATCCAGCATGTGAAGCCTTGCAACATACACCTTCATGAAAAAAGACCCTCCTTATGTTATGGTTTTTTTCATCAACTTCTCATCTTGTTCATCATACCTCGACCCCCTCCGATGAAGCAAAGTTGAGGGGATGCAAGTCTTTGTCGTCCACCCACGGATCCTTCCTTCTCCCAATACTCTTGCTATAGACCCACTCGCTATTCATCGATTACTCTATGAATGACCTTAAAACAGGGAAGGAAGAATCGGATGAAAAGCCAAGCAGAAGCTGGAGCATGGCTCAGCATCCTGGCGTATGTTCTCTTAAGCATCCTAAAAGTGTGGGTTGGAACCTCAACAAACTCACAAGCTCTTACGGCGGATGGATTAAACAATACCACCGATGTGATCACCTCCATCGGTGTACTCATCGGATTACGCATTGCAAAAAAGCCCCGCGATAACGACCATCCTTATGGTCACTCCCGCGCAGAAACCGTCTCGACCTTAATCGCTTCCATTGTGATGGCCATTATCGGACTGCAAGTCTTAGTCGATGCTGCATACGTCACCTTTTGGGGCCACCGAGTGGCACCCAATGGATTTGCTGGAATCATTGCCATCCTTGCTGCAGGTTTTATGTTCTTGATCTATCTCATCAATTCACATCTTGCAAAAAAAAGTAAGAGTCACGCCATTCATGCTATTGCAAAGGACAATCTTTCTGATGCCATCGTCAGTCTAGGAGCTGCGATTGGTATTTTTGGCGCTCGTCTGGGTATGCCTTGGCTTGATCCGCTTGCCGCCGCTGTTGTCGGTCTGATCATATTAAAAACGGCCTGGGAGATCTTTGCTGAAATGTCCCATCATTTAACCGATGGGTTTGAAGAGACAAAGTTAGCCGCCTATCGCATCACGATGGAACAAACAGAGGGCGTACAAACCGTCGTCGATTTAAAGGGGCGAATGCAAGGGGATCAGGTGATTGTCGATGTCGTGATCGAAGTCAATGCACAATTGAGTGTACAAGAAAGCCATCAGATCACCGACCGACTCGAACTAGAAATGCAACGCGTTCACCAGGTAAACACCACTCACATCCATGTTGAACCGGACTCGTCCCACTGTTCAACCTACAGATGATCCCATGGAAAAAAGCGTGCGGAAAAAATCCACATGCTTTTTGTCTCATGATTATGAAATGAACTTCCTGGTTTAAAGCACCTTTTTTGCCCGTGAACAATCTTCAAACTTTCCTTTATGTCCTCCATCGCAGAAGGGTTTATTCTCAGAGAGACCACAGCGGCATAGAGCAAATTGCTGCTTGGTTTCAAAGACGTTCCCCTCTGCATCCGTCAGTTCGACATTTCCCTTGACAATGAACGGTCCATGATCCATCGTTTGCACTTTAACATCAGCCATTTAACTGATCCCCTCCTAAAGTTTCTTACAATAATCCCTTTCACTTTTTCGACAAAGAGAGCCCAATTCCTTGATTCTTACCGAGTTCCCAGGGAACGGATACGATTTTCATATAAAATCGCATTTAATTGCCCCCCCATAATGAGGATCATCGCGGATAGATAAAACCATACAATCAGAATGATCAACCCTCCGAGATTGCCATAGATAAGTGAATAGTTCCCAAGCGTCACATAAAAAGCAAACCCCAAGGAAATTAACTGCCAACCAATTGTCGCAAAAAAAGCTCCTGGTGCCGCTTCTGCAGGTTGAAGACGTACATTGGGGGCAAAAAAATACAAACAAAAAAACACTAAGAACAAAACAATTCCTGATAACACCCAACGAAAGAGGGACCATAGCGAAGTTGACCATGCGGACAAACCTAATTCAGGCAAAAAGAATCCGCGAAGGATTTCTCCAAAAACAGGCAGAAGAAGTGTCACGATCACTGCAATGAATAGCCCTAGCATTAATAGAGCTCCTTCGATGACTCGATACATAAATGGACGACTTTCATCAGTAGAAAACGTTCGATTTAACATACGGATGATCGATTGGATACCAATATACGTTAACCATAAGGTTACCAAAATACTAAAGGAAAGTAGGTTCCTTCGTTCTACCCCAATAATGCTGATCAACGTATTTTTAATCAATTGATGGGTATGTGCAGGTGCGTATGGCTTAATAAACTCAAGGATATTTTCCGGTGAGATCGGTAAGAAACCAAGCAAAGTAATGACAACGAGCAAAAACGGAAACACCGATAAGAGAAAATAATAGGCCAACTGGGCAGAAAGGTCGAAAACTCCTTCCCGATAAAAGCGAAGACTCATCTCTTTTAATACATCCCATAAACCCATCTTTTTGCTCCTTTATCTATCCCCTCATAGAGAACCTGTACAAAAACCATATGATGTGAAATTCTGTAACATACCCTTCGTAGCGTAATAGCATGGGGGGTGACCAAGATCATACGGTCTGCATCCGGAGGGATGTGAGAGAAATGTAAAAAGGCTACCCTTTAGGATAGCCTTTTTACAAGGACCTTACCCATGGTGCTTATTAAACGGGTTGGGGTACAGTTCATCCCCATCTGATCAGCAGATGGGGATGAACGGATTGAACAAGGTTGTGGAACCCGACAGGTAACGGGTAGGGAGTTTTGCGCTTAACTCTTCGCTTTTTCTCAAACCCCATTTTAATCAGGGGTCTCTTTCACTTTGAGTGAAAGATACTTGATTTCTAAATACTCCTCTAAACCGTATTTACCACCTTCACGTCCCAGGCCACTCTCCTTTAAGCCTCCAAAAGGAGCTTGAGCCGCAGAAGGCTGGCCATCATTAACCCCAATGATCCCATATTGTAAGCTTTCTGCTACACGAATCGCACGTGAGATATCCCGCGTGTAAAAGTAGGCCCCTAATCCATATGGAGAATCATTGGCACTTTGAATGACTTCTTCTTCTGTTTGAAAGGATTGAATCGGTACCACCGGACCAAATGTCTCTTCATGTGTGATTACCATATCATTTGTTACATTGGTTAAAACAGTTGGTTCATAGAAGAAAACATGTTGATCGGCTTTTTCAGGTTCATGGAACTTACCACCTACTGCAACCACTGCTCCTTTATTGACCGCATCCTGCACTTGTTGATCCACTTTTTCAGCAGCAGCTTGATCAATGAGTGGCCCAATATCCACATTGGGTTCCATTCCATTTCCCACACGCAAGTTTTTTACAACCTCGACAAATTTGTCTGTAAACGTATCGATAATGCGCTCATGCACATAGATCCGATTGGTACAGAGACAAGTTTGACCCGCATTTCGAAACTTTGATTCCACAACCTCTTTCACAGCCTGATCAATATCCGCATCCTCAAATATAATTGAGGGAGCATGTCCACCTAACTCTAAGCTTACTTTTTTCATCGTGTCTGCCGCTTTTTTCATAATGATCTTACCTACCGGTGTTGAGCCGGTAAAAGTGACTTTTTTGACACGATCATCTTTTAACAATACGTCTCCAATTGCACTTGCACTTGAACCCGTGACTAAATTGATCACCCCAGCAGGCACCCCAGCTTGTTCAAATACCTCTACCAATCGACAGGCCGATAGGGGTGTCTGCTTTCCAGGTTTTACAACAACTGTGCAACCTGCAGCAAGAGCAGGAGCCACTTTTCTTGTAATCATCGATGCAGGGAAGTTCCAAGGTGTAATCGCCGCTACAACACCGACGGCTTCTTTGATCACCATGATGCGTTTAGAAGGATGAGAGGACGGAATGGTGTCCCCATATATCCGTTTGGCTTCCTCACTGTACCATGAGACAAAATCAGCAGCGTATTGGATTTCATTTCGTGCTTCATGTAAAGGCTTCCCTTGCTCTAATGTCATGATTTTAGCAAGATCTTCTTTTTGATCCATCATGATATCATAAGCATTCCGTAGAATCTCCGATCGTTTGGGCGCAGGAAGTGAAGACCATGATTTAAAAGCGTTATCCGCAGCTGTGATCGCAGCATCAACATCTTCGTCGCTTGCATCTCCAACTTGTGCAATTAAATCCCCTGTAGCTGGATTAAAGACGTCAAATGTTTTTTGATTTTGCGAATTTACCCACTTGCCATCAATATAAAGCTTATAATTTATCATTTTTCATCTCCCAATCGAAGGGTCATTTCAACAATTTGATCACTTCGTTTGCTACTTTTGTACTCGATTGTGGGTTTTGACCCGTCACTAGATTGCCATCGACTTCTACATGTGGATGCCAATCTTCAGCGGTATGAATCTGCGCACCCAGTTCACGTAATCTGCTTTCTAACAAAAATGGCATGTACTCTACCATTTGTACAGCAGCTTCTTCTGAATCCGTAAAAGCAGCTACATTTTTCCCAGCTACAAGTGGCTTCCCATTTTGATCCTTCACGTTGACCAGCCCAGCAGGACCATGGCAAACAGCAGCAATTACTTTTCCTGCTACTGCATAGGATTCAATCGCTTGAACCAAATGGGGATTATCAGGAAAATCAAACATGGTACCATGTCCACCTGGTAAGAAAATGGCGTCATAGTCCGCTGTATTAACCTCATGAAGTGGCAAAGTGTTTTCACATCGATCAATTACTTCTTTTGATTTTCTTAACTCCTCTTCTCCACTAATGCTTTTAGGGTCAATTGGAACTTTTCCTCCAAGGGGACTTGCCAAAGTAAGTTCATACCCCTGTTCTTTAAATGCATAATACGGGGCTGCTAATTCTTCCAACCAAAACCCGGTCACGATATCCTCTGTAATTTTGTCATGACTTGTAATCACAAATAGAATTTTTTTCGACATGAATAACAACTCCCTGTTTTATATGAATACTTTTCTACTTTTGAATCAAGATTGGCTACAGTAAAAGCAATGGGTTATAATGATAACCCGTTTATCCATTCATCATTCTATCCACTCTACAATTTCAGTAAGTGGCAGCCTTGTTTTAGGACGTGGTTCTTTCATACGATAGCCAAAAGCAACCATCACGGCTACGCCAAAATGTTCGGGTGATATCACTTTTCTTTCAGTCAGAATGGCTTCCAGTTTTTCCTTATCAAATCCTTCGATCGGACAAGAGTCTATCTCCATTTGTGCAGCCGTATTCATCATATTGGAGACTGCAATATAAGTCTGCTTACATGCCCAGTCAAACATGCGGCGCTCGTCTTCCAATAGCTTAAAATCGGATTCTTGAAAATTCCGGAAAAACGAATGCCGTGCCAGTAATGCTTCTTCTGGAAGGTGATGGATATCTCTCATCATATGCATCACATAATCTGAATCGTAGCGTAAATCTTTTGCCGTTCGTGCTAGCGCAATGATAAAATGACTCGCTGTGGGGAGTTGATTCTTCGCTCCCCATGCATAAGGGACTAGCTGTTCCCTTAGTTCTTTATTTTGGACGACAACAAATTTCCAGGGCTCAAATC
This sequence comes from Marininema halotolerans, assembly GCF_900116235.1. Classification (GTDB taxonomy): domain Bacteria; phylum Bacillota; class Bacilli; order Thermoactinomycetales; family DSM-45169; genus Marininema; species Marininema halotolerans. The sequence continues at coordinate 149,476 of NZ_FPAA01000010.1, read as the reverse complement.
CAAAAGAAGAAGGTGCTAGGCGAGCAGACTCTAGAATCAAATTAAAATCATCTTCTGCAATTTTTTTATTTGGATCGAACATCTTCGTAGCATGACGAAAATGCAAAGCTTCCCTGATCGTTGTATGAATCGTTGTTTTGTCCAATTTGTACACCGACCCCCTCTCAGTCAATCTTACTCAATGGATAAACTTCTCGCTCATCGAGTAAATCACTCATCTTCTCTCGGTATCTTAAAATGTGTTCCGATTGCGTATGTGCCTGAAACGCTTCTTCTGACGCCCAAACTTCATAGAAGAAAAAAGCCTTGGGGTTATCCGGTTGTCGATGTAAATTATAAAGAATATTCCCATCTTCTTCTTGTGTCGGCTTAATCAACTTTTTCAATACCTGAAAAGTTTCTTCTTCTTTTCCTTCTTTCGCAATCATTTTAGCTATAATCGTTAGCATCGGTACTCTCTCCCTATCATATGAGATATAAAATAAGCGTGGTGCTGGTTAATTACAATCCATGTTCAAAAGCGATTAAGCACATTTGTTAAATGCTTGAAATCCTATTCGTAACAGGGATGAAAATTACTAGCACCACGCGTACAGAATTTATTTCTTTTCCATTTGGTAGAGTTCCCAGGATTCAACGATATCCCCAGAAACTTTACCCCACTCTTTTAGGTGATCGGCTTCCATATGATTTTCCCATAGCTCTTTTGACTCCCAATTTTCATAGAAGATAAAGACAGCAGGGTCCTCGATAGACTGATGCAAATCATATTGAATGTTACCTTCTTCAGCGCGTGTCGGTGCAATTAATTTCTCCAATTCTGCCTGCACACGGTCTTCCATTCCTTTTTTCGCGACCATCTTCGCAACAATTGTAAGCATGTTATTAACCTCCATTAATTACGAAAAATTTTCAACGACGGTTTTTCCAATCGCATTTTCTTGTTCAAGCAGTTGATGCGCTTTGCGTAAATTCTCCGCATTGATTGGTGAAAGTCGATTGGTGAGTGTCGTTTTAACAACCTTGTTATCCACTAAATCCGCCACTTTATTCAATAAGTGATGCTGTTCAATCATATCCTCTGTTTGATACATGGGCCTTGTAAACATCAGCTCCCAAGCAAACGTTGCACTTTTACTTTTTAGAAGCGTCAAATCAAGGGGGGTATCCGTTTCAACGATGGAACAAATTTTACCTTGGGGCGCAATTACTTTGGCCATATTTACCCAATGCTTATCCGTCGCATTTAAGCAGAGAATATAATCCACCGTCTCGTGTCCTACTTCTTGCAACTGGGGGAAGAATTCCTCATAGTGATTGATTGTATGATCAGCGCCCTGCTCTTTCACCCAGGCAATGGACTCTGCTCTTGAAGCTGTACCGATCACCTTGAGTCCCGCCCACTTTGCAAGTTGTATTGCGATAGAACCAACGCCCCCTGCAGCACCAATGATCAACAAGGATTTATTCTTATTCTTCGTTGGTTCGGAAGGGATATTCATTCGATCAAACAGCGCTTCATATGCTGTGATCGTCGTCAATGGTAACGCTGCGGCTTCCGCATCGTTTAACGATGAAGGTTTTTTTCCCACAATCCGTTCATCCACCAAGTGGAATTGGCTGTTCCCACCTGGGCGAGTAATATCGCCGGCATAATAAACCGCGTCCCCTGGCTTAAATAAGGTCGTATCGGGACCGACTTCTTCGATTACCCCGGCAACATCCCAGCCTAAGATTTTAGGGCTTTTCTCTACCTTCTCTTTGGGCGATCGAACCTTATAATCTACTGGATTCACCGCAATGGCGTTCACTCGCACCAATACGTCTCGGCCCTTTGGACGGGGTTTTTCGATCTTAAGATCTAATAAACTTTCCGGGTCTTCTATCGGAAGATACCGATAGAAACCCACAGCCTTCATCATTTCCATTTCTTTGTCATCCTTTATCGTTACTTGCTGGTTTTGCAATTAAAAGGTTTCCTTCACAATCATTTGCTCCACTGGGAAGCGACCTGAACCATGGGCAGCAGCCGCAGCTTTACCGATGGAAATCAGCATTACGGGTACATAACGCTCAGGAACCTTAAATTCCTCCACAAACTTCACTGGGTCATAACCACCCATCGCACACGTATCATACCCTTTGGCCTTTGCTGCAAGCATCAATTGCATCGATGCGAGGGATGCATTTCGAATCGCTTCATCTCGTGCGATTTGAGGATTGGCTTCATAAGCGCCATTGATCTGACCGACCAATCCCTCTTTTACCTCTTGATTCATAAACCCGTGTTCCACTGCTGCAGAATAAATAATTTCGGCGTTGGTGTTCGCTTCTAAATCACCGAGAACCGCGACGACTACCGAGCTATCTACCACTTGTTCTTGATTATAAGCAATGGGTAACAAGCGCTCTTTTGTTTCCTGGTTTTGGATCACGAGAAACTTCCAATGCTGCAGGTTCCAGGAAGATGGAGCCATCACAGCACTTTCCAAAATGGCTTGCAGATCTTCCTCAGGCATTTGAATACCCGGTTGATATTTCCTGACTGAATGACGATCCTTGATTACTGAAAAAAAGTCTTGTTCATTGGTATTGATAGTCATTGTAATTCCTCCTTATAATGAAACCATGGGGTCATTGCTATGCTAGTACCATTCCCTTTGTTGGGATTGGTTCATTCGTACATATCAAGTACCTATGGAATGATTGCCCCTCCGCGGATTACTGTAATTATATATGATACAGTTTAAGATTTGCAAGGGGGGTTCCTTGATCTTTTTTGTTTATTAATCCATGTTTTAAAAACGAATTATTTTATTAAATTGATTAATAAATATAAAAATAACATTAAATATTAATTTTTTACTTTATTATATACTTTTTATTTTCTTGTATTTATTATTTAATAGATCATTTCCACTTTATTCATTCAGGACATCACGTCAAAAGGGGGCGGATCGAAAAAATGACCCGTCCCCTTTAAACATCACGCTTGATCATCCTCTCATTATGGAAAAGTTCCCGCCACAGCCAGTCCATTGAAACTAATAGGACCATCCAAAAAGACATCCGTTGCCGATTGCGCTTGAACAAACAATCGATACACTAACTGGCCATTCGTTGGAAAAGTGGGTTGGAAGTCGGCGGCTGTAAACCCTGTAATAACATTAGCGCTACCTGCTATCACTTGATTCCCTTGAAAGACCACCGTGGTCACCCCATTGGAAATCCGATGCACTCGTAGCGTAACAATATCCCCCATAGTTGAAGACATCCCCACGCTTGCATCGAGTTCCACCCGAATGTCATTTTTGTTGCCCGCTAACACATCTTTTACAATGAGACCCACTCCACCTACTTGGGTACCCGGTGAAGTATTGGATACAAGTTCACCGGTATTTAACGGCAAACCATAACTAATAGCCTGGGAGGTTCTCAAATCCAAAAACTGAATCGACACCTTCTCACCCTCTCTCCCTTCATGGCGATGTCCCAGTCGCTGCTGTGCCATTAAAACTAACAGGTCCATCTAAATGAATCACGTTTGCCAAGTTTGCCTGTACATAGGTTTGGTAGACAATTTGCCCATTGGTAGGAAACGGTGGCTGAAAATCTGAAGCGACAATTCCTGCGATAATGGTTGCAGGCGGTACGACCTGATTTCCTTGAAAGATGAGGGTGGTCACTCCATTTGAAATTCGATAAACACGAAAGGTAACAAAATTTTCGCTAATCTCAGAAGTAACTCCCGCACTCAGACGCAATTGTACACGAATATCATTTTTGTTCTGTTGTAAAGCTCCCTTCGTGATTACACCGATCCCCCCTAGAAAGGTCCCAGGTGCCACATCAGAAATAAAGGAACCCGTACCAGAGGGCACCCCATTGCTAATGGCTTGGGAAGTACGAATGTCTAAAAATTGAATCGGCATACTGATCTCCCTTCTAGGAAAAGGTACCTGCCGCTGCACTACCATTAAAGCTGACAGGTCCATCTAAATGGACTGTATTGGCTGTCGTCGCTTGCACAAATGCTTGGTATACCAACTGTCCATTGGCAGGAAGCGTAGGATGAAAGTCCGCAGCAGTAAAACCGGCGATAATCGGAACGGAAGGAACGATTTGATTTCCTTGGAACACCAGTGTCGTCACTCCATTGGCGATTCGAAAAAGACGAAAGGTAACATAGTCGACGGTTTCACTGGGACAAGATAATCCAATACTCGCTCGTAGCACGACACGGATATCAGTTTGATTAGCCTGAGAGACTCCCTTTGTGATCACGCCAATACTCGCCACCTGGGTACCTGGTTCAGTGATAGGAACTACAGGGCCCGTATTATAAGGGAGCGAATAGCTATTGGGTTGTGATACCCTCATATCCAAGAATTGAATAGACAATCAACCGATCTCCCCTTTCCGTCACCGTTCAAAATAAGAATAGTTCATTATATATCGGAGAAAACTCCGTTATGAACGATCCTTTTTCATGATGCATACACAGCAAATTCAACATCTGGTTAGCACTTTTCCACACATGTACTTCCGATTACTTCGCAATCCCAACAATTAAAATGGTCCTTCATTCGTATCACGTGATGAGGGTCATTTTTTCCCTCTACCAAAAAACCTTATACCATCCTATTTTGCTAGATTCCAGCACAAGCAAAACCATCACCTCTTGCATCTACTAGAAAAAAAGAGGTGATGGTTTTTATGCCAAATGGTGTTGAGGTAAGGAAGAATACCTTTGTCTTAAAGCAAAAACCCATTAGTTTTTGTGGTTTCCGGTGTCTTCCCTTACCGTTCCCAACATGTTTTTTACGAACCCAATGCTATTGTGTCTCTCCTCCAGTATGTACAAATAGATCGCCTTCTCTCATATCGAATGCGCACATTCAAGTAAGACCCGATGGCGAATTCATTTTTCGTCCGACTCGATTTGTCACATTCTCCATCTTAAGCAGCCCGAAAGTTGGACATTTGAATATCCTAACGTTTCGATATCCTGGCATTAAAAACACGGACCAAGCGAATTATTTTGTTCAAGCCCTGGCTAGAGGATCGAGATTAGAAAGTTTTAAGGTTCCCTTTAATCGCCAAAATGCTTCTTGTAAAAATCCAGGATCATTAAAGCCCTCACTTCTAGCATCTCTTAAAAGAAAAGAAGATAATCCAACATCAAATGCTGTGAGTGTGAAGAGGCGGACGTTTAACTTGAGGACTGTTTCTGCCTCATGCGAAAGAAAGGGTTGTTTTCCCCCTTTTAGTAATTGCGCTCGTCCTTGTGATTGCGTACAAGTATTCCCCACTGGAGAGTGTCGCCATTATGGGGTCATTTCAAACGCAAATGTGAATTACTCCTCTCGTAACAATGCAGTGCTGTTATCACCCAGTGAAAATATTCAATTTACCATTTTCAATACACCGAGAAATAATCTAAAATCGTTCACCACATTTGTGTTTCCGATTAAAAACACCAATAAACGCCTAGCCTTTGTTGAAAGTCAAAATCGTATTGGGAATCTACAAACCGGTAGAGTCCTATTTAACCAAGCCGGTACACCCATCACCTTGAATCCAAGTTAATGTAGAGACTAATTCCTCCTAAACAATAGATTTGGAACAGCTTCACTCACCCTCTTCTTTACAAACGAAAATGCTCTTGTAAGATCGCTCTCGACACAGAGGATTTTTTTCACTTTGATTCTATCCTATATAACTTCCTACTGCCTCTGCGATATTTGGACGCCGCTTTCTATTGTTTAGTCTCAAGCACAAGCAAAACCATCACCTCTTGCATCTACTAGAAAAAAAGAGGTGATGGTTTTTATGCCAAATGGTGTTGAGGTAAGGAAGAATACGTTTGTCTTAAGGCAAAAACCCATTAGTATTTGTGGTTCACGGTGTCTTCCCGTACAGTTCTGTTTTACTGGACCCGATTGCTATTGTGCCTCTTATCCAATATGTGGAAATAGATCCCCTTCTCTCATATCGAATGCGCACATTCAAGTAAGACCCGATGGCGAATTCATTTTTCGTCCGACTCAATGTGTCACATTCTCCATCTTAAGCAGCCCGAAAGTTGGACATTTGAATATCCTAACGTTTCGATATCCTGGCATTAAAAACACGGACCAAGCGAATTATTTTGTTCAAGCCCTGGCTAGAGGATCGAGATTAGAAAGTTTTAAGGTTCCCTTTAATCGCCAAAATGCTTCTTGTAAAAATCCAGGATCATTAAAGCCCTCACTTCTAGCATCTCTTAAAAGAAAAGAAGATAATCCAACATCAAATGCTGTGAGTGTGAAGAGGCGGACGTTTAACTTGAGGACTGTTTCTGCCTCATGCGAAAGAAAGGGTTGTTTTCCCCCTTTTAGTAATTGCGCTCGTCCTTGTGATTGCGTACAAGTATTCCCCACTGGAGAGTGTCGCCATTATGGGGTCATTTCAAACGCAAATGTGAATTACTCCTCTCGTAACAATGCAGTGCTGTTATCACCCAGTGAAAATATTCAATTTACCATTTTCAATACACCGAGAAATAATCTAAAATCGTTCACCACATTTGTGTTTCCGATTAAAAACACCAATAAACGCCTAGCCTTTGTTGAAAGTCAAAATCGTATTGGGAATCTACAAACCGGTAGAGTCCTATTTAACCAAGCCGGTACACCCATCACCTTGAATCCAAGTTAATGTAGAGACTAATTCCTCCTAAACAATAGATTTGGAACAGCTTCACCTACCTTCTCCTATAAAACGAAAATGTTTGTGTAAGATCCCCTCAACACAGAGGGTTTTTTTTCTTGATTGAACGACACCCTCATCTGCCCCCAACTACATTAATTCAATCACACGTGGTAATTATCCGAAATTTTGGTGATCGGAGACCGCCTGGGTGCACAAGAGACTTACCACTGACTAGGACGGCTAAAATGCACTGTCCACTTCGGGTTGCTAAGGACGGGCAGGGGGCAAACTCCCCTTCGAGAAGCGAATTCGAGCCCCTAAACGCTCGACCTCGAACCCTCCGCTTTGTCCATGACAAAGCTCTTTTGTCCCTCACACAGCTCCTCTACACATCCAAAAACAGCTTAATCAACACACCTGTGATTCAATGATAAAACTAAAATCTATCGCTTGTTATATTAAATAATTATAATAAAAATAACTTAATTTTAAATTTAACAGCTTCATATCATCTTATTCATTCAAAAAATAACCATCCTAATATACCGAAAATCATATATAATAAAAAGTATTGATTAGGTGAACCGACATCACATTCATCTGGAGGGGGAAAATTGAACACATCGGATCGAGAACAATTGGGGTTCTTATCTGTCGTATCCATCGGAATTGGTGGGATGGTTGGCGGCGGGATTTTTGCCGTATTGGGTCTTTCTGTTGAATATGCCAAAGGAGGAACACCCGTTGCTTTTCTACTGGCAGGGATCGTTGCCTTGATAACCTCCTACTCATACGCCAAACTTTCCGTTCGCTACCCATCCGAAGGCGGAACCGTTGAATTTTTAATCCAATCCTATGGAAAGGGAATTTTTAGCGGGGGCTTAAACATCTTGCTTTGGGTGAGTTACATCATCATGCTGTCCCTTTACGCCAGTGCCTTTGGCAGCTATGGGTCCGTTTTTTTCTCAGGTGACCATCAGGAACTATGGAAGCATGTCCTTATCACCGGGATCATTATCTTATTAACCATCGTAAATGCCTTAAGCGTGAAAGCAGTGGGAAAAGCCGAAGAGTGGATTGTATTTTTTAAAATTGCTATCTTGCTCTTTTTTGTGTTCATCGGTATCTGGTTCATACACGGATCCAACTTGCATGTCGACCAATGGGCGAATCCGATTCAATTGATCGCAGGCGGCATGATCATTTTTCTTGCCTATGAGGGATTTGAACTGATTGCCAATACAGCCAAAGACGTCAAAAATGCTCAAAAAACGTTACCGCGCGCCTATTATACAGCAGTAGGCTTTGTGATTATCCTTTATATCCTGATTGCCATTGTAACGGTGGGTAACCTTTCATTATCAGAAATACTCCATGCAGAAGATTACGCGTTAGCGATGGCGGCCAAACCATTTTTAGGGGATGCGGGTTTTATTCTCATCGCAGTAGCCGCCTTATTATCCACCGCTTCTGCAATTAATGCGACCTTATATGGCGCATCACGCGTCAGCTATATTATTGCGAAAGAGGGAGAGCTCCCTAGGATGTTAGAGAAGAATATTTGGCACCGCCCCATCGAAGGTCTTCTCATCACGAGTGTATTTACCATAATGGCTGCTAACTTTTTTGATTTATCCAGTATCTCAACGATGGGAAGCGCCGGATTTCTGATCATATTTGCTGCGGTCAATGGAGCCAATGTTCGTTTGAACAAGGAAACCGATTCGGTTCAATGGATTTCCATGACAGGATTGGTGTTTTGTTTACTGGCACTCGGCATTCTCCTCTGGCACACTGCGGTCAACCATCCGAATCAAATATGGGTACTGATTATCATGGTTGCCTTCTCCTTTGTCATCGAATGGCGTTATTTAAGGAAAATGCGCCAGATTAAAAGTAATATGACAGACAACTTTTAGAAAATACATAGAAAGAGGCTTCCCAAAAGTTCACTGAACTCATGAGAAACCTCTCACTTATAAAAAGCGTTCCCCTCATGGCCGTTAGGAATGGGGGGAACGCTTTTTATAAAGCATAATATTTAATAAAATTACAATTTCGAAACCACTCCATGCCCCTCGGTGTGGGGTTTTTGTTTTTTGAAATTATTAAAATTTATTATTTTCATAAATATATTGTATTATCACAAAAAAAGATATACTTTATCTCGTTCTTATTACATTTCAAGGGAGAGATGGGAATGAAAAAGGTTGGTGCATTAGCAATCGCTGTAATGGTAGGGGCTTCGGTATTTTCGTTTGGGGATTTGGCATCTGCATCTCCTAATGAGCCATATGTGGGCCAGATTGTTAAAATGCAACCTGGGTTTAGTGGCGACCAAGTGGTGAAGGAAGCGGAGCGAGTTGCAAAAATGCAACACAGGACAAAAGAGCAAGTGTTAAAGCAAATGTACACAGAACTAAAAAAAGATTACGATCAGGGTAAAAAAGAGGAAAAAGCTATTGGTGGACTAGGTAATAGCGATGGTGATTACAAAATTAGAGCGGGAAAAAAGGGAGATATTTATTATACCGATTCAAAAACAGGTGGCGTTAATCATGGCCATGTCGGAATGTATTTAAAAAGTAATGTATTTGTAGAATCTACACCTGATAAAAAGCATCCTAAATTGGATGGCGTTCATAGAAAATATATTTATAATAGAACAGTCCGTAAAGGCGCCATTGAGCAGAGAGTAAAAGTAAGTAAATCAAAAAGGTATAGTGCACTCAAATGGGCAGATAGCCGAGTCTCTAAGGATAAATATTCTAACAACTTTTCCACAAACCGTCTCACTAGTCACTACGGGAAAAAGAATTGTTCAAAATTGATCTGGTCAGCGTATAAATTAAAAGCGAAAATTGATTTAGATAAAGATAAGGGAGCTGGCGTTTATCCACGGGATATACGCGATTATAAGAAGGTTTATAAAATTAAAACAATAGCATACAAGTAAATGAATGTAAGCAGGTAGATTTCTTACCTGCTTTTCCCATTCATTCACTTCCCACTTGGAGAGGATGTCTATCATGAAAAAAAAGATTGTAATTATACTATCTATCATCATCGTATTAGCAATAGGATTCTTTTATATTTTCGTGAATAACGTATTCGTGGAGAATGTATTTTTAGACGCAGATGAATTAAAAAAACCCGATTTCTTGAATGACAAAAAAGCCGTAATTTATTTTTCTTCACCCGATTATGAAAACATCGATGGAATGGGAGCCAGTTATGCAGTCTTTGTTGACAAAAACGGACAGGCCACAGGGGTTAGAATGAACGGACTGGACAATGGGATGATGGCTAAAGATGGTCATCGAGTATTTTTAGAAGAAGAGGACAAAGTACGAATTATCGGGGATCATTATAAGGAATTTCGATTTCCAGATGAAGAAGCTCAGAGTTTCGGAGAACTCTCTGGTTATTTAAAAAAGGATAATATGTTCTTCAGTATCTATAATACAGGTCAAGGAAAAAGTGAAGATGAGTACTATTCCGATGTCCGATATGGCAACGAAAAGGGATTTCATACAGTAGGGACGATTCCCCATTTTATAGTAACATCTGGTCAAATTGATGACCATATTTATATCATAACGGACAATGATAAAAATGAAGAAGACGGCCGCAAAGTTGAGCTAAGAGAAGTACATATCAACAAAAAAGGGGTAAAGGTGAAGTTAATAACTAACCTGAAGTTCAAAGATAACCCCTCCCCTATCACGATCCAAGCGGATGAAAAGTATGTGTATGTCATTATGAATTTGCAAAAAGACGACCATAATGGAAAAACGCTTGTCATCCGAATTAATAAAAAGACACATCATCAGGATCGATTCACCCTTGCCAAATACAAAGGAATGGCTGATGTGAACTATATAAGGCCATTAGATATTAAAAAGTCAACCCATATGTTGGGGGATGAATTGTATTATGTTAATATGTTAGGTGACGTCTATACCTTTAATACGAAAACAGAAAAAAGTAAAAAGAAGCTTTCACTCCAAGGATATCAATCAGGTGACAGAGCCGCCTTTCATGGTAAATATTATTATGTTTACAAATACAATGAGAAGACTCATAAATATAGCATTAACCAGTACGATCTAAAAACAGGTGAATTAGTCAAACAACAAGAGATCAAAGGTATGAAGAAAATTTTCTCGATGAACTTCTTCGGTAAAAGTATTTTTTCAAATGATTTTATGATTTTGGATTAGTCCAGGAGTTGTATATATAAAAAAGTTGAAACAAATGAATAAAGACTTATGGGAGAAAATTACAATACACTTTAAAGGAGAGATGGAAATGAAAAAGATTAGTTATGTTTTAGCCGTAGCCGTGGTAGCCGTGGTGTCAGTTGTAGCATTAAATGTGGTATCTGCGTCGCCAGAGCCATCAGAGCCATACGTCGATGAGATTGTCAAAATGCAACCTGGGTTTAGTGGCGACCAAGTGGTGAAGGAAGCGGAGCGAGTTGCAAAAATGCAACACAGGACAAAAGAACAAGTGTTGAAGCAGATGTATACGGAGCTTAAGCAAGATTATGAACAGGGGCAAAAGGAATGGGAGGAACTCGGCTTAGACTGACGGGTGACGTTAATTTTGAAATAAATGATAGAAAAGCATCCATATTATAAATATGGATGCTTTTAACTAGTTCAATTTGATTATAATGTTATTATAGTAAATAATAATACAAAAAACTGCCCTTAATTCCTAACTAGCGGCAGTTTTTGTGTTATTCGTCTTCATTTCTAATTAACCGCTACCTGGGCGTCCAACGTCGAATGATGAATAACTGATATTATCAATAGTTTTTTCTGTATCGTGTAAATATAATATAGATAAAATAGCCACTATAGAAAATGCGATGAGTCTACTCTTTTTCAAAAATATCATCCTCTCCATTTTTTAATTCTAACTGTGCTTGATATATATTCAGTAGGCACTTTTCAAATTCCTTCTGATCGGTGTCTTGATGGCACTGAGTAAGGCGAATGTATAACTGGCTTTCTGCCCGCTTATAATTAAACCGTTTGGCTAGTTCCAGAGCGCTTTTATAATAAGAGATTGCTTCAAGTTTTTCACCGTTGCTCTTCCAGAAATCCCCCATGACCCGTAATGCATAGGTAAGCTTGGGTGCATCATCATGCTTTTCAGCGTTTTCAATTGCTTTTTTAAATAGTTCCTTCGCTTCATGTTGTTTATCCTGTTGGATTTTTAGGATACCAAGACCGATATAGTTATCTGTAAGTGACTCCTTACGGGGTAATAAGTGGCGAGACGCAAGACTATTATTAAAGCAAAGTTCTGCCTTACTCCATTCCTCTATAGTCGTATATAGATTTCCGAGTATAGTCAATAATTCAAAAATAGATAAATAGTGTTTATTCAGCCGAGCCAATTGTAAGCCTTCTTTTGCAAAGCGAATGGCATCGTCAATCAGTTCTGTTTTCCTTAGAAGCTCAGCCCGGATTATGTAAAAAGTTAGGACTGTATCTGTATTCCGGTGTTTTAAGATATCGTCCCAAATGTCTTGTATTACTTTGAGACCTTCCGCCAACCTTCCCAACCGTTCCAAGAATACAATCTTATTTCTGATTAATGTAAATTTAACATATTGTCGTTCTTCTTCGTCTCTAAATGCTGCTAGACCACTATTAACAAACTCCAAGGCTTTTTCAATGTCATTTTGATAGTAACAACAAAAGCTTAAATCAAGAAATGAAATTGCTTCAATGTTTTCTTTGCTATCATTTTGATTGCTCAGACTAATAGCAAGACCATAACATCTTTCTGCTTTTATCCAGTTTTTTGTATAAAGATAGGCTTTTCCTTTGATGTACTGTAAAACGGGCGCATAAAGGTGGTTGTCTTCTATTTGTATGTTATCCAACATAGAAAAGATTGTGGTAGGTTCACCTTCCAATTCAATGAGGGTTTCAATAGATTCCAAAGTAAATTTAAGTTCATTATTTTCCTCTTCTTGTTCGATAATAAGATTTGGTACTTCGCTAAAGCTTAAACCTAATTTCTCTACGATATAATATATCTTCGATATATTAACATGGGCGAGACCACGCTCGATATTGCTGATCGTGGCCGGTGATATTCTTTCATCTGCCAAGTCTTCCAGTCGAAGACCTTTAGATTTCCTTACTTTTCTTATAGCTTCACCAACATCTTTTAATTTTGTCGGCTCCATTATGACACTCCTTTTCTATTTTTTGAGTATTACACCTAATTCTACACTAGAATTGACCGGAATGGGAGTGTTTGGAGCAACTTAAAATTTACGATTATTTCAAAGATAATTTTTATTCTTCATCAAAATGAATTTCCATATATGTTTTTTGCAAAAAATAGCCCCTGCATGCCTATCCCCTAAGATCGGATACAATTCGCCACCCCTTATCGAAATTCCCCAACATTTTAAACATAAAGGGGGGCACACCGTCGTGGTCGTTGTGATTGTAGACGGACGCTGGGGCGCGCCCTGTCAGTTCAGAAACGGTTAGGGGTCAAGCCCGCTACCAGAGGCGGGGGTTAGCCTTCCGCAACAACAAAACACGTATACCTTCACATGACAAAGTCAATGCGAAAAGAGGCCTCCCATAAGTTCTCTCTACTCATGGAAAGCCTCTAAATTTTCGCCACCTAATGTTACCTTTTTGTTACCCTACAAGCGTTATCCAGATTGATAACACTTGTATTGAAAGGCTATTAGGGAAGCTCTTACATCATGCCGCCCATACCGCCCATGCCGCCCATGTCAGGTGCGCCCATGCCGCCTTCATTTTCTTCGGGTTGGTCAGCAACTACCGCTTCGGTGGTCAATACCATCGCTGCTACGGAAGCTGCGTTTTGCAATGCAGAACGGGTCACTTTCGCAGGGTCTACGATCCCTTCTTTGATCATATCAACCCACTCACCGGTTGCTGCGTTGAAGCCAATACCCACTTCTACGTTTTTGATGCGTTCAACGATGACAGAGCCTTCGAGACCCGCGTTGAATGCGATTTGACGAAGAGGTTCTTCAAGCGCACGACGGATGATTTTAATCCCTGTCATCTCATCGCCGGAAGCTTCCAGCTGCTCAACTGCACGCAGAGCGTTCACGAGAGCCGTACCACCACCGGATACGATCCCTTCTTCCACAGCTGCACGAGTGGAGTTGAGGGCATCTTCGATGCGTAGTTTGCGCTCTTTGAGTTCGGTTTCAGTCGCTGCCCCAACTTTGATCACAGCGACACCACCGGAGAGCTTCGCCAAACGCTCTTGCAGTTTTTCTTTATCAAATTCAGAAGTGGTGTCGTCCAATTGCTGACGGATTTGCTTTACGCGACCGTCAATCTCTGCACGATCCCCTGCACCATCCACCACGATGGTATCTTCTTTGGAAACACGGATCTGACGAGCGCGACCCAGGGTACCAAAGTCAGCCGTTTTTAGATCCATTCCGAGTTCTTCGGTGATCACTTGACCGCCTGTTAGGATCGCGATATCTTGTAGCATGGCCTTACGACGGTCACCAAAGCCAGGAGCTTTAACCGCTACAGCATTGAAGGTACCACGCAATTTATTCACAACGAGGGTCGCCAATGCTTCCCCTTCGAGGTCTTCCGCGATGATCAACAACGGCTTACCTTGTTGAACTACTTTTTCCAACATCGGAAGTACTTCTTGTACGTTGGAGATTTTCTTGTCTGTGATCAAGATGTACGGATCCTCAAGAATCGCTTCCATCTTGTCATTGTCCGTTACCATGTAAGGAGAAATGTAGCCGCGATCGAACTGCATCCCTTCTACAACTTCCAATTCGGTAACAAACCCTTTGGATTCTTCGACAGTGATAACACCATCGTTGCCCACTTTTTCCATGGCTTCAGCGATCAATTGACCCACTTCTTCATCGTTAGCAGAGATGGCTGCTACTTGAGCAATGGAGTCTTTCCCTTCGATCGGCTTGGAGATGGATTGAATCTCTTCTACAGCTTTTTTCACTGCTTTCTCGATCCCTTTACGTACAACCATCGGGTTCGCACCAGCAGCGACGTTTTTCAAACCTTCACGGATCATGGCTTGTGCAAGAACCGTTGCCGTCGTGGTACCATCACCTGCTACATCGTTGGTTTTGGTAGCCACTTCTTTCACGAGTTGAGCACCCATGTTTTCGAATTTATCTTCCAGCTCGATTTCCTTCGCGATGGTCACGCCATCGTTGGTGATCAAAGGAGAACCAAACTTTTTCTCGAGTACGACGTTACGGCCTTTTGGGCCAAGGGTTACCTTTACCGCGTTAGCCAACGCATCCACACCATTGAGCATGGCACGACGGGATTCTTCGCTAAACTTAATTTCTTTAGCCATCGTTTGCATTCCCTCCTATGTAATGTTTATAGGGTAATCGGTTGTAAAGCAAGTGTCAGTTAACGATTGCCAAAATGTCGCTTTCACGCAAAATGAGCAGTTCGTCTTCGCCAACCTTTACTTCAGTGCCCGCATATTTTGAGAAGATAACACGGTCGCCCTCTTTCAATTCGAGTGCTACCTTTTGTCCGTTTTCATAACGTCCAGTCCCAACAGCAATCACTTTGCCTTCTTGTGGCTTTTCTTTAGCGGATTCCGGCAAAACAATCCCGCTGGCGGTCTTTTCCTCTTTTTCAATCGCTTGCAATACGACGCGATCTCCTAACGGTTTAATCACGAAAGGTACCTCCTTCATAAGGTGGAGTTTCTTCTGTTAGCACTCGGCATCACTGAGTGCTAACAACAGTAATAATGATATCCTGACTGCTCCCTTTTTGCAAGACCCGCACAAAAATTTTCCCTTTTTTCTTCCAGAAACCTTCCTATTTAGGGGCCAAACGCCTATAACAAGTATCCCCAGTAGTTCCTTCCATGGCTCTACTGGGGATTAACCAAATCACTTCAGGCTTAACCATCAAAGGAGCTTCCCCACTCCTGCTGATCTTCTTCACGCCATTCTCTTTCCTGCGCTGCATCCTCGATTGCCATCTGTTTTGCCACGCGAACCGCTAGGAAGATGCTCGCCTCATATAAGAGGATCAAGGGAATCGAAACTAAGATGTTCGAAATAAAATCAGGCGGCGTAATCAAAGAGGATAAAATTACCATCGCAAGCCATGCATAGCGCCGTCCTCGCCGTAACAAATCAGGGTTTAAGATCCGGAGCCGAGTCAAGAACAATATAATCACAGGAAGTTCAAATAACAGGGCGACAGGGAAGAGTATCCGAAAGATAAAACGAAAAAATTCATACATTCCATAAGTCTCCTGCGCACCTAAACGCGAAGTCAAGATAGTCATAAAGTGAAGGATAAATGGAATGATCAAATAGTAGGCAAAGACAAGCCCACCTGTAAAGAGAAGGACTGCTAACGGGATATACCGCAAGGTTGCCCTTTGTTCCTTCACCGTTAAACCTGGGGAAACAAAGCGCCACAGTTGATAAAGTCCGACAGGCAGAGTAAAAATCACCGCAAGTAAAAAGGCAAATTGCATATAAATCGAGAGGGATTCCCCTGGAGAGAATACATGGAGTTCCACCCGCCGTTTTAAGGTTCCACTGAGGATATCATGAATTACCCAGTCGATAATTGGCTGAGCATAGTAAAAGCCAATCCCCAGAGTGACAACAAAGATCGCCAGAACGACCATGATACGTATGCGTAGCTCTCCTAAGTGCGTCGTCCAATTTTGGTACTTGTCGGACATGCTCTGTTCCTCCCTAGTGCCTGTTGTCAGTTCTCATCAATCGGTTCTGGAAGATCTAATTCAGGAACGCCCTCATCGACAGGAAAGTTTTTCAGGAAATAGATGAGTGTTTGTAATTCAATCGTAAGGTCAATATTGTGAAGTCGAACATGACGAGGAATCGTGAGACGAGCGGGGGTAAAATTTAGAATCCCCCGTATCCCTGCCCGTACAATTTCATCGGCAGTCGATTGGGCCACGTTCGCCGGTACAGTAAGAATTGCCACTTCCACATGGTGAAGATCACGAACTTCGCTAAACCGCTCCATGGAATAGACAGGAATTCCATCCACTTCTCGCCCGACTTTCCCCGGATCAGCATCAAAACCAGCAACAATCTTTGTACTATTGCTCCGATAAAAATTATAACCGAGCAGTGCGGTTCCAAGATGGCCTACACCTACGAGAACCACATTGCTTACTTCGTCTTGCCGTAAGAAGTCCCGTAAAAACTGCAAAAGATAGTTTACATTATAGCCATAGCCCTTCTTACCCAACTCACCCAAGTAAGAAAAATCCCGACGAATGGTAGCCGGATCGATTTGTAAAGCATCCGCTAGTTGAGCAGAAGAGACACGCTTCTTTCCAATTGCATGGAGTTTTTCAAGGTAGCGATAGTAAAGGGGTAGCCGCTTTGCGGTTACCTGTGGGATTTTTTGTTCAGACATGCTTAGCCTCCAACCCACGGGATTGATCCCGGCTGGAATTTATTAAATAAACCCTCTGATACCCATCTAACGTGTTTTGTTTTATCATCAATCACACACCGTCTTCCCTTGCCAAATCAGCATGAATGAAGGCCACCATATCCTAGGATGGTCACTTCTTCCCGTGAAATTCTCTCTCCAGCTAACAAACGCGGGAGAAACACATCAAATGAGGTCTTCTTATCATGAATTACACAACCTGGTAAGCCTAAGATTGGGATATGGCCCATGTAAGCAATCATCAACATCGATCCTGGAAGCATGGGCGTTCCATAACTCACTACTTCCGCCCCCATCTCCATAATCGCACCTGGGGTGCGATCATCTGGATCCACTGACATCCCCCCGGTTACCAAAACCATATCCGCACCTTGCTCAATAAAACTTTCGATCTGTTGTTGGATCTGACCACGATCATCACCTGCAAAGGTTTGACCCAGAATGTCGGCACCATAACGGTGAACTTTTTCATGTAAAATCGGCCCAAATCGATCGGTAATTCTTCCTTTGGCAATCTCATTGCCCGTAGTGACAATACCAACTTTCGCCGAACGATAGGGGAGTATTTGCAAAACAGGATCTCCCTGTTTTGCAATTTGCTCTACCTTCTCAATCCCTGACTCAGGGTAAATCAGCGGAATTACCCGGGAAGCAGCAATAACCTCCCCACGTTGAACAGGAACCTTCGTTTTCAATGTAGATAAAACCACTTGCTCTATTTGATTAATTGCGTGAACGCGAGGGGCATCGACTAGCAGAAGACCATCTTGTTCAGCAAGGAGAGATACTTTCCCTTCTTTTGGTTCCGAAAGCGATAGGAAAGAGCCTTGCACCGCGGTGGCAATACGCATCGCGGCAATATCTTCATGCAGTTCACCCTCCACCCACTCGATCACATAAATATGCTCTTTTCCAATGGATAAGAGGGCTTCCATATCTTCTTCGCGCACAATATGTCCTTTACGAAATAGCGGACCTTTCACTTTCCCAGGGATCACCTGAGTAAGGTCGTGTGCAAGGACAAGCCCGATAGCTTGGGAGAGTGGGACTTCTTTCAGTGAACTTTTCATCCTTATTCTCCCCTTCCACGCCTTTGACTCACTACCTTCATTGTAACAACAACCCTAGTGAATGTGTACTCCTTCACAAAATGAGTTTACAGGTTTGTTAGAAAAGCCCTTCACCTATTTCTTTCTCGACAATCCCTTTACCCACACCCTTTCTATTAAAAGCGAATAGAGTTGTATAAACCCTCTATTAAACCAGTAAAAGTGGTGATTCATGCATGGCTTCATCTTATGATCGCAATAAAGTTAGAATTGCAAGATTACTAGGCCCCCATCCTGCTACCCAATCAGTGATGCCGACCACGGTTCTTTTTACTCGGCAAAACTTACAACAAATGATTAAAAAACACCCCATGTTGTATTTAAAACCATCTGCTGGATGTCAATCCCGTGGCGTCATCCGAGTGACTCGGGGTGCTAACGGATATATCATCCGTGGATTGTACCGAAGAAATTCTGTTTTAACATCTTCTGAACTATACACCACCCTACAACGACAAATTAATGGGCAACGATACATTATCCAGCAAGGAATTGATAGTGAAGATCGACAAGGAAACCATTTTGATATCCGTGTGCATCTCTTTCGTATCAACCGTCAGTGGAAGGTCGGTGGAATGGCTGCCCGTGTTGCAGAGCCAAATGGAATCGTAGCGGGTCTCCACCAAGGAGGTACAGCGCTTACTCTCCCTCGCTTTATGATGAACCATCTCGGATATGGTCCCGGTCAGCAAAACAACGTCACTGCAAAATTAGAAGATGCCGCTCTCAAAGCAGTAAGAATTGTCTCCAAAACAGTGCCTCGCAAAAGTGAAATGGCTGTCGATATGGGAATCGATCGTTCCCATCGGGTTTGGATTTTTGAAGTGAATTACGCACTGCCTGCGATCCGCCTCTTTCAATTTGCAGATAAGGACTTATTTCGAAAACTGCTATCTCTAAGGAAAAAAGCGCAATAACTTTGTAAGGGGGCTTTTTTCATGGCATGCGAACCTCTCCTACACAACTTATCCTACATGGATGTACTCGATGCGTGGAGTACGTTAAGGGGTGCAATCCATCGCACTCCGGTTTTCACATCCTCTTCCTTAGATAGTCGAACCGAGCAAAGTGCCTACCTTAAATGCGAACACCTGCAACATACCGGTTCCTTTAAATTTCGTGGTGCCTATCACCTCTTGAGTCAACTCTCCCCCAGGGAGCGTTCCAAGGGAGTGCTCACTTTTTCCTCTGGTAACCTAGCACAAGCCATTGCCCTCGCTGCCCACCTCAACAATACCCATGCAACTATCTGTGTGCCGCGGGATACTTCTCGCGTAAAACTTGAAGCAACCAGAAAATACGGTGCGGAAATCCTATTTTATGACCGACATAAAGAAGATCGCACATTTTTTGCACAACAAGCCGCCGCTGAACGAGGAAGTTACCTTTTTGCCAATGACCATCCCGCCATTATTGCGGGAGCTGGCACTGCGGTCTTGGAATTACTAGAAGACGTACCGGATCTTGATTCGATTGTTGTCCCAGTGAGTAGCGGCGGACTTGCAGCAGGCGCATGCCTTGCAATACAAGGACACAAACCTTCGGTTCGCATCTATGGCGTTGAACCCGAGGGGGCAGGCGATACCTTACTTTCACTCGAACGGAAAGAGCGCACTCGAATTCCTCCACCCAAAACGATCGCCGACGGTCTTCGCTCCGACATCCCAGGGGTTCATTCCTTCCCTGTCAATCTGCAATACCTCAAAGGCATTTTACTTGTTTCGGACGAGGATATTCTCGCTGCGATCCGCTACGCAGCTAGACACCTTAATATCCTTCTAGAACCTTCTGGAGCCGCTACTCTTGCCGCACTATTACAAGGCAAAGTACCTGGAAAACGAATCGGAGTTCTATTAAGTGGAGGGAACATTCAAACCCAATTTATTGAGACACTTTGGAACTCCGATAGGACCCCTATTTCTCCTCACAGAACCTCTGAAAAACGCATATAGTAAACTATCAAATTGATTTTGAAAGAAAGGTAGATTTTTTATGAGTAGACAGCCTTACCCTCAGAATAAATGGAAACAGGCCCAACTTCTCCGACAGCACCCCCTCACTGCCAACCATTTCCCTGCTACACAAATTGCACGTGGACCTAGTTTACTTGCCTTTCTTCGCCGTTATCCAATCGTTTATATCAAACCCCAGGGAGGCGGCCAAGGACGCAACATCATCCGAGTGGACCGGAATAAGAATGGCACCTTCCGTGTGCGTAAACAAGGAGGAACCGAAGTTACATTACAAAACCTCACGAAAGCAGGAAACTACCTCCAACGCCAAATCGCGGGTTGCACTCATGTGATTCAACAAGGCATTCACTGTATCACCCGTCAAGGGATGCCCTTCGATATCCGTGTCCATATGCAGCATGTGGAGGGAGAATGGGTGGTAGGAGGAATGGTTGGCAAAGTCGCACAAGCCAATCAAATTGTGACGAACCGCCATCGGGGTGCCACCCCTACCATGATGGATGAACTCCTTGGACGCCACCTTGGATTTGGGCCAGCACAGAAACAACAGGTGCTCGCTACCCTCCGTGCTATTTCCATTCGTACAGCGACTTTAATGCGAAAAGGCTACCCCGGTTGGCGTTCCTTTGGCATTGATTTTGGCCTCGATCCATCGGGAAAACCCTGGATTTATGAAATTAACATTTACCCAGGTGTCCATGTCTTTCGTGCGCTTCCCGATAAAGGACCCATTCGGCAAATTGAAGCGAATCGCAGAAAGAATCTAATGCGTAGGGCAAAGCGGTCCCTGGCTTAATCCCCGCTTGCCATTTCAAATGAAAAACACAAACCTTTAGTTAAGCTACGCACTTGGGTTTGTGTTTTTTGCTGTTTCCTCTACCCCTCCTTCATGGCAAAACATATAATTTTTCTGAAATTTTGTTGCAGAGCAGGAAATCTCTTACGTATGGTATAAAGTGTAAAGTGTATCGACCTATCTGCGGAAGGAGTGAGTACATTGCTTCAATCGAAAACAATCGAACCGTTGTCAATCGACTTTTTCGCCCCAGACTTCAAAGAACATGCGTTGACGATCTACCAGGGGCTACGCGATCAGGGAGCCATTCATCCGATTCAAACACCATGGGATGAACCCGCTTGGTTCATTGTCCAATATGATGCCGTACAAATTGCATTAAAAGACCAAAAATTTTTAATGAGTCCTCAGACTGTCGCACCGGAACATGATGCAAATCATCTTCCCGAAGAACTCGATTATTTCAGCCACCATCTTCTCACCACCGACCCTCCTGAGCATTCGCGTCTACGAACCCTTGTCCACAAAGCCTTCACTCCACGAATGATCGCCCGCCTGCAAACCACGGTTGAAACGATTTGTGATCAATTGTTAGATGAGGTGACACGTTCTTCTAATCACACAGCCGATTTGATTACACAGTATGCCTTTCCCATTCCCATCATCGTCATTAGCGACATGTTAGGCATTCCGCAAAAGGATCGCGATTTATTTCGCGAGTGGTCAAAGGCCATGCTTTCTGTTGTTAATCGTCCCGAGGTGCAAAAGGAGGTACGTCCTCAACTCATCGCGCTACGAAACTATCTAACCGACCTCTTTGTTGAACGGCGAAATCACCCACAGGAGGATCTTGTAAGCGCTTTAATTGAAGCCGAAGATAATGGCGATCGTCTAAGTGAAGAAGAGCTCTATTCCATGATTATGCTATTAGTCATCGCCGGGCATGAAACCACTGTTAACCTTATTGGTAACGGCATTTATGCCTTACTTCAACACCCTGATCAACTCACGCTATTAAAAAAATCTCCCTCATTAATCAACAGTACCGTTGAAGAAATTCTGCGATACTATAGCCCTGTGGAAATGGCTACAAACCGTTGGGGAGGCGAAGCATTTTCCTTTGAGGGACAAACCATCTCTCCAGGGGATTTGGTGCTCATCTGCATCGGTTCTGCGAATCGAGATAAGCGCCGTTTTACCAACCCCGATCAATTTGACATCACGCGCCATCCCAATCCGCACCTAGCCTTTGGAATGGGAATTCATTATTGCTTGGGGGCTCCACTTGCTCGACTCGAAGGACAAATCGCCCTCCCCCGCCTCTTTGATCGCCTTCCCAACCTCCAACTTGACTTCAAGGAAGAATCCCTTCCTTGGCAACAAGATTTCTTGATGCGTGGGTTAACCCATCTGCCTGTCCATTTCTAACGACCGACCATCCTTTATCACCCTTTAAGATTGCCCTTGGCTATCGCATCGGCAACCTTAAGGGGTGATTTTTATTTGGGGATATCTCGTTGAGAGAGAATGAGTCCATCTGGTTTCACAACCCCATCCATCGGGATGTCATGCCCTTCTGGATACACTGAATTCACCCACTGAAAAGAATACGCCACTCCATATCTTACAATTGAGCTACCCTCCCCAGCGAAGAAGCGATCATAATAACCCCCTCCATACCCTAACCGATAACCGTGATGATCAAAAGCCACACCGGGTACGAGGGCCAAATCGAGCACCTTTGGATCGATTCGAGCTTCTTCCTTTGCCAGCGGCTCCTGGATTCCATACACACCGATTGTTATATCACGAAAATGATTCACCTCATAAAATGACAAGGATCGCTTTGCTGGCAGCGCTCGTGGCAACACTACTTTTTTTCCCATTACCCAGGCCTTTTCCATCAATGGCCGTAGATCCATCTCCCTGCGATGAGGCATATAGGTTAAAACATAGTTGGCATCCTGCCATTGCGGCAATTCCATAATCCGCTGGCATACTTGTCGGGATTCTTCCGCTATCTGAATAGGATCAAGTGCTTCTCTTGTCGCGAGTAACTGACTACGTAATCGTTTCTTTGGTGACGGCATATACGCCTCACCTCCTTTCAGTTTCAAACAATCTCTCATCATGAAAAGGGAGTCCCTTTTCCTTCCCCCCTCGTATCAGCTACAATGGAAATGGCTTGCAAAGACGAGGTGATTGGAATGACCATTTTACAAGCAAGAGATATTTATAAATCCTTCGGTGGTACATCGATTTTAGAAGGAATCGATCTTCGTGTGGAAGATGGGGAACATATTGGCCTCATTGGGCCAAACGGCGCAGGAAAATCGACGCTTCTTAAGATCTTAATCGACAAATTATCCGCTGATACTGGTGTCGTATCCATTCGCAAGGGGGCTTCCATCGGGTACTTGGCCCAAGAAACCGATCTGAACACCAAGCACTCGATTTGGGAAGAATTATTGGAATCCTTTACGGACCTTCGTGAAATGGAAGCCCGTTTACGTACATTAGAAAAAGAGATGGGCCAAGAGGCGGTCTGGTCCGATAGTAAGCGCTATGAACAAGTATCCGAACAATACAACCAATTACAAGAACGCTTTGATCGGGCAGGTGGCTATGGTTATGAAGCACGAGGAAAAAGTGCCCTTAACGGCCTAGGACTTGGATCCCTCGATTGGGAACGGACCCCGGTCCATGCCTTAAGTGGCGGACAGAAAACACGACTGGCCCTTGCAAAGCTTCTCCTCTCCACCCCTGATCTTATCATTTTGGATGAGCCAACCAACTATCTTGATATGGATGCGCTCACCTGGCTAGAACAAACCTTAGATCATCATCCGGGGGCCTTACTGATCGTCTCCCATGATCGTTGGTTTCTTGATCGTCTGGTCACGATTATTTATGAGATTGATGGGCATCAGGCAACACGCTATCCTGGAACCTACTCGGATTACATTCGTACAAAAGAAGCCCGATTGGCACAATGGGCCAAGGAATATGAACAGCAACAAGGGGAAATTCGCCGGATGGAGGAGTTCGTGCAGAAAAATATTGTACGTGCCTCCACGACGAAACGCGCCCAAAGCCGCCGAACGGCCCTCGATAAAATGGAACGGATCAACCGGCCACCATCCGAGCGGAATCAAGCGCACATTCGTTTTACACCCGAAGTTACAAGTGGGCGTCACGTACTCAACGCTGCAGATCTTAAGGTCGGCTATCATTCAGATTCGCCTTTGATTTCAACAGAGTCCCTTTCCCTTTTGCGGGGGCAACGCATTGCCTTACTTGGCCCCAATGGGACTGGAAAAACGACCTTTTTGAAAACCATCGCCAATCGGTTACAACCCCTATCCGGTACAATTACCTATGGCACAGGGGTTCAGCCGGATTATTACGAACAGGAACTCGAGGAGTTTCACGGGGGAACCACCGTCCTGGACGAGATATGGAATGCACACCCTACATTAAATCAAACGGAGGCTCGTTCCTTTTTGGGGCAATTCCTCTTTAGTGGCGAAGACGTCTTTAAACCGATTGGTGCTCTGAGCGGGGGAGAAAAAGCACGCCTTTCCTTAGTTAAACGTCTGCTTAATCGCGCCAACTTTCTCCTGATGGATGAACCGACCAACCACCTTGATATGGATAGCAAAGAACGACTGGAAGAAGCGCTCGAGGGCTTTACTGGTACGTTGCTATTTGTCTCCCATGACCGTTACTTTATCAATCGATTAGCTACAGGTATCTGGGAAGTGCAAGATAATCGTATTCGGGTGTTCCCAGAGGGTTATGAAGCTTGGCTTGAAATGAAGCGGGGTGAAGAACAACAAATGAAAGAATCATCCACCTCCCCTTCATCTGCCGCCTCCTATGCAGAAGCGAATCGATTACAAAGACAACAAGAGCGCGCCGAACGGCAACGACTTGAGGAAGTGAGTCGTTTAGAAGAAGAAATCGCAGAAATTGAAAATGAAATTGCTACAATTGAAAAAGAGCTCTGCCTCCCGGAAATATACGGTTCACCTGAAGAAAGTGTTAAGCGACAACAACGCTTGACCGAACTTCAAACGTCGCTAGAAAAGAAAACCGAACGTTGGGCAGAAATCTGCGACTAACCAGTATTACGTTGTATATGGGGATTGTTTTCCTTTTGTTCTAAAGGAAAACAATCCCTATTTTTTAACGGCCCGCAACCTCCAAACGACGCAGGAAATGCTCTTGCTCCCTATATAGCCGATGCGCTTCCTCCACATCAATGGGTGCAAAGGTGACTTTGTGACCGGGAGAGGCTTGGGCTAAGATGGAAAGATCCGTTGAAATCACCGTTGCAATCTTTCCGTAGCCCCCTGTCGTTTGCCGATCAGCCATTAAAATAATGGGCTGACCCTCTTGGGTAACTTGAATCGAACCCGGTGCAGTCGCGTCAGAGAGAATGTCTGCTCTCTCTTGATAAGACAGAGGCGATCCTTTTAATCGATAACCCATCCGATCGGCATGGGGGGTAATTTCAAAAGAAGTAGTGAAGAGGGTTTCCAGTGCGCCCTTTACAAACATGGATGCTTGTGGACCAAGGACCACACGCAGTCGGATCGATTTTTTATAATGGGGTCGTTCCCCCACTGCTAACCACCGTCGAAAGGATCTCATCACTTTCGCGCTCCCCAAAGGAATCTGATCCCCTTGTTCCAATGCTCGCCCCTGCCAGCCACCAATCCCCGCCTTTATGTACGTGGATCGACTTCCCATCACTGACTCGACCTCAAATCCTCCAGCAACTGCGAGATAGGTACGAATGCCTTGACGCGCCTTTCCAAAGGAGAGGCGTTCTCCCCCCCTAATGAAACAGCTTGACCACATCGGGATGGGCTTTCCATCTACCTGAGGTGAAAGGTCCCCTCCCGCTAAAGCGATCCATGTATCCTCTTCAAAACGAAGTACCGGGCCCACCATCGTGATCTCCATGCTTGCTTCGTCACGAAGATTTCCCACTAGACAGTTCGCCACCTGATGCGAAAAAGCATCCATTGCCCCCGCAACCACCATACCAAACTGCTGGTAACCGGTACGACCCCGATCCTGAATGGTTGTAAGAAGTCCTCCTTTTTCGATATGAAGATAGCGGCTCATGGTTGGCAAACCCCTTTAACCGAAATTCCCTCGGTTCGAAATGCATTCAAGAGGTGCTCAATAAACGTCAGGGCATCAGGATGATCTCCATGTATACAGACAGTATCCGCATTCACAGGGATCTTCGCACCATCCACGGTGATCGTTTGCTTTTCTGTTACCATCTGTATGACACGTTGTGCCGCCTCGGTCGGGTCTTTGATAACCGCATGGGGATGAGATCGAGGCGTTAAGCTCCCATCAACTTGATAGGTGCGATCGGCAAATACTTCCTCTGCCACCGAAAGCCCGACCTCTCTTCCCGCTTTTACTAACTCACTACCTGCCAGACCAAATAAGACGAAGGACTCATCCAATGAAGCCACGGCTTGCGCGATCCCACGAGCCAGTGCTGCATCCTTCGCTGCCATATTAAACAATGCACCGTGAGGTTTTACATGTTGCAGACGGCCCCCTTCTGCTTTAGCAATTGCTGCTAGCGCTCCCACTTGATACAAGGTCATGGTATAGGCATCCTCTGGTGTGATCGCCATATCCCTCCGCCCAAAACCAATAAGATCCGGCAATCCAGGATGCGCACCTAAGCCAACTCCCTTCTCCAAAGCAGCCCTCACAGTCCTACGCATCACATTCGGGTCACCTGCATGGTATCCACAAGCAATATTTGCTGAAGTAATGTGGGATAACACTGCCCGATCCTGTCCGATCTCATAGGCACCAAAGCTCTCCCCCATATCACAATTTAAATCAATCCGATAACGACTCATTTACATCCCACCCCCTTATTTGTGTACACCACCCGATCCTCGTTCTTCACTGGTAGTCATCTCGTCATACTCCTGCACGGTGATCGGAGTAAACGTAATCTGATCCCCTGTCTGTAAGAACATCGGTTG
This sequence comes from Marininema halotolerans, assembly GCF_900116235.1. Classification (GTDB taxonomy): domain Bacteria; phylum Bacillota; class Bacilli; order Thermoactinomycetales; family DSM-45169; genus Marininema; species Marininema halotolerans. Next base: position 122,383 of record NZ_FPAA01000010.1, on the reverse strand, counting down.
CTTACGATGGGGATCATATAAACGGATTGGGGTGCGACCAATGAGTCGCCATCCTCCTGGTGTCTCCAACGGATAGATCCCCGTCTGCCCTCCAGCGATTCCTACAGAACCGACAGGGATGACGGATCGAGGCTTCTTTAAACGGGGGGTCGCAATCGTAGGGTCCATGCCTCCTAAATAGGGAAAGCCGGGTACAAACCCCATCATATATACAAGATAAGACCCCTGGCTATGAATCGCAATGACTTCATCGGGAGTTAATCTAGCATGACGGGCGACAGCGTCAAGGTCTGGTCCATACTCTCCCCCATAGACCACAGGGATGTCCACACTTCTTGACTCGCCTTCAGGAAGGGATGTAGCTTCTTCCTGGATGGAAAGCAATTTTTTCTTCAATTGTGAAAAGGAGATCTGATCCGGCCGATAATAGACACTGACTGCCGTATAAGAAGGAACCCATTCAATGACTCCCTTTAACCTCTTTTCCTGTAATGCACCGCAATAACGTTGAATTTGTTTATGTATTTTCTCATCAATTTCTTCACCAAAGTGGATACGGACCCCGGTATCTCCAAGCGCCTGCATCTCCATCAATCTTCCCTCCTTTGTAATCCATTTCCCTCCCTTGGTATGGCCCAAGCAACGGATACCCATTTTATTCCCGATGAAGTTGCAATGAAAAGCTTTCACTTCAATTACTTTCAATTCCTTCTCCTTATATATTATCGCCTCGCCTCTTCATCCTTGCTTCATGATTTCCACCACTTTTTCCCTTTTCGCAAAAATAACTTGCCTAATGTGAAACATTACGACTAAAGTTGTAGTTGTTATTAATGATGCTCCACCAATACAGAGAGAACGGAGCACACAGAGGGTTAACTCGAAGGAGGTTTATATAGGTGGATTGGATCCTTAATTTGATCACTCCTCAAGGGTGGACTTGGTTTCTCGCGATCTTTTTCATCGCCATCGTTCTTGTAACATTTGCTTCGATGGTATTAACGGAGAAAATAGAACGCCGACATAAGCAAGAGTTTGAACAAGAATTCACCGGTCGGTTTGAACCTGTCACCGCCGAAAAAGACTCTTAATATGAAAGAAAAGGCTGTTCCTAATGGCACATCAGCGATTAGGGACAGCCCTTTCTTTATATCTCAGCCTGTATCACCGACCCTAGAACCTCCATAGGATCTATTCAATGTAGTTCTTATGAACTATAGGATTCATTCTAATCCAAATCGCAATACCATTCTCCCTCCCCTTTTGCAATCCCCCCGAATGGATAAAACCTTGTAAAACCACTGATCCAGCACCCATCGTTTTTCTACACATTTGTCCACAAAACATCCCCATCGTCATCCACAACATCTTCCCTTGCTAACCGGTTATCCACAATACTTATCCACATAATCCACAAGTACTAGGGGTGAACTATCCACAATCCTACTTTCTATGAAGAAAAAACCGGTGAATATATATAAAAAAGACACGGATATCTCCGCATCTTTCCCCAATCCCCGCTAAAACCGATCCACTGTCTTCCCATCACGATTGTTAAGCTAAAGGTAGGTTTGCGATCGCATTCATATCCAATCCTGCAAATTGACCATCCCGAAAACGATAGCTTCCGGCAGCAGCGATCATGGCTGCATTATCTGTGCACAAGTTTAGCGGAGGAACTCGCAAGGTAATCCCTTCTTCTTGACACCGGGCAGCCAACGCTTCCCGCAGCGCAGAGTTTGCAGATACCCCGCCTGCGAGTACCAACTCAGACACTCCCTTCATCCGAGTGGCACGTACGGCCTTCTCTACCAAAACTTCGACAACCGAGGCTTGAAAACTAGCAGCTAAATCCGCCTTCTCAATCTTCACGCCTCGTTGCTCGGAATTGTGCAAAAGGTTAATCACTGCCGATTTTAAGCCACTAAAACTAAAGTCCAGGGAGTTCGGCTCTAACCATGAACGAGGAAGATTAAGGTGAGGGGACCCTTCCTTTGCCAACTGATCAATATGGGGACCTCCTGGATATGGAAGATCCATGACTCGTGCTACTTTATCAAAGGCTTCTCCCGCTGCATCATCCCTTGTCCGACCCAATCGCTCAAATCGGTTGTGCTCAGGCATATAAATTAGCTCGGTATGCCCTCCCGAAGCCACGAGGGAAACTAAGGGAAAACGCAAAGGTTCCACTAAATGGGACGCATAGATATGACCCGCAATATGATGAACACCGATTAGGGGCACTCCTGTAGCAAAGGAAAAGGCTTTTGCAGCAGAAACACCAATCAGAAGTGCCCCGACTAGACCAGGTCCCTGGGTGACTGCAACTGCAGAAAGATCCTCCTTGGTCACCTTTGCTTCATCGAGAGCTTGTTCGATAATGGATGTGACTCGCTCCACATGCCGGCGCGAAGCCACCTCAGGAACAACGCCACCAAAGCGACGATGGATCTCCATCTGTGAAGAGATTACATTTGATTTTAAAAGATACCCATCTTCTACCACAGCCGCTGCGGTTTCATCACAGCTGGTTTCAATACCCAGCACCAGAGATTTCATTGTTTTGCTCATCCGATCCCCCACCCAACTCGGCCCACATAATCAGTGCATCTTCTTGGTTATCGGTATAATAACCAGGGCGTACACCAGTTGCAGCAAAGCCTTTTTTACGATACAAACGTTGCGCATGATCATTGGACACACGGACTTCCAATGTCATTTTACTCGCACCTGCCTCACAAGCCATTTCCATCAAAAAATCCAACAAATAATTCCCAATTCCTTGCCCGCGAAGCTCCGGGAGTATGGCAATATTGGTGATGTGTGCTTCATCTAGAATGAGCCACATTCCACTATACCCTATGATACGCTTCTCCCGTTCCACTACAACATAGTGAGCAAACTGATTATGAACCAATTCATTGTAAAAGGCTTGTCGCTTCCATGGAGCCGAAAAGGAAGCGCGTTCAACCTGCAACACAGCGGGAATATCCGCCACACTCATGGAGCGGATATCAATGGGTGGAAGCCCCATTTTCTTCCCCTCCGTTACCTTGTTTTTGTAGCCACTTCGCCTCTGCTTCAGCCAGTTGCAGATAGTTCGGAGCCCCGTCTTCTGGTTCGGGAGCGGCACCTTCTTGAAAACGCGTGTATGCCAACATGCCTAGAGCCGATGCCCGTGGAATATTCTCCACAGGTAAACCAAAATGGGCATCATCGCCAAGTACATGAAGTATACGCTCTTTAAAACGAATGGCATCCTCCCCAAGAAAAAGTATGGGGCCTCGCCCCTTCAATTCTTCTAACCAATAATCAATGTTGATCACGCGCTCAGGGAGTTGTAATGATACGCCTCCCTTGTCCATTCCATATAATCCGGTATAGACCCGGTCCCTCCGTGCATCAAAGAGAGGAATAATTTCTCCAGGAAAATGAAATCCGTTCATGGCGAGTACTGCTAAGCTCGACACGCTATACAAAGGAATCCCGAGACTCCATGCCATCGTTTTCGCTGAGGTATAACCAATACGCACGCCTGTATAAGATCCGGGCCCACCAGCAACTGCGATTGCCTCCAGCTCCTGAGGTGTCAGATCAAGGTCTTCCATGAGGCGAGCAACGGTTGGCATCAAGCGGACGGAATGATTTTTATGTAAATGTGTCGTCACTTCACCCAGAAGGCGTCCCTCATCTAGAATCGCCACTCCAAGTACCAGTGTCGATGTATCTACAGCCAACCATTTCATGCCTCTCCCACTCCTCCACAGATACGATCTGCCCACTCTTTGGGGGTCGTAACGGTAATTAATCGTCCATCTTGTTCGATGCGTTCAATTTGAATGTGAATGAATCGCTCAGGCAACCAGTCCTTAATCCGATCCGCCCATTCTACCAGCGTCACGGACTCACCGTAAAAGTATTCCTCCCACCCAAGCTCCTCCCCACCCTCATCCAATCGATACACATCCATATGAACAAAAGGGAGTCTACCTTGATCATATTCTTTAATTAAGGTAAATGTCGGGCTATCGATGGGATCGACGATCCCTAATCCCTTTGCGACTCCTTGGGAAAATGTCGTTTTTCCTGCCCCAAGATCGCCTTCCAAGGCAATTACATCCCCCGGTTGTAAAGCCGCTGCGACACGGCTAGCAATCTTCCTTGTCGCTTCTTCATCGTATGTTTTATATTGACAGGTTTCTATCATGTCGCATCACCTATTAAGCAAAATGATTATATCCTGTATAGGTTAATGGAGAGCGATGTCCTTCAATGATACAGTCAACACCAGCTTCCCCATCCTCCACCCAACCAATCTGAGTAAAGGTCATCCCCTTCGCTAAGGCGCAGCCTTGAAAATCTTTCCATTCCTGAGCAGGGCAGGTTGCGAGTAGTTGATAATCCTCTCCACCATCGAACGCCCACTGAAAGGGATCCACTCCACATTCTGCACCATAGGTTACCGTATCTTTGGAAAGGGGGACCTGGTCTCGATCGATCACCAGACGAACACCACTTGCCTCTGCAATCTCCCTTGCTTCTCTTCCTAACCCATCACTCACATCGTTCGCAGCCGCTCGCTCACCAAGGCGGTGGATCAAGCGTCCTGCTTCTATCTGGGGACAAGGGCGTTGATGCGCTTGTATGAGGGATGGAAAGCGTGCTCTCCACTCCTTCGCATCCTCACGCAACAAGATATGAAGTCCTGCCGCCGAAGCCCCTATAAAACCCGTTACAAAGAGGATATCCCCGGGACGTGCACTGGATCGACGAAGGGATGTGCCCTGCTCCACTTCTCCAACCAAGGTAATGGACACCATCAGCCCCTTCATCGAGCGGACGGTATCGCCTCCAAGAATGGTCACACCATAATGCTGAGTAGCTTCTCCTAACCCCTGATAAAGGCGAATCAACTTTTTTTCTGTCCAATCCTGTGGCACTGCCAGAGAGATGACCGCATGTTTCGGTATTCCACCCATTGCAATAATATCACTCACATTGGATGCAATCCCTTTCCATCCCGTATCCACCGGATCCATCGTCTGCTCGATAAAATGAACCCCTTCTACCATCGTATCACAGGTAATCACTTGGGACATTTCCTTACTCGGTCGATAAACCGCTGCATCATCCCCCACATCGACTTCTACTTCTTCATTGATGGGTGGCCGGTGTTGTAATAGCTTTGCAATTAGTTGAAATTCATCCTCCACATGCTACACATCCTCCCCTAACCAGCTTACACAAAAAAGCAAATGAAAAACCGTAGCCATCCGGCTACGGTCGTTGTTGGAGCGGGTGAAGGGAATCGAACCCTCGCATTCGGCTTGGAAGGCCGATGTTCTACCACTGAACTACACCCGCATAATAAAAGGGAAATGTATGGTCGGGGTGACAGGATTTGAACCTGCGACCTCCTCGTCCCGAACGAGGCGCTCTACCAAGCTGAGCCACACCCCGGTAGGAGATTGGTAAGAGGTCAGCGATCCAACTCGCAGAGCCAGCAATCATGCTCCTTATCAAGGGAAAACCATCTGGCATTATCCTCTAAATCATCGCTACACATCCGCGATTGTTATCTTAAAGTGTCGTTATTTCCGTCACTATCGCTTAGCGACAAAACCTATTATATAACCATATAGAAACAAAGTCAACAACTAATCTCAAAAAAATCTTGGAATAATTATCGATTGAAATAGATAAAACCACATTGTGATTCTCCCTATCATTGCATAACAGATAGCATGATGTGTTCATTAAATGCTAGACAATCGAGCCCTATTTGGACAAGCCCTTCTCTTGAGCCATGGATCATTTCATCATTCGACCTCCTATCGTTAAAAAAACGGTTTTGTTACCCGCGTTTTTTCCAATCGTTATAGAAGGTTACAACTATCATAATAACAGTTACTATCCCTAAATAGATACTTCCGGGTTCTCCATCTATAATTAGATCGATTCCTAAAAGTAAAACCAATATATAAAGAACAAATCTAATTTTTCTACCCACAAGAAACCTCCTAATATGTGCGTTTTGTAGTGTGATGGAATTGACCACTGTTCTGAGATCATTTGCTTACCTTCTTTACACTCCTTATTATACCTTTTATTTTTTACATATAAATATTATTTTTTCTTTTTCTTGTTTAATTTAACTTCAGGAGATTGATATAATCAGATATAAGTAACAAGGAGGAAAGAAAGCATGGGTAAATTTATGCCTCGTATTAAAAGGGTATTACTAAAGAGAAAGGAATCAGGCTCACCGATATCACAGACACAAATGGCGGAGATGTTCGATGTAAAAAAACAGCAAGTACTTTCATGGGTGAATGGACATTCGTATCCACGTACACCGACTTTGTTCCAATTCGCCCTCATTCTTGGCTGCAAAGTGGAGGATCTCTATGAACGGGTTGATGCGGATGCATAAAGGTCTATTTTTATCAATCGTTGCTGCTCTTTTCTTTTTGTCAGGATGTTATCCGGTGGTATCTGATCAAGGATCTAAAAATTATGACCATATAGCGAAGTTTCCGTCCAGCCGCTATCCTGAAACAGCAGAGCATATGAGGATAGCAATTCAAAAAGGAGAATCTTCGATCTGTACCATAGATCGGGACGGAGCAAACGAAAATAGAAAGGAGTCACTAGAAGGCATCCCTACACGCCGGGGTTATGATCGGGATGAATGGCCGCTAGCGATGTGCGAAGAGGGAGGAGAAGGGGCAAACATTGTCTATGTTCATTCGAGCGATAACAGAGGTGCGGGGAGCTGGGTAGGCAATGCCTTAAAAGATTACCCAGATGGTACAAAGGTAAAGTTTGTGGTACCTGAATCAGGGCAAGTAACATCAACCATGCAGATAACTAGTCCAAACGATCGTAGGGATGAGGACAAGGATTGTTCTGACTTCACTAATCAGAAAGAGGCAAAGAAGTACCTGCTTCCTGGTGACCCCCATCGTCTCGACCCAGATCGGGATGGAAAGCCATGTGAGAGTCTACCTCTTCGTTGATCGTTTTACATAAGAAAGGCAGCCACTTGATCAAGTGGCTGCCTTTCTTATTTCATATACAACACTTGGAGTCATAACCGAGTCTCCAGCATAGTAAAAGGTAACCGTACCATTGTTAACTCCTGGGCAAGTAAACGAGTCGCAAAGAGGTTTGAGGTATCTAAAAGGATACACCCGGTGGAAGATCATCTATCCCCCAATGCCACGGGCAGACATAGACTATTCTCATCAAATGCTTTGCTACTCAGCAACCGTTAGCAAACGAAAGGAGACGTGACATGGTTTGTCCTGCCTTTTTATCTCAGACCACCTTTGCTGTGGGCGCTGATCCGATTGGCATCACGACAGGGGACTTTATCAATGACGGGGGCCTCGACCTGGCCGTGGCCAATGAGGGTGATGCCACAGTATCAGTGTTATTGGGAAATGGAGACGGAACCTTTCAAACCCAGGTTACCTATGCTGTGGGCGCTGATCCGTCTGGCATAACGACAGGGGACTTTAATAATGACGGGAGCCTCGACCTGGCCGTTACCAATCAGATTGATAATACGGTGTCGGTGTTATTAGGAGATGGAACGGGAAGCTTTGGCCCCCAGGCCACCTTTGCGGTGGGCCCTAGTCCGATTGGTATTACAACAGGGGACTTTAATAACGATGGGAATCTCGACCTGGCCGTTACCAATCAGGGTGATGACTCGGTGTCAGTGTTATTGGGAAATGGAGACGGAACCTTTCAAACCCAGCCCTCCTTTGGTGTGCTTCCTTTCCCATCTGATATCAAGACAGGGGACTTTAATAACGATGGCAACCTCGATTTAGCCTTGATTGGGGCCGCTCCCGTTGTTCAGGTGCTATTGGGAAATGGAGACGGGACCTTTGTCCCCGCATCCTTTCCGTTTGTCATTAGCCCCGCATCCATCACGACGGGGGATTTTAATAACGATGGGAATCTCGACCTGGCCGTAGCAAATCTTGGTGATGGCACGGTGTCAGTGCTATTGGGAAATGGTAACGGAACCTTTCAAACTCAGGTTACCTATGCTGTGGGCGACAATAACCCGAGTGGCATAACAACGGGGGACTTTAATTGCGACGGGAACCTTGATCTAGCCACTGCCAACCAGGGTGGCACGGTGGCGGTGTTATTGGGAGATGGAACAGGAGGGTTTGGCCTCCCGACCACCTATGCTGTGGGTATTAATCCGAATGGCATAACAACAGGGGACTTTAATAATGATGGGAGCCTCGACCTGGCCGTGGCCAATCAGGGAGATTTTGTGGACCCTACTACTAGCAACGTGTCGGTGTTACTCAATAGCTGCGTGAATCCCTTGATCTGCCCGGATCTCACGTTGGAAAACGATCCCGGGACTTGCATAGCAACGGTTCCGCCGCCCACCTCTACGCAATGCGCCAATGTAACCACGGTGTGTAGCCCGGCAACCGCTGAAGTAGGCATCCCTACACAAGTCACCTGCACGGCCACCAGCAATCTGGATCCTACCAACAGTGAATCCTGCCTCTTTACCGTGACCGTCACCGATACGGAGGCACCGGTTCTCTCCGGCCTAAGCGATATCGATGTGACTGCGGACAACAATATCGGCACCACCGTAATCTATCCCGACCCCACTGCCACCGACAATTGCCCCGGAACGATCACGGTCACTTGCACACCGGCCTCGGGCTCTTTCTTCCCCGTGGGCAGCACCACCGTTACCTGTACCGCCACAGACAGTAATGGCAATACAAGTAGCGGCACTTTTACCGTCACCGTGATCCCTTTTCAGGAAGAGTAGATTCATATCTCGACGAAAAGAAAAGGCTGCACTTTTGATTCCATCAAAAAAGCCGTTCATCCCAGTCGTACCAAGGGATAGTGGCTTTTTTACGAGTTTTACACAACTCTATTGTGTCAAACTCAGTGAAGACCTGTTTCAACGATGGTCAGTCCACTTTTCAATTTCCTGGGCCAACAAAATAACTCCTTCAGTTCCTTTGTAGCGGTCATCTGTTGCTACAGCGACCATAAGGTCCTCTGCATCTCGGTTGGTCATCGTTAGGATGTAATTGTTAAGTCTTAGAAACACTACAAGTGAGGCTAACGCTGTTCTTTTGTTCCCGTTGTGAAAGGGATGAGCTTGAATCAGCGATTGAGTAAGTGCAGCCGCTTTTCGCAAAAGGATTGGGTGTACTTCCTGCCCAAATGCTTCTGCCTTGGGTCTATATACGGCCTCTTCTAAACGCTCAGGGAATTTTAGCCCTGCTTGTAGTTCATCTTCGAAGCGTTTCATTGTTAAAAAGTGGGTGGCGACGACTTCTTGAATTGTTAGGTATCTCATCCGCCTAGGCCTACCTATCTCTCAAATTGCGGATTGCTTCTTCGAATTGTTCGTGCGTGTCATCGAGGGCCTTCAGAAATTCAGGACTGATTCCTTCTGGAATAGCTTGAATGGGACGAATGCGGATTTCGTTGCGTTGTTCATCAAAGATGATTTCGCATTCATCCCCCCGTTTAACATTAATCTTTTCTAGGTATTCTGTAGGTAAGCTAATACCAGGACTATTTCCCATACGTCCGACTTTACGGAACATGCGTGCACCCATAATGCTCATCTCCTTCTTTGTGTTACATAAGTTATATATATTATAACGGTTATAACTAAATTTATCAAGGAATGGGGGTAGAAAGATCATCCATCGTTGCCGCTCTTGAACCCATCATGGTGTGCTAGATAGGACAATTATCATTTTGGTTTCCTAGAGCACCCCCGTGATCGCGGGGGTTTTTTCGTTTGGAAATTCAACAGAGACCCAGGGGGTTAACCCCTTGGGTCTCTGTTTTACTCATCTGACTTGTGTCAAACTCAGAGCGTTACTATCCCTACAGTAAATCTCCTTTCTGCAGGGATAGTAACGCGTAATACCCATCATAAACGTGTTATACGTTGTCCTATCTCTTTAAAACGATTATGGGTAAATTTCTTAATATCCGGGTGATCCTTATACAACGTAACCGTATACATTATTGAAGATGCAAGAATAGTGGACCATATCAACCAGTCCCCAGAGTGGGAGATAACTTGAATGATCTCCTTCGTAAATGGTTCTTGCCCCTTATGAAACGCTGTTGTAAGAGCGCTATAATTGAATAGGAATAATATAATTATTCTCCCTAAAAACATAATAATCCACCCTATAATATAGGTAGATCCTCCAACACTGCATAATTGATTATTATAATGAAAAACATTCGTCTTCTTAGCTTGCCAATAACCAACTGCTGCTCCTAAGGCAAGTAAACTAATTAATTCAATTGTAATAATAAAATCCAACCTATTTGGAAGACCGCTATACGTTCTGATTATAGCGATGATCGGCATGCCGAAAAGGTCGAAACTATCTACTCTCTTAGGGATGAGCTGCCTGATGATCAATACGATAACGACTACAAGAATAATAATCGAAATTTTATCCATGTGGTTGGTCCCTCCCTCTTTTTCCTTCTAAATAATAATCAATAAGTTGGTCCACCATTTCTTCTGAATATGATTCTGGTGACTGAAGAATATGGATTACTAGTCCATCAATAAATCCATACAGTATCTCCAATTCAAAATTTCTATTGTAGCTTGGTGTGACATAACCTAGGTCCTTCATAAGATCTAGAATCATCCCCATGAGATACCTCGTATAGTGATCCATTTTCCGCCTCAGTTGAATCATCTCTGGGGAACTGAAGGATTTACCCAGGAATGCAAGCCAAACCTTTGCTTCTATGAGTTCTTCATGATTAGTAGGGATAATAAATTTCATTAATCTTCTAAGCGCTTCTTCCTTTGTTCCTGTAAATGCATTTGTACGAGTCTTTGCTCGCTCTTCCATCCGATCCAACACTAAATTCATGGAATAATAAATCAATTGATCCTTAGATGAAAAATGATGTTGAACAAGCCCGACGGATATATTTGCTTTATTAGCAATTTTCTGTATAGATACTTGATCGATACCTTTGTCTAATATTAAACTCCAAGTAGCCGTAGCAATCTGGTTCTTCCTTTGTCTTTGATCCACTTGTTTAGGCATTCATTTTACTCCCCCTTCTTTTACAATATGATTATATTGTAAAAATGTGATTTTTTCAATATGGCATAATATCAGCGTTCTTGTCATCCCGTACATTTGCTTTGGATCACACCGTAGCATTGCTGGTTCTACCCCATCTAGGGAGACCACTAGGAGAACTTCATGGAAAGGACAAGCTGAAATTCGATATCGCATTGATTGCCGCACTCGGATTACATGATCGAGTTGAGGAATTAATCAAAAAGGAGCAATCGCTCAAATGCAGGAGAAGAAGACACCAGGGGATTAATCCTTGGTGTCTTCTTCTCCAATTTGCCCCTTCTCAATTCGATTCTATTATCCTTGGAAGACCCTTGGTACCCCCGTTCGCGGTCTTAGTTTTACACAATTGAATGGTGTCAAACTCATATTCCATTAATCAGTTAGATAGAGTCGCAGGTTCTTTATCTGCAAATGGTTTGAAAACACGATCTTTTATCTGGTTAAGATTTCGATGATTCCACAGATTAGGAGCAACAATGACACGTTGAACCCACCGTAGCGGTCTTCCAGACTCATCAACGCTAGGTGTAAAGGCATCTCGAGAATGCAACGTAAAACGATTATCTATATAAACTAGACGACCTGGTGCTAAATCGATTCCAAAGGAAACTTGGCGAATCGCATCATGAAAACGTCTCAATGCATTCGCAGCTTTACTATTTATAGGTCTTACCATATCTGGATAGAAAGCAACAGCTATTTCTGGTAGATCAAGACTTCCGTTTACTCATGCAACTAGACTTAAAACCATCTACATCATCTGATGAATTAGGTACTGAAATAATTTTCTCATCTAGTGGGAGATTTTCTAAAATTAAGTACGGAAGGGGTTTTATAGAAGTTTTTTGTTCATTAAGCCGACTGATAATATGACGAGGAAATGCTTTATATGCAGCCATTCGAATTTCTGTTATATATTGATTATTTCCACTTGGATCATACGGTACCTGCGTCAATGCTTTTCGTAAATTATCACGTTCATCATTGTTGAGTTTAAAAATATAATTTTCATTCATCATTATACATCATTCTCCCTTAATATTTTTTTTAAATTAAATACCAACCTAACTATTACTTTTTTCATAAGAAGACAATTTATTTATCCTCCAAAGCCAAGCACCACTAATAGACAAGAGTATTCCTATAAGTATCCATGCCCATAAGAAAGAGTGCTTCCAGTCTACAAACATTCCGAACAAGATCGGTGCTACGATGATTGCTATTTGATTCAGTGTAAGTGCATAACTTACCGTTAATCCGACTGAGTTCTCATTAGATCTTTCTGCTATTTCTACAATGAATAAGCTATACCATCCAATTCCGAAAAAACCCAACCAAGAGCAAGTAATAAAGATAAGCCAGGTAGGCGAGTCCTTTGGAAGGATAACCAAAAATAAAACTCCTACTACTGCAAGAAATGTGGTTAAAACAAGTGGCTGTACACGATTCCCTTTCCATACTTTATCGCTTAACCAAGATAAGGCAATTCGACCTAACATCCCAAACAATAAGCACAAGGACCATATTTCACTAGCTAAAATCAAGTTGATATGTTCCATTTTACTTTTCAAAAAAGGTATTAGATGAGCTACTAAAACCATTTGAAGAGTAATAAGGGATATCCCTGAAAAAATAATTGGATACAAGTTCTTTTTGTTTAATAATTTTGTTATCTCTTCAATAAAACTATAATTTTCAACATTGTTATCACCTTCTATGTCAGGATCTCTGTATACAGCAAGGAATACCAGTCCTCCTCCAATGGCGAACATAGCTTGACACAGTGTAGCTATCGACCAATCATATTCTGTACTAATTAATGGAATTATCCATCCTGCCAAAGCTCCTCCGATAGGTATGGCTGCTTGACGGATCCCCATTGCTAATCCCCTTTGTGATGGGTCAAACCATTTTACTACCACTTTACTGCCACCAGGTTGAGCAGTTCCATAGTTAATACCGACGAAAAACAATAGAAGAAGCAGTGCCTCATAACTACTTAATAAGGGAGCTAAACCTATAGTTAGTCCAATTAAAAGCGAACCGAAGCCAACGATCCACCGTTCCCCATACCGATCCAGAGCACTTCCAATAAATAACATGGATATGAGGGGACCCATGTTTACAACAGAAATAAGTAATCCTACTTGCGTTTGGGACAACATAAATTTTTGTTGCCAAATTGATGCTAATGGACCTACTCCATAGGTTACAAACGTAGATAATGCTTGAACTACCGTGGCAAGCCCCAAAACTACCCAACGAAAATCCCTATTGTTTATTTTATTTACCAGTTTTTATCAACTCCTCTCATATAATATAGTAAAACATTTGCATTTGTATGTAAAATCATGAATAATGGTAAGGTGCAATCACAAATAGAGATACCGAGGTTGGTTATAATGAACTTTATCGACTTGGAAATATTTAAAACGGTTGCTCAGCATAAGAGCATAACCAAAGCTGCAGAGGAACTTAATTACGTTCAGTCTCATATCACCAATCGAATTGCCCATGTGGAAAAGGCAGTTAATGCCCAATTATTTTATAGACATCGAAGAGGAATGATATTAACCCCCAATGGACGCATACTCATTCAGTATGCAGACGAGATTTTACAATTGATAAACGATGTTAAAAAAAAGTTTATTCAGCCTAAAGAATTGATGAAAATAGGTTCTACTGATTCTATATCCTCGATTTACCTGCCAAAACTTATATTAAAATACCATCATAGTTATCCAGAAGTTGATATATCATTGATAACATCATCTTCAGAAAACTTGATTAAAAAGATTCTAAATTATGAAATAGATAGTGCATTTATTGTTGGCTCTACGAATCAATTAGATATCGTATCCTATCCATATAAAGAAGAGGAACTAGTGCTGATTTCATCTTCTGATTATCACTCGATACGAAACGCCAAGGATCTCGAAAACCAGACAATATTGGTATTTAATAAAGGTTGTTATCATCGATTTCTATTGGAAAATTGGTTAAAAGATGAAAATATTCATTCTTTTAAGAAAATTGAATTTGATACGATAGAAGGTATTATTGGTTGCGTACAAGCAGGATTAGGAATTGCCATAGTGTCTCAATCAATAGCTCAAAAGTATAGTCATTGGCAAATAAAATCTCACCCGATACCCTCTAAATACAATCGTGTACTAATTAATTTAATACAGCGAAAGGACAATCAATTAAGTCTAGCTTTGAGTAATTTTACTAAGATGGCAGAAGAAAAATACGGAGTATAAAGGAAGGGTTATCATTCGGTTTGAGTTGTTTAGAAAAAGGCAGGGTTACCATTGTTTAATGGTAACCCTGCCTTTCTTAATCATAGAGGTTCTAATTCATCATTAATCTTTTAGATCAATCGCTTGATCTGGTGACAATCACGTTATTGCAATGGATGAGCCAGTCTCTTATACGCGTAGGTAAAGGCTGCAATCTTCTCCTTATCAGAGTAAAAGGGTATTCCACTGAACAACCATCTCGAAACTATCACCATGAATGACCCTGGATCATATGTTAATAGAAGGAGGTGTAGACTTTGCTCAAGGATTTACAGGCCCTACCTGCCCCTGCGCGAATTCGGGTTATATACAGAATCCGTGGAAGACGCGTCATAACGACCGGGTTATTCCTAGGCGTTTTTAATCGACGTCTCTTTTTACTTGATCTAGGATCTTGTCCCCCTCCATGCTTTGGAAGACTACTCGGAATTCCCTTAAGAAACATTGAATCTGTCACCGCACAACCCGAACCCGCCTAGAGTAAATGGACAATACTCCACCCCACTTTAATGAAAAAAATATCCCGCTAACTATCAGTCTATCCCACATCAGAGTATTTCCCAGCGGTACAGAATACCCATAAAAAATGCCACCCTGTTGGTGGCATTACATAGAAAACCCTTATGTCTGATGATGGATCAACGCAAGGTTTTTATCTCCTGATTTTTTAACCATTGATCTAGCTGAATCATATCCACATCATCCGGGCGGTAGGAAAGCGCCTTGTTACAATGATCGAATGCCTGTTCCTTATTCCCTAACACCCGATGACAAATGGCGAGTTGCTTATGCGGTAGCCATGTCCGGAAGGAGTCACTATAGGAGAACGTGCAGTGTGGACTCACTGGTGCCTTCATTGCCAGTTCATACCAAAAAATCGCCTGGGTAACTTGTTTCTTTTTCAGAAAAAACTCGGCTAACCGACAACAAAACTCCGGACGTGGAGTATCCACAGTAAACGACCGCAAGGTAAGTTCCAATTCCTTATCCGTATCACCAAGCATATGGTAACAAACTGATAAATGGTTAAATGCGAGCAACTGATCACTAATGGAGCCTTCCCTCTCCAAAAATTGATGGTAGTAATCGATCGCCTTTTCATACTGTTGATCCACCTTTAGTTCCATCGCATAATGGAAAAGGTCTTGGGAGGTGAGTTTGTTTCCCTTTGCTAGATGTTTTTCATAAATATCGAGATTTCTTTTGGTTGGCTCTTTTCGAGATGATCGATGCTCAATCACGATATCACTTTCAATAACATGCGGGTTGGCTTTCCCTTTGATCATCCATAAGTTCTCATGCACAACACCCATCCACCGATAATGAGAATGACGGTTCACGATACGTACTCTCCGCACACTAATCGTAACATTTCCATATTGATCAAAGGCAGTGTGATAATCCATGACCACCCCGTCTACCTCCGGCTGTAAACGGGCTTTAAAATCGATGAGCTGGAGTCGATTCGCCTCACTGACTACGTCATCCGCATCAAGCCAACATATAAAATCCATTGTCGCCTTTGAAAAGGAAAAGTTACGTGCCGCGGAAAAATCATCGATCCACGTGAAATCATAGACTTGGTCCGTCCATCTCCTTGCAATCTCTTTTGTACGATCCTTCGAACCTGTATCCACAATGATGATTTCATCTGGAAAACCCTTTACCGATTCCAAGCACCTTTCCAATACCGCTTCTTCATCACGGACAATCATACAAAGGCTCACCTTACTCAATCCCGTTCACCCCCACACAAACTCCCCTCTTTCAAATTGTAGTTGCCCCCGCTTATCTCTATCCCTTGAACATCAAAAACCGCCAAAGGATTGACGGCCATTCGACATTGTGAAACTCCACCCTTCACTCCTCTAAGTAATTATTCCTCGCTCGTCTGCTTCTTTAGTAATTTTATCTACGGCATACCAACAACCCGTCGTCACTTGGACAACGTAACAAAACTCGTCATCCATTTATTTATTGCGGAACTGTGGTACCTAAGTATATATCCATATATCTCAAAACAAGATCTCTGTCTTTATCAAACACATTTAAGTTGTAATCCAACTTTTTCTCCCTTATGTAGGTAGCCTGTTTATTTGTCAACGTATGGGGCAATTTATTTTTAAATACAATCGTGGAAGACATCCGATGGTCAGCGAGCATTGGTCCTTGAATTTGATCAGTATTTTTAATACCCGTAATCTTCGATATATTATTAGGCAACTCTATCGATAAGTAGTATTGTTGGTCTGGATGAGATAATACTTTGTATAGTTTTTCATTCACCTGGTATGTCATTTGAATACTTAACTCATTGCTCTCTTTATTATACGAAGGTTTAAAAGAATTGACTTGGAAATTAGGAACCACAAACTGATCCGCTAGGCTTGGGACTTTTTTGTTTTTTCTTGTTTCTTCATTTTTATGATCGCTATTCTTTTGTCTTGCTTGACTAGACTCTTTGTTTCCGCTACTCGTATAATAACCCGCACTTATTAATGCAATAAGCAGTATAAAAAGCAGATACTGTTTCATAAAGTTGCTCCTCTTCAATCATGCACGCTAGATCATTCCATTAAAAAAACCACCTCTCAGTACAAACCGAGAAGTGGTTTTACAACTTCCATATTGGTGCGGTCGGCGAGACTCGAACTCGCACAGCCATAGGCCACTACCCCCTCAAGATAGCGTGTCTGCCAATTCCACCACGACCGCAAATCGAATCATTTAAAAAAAATAAAACTGGTGCGGATGAAGGGACTCGAACCCCCACGCCAAAGGCGCTAGATCCTAAATCTAGTGCGTCTGCCAATTCCGCCACATCCGCGCAGTACCAGTAATTCCGGTGATTCGACTATTCATTTTGTAAAGTGTGCCTCAAAGCCACAAGATGTATATTACATGTTTTCAGCACTAATGTCAACGGGTTTATGAAAAAAGTTTGTTTAATCGAAGGGTTATATCAACTGTGAAGCACCCATGTTTATATGAAACCCCTCCTCCACCCCCGTCTGAATCAAATCACACGATCCATCCGTTTCAACGCAATGCCTCATTTACTCGCTCACACACCTCACAAATCAACAAACCGTCAGCAAATCGACCCCTGTCCATCGGAATAAGCAAAAGATGAAAGACGCATGCTACAAAAGACACTCATTAATTTTATCGAGAATTAGGTGAATCGGATTGCGAATGTTTAGCCGGTGGTTGAAAAAGAAGGAGCAAGTGAAACACTCCACTCCCCATGAAGAACACATTATACATAACGAACTTGCGAAGAACCTCGATCAGCTAAAACAATTGTTTTACTATGCACCCGATTTTCAGTTTAAGGAGATCACTACGAAATCCGGCGACAAAGCCTTATTGGTCTATCTCGAACACATTGTGGATAAAGTGGCGATCAACGAACATATATTGAAACCCCTCATGTACGCCGTAGAATCCATCGATGAGATGCACATTCCCATTTTCAAAACAGAGAATGCGCTTCAGATAGAAGAGGTGGAAAAATCCCTGTATGCAGGTAAAAGTGTTCTATTTGTCGAGGGAAAAACCTTTGCTACGATTTTCGATACCCAGGGATGGCCCCAACGGGCGATAAAAGAGCCTCAGACAGAATCCACCTTAAAAGGAGCTCACCAAGGATTCGTAGAAACTGCCGGACAAAATATCGCGATTGTTCGACGTTATCTTCCCCATCGAGAATTGACAGTTAAATCCTATGAGGTTGGTTTACGAGGAAAAACAAAGGTATTTATGCTCTTTTTAAAAGATGTGGTCAATCCAGAAATTGTTGCTGAAATGGAGGATCGCATCCAACAAGTGAAAACGGATGCGATTATCAATGCGGGTCAACTGGTTGAGTATATTGAAGATCATCCTAACTCCTTGTTTCCACAGCTTTTACAAACCGAGCGCCCAGACGCCCTTGTAGCGAACCTGCTTCAAGGCCGCTTTGCTATTATCGTGGATCTTTCACCCTACGCTATCGTTGGCCCAATGACCCTAACCTCTTTTTTCCAGAGTGTCGATGATTATAGCACAAGGTGGGTTATCGCTTCTTTTGCACGTTTACTTCGTTTCTTCGCTTTTTTTATCACGATAACACTCCCCTCTTTTTACATTGCTGCGATTACCTTTCATTATGAAATTCTTCCCTTAGATCTATTAATATCCATTGGGGTCTCACGGGAGAAGGTTCCCTTCCCTCCTATTATTGAAGCAATTGTTATGGAAATTTCACTCGAGATGATTCGCGAGGCAGGGGTTCGTCTGCCTGCTCCAATTGGTCAAACCATCGGTGTGGTAGGCGGAATTGTCATTGGTCAGGCAGCCGTACAAGCAGGGGTCGTCAGTAATATCATGGTGATTGTCGTCGCGATTACTGCGATTTCTTCATTCATTATCCCTAACCTTGACGTGTCCTTGGGGGCTCGCTTGATCCGCTTTCCAATGATGCTCATTGCCACAATCTATGGCCTTGTGGGCATTGCGGTTGGGCTTATGATTGTGTTTGCCAATATCATCAACATGGAATCCTTAGGAGAACCCTATGGAAGCCCCTTTTCCCCCATTAAATTTATCGATTGGAAAGATACGTGGGTTCGATTTCCTCTATGGAAAATGGACCAACGCCCCACTTCGACGAATTCAGTCCAAACAATGAGGCAGAGAACCTCTCGAAAAGGTAGGGATCGTTAATGTCGAAGTACACTACCAATCAACTGACTCTCTCACAGTTTGTCATTTTCATCTATAAGACCCAAATCGGTGTTGGGGTGCTAACTCTCCCCCGCTTAGTATCTGAAAACGCCAATCGAGACGGTTGGATTTCCGTTATTCTCGGGATCGCCATTTCGTTAACTGTCAGCATCCTCATTATAAAAATCATGGAGAAGCACCCAGAGATGACTTTGTATGATATCCTCCCCCTTTATTTTGGAAAATGGTTAGGTCGTTTCTTTATTTTCATCTGGATTGCCTGGACACTTGCCGCTTCAACCACCGCTTTTTTAGCCACCATTTTTATCACCCAGATGTGGCTATTACCAAAATCCTCTTCGATATTGATCGGTGCGTTATTTCTTGTCCCCATCTATCTCACGGCAAAAGAAGGCGTTCGTAACATCAGCAGTTTTTTTCAATTTGTTTTTTTATCAACCATCTGGATGGAATTTACTCTCTTATATTCCGGGGGCGGGAGTCAGATATTAAACTTTTTACCGATTGGTGCCGACGGTATCACGCCCATTATTAAGGGGGCATTGGTGTTTCTTCCATCCTGCTTTGGGTTTGAGATTGCCCTATTTTTATATCCATTCTTAAAAAATAAGAAACAAGCAATCAAAGGGGTTCTGATTGCCCATGCGTTAACATTCAATATCTCCTTTATGCTAATTGTTCTGTGTTTCCTAAAGTATAGCCAAGAGGAAATACAGCTCTTTGTATTTCCAACCCTTAATTTATTAAAAGAGATCCAGCTTCCTTTTATAGAACGACTGGAGATCCCCTTTCTCGCCATCTATCTGATGGTCATGTTATCAACGGCAATCTCTTACCTATATATTAGCCTTTTTGGGATGGCACAGTTTACTCAAAAACGAAGCCATATTCCTTTTCTCTGGATTGCCATGGTTTTTTGGTTAATCATTCTTTTTTCAGTCAACTTCTCATTTAGACACCTGCAACAAGTTGAGCGAATTTGGCAGAAAAATATCGTTTTTATCCCACTGGTGTTTCCTATTCTCCTCCTGATCTATATCAAAATCCATCATTTTGTTCAGCAAAGGAGACACACACCATGATGAAAACCGGGAAGCTACTTCTCATCTTCGTGTTGCTATGCACAACGATTGGGTGTGACGATATCATCTACCTTGAGGATGTTGAGATCCCCTTGGTATTGGGGCTTGATGTAGATCCCAATGATCCGGATCAGCTCATCTATTACTCTTCTGCCCCTGTATTTAGCAAAGATGCGCAAAAAAAATATACGGTGAGAAAAATCACCGCACACTCTTTAGAAGTGGCCAAAAATAAAATTGGCGGTATGTCTACCGGTTTCCTTGTAGGGGGAAAGTTGCAGGTGATTCTTATTAGTAAAAAGCTCCTTCAACATAAAAATGTTTTCCCCTATTTAGATGTATTGTATCGGAGTCCCAAAAACGAAACGAAGGCCCTTGTCGCCATGGTAGACGGCAGTATCGAAGAAATCATGAATGCTGATATGAAGGATAAAGGAATCTTAGGCGTGGTGATCCATGATATCATTCAAACTTCCTTTGACCAAGGAATTACGGTATGTACTCGCTTGTTGGATTTCTTTCACCAAATGATCGATAAACGAATTACCCCCAACCTTACTGAATTAAAAATGGAGGATGGTGAAATTACGGTTTATGGAACAGCCTTACTGAACAAAGAGGCCAAATACTCATCATCACTCAATATTCTAGAAAGTACCCTTCTCTTAATCCTACGTAAAGAGACCGCCAATCAATTGCCGCTATCCTTTTCGATACCACAGGATCACCAAAAAAACGCCGAAATCAATCTCGCAGTCAATCATATTAACTACGATATCCAATCCGACTATCGAGATCATCGCTTCCAATTTACAATGAATATGGCACTTAATGCGGACATCTCCGAACGTTTATTTCCATACGAGATAAAAAGCAAACAGGATCAATTAGAAAGAATCCTTACCAGCCAATTAGACCAAGAATTTAACCAGATCATCCATAAAATCCAAGCCAAACAGCTTGATCCGATGGGCCTTGGAGTCTATGCCCAAGCATTTCAATATCCACATTGGCAAAAAGTAAAAACGCACTGGGGAAAGGAACTATCGAAAGCAACCATCAAAGTAAAACCCCATATTGTCATTCGAGATTTTGGCATTACTTTTTAACAACCAGACTGTGCATTCGAAGTCTAGGAGGAATAATAACGGTTTGTGTTTGTGGAGCAGCCGATCTAAAGCTAGAGGACAATGAAATGCGGCCCACAATATTTTCCTTCTAGTCTTTGACAATACGCTGGCATTAGCCACTGTGAAGGTTTTACTCGACCACCTTCCATAGGGTTCACAAGATGACCCCACGTTGATATTGCAATGTTCATTCGATGATTCTTATAAAATAAAAGAAGCATCATGACCGTTATCCGATCATGATGCTTCTTTTTCATCTAATGGGGCGACCGATGGGAATCGAACCCACGAATGCCGGAGCCACAATCCGGTGCGTTAACCACTTCGCCACGGTCGCCATATAAAAAAATGGCGGAGCTGACGGGGCTCGAACCCGCGACCTCCGGCGTGACAGGCCGGCGTGAACTCCAACTTCACCACAGCTCCATAATTTAACGAACTCCTATATCTTATCACCTTAACAGATGTTTGTCTACCCCTATAAGATAAATAATCTAATGATATGGAGTAAACTTCCTCTTCATCTTCTTCGGGAATTCCCTTCGTTTTTATCACTGGACTGACTTCTAAATCGACTGTTCACTTCCCTTTTGTGAACATAAGTACCCTCGACTTCATACAGACTACTCCATCCCATCACACAAATAAAAAAAGATCCCCTTTAAGGAATCTTCTTTCTGAATGGTGAGCCATGCAGGATTCGAACCTGCGACACCCTGATTAAAAGTCAGGTGCTCTACCAACTGAGCTAATGGCTCTCACTTGATGGAAAGGCAGGGAACGAACCATGCAAGATGCATCCACATCCATACCTTACCGAACAACAGAGTGGGGCGACCGATGGGAATCGAACCCACGAATGCCGGAGCCACAATCCGGTGCGTTAACCACTTCGCCACGGTCGCCATATAAAAAAAATGGCGGAGCTGACGGGGCTCGAACCCGCGACCTCCGGCGTGACAGGCCGGCGTGAACTCCAACTTCACCACAGCTCCCCATTATGGTGGACGATGACGGGCTCGAACCGCCGACCCTCTGCTTGTAAGGCAGATGCTCTCCCAACTGAGCTAATCGTCCAATTTGGTGACCCGTAGGGGATTCGAACCCCTGAATGCCAGCGTGAAAGGCTGGTGTGTTGACCGCTTCACCAACGGGCCTTGATCATCGTTTTGCTTGTCCATTACCGAATGATAATGGCGGAGAGAGCGGGATTCGAACCCGCGCGGGGCTATAAGCCCCCTAACGGTTTAGCAAACCGTCCTCTTCGGCCTCTTGAGTATCTCTCCATAAAAATGGCTCCTCCAACAGGACTCGAACCTGTAACCTACCGGTTAACAGCCGGGCGCTCTACCATTGAGCTACGGAGGACCGTTTTATAAGCGACATGGTTCATTTTAACCGATAGCCACTAGAAAAGCAAGAGTTTTTTAAAAAACTTTCACCCTAACTTTTCTGGACATCTCACTCCTTGAAGCGCTTTAATAGAGTAGCATACGCAGATTACTTGGTCAATAGTTTTTTCACAAGATAGTAAACTGCTATGTTTCGACCTTTCTTTTACATAAAATGTAATGTGATTTAGGAATTACTGATGGATATCCGATTACGCCTATTCCCTAATCCCCATGCATTCAATTACTTTGATCATGGTAACAAGCACCCCTTATCATCCCGAGCCGTGTTCTTCAGTCATGATCTCCAACTTCCCCCGTCAACACCTCCAATCCATGGGGTAAAACATCCCATATGGCTTCTAAACACTCTCGTACCGCCTTAGGGCTTCCGGGAAGATTAATAATGAGCGTAGTCCCTCTGATTCCGGTAACAGCGCGGGATAAAAGGGCATATCGTGTCTTTTGCAGTGAGGACCCTCTCATCGCCTCCGATAGCCCTGGAACCTCCTTTTCCAGGACGGAGCGCGTAGCCTCTGGGGTCACATCTCTAGGCGCAAAACCCGTGCCACCTGTGGTCACAATCAAATCAACCTTAATTTCATCGGCAAAGTAAATCAATTGTCGGCGAATGGTAAGCCAATCATCAGGAACGATTTCTGACACTACAACTTCTCCGTCCATCTGGGGAATCATCCGCCGGATTTCCTCCCCACTTCGGTCGATTCGTTCCCCGCGTGCTCCCTTATCACTCACCGTCAGCACACCGACGTTCCACCGCTTCATCCCTTTACCTCCTCTCGCAAATAGTCCCCACTTTTCCCACCAGTTTTCTTCAAGAGGCAGGTCTCTTCTATCATGATCCCCTTATCATGTGCTTTGCACATATCGTAAACCGTAAGTGCGGCGATGGATGCTGCGGTCAATGCCTCCATCTCTACCCCGGTCACATTATCGGTTTTCACCCGTGCAACCACCTCTAAGCGGTCCTCCTCAAAAAAAGAAAAGGCAATATCTGCTCCTCGGAGTGGGATTGGATGACACATCGGGATCAGTTCGGATGTTTTTTTTGCTGCCATAATTCCCGCCACTTGAGCGACTGCTAAGACATCCCCCTTCCCTACCGTTCCTTTACGAATCGCATCCAACGTTTCTGGTTTCATGCGTAGGACCGCCTTTGCCTCTGCCGTCCGTCGAGTCATCGCCTTTTCACTTACATCCACCATTTTTGCTCGACCTTGTTCGTTCATGTGTGGATAATTCACCATCACGCTTCTCCCCTTCAACCACCAATATAGGACATTTCGATCTTGTCACGAGTGAAGGAACCTTTTCCTCGATCCTCTGAGTATTGATCCCTACGCTTTGCCCAAGTGTGAATCATCATTTGTAAAAGTTCATCATCCGTTGCTCCTTGACGAAGAGGACTCCGTAAATCGACACCCTCTGTAGCAAAGAGGCAGGTGTACAATCGCCCCTCCGCTGAGAGTCTCGCCCTTGTGCAATGCCCACAAAAAGGCTCGGAGATCGAGGAGATCACCCCGATTTCCCCTTCCGACCCTTGGTAACGATAGCGTGCCGCCACTTCGCCGAAGTAAGTAGCATCAAGAGGATAGAGGGGCATCTCTTCTCCAATGATCCTTATAATTTCCTCTTTCGTCACCACTTCCATAGGGTTCCAACCGTTGCTGTTTCCTACGTCCATATATTCAATAAAGCGAAGGATGTGGCCCTGCTCACGAAAATAGCGCGCCATCGGAAGAATTTCCGTATCATTGACTCCCTTTTGCACCACCATGTTAACTTTGACTTTTAAGCCGACTTTGTCTGCTTGCTGAATCCCCGCTAACACACGCTTCACATTGGAACGCTCACCATTCATTTGCCGAAAAATCATTTCATTTAAAGCATCTAGGCTCACATTCACTCGATCAAGACCCGCTTGATATAGCGGTTCTGCCTTTTCGCTGAGAAGAGAGGCATTGGTCGTAAGAGCAATATCCTTCACACCCTCCATTCCTTTAATCCCTTGGATTAGTTCGGTGATGTTTGCGCGCAGAAGGGGTTCTCCTCCTGTCAATCGCACTTTCTCCACTCCTAATTTCACAAACAGACCCACTAATCGATGAATCTCAGGGAACGTGAGGAGTGCTTTCTGGGACAGAAAGGAATAATCCGCACCGAATATTTCAGCGGGCATGCAATACCCACAGCGAAAATTGCATCGGTCCGTTACCGAGATACGTAGATCTTTTAGGGGTCGGTAGAGAGAATCGATCCCTCGATTTGGTTCATCCAAAAAGACGCCCCCTCCGATTAAAGATACACCTCATTCGGGTCATAGAAGTGGGTACCCGCAAGGGAATCGATGATTCCTTTCATGTGTGGAGAATGCAGTGAGGCAAGCAACAGGTTGCCCCACACCGACTTAGCCTCTTGTTCATGAATGGCTAACCCGATGAAGCACGTCCCCTCGGCAATAAATCGAAGACCCACTCTCTCCGCGGTTTCCCGTGTTCCGACTGTCGCATGGGCGATTCCTGAAGCCACACATGCGGCAGCTTTCCAAACAGAAGGGGAGGTCCATCCGATAGGATGAATCGATCCTTCTCGTTCCCGCAAACACTTCTCCAAATAGCTCCCATTGGGAGGAATCAGTAGCTTTCTCTTGGAAAAATCGAGGCCAGCCTCACCCTTACACCCTGGGACGACCTCACTCTCCTTAATCAGCCATCCCCACTCTTGTTCTGCTAGAGGGACGATTCTCTCAGTTATTTTCGTTTGCGGATCAGAGGATGTCCCTCGCCATATGCGTGCATGACATAAAACACTTCGACTTTGTTCTCGCTGAAGCCTTTTTCGTAACGACCATCCTGGATTCCTCTCTGAAAAGAAAGCCACCCATTGATCCAGTAGGGGATCATCCTCACCACTGATCCAGATCGTTTGTTCAATCGCTTTTCGTGAGCGTAAAAGCTTGACCTCCACCTCAACCCCTTTCTCTACTTCATAACAACCATTTGGCAAGCAGAGTAGGGCATCTGCCATCGAGAGGGATTGCGTAACACCCGCTCCCCGTCCGAGTGAAAAAGCCATAAACTCCCCAGCGTGCACCATCACCCCTAGACGAACAAAATCCTCCCCTACCACTTTTCCAACCACTTTTTCATCCATGCGAACCGTGAGAGTCGGATCACCCCTCATTTTTTCAACGGCTCCATACCATGTATGGAGCAACGGAGGCACAAACCATTCTAGGGCAAGGCAGGCGGACACCGGATACCCTGGCAATCCAATAACCGGCTTTCCTTCTACTTGGGACAACACCGTTGGTTTCCCAGGACGGGCCGCCACGGGATGAGCCAAGATTTCTCCCATCTCTGACAAAACGTCCACGGTGTAATCCCGCTTTCCGGCGGAGGATCCTCCTACAATAAGCAGGATATCAAAGGAATGCAACGATTCCGCAATCACGCGTTTCAGTACTCGAGGGTCATCTGGAACGATCGCTAAAATCTCACCCTCAGCGCCCCATTCCTCGAGGAAAGCACGAATCATCTCACTATTAAACTCCGTCAATTGTCCAGGTTGTGTACTCACCCCGGGTGGTATCATTTCTGAACCCGTTGGAATAATCGCAACCCGTGGCTTAGCCAACACGGAGACGGTATCGATCCCACCCGCCAATAAGACTCCCATATCGACTGGGCGAATGTAATGATGACTGGGCAGGATCAATTCACTCACTGCAATGTCTTCCCCTAACTGACGCACATGTTTCCATGGAGGGGCCGGCGCATCAATCGCAATTCTTCCGTCCTCAAAGGGGCGAAGTTGTTCTACCATAATGACAGAATCCCTCCCTGCGGGAAGGGGATCTCCAGTATTCACCCATTGAAACTCCTCATCCTTTAGCACAAGCGGCGTGGCCTTTGTCGCATGGGTAGTCCTCTCCGACGTGACAGCAATACCATCCATAGCAGAAGCCGGGTAAGAAGGTGTCGCCTGCTGTGCAAATACCCCCTCTGCCGTTATCCGATGAAGCGATCTGGATACAGGGATGCGCTCCTTGGGGATCGTGAAAGAGATCACCGAGCATAATCGTTCTCTTGCCTCTGAGATCGAAATAGGCACTCGTTGATCAAATTCTTGAAACATGCAACCCCTCCCTTATTCCTATAAATTACTTTATGAAGATTTATCCGATTCTTCGCCAAAAGACTTGGAATGTCCTCTCTGGATCTGCTAATCACCCTCCCTTTCGATTGGGTTTTCCCTCGATTTTTGATAGGGTGGTATCAAGTAAACCCTTTCAAATAACGAGGTGAGCTGATGAAGCGTCCGAATATGTCCTCTAACAAGCTTTCTCACCATACAGAACGACAGAAAGAAAGCCAAATAAACCACCCCTCCTTCTCTTCCATTGTAAAAGCACTCCCTGCCACCGTTCCCTTTGTTCCGCCGGAAGAAATGGAACGCCAAACAGGTCACTCCATTCGCCTTCGACTCGGAGCCAATGAGAGTAACTTCGGAATGTCTCCAAAGGCACGCCAGGCAATGGAGAAAGCAGTAGGCAAATCCTATTTATATGGGGATGCGACTTCCTACGACCTTAAGGGAGAACTTGCCACCCTGCATGGAATCCGTACAGATCAGATCGTTATCGGTAGTGGATTAGATGATCTACTCGGCCTTATCGTCCGCACGTTTCTTAATCCGGGCGATGCGGTGACCACATCCCTCGGCGGATACCCAACCTTTAATTTTCATGTACAAGGATATGGTGGAGTGCTTCATACCGTCCCTTATCAGGATTTCCGTAACGATTTACAAGGTCTGTTGCAAAAAGCCCATGACACCCACTCCCGCATCCTCTATCTCGCCAATCCGGATAATCCAACCGGAAGCTGGTGGGGAGCGGAAGCGATCGGTGAACTCCGTCGCTCACTTCCAAAGGGGTGTTTATTGCTTCTGGATGAAGCATATATCGACTTTGCTCCTCTGGATACGATTTGGCCCCTTGATCCATCGGATCCACAGGTCATTCGCGCCCGTACCTTTTCAAAGTCCCATGGCATGGCAGGGGCTCGCATTGGCTATGCCTTTGCCAACCAAGAAACCATTCAAGCCTTCGATAAAATACGGAATCATTTTGGTGTCAACCGGGCGGCGCAAGCAGGCGCCCTTGCTTCCTTGCAGGATACCGCGTTCCAACGAATGATCATGAAAGAGGTGGCTAAAGGGAAGGAGGAATATGCTACCCTCGCTGCCGAACTTGGCATATCAACCCTACCCTCTGCCACTAATTTTGTCGCCTTCGATATGGGCACTCCCAAGCGGGCCAAACTGGCAATGGATACCCTATGGAAACAGGGTGTATTCACTCGCGTTCCAGGCGCACCCCCCCTCAACCGGCTATTACGCGTCAGTGTAGGAACCCCTGTGGAGCGAAGTGAATTCGCACGCATCCTTCAAGAAGTAGTCCCTACCCTCTCTTAACTCACCCCTTTTTTCACACAAAAAATGCTGACCCAAGAGTACTCAAGTGCTCTCAGGGTCAGCATTTTTCAGATCCAGTGACACGGATTAATCACGACTTCCGAAAAGACGAAGGAGATAAATAAAGATGTTAATAAAATCAAGGTAGAGGTTAAGCGCACCTAAGATCGCGACCTTGGTATGGGTATCTTCATCCATCGCCATCTGCGCCTGCCGCTTAATATTTTGAATGTCATAGGCGGTTAACCCACAGAAGATAATGACGCCGATGTAACAAAGAATCATACTAAGCATGCCATTATTTAAGAACATATTTACAACGGTAGCAATGATTAATCCAATCAATGCCATCAAGAAGATACTACCGAGTTTGGAAAGGTCCTTCTTCGTAATCGCACCATAGAGAGCAAAGGCACCAAACATCCCCGCCGCAGTAACAAAGACCCCAAGGATCGATGAACCAGTATAAAGTGCGAGTAAGGGCGTCAAGGTGACACCATTTAATGTAGCGTAAAGGAAGAATACCAACGTCGCTGTCCCCACCGACATCTTATAAACGCGGGCAGCTAAGAAGAATACCAATACGAGCTCAAAAATCATCAAGCCATAAAATACAGGCCGATGATAATAAAAGTAGTCAATCATTCTTCCATCAGTGAGTAAAAGAGCAGAAATAATAGCAGTAAGGGACAATCCAGCAAACATCCATGAGAACACGCGCGTCATCAGACTCGATGAGGGAACTGCATGGCTATGATCGACATATGGATTCATCGTCGTTCAATCTCCTCCAGATTAGGGTTATGGCTATCCCCTTTAGTATATCGTTATAATGAAAGCATTTGCAATAGAGGGAAAACCGGTCAATTAGAATCGCATGCTGGCTTCCTCTGGCACGGTCTGGGCCAATCCGTCTTTTAATCCCTCCAAGAGACCCTCCATCATCTCTTTGCGCTTTTTCCACGGGAAGTCAGGGGCTCGCTCGGAAAGCTCTGCCATCTTATTCATATCATATTCGAGAAACTGGATGACTAGTTCACAGGTTTGTACCAAGTCCTTCCACTGTTCTTCTCTCAACGTAATCACGTTTTTTTCTTCATCTTGCTGTTGATTCCACACGTCGAGTCCACCCTCTCTTAACCGATCAAAACGATTTTCTTGCGGAGTTTGCTCCTCTGTAGAGGAGGATCGTTTTTTCGTCTCTATGGGTTTTACCTCGATTTTGTAACTGGCTCCTCCCACACGCTCCACTTCCAATCCTTCTCCGACCCATTCGACACGGGTAAAGGGACGCTCCCCTTGCTCCATTCCCTCCAATTGGTCAACGATTAATTGAAATAATAATTGGATCGTTTCAAGTTGATGTTCCATCATGCTCCTCCTCGTCTCGTCCGATGTAATTCATGCATTCGTTGACAGCGACAACTGGATCTTCAAGGGCAGTTTTCATCGATTGCGCCTCGGTACCTGATGATGACTATTCAAAGGCAAAAAACCTTATCCAACCCCTTGCTTTTAAGTGATACCCTTACACAACCACTCGTCAGCACGTCTCGGGTTTGGTATCGTAAAGGTCAGAAACAACAATTTGAACGGTGCGGCGGCTCAAATTGTTGGGAGATAACCTTAAGAAGTGAAAGCTTCTCGCCGTCAATACGTTACAAAAAACTACTGAGAAATACAGATCTCAAAGGAGGTAGGCGAAGATTCGCCGCTGTGATGCAAATTACCGTCCTATTTTTTGCTGAGATCGCTGAGGCTCTCAATCAACGAGACCTCATACTCGATCTTCCCGAGGAAATTACTGTTCAAGAATTAATTCAATACTTGGTTGAACGGTACCCCCATATAAAGGAAGTGATTGAACGCTCGGTGGTTGCTTGCAATCAAGAATACGCTTTGCCCACTCAATCAATTTACCCTCAGGATGAAATCGCATTGATCCCCCCAGTGAGCGGCGGGGAAGAAGCCGAATCGGAGGTTCACGGTACACCGACATGCTTCATCACTCGGAAGACCCTCTCACCGGAATCACTGATGAGCCAAGTAGCAAACCCTTATGCAGGTGCCATCCTTACCTTTGCTGGTACCGTCAGGGAATTTACGGGAAATCTACAAACCGTTCTCCTTGAATATGAAGCATACATTCCGATGGCCTTACGCCAATTAGAGAACATTCGCTCAGAAATTGACCAACGTTGGCCTGGCGTACAAACCGCCATTGCCCATCGTATCGGTCGATTACAGATCGAGGAAATCAGTGTTCTGATCGCAGTGGCTTCTCCCCATCGGGCCGAATCCTTCGCGGCTGGCGAATTTGCTATTCAGCGCTTAAAAGAGAGGGTGCCGATATGGAAAAAGGAAGTTTGGGCAGACGGATCGAGCTGGCAAGGAACCCAAACCGCGCATTGGAATCCTTTTTCCAAACCAGAGGATTGACGATAAAAAGATAAAATGAATGAGTTCGCACGTTCGTTAAAAGGAGGAGAAACCTTTGCAAGTCGATCATGAACGATTTTCCCGTCAGATTCTCTTCAAACCCATTGGAGAAACGGGTCAAGAACGCCTCGCTAATTCGCGGGTTGCTATTGTCGGATTAGGTGCTCTTGGCTCAGCACTGGCCCACCATATGGCACGGGCAGGTGTTGGATTCCTGCGATTAATTGACCGCGACTTTGTGGAGAAAAGCAATCTCCAGCGACAAATGCTTTACGATGAAAAAGATGCCACCGCGGAGCTGCCAAAGGCGATTGCAACTGCTGAAAAACTTCGTGCCATTGATACAAATCTTCAACTTGAACCCATCGTCACAGATGTTACATGGCGCAACGCCGAATCCCTTTTAACCGATGTCGATCTTATACTCGATGGTAGCGATAACTTTCACCTTCGGTATTTAATTAATGATGTCAGCTTAAAATACCACATTCCTTGGATCTATGGAGGAGCAGTTAGCTCCCACGGGATGAATTATACCATCCTACCTGGCACCACTCCTTGTATCCGTTGCCTTTTTCCAGAGCCTCCGGGAGCCGGAACAACCCAGACTTGCGATACCGCTGGGGTGATTGGTCCCATCGTCCAAATCGTCGCCGCCCGACAAGGGGTCGAGGCGATCAAATGGCTGGTTGGTGACCACGATGCCCTTGATCTTAAACTGCGCCACACAGACCTATGGAAGAATGAAGAACTTTCCATGGATGTCACCTTGCAAAGAAAACCAGATTGCCCTGCGTGTAGTGAGGGACTGTATGAATTCCTTCAACCGGAAAATGAGGAGGAAACAACCCTGTCCCTATGCGGGCGTAACACTGTCCAAATAACCCATTCTCCCCCACAAAACCTCGATCTTGAAAAGATGGAGCAACGCCTTGCTCCAATCGCGAAAGTACAAAGGAATCGCTTTCTCCTGCGGGCCCAAGTCGACGAGAACCACCGCCTCATTCTATTTCCTGACGGCCGCGTCCTGGTGCAAGGAACTTCTGATCCCTCCCTTGCACGCTCCATCGCCACACGATATCTTGGCGGCTAACAGGGATTTCTGCACGGAACTGGAAAAAGATATACTTTTCTAAAAATTAATGGCCTTAATAGGATTCTATCATTTTCCGTTAATAAGTAAAACCGCCCTGTTTACAATGAACAAACAGGGCGGTTTTACCTTGTAATCACTCATTATCTGGTATGATGGAAAAATTACCTAATTGCTCCATGACACGAATTAATGCATGGGTTCCATCTTCTGAACCCCCTTGGGCTTGTACCGAACGTAACAGCTGATTGACGGCTGCCGTTCCGAGTAAGGGCAGTTCCAATTGCTCCGCTTCTTGTAGAACGATCCGTAAGTCTTTTTGTTGAAACCGTACGGAAAAACCAGGATCGAGATCCCCTTTCACTACCCGAGGTCCTAGATTGGCTAAAGCCCAAGAGCCCGCCGCACCTTGCGTTGTGACTTGAATCATTTTCTCTAGATCCACGCCTGCTTTTTTAGCAAAGGAGAGCGCCTCTACCATCCCGAGAAGATTCAGCCCACACATGATCTGGTTGCATGCTTTGACAGTCTGTCCCGCACCATTTGGTCCACAGTGGACAATATTTTTCCCCATTGCTTCAAAGAGAGGACGTACTTTTTCTAGCACATCCTTCTCCCCACCCACCATGATCGATAGCGTTCCTTCACGGGCACCAATATCGCCCCCACTAACGGGAGCATCCAGCATTTTCACACCCTGGGCAGATGCTTGTTCTGCAAGTTGACGCGTCGCATCAGGTGAGATTGTACTCATATCCACTAAGATTAAGCCGGGTTTTGCACCGGCGAGAACGCCCTCATCCCCTGTAATCACCGCCTCAACATCAGGGGTGTCTCCAACAATGGTGATCACGACATCACTTTTCCTGGCAACCGCTTGCGGGGAGGCAGCTGGAGTGGCTCCCCAGTCTTGAACAACCTTCATTTTTGATTCAGTCCGGTTCCATACCGTCACAGAGAAACCGGCTTGTAGCAGATTTCGTGCCATCGATTGTCCCATAATGCCTAATCCGATAAAGCCAACACGCAATTGATTTGCCACGAGTTTTCATTTCTCCTTCATCTTTCAACCTTGTCGATCTGTAATCTTTCCAATGGGTCACTATCCGCTTTACCCTCACCATCCATCAAGGGGGGTGTCACTCACTGTCCGAATAGCGCCATCTTTAACCGTTCTTGGATGCTACGATTCACTGCCTCCCAGTAAATGGTTTCTGTTTTAATTTGTTGTTTAAAGGAGCGATATATCTCCTTCTGCTTCGTTTCGAATTCAGCATCTTCTGGGTCAGGCATCATACTGCGCACTTCCTCAACCAGATGTTGAACCTCGGGAGCTCTTGGCCCCCAAACGGCTTGTTCACTCCCCGCCTGATCAATAAAAATAAAAATCGGGATGGATCGTGACTTCCCGTTCGTTAGATATTGATCCATCAACTCGAGGTGATCATCCCGGTTGAGGAAACGAAGATCCATTTCTGCCTCTTCGGCAATTCTCATCAAGATCGGAACACAGAGCATCGCGTCCCCACACCAGTCAGCTGTAAGAACAATGCCTCGTAATTCTTTTGCTCGTAACGAACGATAAAACTTGCGATCCGCTTCTCCGAGCTCAAATTGTTGATGGATGGCAAGAAGCCCTTCCTGGTTAACCTTCATACCCTCTATATACTCTTTCGCTGTCATTCCCTTATTAAACCATGTTTCCAAACTCACAGGATCCTCTCCTTATCGATAATATTTCCTTATCATTGTACCTCTTCTTCACCAGAAACCAATAAGTAACAAGCGTGCCTTAAATCCTTGTACTTAAAACCCCTTTATGTACCTGCTACGAATGACTTTTCGTAACAGGCACGTAAAGGGGCTTTATTGAACCTATCACCATTTTCATATTAAACCCTTGATCGTGACTTTGCCATCAATTCTTCCAACACAGACGACCGTAACCCCTTTACCATCTCTTCGGCAACGGTACGCATCCATCCCGGATCATTCGCGTACTCCACCTCGGCCGTTGTGTATTGCCATTCGAAGCAGACTGCGGGAACTTTTTCCCGATTTAATAGAGGGAGCGATCCTGGAATTGCTTCCGTGTCATTTTTCTTCCCCCTATCCACCACACCAATTTGCCGAAGAACATAGGCTGCTCCATTATGGAGTCCAGCCTGGAGAGAGCGGGTAGTAAGACCAGCACAACAATCGATGTACGAAGCAAAACCCGGCTCCTTGTGGTCGTTCACTGGATGAACATGAAAACTGAGCCATAAATCCGCACGGGAATCTTTCATCTGACAAAGTTTCCTTCGACGATGAGCGCTTTCCCCTGTCAAAGGTTGCAAGGTCACTGTAACACCCTTCCTCCGTTGGAATGAAAAGGCCAACAAATGGGCCATCTCCGTACACATTCTCCGCTCTCGACCATCCACATGCCCGTAATCTAATCCTATCGTTAATGCCATGTTCCTCACCTCTCTCCGTACTTAACGATTGCCCGGTTCAGCCTCTCTTTAAACCTCTCGTTAATGGAAGGCTTGTACATTATATCCTCTTAACAACAAAAAAATGAGTCGATTTGCACAACAAAAAACCTCGCTGAGACCTCTGCTTGTCTAGTTGAATCAATTGGGCACTCTTCTCATGATCACCCGCCTACCTCACTACATACTCTGTAAAACAAGTCGATGGTAATTTAAAAAGCATCGGTGTCATAGTCTCTTTGCGAATAATCCACAGGGGAGCGTGTTTTATGGTTTGCCCTTCCTATTTGAGTCTTGGTAGCACACCCACTGGTGGAACAGCCGCTATCTATATCACCACCGCTGATTTTAATAACGATGATGTGCTTGACCTCGCGATTACCAATCAAAATAGCGTCAATTTTTCTGTTTTCCTCGGGAATGGCGATGGTACTTTTACCGCCGCACCAGGTAGTCCGATTGGTTCGGGGGGAACAACACCTCAAGGAATCGTATCAGCTGATTTCGATAATGACGGATTCATCGATCTCGCTCTTGTCAACAACGGTCCCGATACCGTTGCCATTTTCTTAGGGAATGGGGATGGCACCTTCACGCCTGCACCAGGAAGCCCCTTTCCCTCTGGAGGAACCAATCCTGTGGGGATCGTGGCTGGTGATTTTAACAACGATAGCATTACCGATATCGCTATCACTAATAATGGAAATAATACGATCTCGGTATTTCTCGGGAATGGCGGTGGCACCTTCATATCAGCAGCAGGTAGCCCCTTTTTAACTGGAGGAGTGAACCCCTTAGGGATTATCACGGCAGACTTTAATAATGACGGGAATTTAGATTTGGCTAATGCAAATGTAAATGATGTCATCACCCTCTTTTTAGGAAATGGGAATGGTACCTTCACCCCATCACCCGCCAGCCCCATCGTTGTTGGTGATCTTCCATTTGCTCTAGCTAGCAGCGACTTAAATAACGATGGAAATCTTGACTTAGCCGTCTCTAATTTGCAAAGTAATAACTTAACGATTCTCTTAGGAGATGGAACCGGAGGTTTTACGAACGCACCAGGAAGCCCCATCGCAATTGGTGGAAGCCCCCGCGAAGTTGTCATCACCCATGTCAACTGTGATGATGTCCCGGATATTGCAATCAATCAACTCGCCAATAACTCAATCAGCGCTCTCATTGGCAATGGGGATGGTACCTTCCAAACACCATCAACCTTTACGGTAGGTGGAGGTCCCGTTGGACTGGTGACAGGGGATTTTAATAATGACGGCGTCCTCGATTTATCTTCTGCAAATATCAATGGCTCCAACTTCACCGTCTTACTCAATAATTGTGTCCAGTCCCTTACTTGCTCTGATATCACGACAGAGAATGAAGTTGGCTTATGTGGCGCCACTGTCAGTTTTGAAATTACCACTCCCCAATGTGATAACGTAAGCACGACGACGGACCCTGCTTCTGGCTCTTTTTTTGAAGTGGGTACGAACTTGGTCACAGCCACAGCCACCTCCAGCGTTGGTGATAACAGTGAAGTCTGTACCTTTTCCGTTACGGTAAACGATACGGAACCGCCCATGATCTCTGACTTAAACGATATCGACGTGCAAGCAAACAACAACATCGGCACCATCGTCTATTACCCCGAACCCACCGTCACCGATAATTGTCCCGGTATTATCACTTTCACCTGCACTCCCGCTTCCGGTTCCTTCTTCCCCATCGGTGCAACGACTGTCACTTGTACAGCCACGGATACCAATACCAATCGTAGTTCGACAGAATCCTTTACCGTCACGGTCATCCCCTTTATTGAAGAGTAGATCCTTTAACACTCTCGCAACATTAAAGGGCCCTGGCATCTACCACATCGATAACGAGCTGGATTCATTCGTCGCTGTCGAAATGCCTCCTGCCCACAATGTTGACAGGTTAACACATAACGAAAGCGCTTTTTTTGCCCCTTTTCTCTGGGTAAAGGAGGTGTATAACGTAACCCTCCTACTTGGGAGAGAAGATCTTTAAAATCCTTGTCACGATGGCGGTATCCCCTCCCTTCTCTATGTAAGTGATAATGACATAATTCGTGTTGAATGATCTTTTCCATTACCTCGCTGCTCAGGGCTTTTAGGTGACGCGAACTAATTTCGATACGATGATCGGAGAGAAAGTAGCGCCCACCAGTGGTTCGTAAGCGACGATTAAACATGACTTGATGCTCAAAGGGCTTTTTAAAATCACGTAACGATATTTTTTCAACCCACTGTTGCAGCGTCGAATCATCCATTCCTGAGGGAGGTTGGCTATTCACAGTACAAACCCCTCCTTCATAAACTTTTACCAAGATACCCAAACCCAATTGATATAAGGGAGGCCTCATTCTATGCCATACTGGCTACGCCGTCAGTTACAACGAGCATTCCAGGGAAAGGATCGTCATCAGATCCGTATCCTGAATGATTGCTGGTTCCAGTACCAGGAGAGAAGCGAGTATCTCCCTATCAAACAATCATAAAGGATTCTTTTATCGGCGGAAAGATTATTAAAGAAAGAGTCCCTTCTTTACAGATAAAAACTTGTCTCTATTATTTCAGAAGTGACATCCCTTGGTTCTTGACTAGAAAGATCCCCTTGTTCATCCGTAGCAAGGGGATCTTTCTAGTCAATTTCAATGAGGCGTTAACCCCTCGGTACGCTTTGTCCTGCCGTAACTAACAAGATGGTAGCCATCAACGCACTGCTAATTGTAAATAATACCTCTGCCATCCCTAAATCCATGCGATAATGTTCCTCCGCATCATGTTTTTCCATCATTGAAATCCCAGGAAATTGCGGGTGATCATTTGTCATACTAGCAAGTGCGTCACGGCATTCTTCTGATTGAATAACCATGGGAAAAAGTCGCCGAAAGGTTTCACCGATAAATTCATCACGACTTCGTGCTCCAATGCTTAAGTCTTGTCCCTTCATTTCCTGTTCTACAAAAGCGATGATGCCTGCTAACTCATCGGTGCCTTCCGTAAAGAGTTGCCCACAATGGGCTGCCATCTGAGCGGTATGCTCTGCCATCTGTTGTGCGAAATCATGTTGAATCATGGATATCCCCCTTGATTCTCTTTTCCTTACTATGCCAAGGGATAATTAAATCATACTTCCTCTCGTGATATAAGGATTGCACAGGCTGTCCCAATTAATCAGGAGCTCCATATAACCAACTCGCCACACCACGATGCATTGCATGATTTCCAAAGGGTGCGATGCAATTATTAAGACTGGAATTTACTTTCATAGGTTGAAGAAAAGAGCTTTACGCTCCTTACTTCAACCTAACCCATTGTTATTGTTTTTCTAACAACGATCCTCCACCATGCTGAGGGATACCCGTTGCCGCTCATGATCGACACCAATCACCCACACATCCACTACATCGCCCACACTCACGATATCCATGGGATGTTTCACAAAACGGTTACTCAATTTTGAAATATGGACAAGACCGTCATTCTTAAGGCCGATATCAACAAAAGCACCAAAATCAACCACATTTCTTACCGTGCCCTTCAACTCCATCCCTTCCCTCAAATCCTCCAACTGTAACACATCTGAGCGAAGAACCGGCGCAGGCATCTCTTCCCGGGGATCACGACCAGGACGCAGAAGCGCATCCACGATATCACGTAAAGTTGGAACGCCACAGTCCAAGACCGTAGCCATCTGTTGTACGTCAATCGCAAGGAGTTGTTCTTTTAGCGCAGGTGTCCCAATTTGGTTGGGGTCACTCCCTAACTGATCAAGTAACTTTTTAACGATGGGATAAGACTCGGGGTGAATTGGCGTTTTATCCAATGAACTCACCCCATCCATCACCCGAAGAAAACCAATACACTGCTCAAAGGTTTTTGCACCCAAACGGGGGACCTTCTTAAGCTCTTTGCGATCGTGGAATCGCCCAAGTTCCTCACGACGTTGGATGATGTTTTTGGCAACGGTAGCATTGACCCCTGAAACATAGGAAAGTAGGGATGCGGAAGCGGTATTCACGTCAACACCTACATGGTTTACCGCCGACTCAACGACCGTACTTAAACTCACCGAAAGTTCTTTTTGCGAAACATCATGTTGATATTGACCCACCCCCACCGCTTTGGGTTCGATTTTTACCAGTTCAGCAAGGGGATCTTGCAAACGTCGTGCAATGGACACAGCGCTTCGCTGTGCCGCATCCAAGTTCGGAAATTCTTCGCGCGCTAATTTGGAAGCAGAGTAGACACTCGCACCTGCCTCATTCACCATAATATAGTAAAGATCACGCTCGATCTCCTTGATCAGATCGGCAATGAAGGATTCCGTCTCCCGCGAGGCCGTTCCATTACCAATGGCTATCAAATCAATATGATATTCTTCGATCAACTGGCGAACGACCCTTTTTGCTTCTTCGACCTTGTTTACTGGAGGGGTCGGATAGATTACCCCAACAAAATGCATCCGACCGGTATCATCCACCACCGCCAGTTTACAGCCTGTGCGATACGCAGGATCGACCCCTAACACCCGCTTTCCAGGAATGGGAGGTTGAAGCAACAGATTTTTTAGATTCTCTGAAAAAATATGGATCGCTTGTTCCTCTGCCGCCTCGGTCATCCGTGAGCGCGTCTCTCTTTCTACGGAGGGCGCAATTAAGCGTTTCCACGAATCATGGGCAGCTTCCAGAAGATAGCGGTGGGCTTTTTTGGGGAACCACCGTTCCAAATGACGTAGAATTTCCTCTTCCTCTACCTGAACGTATAGCTTCAATACCTCTTCACGTTCCCCACGATTCACCGCAAGAACCCGGTGAGGTGGCATCGTGCGTACAGGTTCCCTATGATCGAAATACATTTCATAAACACGGCTCTCTTCCGCGTTTTTTTCTTCCGAGACAAGTACCCCCTTCTTCCAGACGTAATCGCGCACCCATTTACGAATATCTGCATCGTCTGCGAGGTCTTCCGCAATGATATCCATGGCTCCCTGAAGAGCCCCCTCTAACTCTTCCACGCCTTTATCAGCATCGATATATTCAGCAGCGGCGACAGATATCGCCTCTGCATCGCTTGTCCCTAGCATTTGTTCTGCCAAAGGTGCCAATCCACGTTCTCTTGCTTTGGCACCTCGTGTGGTTCGTTTCGGACGGTATGGACGATATAAGTCCTCAAGGGTTTGTAGTTTTTCAGCAGCTTCAATACGTTCTTGAAGTTCCTCCGTCAATTTTCCTTGCTCATCGATCAATCGAATTACTTCTTCTTTTCGACTATCCAGTTGAATTAAGTAACGATTGCGCTCCTCAACTGCCCGTAACTGCTCTTCATCCATCTCTTTTGTCCGTTCTTTGCGATACCGAGCAATAAATGGAATGGTGTTTCCTTCCTCTATAAGCTCCACAGCTGCGGATACCCGTGCAACATCCATCCCTAATTCCTTTGCAATCCTCTGGTGTCTCACATTCGCTTCCATAGACGCCTCCGTTCATTCCTTCAATTGTTGCTCTCTTATCATACCGCTTCATTGGTTATTGGTGCAATTTTCACATCGAAAGAGGAATAACCACTGATAATCAATTAAAAAACATGTCATGATGATGCTTTTTTACGATCAACCCACATAAAAACCCAAAAGTGACAGCGCTCTGCATCCATAGTAAAATAGTTGTATTGTGCTAAAGCATCACAGTAACGCAAGGAGGCACCGATTATGGCACTGATGCATCCCCATGATAAATCGATCCCGTCCGACCAAGCACGGCTCCTGATCTCATGCCCTGATCAACCTGGAATCGTCGCGGCAGTCTCGCGCTTCTTATATCAACACGGGGTAAATATTGTTCGCTCGGATCAGCACACCACAGATCCAGAAGGTGGTCTTTTTTTTATGCGGATTGAGTTTCGCTTGCAAGATGGGCAAACCCCACTGGATCAACTGGAGGAGGCCTTCATCGAAACGGCTGACCGCTTCCAAATGTCCTGGCGTCTCGGAGGAGCTTCTCAGCGAAAACGACTCGCCATATTCGTTTCCAAAGAGGATCATTGTCTTACGGATCTTCTCTGGCGCTGGCGGATCGGTGAACTCCATGCGGATATCGCCATGGTAGTCAGTAACCATCCGGATATGGAGCCGTTGGTCACACCCTTTGGTATTCCTTATTATCATGTACCCTGCAACCGTGATATACGATTGGAGGCAGAACGACGTCATCTTGAGCTATTGGCTAAGGAGCAGGTGGATACAGTCATACTGGCTCGCTATATGCAAATTATTCCGCCTACGATGATCGCCCATTATCCACATCGCATCATCAACATCCACCATTCCTTCTTGCCCGCTTTTATCGGAGCTAAGCCCTATGATCAAGCTTTTGAGCGCGGCGTCAAAATTATCGGTGCAACCGCTCATTATGTCACCGAAGCACTTGATCAAGGCCCTATCATTGAACAAGATGTCGAACGCGTCGATCACCGCTGTCGTGTTGAGGACCTCAAGCGGATCGGTCGTGATGTGGAACGACTTGTTCTCGCCCGCGCTGTCCAATGGCATCTCAATGATGAAATATTGGTTCATGGAAATAAAACCGTTGTATTTGCTTAATGGACACGCCCAGAGCAAGCAACCCAAAGCATGCATTGCTGAACCAAAGAACCATCTCCCCTGAGTAGGGAGATGGTTCTTTGGTTGGATATGATCTATTTTAGTTTTAGTAGGAAGATTGATTGGTATGTGCCCTACCCTTCTATTTATTTCCCACATAAGCTATATCATCGAATAGAAGGGAGGGAGTCCCTTGATAGCCAACTCAAAAAAATCGGCACGCATTCAATTAAGCCCCCCTCAAGTCACTTACCGAAATGAATTAGCCGCAACGGTAGGACAAGACCCCAATGTACGTGTAGGCGAATTGGAACAAAAGGGGGAAATTCTACTCATCACCATACGGGTAAAAGGATTTCAAAAAGCACAGGCACTAGCTACCCTACTCAATTTAGAGAAACAATTTGGCAACATTGTCATTCAAATTCGTGTCGTTACCGCAAAGGGACAACGCGTCTCTCCCATTACTCGAAAATTGAATACGGCGGACATTTCACTCCTATACAATCTTGGTCTATTAACCAATACCCTCTTTCGTTTCGCCACATTTAAGAAGGTTGATCCAGGTGGTTTAGAAGTCGTCTTCCCTGTCTTTAATGCTTCTGTGGTTCAATTTTTCAATGATGATCTCTCCGACTTATATGGGAACTTTAACGGCGTAGCGGCCTTTGTATTCCGAGATGTGATGCGGAACACCATTCAAGAAACGCTAATCAACTTCTCCACCATGCAAATTTCCTAATGCATGCCCTTTAGCAGGATACCCTTTCATCCTTCACGAAAACCTTAAGTCGGCCTCTTTACACTAGAGGATGACTTTTTTTATAAGGAGGACGCCATATGGATCTAGGAACGGTTTTTTTACAACAGGCCATTCAACTTCTTCAAGCACAAAAGAAAAAGGGAGAAGATGCGCTGAACCAGATCACAGAAGATGAACTCACCCTTCGTACCCATGAAGATGGGAACAGCATGGCGATACTCATCCAACATCTTGCCGGTAATATGAAAACGCGTTGGGCAGATTTTCTAGAGGGTGACATGGAAAAGCCATCGCGTGACCGGGATGGTGAATTTGAAGAACAGGCGCTAAGTCAAGCAGCATTAATGCATGCATGGGAACAAGGTTGGAACACGATCATTACCACCCTTCAATCACTCCCTTCTGATCAGCTTCTCGCCACGGTGACATTGCGCGGGGAACCTCGAACCGTTTTGCTAGCGATTCAAAATGAGCTTACACACTATAGTTATCATATTGGCCAAATGGTCGCGCTCGCGAGATGGATTCGAGGATCTCAATGGAAGAATCTCTCCATCCCGAAAAAGGAAGTGAACACAGGGTGACCCCCCCTCACCGATCACAGGCTCCCCGCCGGAAAGTCCATCAAGTTAGACAAGGACAATCCCAAGTACATACCGATTCCCTTGCGGGAGAGGAGCCGCTTGAGATCCGTCTCACTCACCCATCCGTCAGAGACCCGATCTCCATCGCCGTCACGATGCGCACACCAGGGGATGATTTTGATCTAGCCGCAGGTTTTCTCTTTACAGAAGGAATTCTTCCCTCCAGAGAAGCCATCCACTCCATCACCTACTGCCGTGATCCAAAGGTGGATGGGGAGCAACGATACAATATTGTCAATGTGAACGTTTACACCGATGTCTCCCTTCACCTTGAGCACCTCACCCGTCACTTCTATACTAGTTCGAGTTGTGGCGTTTGTGGAAAGGCCTCCCTTGAAGCCATTGAAGTTCGTGGTATTCAGGCACTTCCCGATGGATTTACCACCACCGATGAAATCATCTACGAACTGGGTAATACGCTTCGTCTATCCCAATCGGTCTTTGAAAAAACCGGTGGCATTCACGCCGCTGGTTGGTTCGATGGTCAAGGAAACCTTCTTGCTTTGCGGGAAGACATCGGCCGTCATAATGCGGTGGATAAACTACTCGGGCATGCTTTTTTGCACAAGCACCCCCCTCTTAGCCAAGGCATACTGATGGTGAGCGGTCGGACAAGTTTTGAGATTTTACAGAAGGCTGCCGTCGCAGGCATCCCCATCGTCGTTGCTGTGTCAGCCCCCTCCAGCCTCGCTTATGATCTTGCCCATCAGTTTAATATCACCCTTATCGGCTTTGCCCGTGAGGGGCGTTTTAATATATACACGGGTGGACATCGGATACTATTAAAAGGATCCAATCATTGAGATCACTCAAGTCGTTTTACGCTGACTCATATGATTTGTTATCACCTATCCTAATAATAAACACAGGTTCGAAAGGAGTCTCTCCGTTCCAAACCTGTGTTTACATCCCTTAGGCCGCTTCTTTTATCACAAGTGGCTTCTTACTTTTCTTAGGGCCACGATTGACTAACCATACCCCCACAATCAATAGCCCAGAACCAAATAGCTGAATGGGGCCTAGTTTTTCATCCAAGATCAGCCAACACAACATCAGCCCGGAAATAGGGACAAAGTACATAAACACCGCTGCCCGAGAAGGGCCAACATGTTGAATACCCCGATAATAAAACCAGTTGGATAGTACTGTAGGAAACAACGCTAAATACCCTTGTAATGCCCAAAATTGCCATCCGAGGCTCTCCCACTCGACTGTACTAAAGGAAGGCCAAGCAATCACCCCAAGAATGGAGGAACCGAGAAGAAGTGAACACGCTGTCACCAGAAAAGGATCCAAACCCGCTAATACTCGGCTCCCTACGGTTGTGTAGATCGACCAACAAATGGCCGCAATCAATAAAATCCCATCTCCTAAAAGGCGCTGAGGGGCAATCTCACCGGAGGAATTAATCCCCACAAAGAAAATAAGAGAACCTAGAATAGCTACGCTCAGTCCAATCCCCTGTTTTCCTGTCAAGCTACCTTTCAGAAATAAAACCGTAAGTATCACCGTAATGACAGGACTTAATGTGGGGATCATCATGGTTGCATCCGCCGCTGTTGCATAATCGAGCCCTAAAAATACACAGGCATTAAATATCGTGACCCCAATGATCCCGAGAAGTGCAATACTGAACCACCGCTGTCGTGGAATCGGAGCATACCTTCCTCTCCCGCGCACCAATAAATAAAGCCCCATCATCAATCCACCTAATCCAAAACGTATAAAGGCCGCCACAGTAGGAGGAACCACCCCCACAACCATCTTCGAACCAACAAAAGCACTTCCCCAAAAGATCGACATTAATCCTAATAAACTATACGTTAAACTAACTGACCCTTTCTCTCCTTGATTCATACAAACTCTCTCCTTCTCGCTCACTCATCTAATCCGTCCATTTAACATTATAACGGAGATTTGGGTTCATTTCGTTTTTCGAAATATTTACAATGCAAATGAAACCCTTAGTTTACCCACAGGCCAAGGGCAAAAAAAAACCGCTACCTATGGAGCGGTTAACAATCGCTATATAATTTCAGTGGCTTCCATCCGAATCGCTTCTCGCAACTTTCCTAAGGCACGACGTTGAAGACGTGATACATGCATCTGAGAAATCCCAAGGCTTTCCCCAGCCTGCTTCTGGCTCAGGTTATCAAAAAACGTCATTTGCAAGATATCTTGTTCACGTTCTGTCAGCACTTGAAAAGCTTTTTCCAACAACATATTTTGATCCACCTGATCAAAACCACGATCATTGCTTCCTACTAAATCAAGGAGTGTGA
The DNA here is from genome assembly GCF_900116235.1 of Marininema halotolerans. Classification (GTDB taxonomy): domain Bacteria; phylum Bacillota; class Bacilli; order Thermoactinomycetales; family DSM-45169; genus Marininema; species Marininema halotolerans. The sequence continues at coordinate 77,776 of NZ_FPAA01000010.1, read as the reverse complement.
CATGACTGCCATCGCTATTGGCCTCGATGGGGCTGTCCACAGATACAGCATTGTAGCTACGTCCCATCTCCATCGTCTCTAAGACTTCCTCAGGGGTCACTTGCAAATAATCAGCAATCTCGTCGACATGAGGAGACCTTTGATACTGAATCGTCAACTCTTCCACCGCTTTTTTAATCCGCGGACCCAATTCTTTGATCCGACGAGGAACATGCACACTCCAGGTCTTATCCCGAATATATCGCTTAATTTCCCCTACGATTGTAGGAACAGCAAATCCTTCGAAGCTACGACCAAAAGAAGCATCATACCGTCTGAGAGCCGCGAGTAAACCGATCATCCCCACCTGAGCCAAGTCCTCGAAGGGCTCCGCACCACGGGCAAATTTAGATGCCATGGTTTCTACCAAAGAGGTATAGTGTTCGACCAATTGCGCTTGGACGTCCGTATCTCCCTCTTCTTGATAGAGGCGGATCATTTCTTGGATCTCCTCAGCCGTGAGATTTCGTTTTTTCGGGCGAGTCGACATCTTGCTCCACCTCGTCCCTATGAATAAACTTGGTCAGGGTGACAATTACTCCACGTTCTCCATCGATTTCGACGCGATCCATCAACGTCTCCATCAAATGAAGGCCCAGCCCCCTTTCCCTCATAGAGGTCAAAGGGAGATCCTTATCAATCGGACCTGAACGCTGTTTCACAGAAGAGATGTCGAAACTGTTCCCTTCATCGCTGACACGAATCGACAATCGATCATCATAAATAAAAAATGAGATCGCAATCTGTCCTTCTTGACCGGCATATGCATGATCAACCGCATTGGTACACGCTTCTGCCAAAGCCAATTTCATATCTTCAATATCGTCATAGTGAAAGCCCATCCGATTCGCGATGCCGGACACAGTCAATCGGACCACACCCACATACTGAGCCTTCGCAGGGATGGCCAGTTCAATTAAATCTTTGCATGGTTCCACCATGATCCGCCCTCCTATGCTCCGTCTTCGATATCAATAATCTCAGTCAAACCCGTAATTTTTAATAACCGACTCAGTCGGGCGCTCATTCCAACGAGAACTAAGCGTCCACCCTGGGCACGCAATGACTTATATGCACCAATTAATACACCTAACCCTGTACTATCCATATATTCCACTGCGGTTAGATCCAAGAAGATCTCCTGCTTTTGCTTTGTCAAAGGCATTAATTTCTCCCGCAGTTGTGGTGCTGTATAAGCATCCACTTCACCGGAAACCACCAACGTCGTGGCCGAATCTGATTGGGTATGTTCTTGAATGGTTACATTCATAATTAGCTCACCCTCCACACAAGTGACTTTACCCCTTGTGATAAAATCTAAACCAATACTCACTTGTCATTATTTGGGACGTCGCAAAATCATGATCGTCTGATCATCTTTTAATTCATAATTAGCTTGTTCATAGAGGCTTTGGTACATCGCTTCTACAGCCTCCTGAGCTGGTAGGTGCATATACTGACGCACGAGCTCCTTAAACCTCTCCCTACCTAAAAACTGACCTTCCACACGTGCTTCTGTCACCCCATCCGAAAAAAGAATGACGGCATCACCCGGTTCAAGATGAATCGAAAATTCCTCATAGGAAATTTCCTTCGCGACCCCTAATACGAGCCCTTTAGTAGCCATATCCTCAAAGGAGCCATCCTTTTCACGGAAAATAAACCCTGGTTCGTGTCCTGCTGTGGCATAGCGAAATTTATGGTTCTCTCGTTCATATACACCATAAACCATGGTGATAAACATACTCGCATCCACATTGCGTTCCACGACAGAATTTAAACGTCCGAGTACGCCTGAAGGACCGCCAGTAGGATGATCCAGCTGATCCATCGCATATTTAATCATGGACATACACAAGGCTGCTGGAATCCCCTTCCCGATGATGTCAGCAAGGGCAACTCCTAATGAGCTATGATCATGATCGACAAAATTATAGTAATCCCCGCTCATCCGATGGGCAGGTACACTGATAACCCCTACATCAAGACCATGCATTCGGGGAGAATGATTCGGTAAAAGAGTCTGTTGCATACCGACTGCTACCTCAATCTCATATTCCAATTCCTTTTGCCGATTGAGGAGGCTTTCATGCTCACGTAAAGCAATCCCGTAGCCAATCATCATTTCCAATAAGATTTTAAAGGAATCACTAACTTCCTTGGGAAGATTGGGCAAGTACTCCTTTAACACCTCAGCATGAGCACTAACCATCTCTTCGGGGGGGATTTTATGCTCCATCATCCACTTACTCATCTGCTGGGCAGCGTACAGGGTATCTTCCCCTTTATCCTGCAGGTAGGAGGTGATCAACTCCCGATATTGTTGATACAACTGAACTTTCATCATGTCACCTCAAATCGATAACGTAGAGTGTTCACTCCACGCCCCAAGGCTAGCCTTATTAAGTCACTAGCACTTGCTTTTCTTTCTTGTTAAAACCTACGAGGAATGATTGCCATGCTCTCACATCCAATGGGTTGATTGAGCACTCGGATGATTAGGTAGAGACCATGTGCACTACCCAGACGATAACGTTTCATCATTCAACCTCATTATACAACAAAAGAAAAAAAGGAATGCTGTCGATTTACGGCATCCCTTTTTTTCTTGATCTAAAAGTCAATAAGGCCCAGACTAATATTGAGCCCTTCATTTACGCGAGACATCATTTCGTCATCTAAATGCGTAATCTTATCGGTTAACCTTTGTTTATCGATGGTTCGGATCTGTTCCAACAAGATGACCGAATCCCGGTCAAACCCGTAGATCTTCGCATCGATTTCCACGTGGGTGGGTAGTTTCGCCTTTTGAATCTGGGCGGTAATCGCGGCGATGATCACCGTAGGGCTAAATCGATTCCCGATATTGTTTTGAATTACCAAAACGGGACGAACCCCACCTTGTTCAGATCCGACCACAGGAGAGAGATCGGCAAAGTATACATCGCCACGCTTTACTATCAAAGGTTTACACCCCACTTACCAGCCGGATCGTCGTATCGTCAGCTTCATCTTCCGCCTCGAAAGCTTCCGATGCGATATTCAGGTTTATTTTAGCCATTTCCATATAACCACGTTGCATCATTTCGCGAATTAATCGCTTCTTGCGCTCGTAGAGATACAGCTTCATTGCCTGGCGAACAAACTCACTACGATTCGAGTTTTCCTTCTGCACCAACCCATCCACTTCCTGAAGAAGGTGCTGTGGCAGGCTAATCATTATTCTCTTTGTCTCGGACAACATTCGCACCCCCAACCAATCATCACCGTTGGCGATTCCCTTAACAATATTACCATTATGTTAAACACGTTGCAAAATTATACTGGAGAGAAAGCTTCTTCCCTCCCTACATTGGAACGTACGTTTCTTTGATGATCAGCAAATCCAAACGAATAAACCTGTCGCTTTTTCTCCCAAAAACCTCATGATTTTTAAAGGACAATATTAATTTTATTCGCGTTACGTGACAAAATTCCTTCTCACCCACTATCAAGTCAGAAAGTTTTTTCCCAAGTATCCGCTGGTTTTTCCACCGTAGAACAACATTTAATCCTGAAGGAGTGAATTCGCAATTCCATTTTGCACACCTTTTTGGATATAGATCCGTGGAATACGCTGCGCTAATAGACACGTCACTTCATAGGAGATGGTCCCCATCAAGGAGGCGATCTCATCCACATGAATGCACTGACCGTTCTGGTTACCATAAAGGATGACTTCTTCACCTGATTCCAGTGGCATGACCGAGGTCACATCAATCATGGTTTGATCCATACAAACTCTTCCGATGATCGGCACCCGTTTCCCTCGAACCAACGCATGACCACGATTTGACAACAAACGACTATATCCATCTGCATAACCGACCGGTAAGGTAGCAACCCATTCTTCCTTCTGGGCAATGTGAGTACGTCCATAACTAATACCCGTTCCAGGTTCCGGCTTTTTCACTTGAACCACTTTGGTCTTTAGGGTAAGGGCCGGTCGCAATTGTACCGCTTGATGATCCACATCCGTTGACGGGTAATACCCATATAGGCTAATCCCGATACGCACCATTCCCTGGGACATCTCTGGCAAATCAATCGCCGCAGCGCTATTGGAACAATGAATCAGTGGGATCCGAATGCCTCGATTTAAGAGACATTGATTTACCCGCATGAGCTGTTCATATTGCTTTTCTGTATAGCTCTTATTCGGTTCATCTGCCGTAGCAAAATGGGTATATAACCCCTCTAGATCAATCCCTGGAAGAGTAGCAGCCTCCTCCGCCATTGGCAGGATATCATCTCCCCACAATCCTAAGCGACCCATTCCTGTATCCATTTTCAAATGAACCCTCGCCGATACGCCTTGTTCGGTAGCTACTTGAGAAATATAGCGGAGCGTCTGCTTATCAAAAACAGTGAGTGCAATCTGATGATCTAGTGCCTCTTTTATGCCACGATCAGGAACATGACCCAATATCAATATGGGCGCATCAATACCTGCTTTACGGAGAGCAATCGCCTCATCAAGAAAAGCGACGGCGAGATCCGTCGCTCCAGCTTCCAATGCGGCTTTGGATACCGGTACAGCTCCGTGACCATACGCATTCGCTTTCACAGCCACCATCATGCGAACCGACGGAGCCAGTCTCTTTTTAAATTGATTGACATTATGAGTAATCGCGTCTAAATCAATGATCGCGACGGTATCACGATAGTAGGAATCATTTACCACGACGTTTCAATCCTCGTTTCACCAGCTCTCGCTGGGCCTCTAGATCACTTAGAAAGTCATCACTCACGAGTAATGCCATTTTCTTTCCCTTTACAACATAAAGGTTGGGATAATTATAACCAGGTTTTACCTCAGATAAATGATAAACAGCCGACTCCCCTCGTTTTTGAATGACGAGAGAATCAGGGGTAAGTGTATAGTGTGGTCGGTAGATCAAGCGATAGAGTGCAGGAGTCAGTCCCATCACCAGAACACCCCATAGTAACATCATGAGAATAAACGGCGTTGAACGCAACTCAAAAAAAGGAACCATCGCAAAAAAACCGATCAAAAAGATGATCATCTCACTCCATCGTTGTCCGCTCGCTTTACGGTAAAGTAACAACGTATAGGAAGGTGTTTCCTCCTGAATGGATTGGCTAGTCAACTCATCTACCCCATTTCCTGCGATACGAAGCGGCTCTGCTCACTCGATAGCAAGCTCATCATACAACGGATGGCCTGGATTTGCAAAGCCTCTTTGCTACTTCTCCACAAAGAAAAACCCGCCAGTATATGGCGAGTGTAACTCATTTTTCCTCTTCAGCAAACACAGAACGAGCCACTTTGACCATTTCCTTCTCTGCTAAGGCGCCATTCAATTCGAAATCGGTACCCTCATAGGTCCAGGATAAGCGTTTTTTTCCATCTGCTTCAATCAGTACGCCTGTGGTAAATCCGAGATCGATGGGCTTTCCATACACTTGCATACTGGTTTCGACAGCCCCTGGATTGCGTTCAGTTAAGGTAAAGGGTTTTTTTCCTGAATAGCGAATGATGACCGCTTTACCATTCGGAGTATCCACACCGGTCTCACTTTCCAAATCACTTTGTTTCGGTGTCCATTCTGGGCTGAGAACCTTTACATCTTTGTCATCGGATTTTTTCTTAGCCAACGTGGGGACACTTCGACCCGCATACCCCATCATATTCCGCTTCATATCAAAGGCATCCTTGTCGAAAGTAGGCTCTGCTTCAAAGCGATTAAACTTCACTTCCACCATCACTTTTTGTTCCCCATCCAACACTTCAACCTTCTGCGGGTGATAATCATCGTTCATCCAAATGCGCTGGGTTTTTAGGGTTTGGTTTTGCGGATAGTTCGCCACCACTTCAAATTGATAACGATTCTTTTTGTGTGTCATCTTCCGTTTGGAATCATCAATAATGCTTTCTAAAAGGGACTGATACAAGTACACCTGCCCACTATTTTCTGGCCAATCACTTTGGAAACGAAAGCTTTTTTCTAGTTGAGGCGTAAGAACAAACACCCCCTGCTCGTTTCGCAGTAAAATTTGAGTCACATCTTTTTGTGTGTTTTTCAAACTGACACGGTAAAAGTTAGGCTTTTTGTACCAAACTTCTACATCGTACTCCTGAGGCGCATTTCCTGTCTGAATCTTCATCTTCCCTACACTTTTGTAACTTTCCATCGTATCGGACCGTTTAGAAAGATCTCCCACAACTTCATCAGTACTCTTCTCTCCACATCCAGATACAAAAGCCATCATGCCAAAAATGACAACGAAAATCCATGCAATCCGACGCATTTCATCAACCCTTTCTCCGATGATGAAACAACGGTCTCACGCTGTTGATTTCCCGGGAAATGTGTCGGTCAGGGCACAGAAATAGCGATCAATCAATCAGTTGAATGGCATCACCAATACATTGGATGACATCCGTCGCCAAAACACTATGGGATGAAGATGTAACCGCCAACTCTCCAGCTGAATTATGAAGCCACACACCCGCTAATGCAGCGGTTGCCGACGTCCAACCCCTCGCTAAAAGGGCACCTATGATTCCTGTCAGCACATCGCCGGACCCCGCCTTCGCTAAGGCTGGACTTGCCTTCGGCTGTACCCATTGCCTTCCATCAGGAGTCGCAATCACCGTATGGGATCCCTTCAAAACCACAGTCACCCCGTAGGTGTGTGCCCATTCCTTTGCCACCTCAGGGCGGAATCGCTCCACTTCTTGAACCGAAGTGTTAAGTAAACGAGCCATCTCTCCAGGGTGCGGCGTCAGAATGGTCGGTGCACTCCTTTCTTTAAGAAGGGATGGGTCAAGAGCAAGGAGGTTGAGACCATCGGCGTCTAGCACGATGGGATGATCGCCTTGCAGAAGTTGACGGATCCACTCTTGACCGTTGGAAACCTTCCCAAGACCGGGACCGATCGCCATCGCTTTAAAACGATTGCTTCGCTCACGCCAATCCACGGGGATATCGTTTCCAAACTGTCCCAGTTCATCCTCTGGCCATCCCCATAGAAGGGCTTCGGTGATGGAAGGCCCTAAAGTAGTCAACTGGCTTTCTGGAACACCCAGCGTAACCAACCCTACTCCCGTCCGGTATGCGGCTACACCGCTCATTTTCACCGCACCGAGCATGCCTTTGGAACCGCCTAGGACTAACAAGTGACCATGGGTCCCTTTATGAGACCAACGTGAGCGTGGTAAGAAAAATTCTTTCCACTCCTCGGGTCCATTTAGGCGAGCGGAAGTCCCCATTTTTCGAGCCACTTCCTTTGGAATACCAATATCCGCAATCACCAACTCACCCACATATTCGGCTCCCGGACGGAGATAGTGACACCACTTGGGACCTACCAAGGAAACCGTCACATCGGCACGGATGGCGATCGTTTCTATACTGCCATTATCCGTCTCCACACCACTTGGTGTATCCACCGCGAGCACCCATCCCTTGGTATCGCGATTCACGCGCTCAATCAACGCTCCATAGGGTGGACGTAAGGGCCCCTTTACTCCTGTGCCAAGCAGCGCATCCACCACTACATCGGCTTGTTGTAACAGGGGAGAAAGGGAATCTCCCTTATCTGACGTGAAATGTTCCATGGGCAATTGTAATCGACGACACACGTGGTAATTTGTAGCCGTCTCCGCGGACATTTTCTCCTGTGTTCCTGTTATCCATACCGATACATCCCAGCCAGCCCCCCACAGTAGGCGTGCGATGACAAAGCCATCACCACCATTGTTTCCTCCACCGGTTAATATGACAGCTCTTCCCGGATGAGGATGACGACGCAAGATTTCCTCTGTCACCATTCGCCCTGCATTTTCCATCAGGACCACTCCAGGAATTCCTACTTCCTGGATGGTGTACTGATCGAGATCACGCATTTCTTGTGCAGTATAGAGATGCAACTATGTCCCTCCTAACCGCGATACATATTTATGTCCAGCTTTGTCCCGTTATGCAGACAAGGTTGACGGGCTTCCTTCCTAATCACTCTTTTTTCCGCTCTCCATGACGACAAACGCCGCCGCTGTTTTTTTTGTGTGGGTGATCGAGAGGTGAAAATGAACCTGTTGTAAGCCTAGACGATTTTTACCCGAGGTTGATAATTCAACCCCGGGTTGACCACCCTCCTTGTAAGCAATCGTGATATCTTGAAACGAAAGCTGACTCCCAATCCCACAACCAATCGCTTTTGCAATCGCCTCCTTGGCAGCAAAACGGCCCGCCAACCATTCAAGACGACGCCTGACTTCATGAGGGATCTTCTCTATTTCTTTGGGAGTGAGTATCCGTTTACTTAACTGATCCGTATTCAATGTTGCTAGATGGGATAATTCAACCAAGTCGACTCCAACGCCCACAATCATTCACGACACCTCACCAAGAACTTCATCCTACTTTTACTTCACATCCCATCGGAAGGTAACCGACGCAATCACAAAGGCTACAAAAAACCACGCAGTCAGTACAACAACAGGGATTCCCAGCTGAGATAGACTCGCTCCTTCGTTCATGACGCCACGCAAACCCTCTGTCAGATATCCAATCGGGATCGCTTTTACAATCGGTTGTAATAATCCAGGCAAATCCCGTACGGGGAAGAAAATACCCCCCACAAAAATCATCGGAAAAGAGATTAATCCAGCAATCGGTCCTGCCGTCTCCGGAGTGCGTGATAGACTTGCAATGATAAAGCCAATCGACATAAAGGTCAGTGTTCCCAAGAGAACAATCATCAATAATAGCAACCATGATCCATAGACTTTAACATCATAGATAAAATAGGCGACAAGTAAGACCGCAACCGCCTGTAAACTATTGAGCAACACGCGCGCCGTAATTTGGCCAGCGATAAAGGTGGAACTTTTCAGAGGGGTGCCCTGCATTCTGCGGAGAATCCCCCGCTCTCTCCATGAAGCAATCGTAGCCGCAACCCCATTTAAGTTATTGCTCATAATCATCAAGGAGAGAATCCCTGGGACAAGAAAATCGATTGTACGTAAGGGTCGCGACTGAACGTTATGTTCTGCTACCTTGACGATGGGATGATAATCCATGGCTTTCTTATTTAACTGATCAACCGCTTGATTGATCACAGTGGTTCCAATCTGGGATACCGTCGGATTACTTTTATCTAAATAAAGTTGAATGGGTTCTTTTTCTCCCTTAGGATGAGGTTTTTTGCTTTCAAGTCGAGAACCCAACCCCTCATCCAACCGGATGAAGATATTCACATCTCCCTTTTTCACCGCTTGCAGGGCTTTCTTCTCATCAAGACGCTTTACCTTAATCCCCGCCGTCTCATCGATTATCGTTGTCAACTGCTTGGAATATGTACTGTGATCCCGATCATCTACTGCAACGGTCATCGAAAATTGGGTGCCTCCGTTGCCCATAAACGTCCCAAGAGCCAGCATCATTAAGATGGGAAGAAAGAAAGACCAAATGATCATATTTTTATTGCGAGCAAATAAAAGAAGTTGTGCCCATGTCAATTGCCAATATGCTCTCATGATTCTGTCAACCTCTTTCCTGTCCGAGTAAGAAATACATCCTCCAGTGTGGATGTCCGCGTTCGAAGACCGGCTAACGTCAACTCTTTTTCATCTGCCAAGGCAATCAACTCTCGCAGGGTTTCCTGTAGATGGGTAGTAAGTAACGTCACCGAATCATCCTCGGCACGCTTTACTTCTTTGACACCAACAAGCCCTTGATAGGTCGAAGACGCTTCCATTTTCCCTGGAACAAACTCGATAACACTATCCGATGCCAATTCACGGATTAATCCCGCAGGGGAATCTAATGCAATGACGTTCCCTGAATCCATGATCGCTACGCGATCACATAACTGCTCAGCTTCCTCCATGTAGTGTGTCGAAAGAAAAACCGTCCGCCCTTCATCGCGCAACTGCAACACGATGTCCCATAAGTCTCTTCGTGCTTTGGGATCTAATCCTGTCGTCGGCTCATCCAAAAAAATTACTTTTGGATCATGGACCACTGCAATCGCAATGGCAAGCCGTTGTTTTTGCCCGCCAGAAAGGTGCTTCACCAAACTCTTTTTCTTCTCCTCTAAGTCAAATGCCGCTAAAAGTTCGGAAAGTGGACGCATGTTCTTATAAAAACTTCCATATAGTCGAATGATTTCTGCAACTGTGAGATGGTCAAAAAGAGCCGTTGATTGTAATTGAATGCCGATCAATTCCTTTACCTTCCCCAGCTCTTTTAATCCATTAAACCCTCCGATGGTAATTTCTCCCCCATCTGGCGTGCGTAATCCTTCAACCATTTCCATGGTTGTGGTTTTCCCTGCCCCATTTGGGCCCAATAACCCAAAAACTTCCCCTTCTGACACATGAAAAGAAACGCCATCCACCACTCGTTTACCACTATAGATTTTTACTAGCTGGTTTACCTCAATCATGCTGGCCTCCCATTCTGGAACTTGTGATTCCGCTCTTTTTACCCAATCTATCGGTGAGTTTATCCATGCGAAAAAGGGTACTACCGACGTGCCTGACGCCTTCAGTACCCCATTACCCGAGCAGCCCCTGATAAGGAGACATATCGATCTTTTTCTTCTCCAAGGTCTTCACTAACCACTTATGATCCCGTTTGGGGGTAGCAAGGATATACCCGCGAATGATCAGATCTTCGCGCATCTGATCGGCTTTTTCTTTGACTGCCAATTCGCCAATCTTTCCAGCAATCGTTCGTTTCGCTGGATCTCGAAATAACTGGGGAACAGGTTGAACCAATTCCTCCAGTAGATTTAACTGCTCCTCTGACCAGAGATGGCGGGTCCGATCAATATAGTGATCCTGCCAGTCTAACGCTGATTTGCCGTCTTCCTTTGGCATCCCGCGCAGAAATTTGCGAAACATGAAATAACCACCTGTTGCAAAAAACCAAATCATAAAGAGAAACCATGGAATCATGATCCAAATGACCCAACCTGGCATTCCCTATCACCTCATAAATTCCGGTTAATTTTCTTTTCGTTCTTCCCCTCTTATTGTAGCATTTTCTGGGGAATGGAACCATGTAGTCGACTTTATTCCTAGGGATTTACCTTTTTTACCATGCAAAGGACTTTCACTTCCATGGCATTGGCGATATGATAGAGATTAAGATTTAGGGGAGGACAGGTAATGAACCTTCGATTACGAAAAGCAAAACGGTCCGGTCGCTTATTTTACCGGACAATGATGACCAAAAAGTGGTGGCTACTCGTCATGTGCACCTCGCTCTTATTTATTATCGGCGGGTGTGCGGCAGTCATGCTTACAACTGCTTATTATGATTTAGATAGTCTCAAAAAACTTCGATTTGCCACAACACTCTATGACCATGATGACAAGGCTGTCGTCACGATGGGTGACTCAAAAAAGGAATACGTCGATCTAAATAAAGTAAAATCCCAGGAATTGATCGAATCCTTTGTAGCTGTAGAAGACGAACGATTTTATCAACACAATGGTGCGGACCTCAAAGGAATCGGTCGGGCAATTGCGATCGATATTTTGACGCTTAGCCCTAAACAGGGAGCTAGCACAATCACCCAACAGGTCTCACGAAACATTATCCTCAATGAAAATAAGAAAACCTTTTTACGTAAAGTCAATGAGATCGCGATTTCTTATAACTTAGAACGAAAATACTCCAAGCGAGAAATTCTCCAGGCATATCTGAACTATGTCTACCTTGGCAACGACTGTCGAGGCATCAAAATGGCAGCAAAAATTTATTTCAACAAGGATATTACGAAGGAAAAGCTAAAACCTAATGAAATTGCGCTTTTAGCAGGGCTCCCTAAAGCACCTGAAGGGTATAATCCCTACATCCACCCTGATGAGGCCAAATTCCGGCGCAATGTCGTCTTAAATAAGATGGCAGAACATAAGATCATCACAAAAGATGAAGCGGAAAAGTATAAACAAACCAAATTGGGTGTCAATAAAAAATATCTGCAAAATAGCAAAAGCGATGGACGTTTCCAAGCTTACAAAGATTACTTATTGCGAGAGGCCGAAGAACGATATGGCTTGGATTCCAAGGAACTTGTGAATGGTGGCTTTAAAATATATACCGGCATGAACAAGAAAGCACAGCTCTCCCTCGAGCGTGCCTTAAAAGACTCCACCTTTTACAAGGGACACGATAAATTAAATGCCGGTTCCACCATGATCGACCCAAAAACAGGGAGTATCGCTGCATTGGGAGGCGGACGAAGTTATATCCGTGGGTACCTAAACCAGGCATTAGCTCCAGCTCAACCTGGCTCTTCCATCAAGCCATTAACGGTCTATGCACCTGCAGTGGAGGAAAAAGGTTACAATCAGTATAGTCCGGTTTCAGATGCCCCCTTTAGTTATAGGGGTTGGTCACCAAAAAATATGGATCATATGTACCATGGTAACCTTGCCCTGCAAGATGTCGCCGCCAAATCCCTCAATGTTGCGACCGCACGTTTACTGGTAGACAGAGTTGGTGTCAACACAGCATTTCAGTATGCAAATAAACTAGGTTTACATTTACAATCCAGTGATAAATCACCCGCGCCCCTTGCTCTCGGTGGACTCACCAAGGGCGTGAGCACCCTGCAAATGGCTCAGGCATATTCGGTCTTTCCCAATAAGGGAAAAATGACAGAAGCCCATACCATTCAAAAAATTGTCGATGTAGATGGCAATGTGGTCGAACCCAAAGATGCGATTAAAAAGAATCAGCATATCTTCAAATCATCCACGGCTTCGACAATGAACAATGTATTAAAGCACGTGGTTACTGCCGGCTCAGGAAGAAATGCCGCCCTTTCTGACGGACGTGATGTCGCTGGTAAAACAGGAACCACACAGAATAGTAAAGAAGCATGGTTTGTAGGTTATACCAAGGAATATGTCATGGCGACCATCGTCTTCAATGAAAGAGGAAGCCGTGTCGACTTAACCGGTGGTGAATATCCCGCTCGCATCTTCCATGAAGTGATGGGAGAAACTCTCTCTGGCACGAAAGTGAGTCAACTCAATTCGGAAGGGGCAAAGTCTACGCCTAGCGATAATAACAACGATGGCTGGAATACCTACTTTGGTGATCAATCCGACGAACCTGATCAGCCAGCTGACCAGCCATCAAATCCCCCTTCTGACCAAGGAAATGAACCGAGTGACTCCGCAAGCCAAGGCGGAGAGCCCTCGACACCCCCGCAACGACCCGGTGGTGGAGACAATAATCAAGGCGGGGATCAGCCTGACGACCCTGGAGACGGGGCCGGAGGTCAGGATCAAGGAGCGGATAACCCAGAGGGAGACCAAGGTGATCCTCCTCCCACCAACCCCAATGATCCACCGAATGACACAAATCCGTAATAAGGTAGAACAAAAAAACATCGCTCACCTTCATACAAGAACCCCCGAAGATTCTAGTAGATTCGGGGGTTCTCACATATAATGATATTTTCCTTCTGATCCAGGTAAGACTGTATTATAAACGGACACCGATCTAATTTCCATGTACAATACAAGTAGGAAAGGAGTGAGTCATCCATGTACCAAGTAAATAACCGCATCGCGATCCAATCGCCTGAGCAACTCCATCACCTGATCGAGCGATTTCAAGGGGCAGACCTACGCATGCAGAAAGTTCCTGGCTTTATCTCTTTTCGCCTCCTAAAAACAGAGGATGAAAGTCGTCTCATCGTTGAGAGCGTTTTTGAAAGAAAAGAGGATTTTATTAATTGGACAAAGAGCGAAGCCTTTGCTCAAGCACACGGAGGTAAACGCGGGGATAGCGAAGGACGCCAACCCGATTTAGAGACCTTCGAAGTACTTATTGGTTGAATTTAAAGAAGAAAGGGATTGAATCCAACTATGCAGATTGATTACAGTATTGCTCTTTTTATTCACATCCTGTGTATGGCAAGCTGGTTTGGTGGCCTTGCTGTGATGGTCATCTGGCTCCGTAAATCCATCCGGTTTAACAATGAAGGATTTTCCATGACCAAGAGTATGGAAAGTGTTCATAACCTCAATGTACGGATGATGATTCCCGTCGCTGTTCTTGGTGCCATTGCAGGGTTCTATATGTTGCTAACCGGTAGCTGGTCTGCCTACATGCCACTGTGGCTGATTATCAAGGAACGTGCCATCAGTATCTTTATCCTCCTCTATATCATCGCGCTTCCGATCTATGGTGGAAAACTATCGAAACGAGTTCAATCGGAGAGCGGAGATGCGGCAGTCTCCGCTGTTAAAGGTTATATCATGCTGCTCAATATTTCCGTGCTTGTCCTTCTCTTCACGATTTTCATCGCTACCATCAAGATTTAATAAGCAACTTTTAACCACCCACTCGATAGGAAAAAAGCCAAGGCTCCGCATGTAGCGAAGCAACTTGGCTTTTTTTATTTCCATGGATTCGACTTATTCCCCGGTAGATTGAGACTCTTTGGGCGTTTCGCCACGTCGATCAGAGATGCGTATGTTCCCTAAGAAAAACGTCAAAATGGTTCCTAACAACACAAATACCAGCCCAACATGAAAAACGCTATGCAACGAATCTACAAGGGCCGATTTTAAAATCGGAAGGATGGATTGGTGAAACATCGCAGGCATTTTTGCTAATGTCTTAGGATCCAGCAAAGAAGAGTACAATCCTTGGGCATTTTCATTCACTTTACTCATCAGTTGCGCCATCATTTCATTGCCAGGCATCTTCTCGGCGATGGGTTTCATCTTGTCCGTTAAAAGTTCGCTTGATTTTGCATTAAGCACGGCTCCCAACATCGCCATACCAAATGTCCCTCCAATTTGACGAAAAAATTGGCTGGAGGAAGTGACCACGCCCAACTCCGATTTGGGGAAACTCTCTTGAAGAGCCACGGTAAGAATCGGCATTACCAATCCCATACCCATCCCAAGAACCACCATATAGCTCGTAACGGTCCATCGAGAGGTATCCAGTGCGAGGGTAGACAGTAATACAAACCCAACCGCCATAATTACCATGCCAAGGGTCGCTTGCCACCTTACGCCTAGCTTTTGCACGAGTTGACCACCTAAAATACTACCGAGCACGATGGTCAACATCATTGGCGTCATTGCGCTTCCAGAAGCTGATGCACTTACTCCCAAGATCCCTTGCATATAGAGAGGCACAAACATGATGGAACCAAACATCCCCACACTCATCAAAAAACCAATTCCGTTTAGTGTGAGAAAGGTTCTATGTTTAAACAATCGTACAGGCAAAATCGGCTCGGCTGCCCGTGATTCAATCCACGCAAATAAAGCGAGGGTAAAAATACCTAAACAAAACAAACCAATAATTTGCCAAGAATTCCATTCATACTGATTGCCACCCATGGTCAATCCAAGTAAGATAGCAACTACTCCAATCACCATCGTCAGAATTCCCAACCAATCAAAGCGAATATCCTTCTTTAGTTGACTCTTTCCCAGACCGATTGAAATTAAAATCATGGCCAAAAAACCAATAGGAAGGTTGATATAAAATACCCAACGCCAATGGCTAGCATCCACAATCCAACCACCGATTTGGGGCCCAATCACCGAGGAAAGTCCAAACATTGCACCAAAAATCCCTTGCCATTTTGCCCGTTGTTTCCCTGTAAATAAATCGCCAATAATAATCATGGCCATAGGCATCATGACTCCCCCACCAATTCCTTGTAACCCCCGGAACCAGATTAGCTGAGTCATATTTTGGGCCAATCCACATAAAGCAGAGCCGATAACAAATATCCCGAGCCCGGTGATATAAATTCGTTTCCTTCCCAAAAGATCCGCTAATTTCCCTGCGATGGGCACTACGGTAGTGGAAGCAAGCATATACGCTGTGGTTAACCAGGTCATCATCGAGAGACCACCCAGTTCCCCAATGATTCTTGGCATCGCTGTTCCCACAATGGTCTGATCTAACGCACCAAATAACATCGCGATGATTAGACCCGTAATTAAAATTCCCCGATGACCACTTGCGTTCACTTGGCCCGCCTGTAGCTGTTCAGCAGTATCCATTCGCAATCTTCCTCTCTGATCCATCCCTAATCTTTAGCATGCGAATATTTCCCTTATTGATTATTTAATACTGTTAAGTAATACTACTTTACTCCTCCCTTCGTATTATGTCAATCAAATTTTCCCATATCCATAAGGGGATTCCATTCCCAATAAATAAAGTAGCCTCTCTCATTCTTGAGAGAGGCTACTTTGCAAGAAACCAACTTATTTTTTAAAAAGTTGCTTTCAATGCATAGTCCTTCGTCGAACTGTGGGCACCATCCCAACCGACAACCTTAATGTAGTAAGTACCCGATGACCACGCGCGATAGGAGATCGATTCGCTCGAAGTACCGGACTTCCAAGAACGAGCCACTAGGCTTCCTGATGAGTTATATAGGTACAAATCATAGTCTCCTGGCAAGTCGGATAGGCTTAGCGAGATCGATGAGAAGGTACCCACTTTGATTTTGTACCAATCCACATCGTCAGCATCAAAAATTTTACTGTTATATACTTTACCTGAAGTCAGGTTGCCATAGGCAGTAGCTTGTGTGTCGTTTGGCTCATAGCTGTCTTCTGGATCTGGGTCTGGACCAGGCCCACCTGTATCAGCACCGACCGCCTTCGCAGCATTTAAGCGGCCATGTGTCCAATAGGTACCTGTACCTGGGATTTTATCCGCGGTACTCTCCATTGCGGAACGAATTTCGGAATTGGACCTTCCTTGGGATGCCAATAGCGCAGCGACACCGGAAGCATGAGGAGTAGCCATCGATGTTCCACTATATTTGGCATAGCCATTACCAAGGACCGTGGAAATGATATTGACCCCAGGAGCAGCAACATCTACCCAAGATCCATAGGTGGAGAAGGATGCTTTTTTGTCCTGATCATCCGTTGCAGCCACTGCGATTGCTTTCTCATAGTACGCAGGGTAGTTGGGGCTTGTGGTTCCTGCATTACCGGCTGCACACACCACCACAGCACCCTTATTCCATGCATAGTTGACCGCATCCTCAACGGCTTTAGAGGGACTGGTTCCACCTAGGCTTAAGCTGATGACCTTGGCACCATGATCCGCTGCATAGGTCATTCCATTGGCGACAGCACTGTTTGTGCCTGAACCATTTTCATCCAGTACCCGAACGGCCATCACTTGTACTTTCGGGGCAACGCCAGCAACCCCCACATTATTATCAGTTGACGCCGCAATGGTCCCAGACACATGGGTTCCATGCCCCTGTTCATCCGTTGCGTCGTTATCATTATCCACATAATCATACCCTTGTATGATTTGTCCTTTTAAATCAGGATGATCTAACTGCACCCCCGTATCCACCACTGCAACTATCACGTCTTTTTTTCCTATAGTCACATCCCAAGCGGCTGGAACATCCATCTTTTGTGGTCCATATTGATCCGAAGCATACAATGGATCATTTGGCGTCCAGAATGCTTTGTACTCCGTTACAGGCTCTGCATACTCCACATCAGACATTTTGCTATACGCTTTGATCGCTTCCTGTACCGATTGCCCCTCAACCTTTACTACTTCAAAATTCAATGCCTTGTTCGTTGATTCGACTGTCGCGTTCTCTTTTTTGTGCAACGCACTCATTTGACTGGTGGAAATCCCTTGTTTGAACTTTACAATAATTCTGTCTTTTGTTTGCGCGCCTACATGTTTTGTTGATGGCTGCGCCCCTGCAATTGGTGAACAAACGAAGGACAACCCTAATCCAAGCGCTGCGACAACCAACCCTACACGACTTAACCGTTTCAAGCACATCACTCCTTATTTTTCTGACTCTAATATATACATCACTTTTCTATTTCTTTGCTTGTCCACTCAAAAAAAAAATTAATTTTATTAATTGCGAATAGTCTGAATTTTTATGCACTGATTTGAAAAGTTATAAATTCTCTGTTTAGTTGAGATGCCCATAAAAAAATACCCTCTCCCATCGCCATGTATGATTTACTCACACGTAAACGAAGAAGAGGGCTTTTTCATCCCCATCAGGGTTCATGATGAAAGGTTATTTGCTTTTGACTTTAATTACTTTCTTTTTCTCATTTCCAGCTGCATCCACCACTTTAATCCATACCTTCGTGGTACCTTTTTTCATGGTTCCTTTTTTGAAGGTGTAGGTGAAGGAGAGTTTTGTACTTTCCCCTGTGTATTTTTGCATGACTGGTATTTTAGTCCATTTTTTATATTTAGATCCATACTTCTTCCAACTTACTTTTACAAGATCAGGAGTATCAGAGAAGCTCGCTCGTAAAATATCGAGCATATCATCTTTCATGCTTCCTTTAATCTTTGTTGAGGAAAATGAAGAACTCATTGTAAGTGTAGGAACTTTACGGTCAATCACCACGGGATATCCAACATCAGCATACGCTGTGTCCTGGTGGGTCCCGGTCAGTTCGATGATATATACCCCATCAGAAAGTGCCTTCCCCTTTTTGTCGATCCCTTTCCATGAACGGAGATTCATTCCCACCTTTGGCTGGGTTTCATGACTGAGGGACACTTCTTTTTCCACTTCACCATCGTGATTCAGCTTTAATGCTTTCATATCGAGTGATTGTAACGGTGCCGGAACATACCAGGAAAGCGAAGTACTATCCTTCACCTTGTCCGCATTGGGTGAAATTGTATTGGGTTTTGCCACAACCGAGTTAACCGCTGGATAATCCTCAGGATCAATCATGACGGACATCGGTACCTTGAGTGTTTGCGCGCCATCATGTAATCGGATCATCCCTGTATATACGCCGCGTGGTAAGTCCGTATCTGCCTGTAGATCAACCTTTACATCAGCATGGCCTTGAGCATTGACGGTTAATGTTGTAGGCGCGGTGATGTTTAATTTTTCTTGCCCCAATGCCCATTCCGTTTCAATTGAATAGGTTTTTGCTTCTTGACTGAGGTTGCGAACTTCCACAGAACGAGATAGTGATTGGACTCCGGTATGAGGATCAAGCTTTCCAAAGGTTACGGTCGAAGGCACAATTAACGTTTTGGTGTCGATCGCTGCGGGGATATTGATCCGACCAGCTCCCTGCGTCGTTGCAGGATATGGAACACCATTTCGCTCGTTCAGAGTCACAGCCGTGTTGGACAAGGCTGCTTTGATAGCACGGGTATCCCAAGTAGGATGAGCTTGCTTAATCAGCGCTGCTGCTCCTGCCACATGAGGAGAAGCCATGCTGGTTCCACTTAATGACTCATACTTTCCGCCAGGAACGGTGCTAACAATATCCACTCCAGGTGCTGAGACATCCGGTTTAATCTCCCAACTGCCTGTAGCTGGACCCCGTGAACTAAAGGGAGCCATCAATTCTTGTTTAACACCTTTAATCGATCCAGCAAGCTTCCCAGCACGAATCGACTGATATAACCAGTCACTTTCTTCTCCATAAATGAGCGCAGTCGGCGTAGCATATTTGGGTTCTTCCAACCATTCCATTATATTCCGATCGGCTCCTACTAGAATCAAACCCACTGCGCCCTTCGATTTTGCAAGATCCGCTTGATCCTCTAACTCATCTTCCCGCCATTTTGCGACAACAATCTTTCCTTTTACGTCTTTTTTGCTGTACTCCAACTTACTTCCGTGTCCAACATAAATCAGTTTCGCATTCCCTGTTGGAAATGTTTTGGACCCTTCCACTAATAATAAATGGGCCACTTTATCTTCTCCAACAAGGGATAAATCTGGTTGGGTAATCCGTTTCGTTGATGCCCCCACAGAAATGGCTTCACGGGAGGTCGCAGGTGTCCCTACTGTCCAAGCCTTTGGACCATCATTCCCGTTGGCAACTACCGGGATGGTTCCTTTAAGAGCTGCTCGATCCATCGCCTGTGCCAATGGATCTTCGGGGTTATTAGCTATCTCACCCAAAGAAAGGTTCATCACATTGGCCTTGTCTTTCACCGCACGGTCAATGCCATCCAAAATATCATCCGTCGTTCCAAAGCCATTATTATCGAGTACCCGATAGGCCAAAATGGATGCACCCGGGGCAACTCCCTTTACTTTTCCATTCGCTGCAATCGTACCCGCCACATGGGTGCCATGCCCATCCCCATCTTGTGGGGTTTTATCATGGTCGACAACGTCGTACCCACCCACTACTTTTCCCTTTAAGTCCGGATGTTTTGCATCGACACCCGTATCCACCACAGCCACCCGTATGCCTTTACCGTTAATCGCAGATCCACGGGAATCTTTCTTCATCCAAACATCCGGAGCCCCGATCAATGGAACACTTTCTTTCAAGTTGGCCTTATAACGGATATTGGGCCAAATCCGCTTCACACCAGGTAGTGAGGCTAATTTTTTAACATCTTGACCCGCAAGCGTTGCCGAGAAGCCCGCGAATACCGTTTCATAACTATTTTCAGTAACGAGATCCGTGACTTTCTTCTCCGCTCCATCGATCACTTCATTTTTTTGTACGGTTAATTCCTTCTGCAATTGCGTTGCGGAGGTACTTTTATCAATGGTTGCGAGACTCGTGGGGGAAGCCGCCAACTCTACGATGACCGTGGTTCGCTTTTGGCCAGCAGTCTTCACACCCTTCGCAATTTTATTTTTTAACCAATCTTTCTGCAGTACTTGCGTTTGTTGCTCAACATTCCCCTTCATTGTGGACTGAGCAGCGGCTGTCCCTACAGCCCCTGTGATCAGTGCAAGCGATAAAGCAATCGCGCCCATCTTCTTCTTCAATCGAACTCCTCCAGTTCTTTATACCAATCTAAAATGCACTTCTATTAATTCAACTGGTTCATCCAAAATCCTCCTTCATTAAAAAAAATATTTTTCAAGTTTGCATAGGTTATCGACTCATCCCCCATAAATAGGAATTGCTATCTTGCATTTTCCTCCACACAAAAAAACCCCCTCACCAAATGCAAGGAGATTCTTTCGTAAGGAAACCCTATGAGATGATTTGATCGACGCAGAAAACCCGATATTTCATCTTTTCATATAAGAATCATTTCTTCTTTTTCTTTTCTTCCTCTTCCGCAACCGGTGAAAATATCCCCATCTTAAGCCCATCCTCGATCCGATAACTGATTAATAGAAATTGATACGATCCTTTTTCGTCACCCGTCTCATGGAGCAGATTCTTTACTTCCTCCGGGTATACCGATTGGTCACCATCCTCCGTGTGTTGCCAAGCGTCATGGGTACGCTGAAGTGCCTCCAGCCACTCTTTTTTGGTCAAGTGGTTCGTTCCACTGTCAAACACGACATGGGCAGGAAAGGGGATCGATTCATCCACATCGCCTTTTCGCTCCTTCCATAAAGCCATCGACTTTATCGCTAACTCAAACCCCTGTTTGATATTTTCTTGATACTCTTCAAACACAGTTTGATACTCATTTGCCAACAATGAGCGATCAAGGTAGGATACTTCACCGATATTGCGAGTCCGAAACAGTTTCTCTGTTAAATTGCCATGCTTTCGTGTATCCACCACTTCGAGTTTCTCATAGTCAACCAGTTTCTTGACATGATAGTAGAGACGGGAAGGTTCTTCCCCAAGCTTTTGTGCTAGTTCCTTAACTGATAAAGCTTCCTGTTCACACAAATGCATAATTTGAATGCGCCTTGGATCGGAAATCACCTTTAAAAATTCCACATCGGTGATCTTTTTTGCCATCACTCATCACCCTCAATCCATCTCACGTAAGATTCGATTGGTAAACAGCATCCCACTTAAATAAAGAATCGTCAACAAACTTGCCCCCTGCATAAGGGTCGAAATCGGAACGCCTATTGACACACCTACAGAAGCTAGGCCATAGGAGAGAGGGATCAACCCCATCGATGCGGTCATCAATACGCTCATCACACGCCCGATCTTATCCTCCTCCACCTGCTCTTGCAGAATCGTGAAGGTGATCGTATTCCCTATATTCACTGCTATCCCGTATAACGCTAGTGTCACCATTCCTTGCCATACTGCTGTCACCATACTAAACATCGCCATCGATCCAGCGATCACCATTACTAAAAGACCATTGATCAGCATGCGTTTTCGGCGCAAGGTAAGCAATCCGATAAGCAGTCCCCCTAATACCATCCCAAAGGATAACGCCCCTTCGATGTAACTAAGATCCAAGGCATCTCCCTGTAACTGTTGTTTTACCACCAGGGGTATCCCCATGGTTAAAGGACCCACTAATAAAAGATTCACCAAGAGAGTAATTGGAAGGAGCACACGCAACCAAGGGGTTTTTAACACATAGTGAATCCCTTCTTTTAACTCCTGAAGCGATGAACTCTGCTCCTTCGTTACCCTTCCCTGTTTCTTCAGCGGGGGAATGATGAGTAATGTGATGACAGCGATCAACAAGGCGACTCCAGAGAAAGAAAAGGCAGCCGTAAAGGATCCCCACGTCATCATTACCCCTGCTAGTACTGGACCGGCGATGGTTCCTATGTACTGGATGGTCTGCATCATCGCCGTGGCCTTCATGAGCTCTTCTTTTTTGACGATTTGCGGCAATATAGCTCCCCTTGCCGGCCAAAAAAAAGCATCCAATCCCCCAAAGAATATTGCAAAAATCAGTAGCCAGGGTAACGACAACTGATCGATTCCCAACAAAAATACCATTCCCACTGTCATGATACTGCGCAATCCATTGGTAACGAGCATAATGCGAACTTTATTAAATCGATCGGCGATAACGCCTCCCCACATCATCAAGATCAGGCGCGGAATTGCGGTCACCATCAATACGATCCCCAATGCCCATGGCATTTTCAAGCCTGTCAATACGTACCAGGATTCAGTCGTAAGGTAAGCCGAAATGGATAACCCCGCACACAGTGTTGCCACCCATATACCAACCAATTGATAATTTCTAAATAAAGAAAATCTTGATACGCCAGGTTGCTGTACAATCGGTTGTTCTGCCACTTGGCTCTTCATTTTCCATGATCCCCTTCCCTTCATACCCAGACAATTAAAATAAATTTTATCGCTAAAATTTATTTTAATGACTCGGAAGCCACCTGTAAAGAGAAAAATAGGGAAATCCTAACAAAATCATTTTCTTTTGCAATCGACCTTGTGGCAAAGCCGTGAACCTAGCTGATTTTAAGTAAACCCCAGATTATAATACGGGAAAGGAGTGATCTCGTAATGAAATTGTTTATCGTCCTTGGTGCAATCAACATGTTTTTAGCCATCGCCTTGGGAGCATTTGGTGCCCATGGCTTACAAGGAAAGATCTCAGATCGAATGATTGCCAATTGGCATACCGGCGCGCAATATCATATGATCCATGCCTTAGCCCTTCTTTTCATTGGTTTTCTCGTCTCAAAAGTCGGGTCCTCTCCCCTCGTATCAACAGGAGGATGGCTTCTACTCACTGGGATTCTATTGTTCTCAGGCAGTCTTTATGTGATGGCGTTAACAGGTGTCAAACAGTTAGGTGCGATTACACCGATCGGAGGGCTTGCCTTCCTTGTCGGTTGGGTATGTATCGCGATTGCCGCGATCAAGCAGCTCTAAGGATAAAAAAAAGAAGGAGGCTGAGATCTCAGCCTCCTTCTTTTTTTAACTTCTACGCAAAATCCATCGATGACGATGAATCGCCGCGTTAATGACTCCACCCATAATCAAGAACATCCCCGTAAGATAGAACCAAATCATCAGGACAATGACACCGCCTAAACTACCGTATGTAGCGGAATAATTGCTAAAGTTACTTACATAAAAGGAAAAGCCGAGCGAACTAATCTGCCAACCTGTCGCTGTTACCAAAGCTCCAACAATCACCTCTTTTAAAGGCAACCGTGTCGCAGGGGCAATCTGATAAATCCCCACCAACACAATCACCGTAAGAAAGAGTGAAGCAAACCATTTCATAATGGTAAAGAGTCCGCTTATTTTCTCCAAGGGGATAAAGTAAGCTAAGTGATGGAGAAGCACATCGCCAAATACTGAGAATACCAATAAGATCGAAAGCCCTACCACCAGCCCGACTGTTAAGCTCAAGGATAATAAACGCACCCGCACGATGTGACGATTCTCTTCCACTTCGTAGGCGATATTCAGCATACGAATAATTGCACTTACCCCATTGGATGCCACCCATAAGGTTGCAAGCAGACTAAAGGACAGCAAACCTTCTTGCCGCTGGCTCACAATTTCGCGAATCGTACCATCAATCGACCCTTGTGAAATCACAGGAACAATTCCGTTGACAAAGCGAACCGCTGAATCGGGATCGATCTGTAGATAAGGCAAAAGAGTAACCAAAAAGATCATCATCGGAAACAAGGACAATAAAAAGTAGTAAGCTAAGGCCGCTGCGAGATCCGTGACACCATGTTCCATCACGGATCGATATACATGCCGAATCACTGGCCAAAGAGCCCCACGTGCCTCCCTTGCCTTCATCTCTTCACCTACCTTTTTTCGTCAAATACCTCCATCAACCACCTACAGGATTTCGAGAATCCATATGCTGACTCCTGCAGTGACTAACGCTGTAAGTGTCATTGAAACCGTACTCACTGCTCCAACAACCTCTCCCTCTTCAAATGCTTGGGCCGTACCAATTCCGTGGGAGGCGCTACCCAATCCAATTCCCCTCGCCAAAGGATGATTCACACCGAGCCACCGATAAAGCCATGGCCCCAATACAGCACCACACATCCCAGCAAATACGACCATGACTGCTGTTAACGATGGAATGCCTCCTAATTCTCGAGACAAATCCACTGCAACCGGCGTTGTCACTGATTCTGGTAACAAGGTATGAAAGATTAGGGGTTGTAGTTTGAGGATCTTGGCCCAACTGGTCACCATGATCAAGGTCATTAACACAGCGATCCCAACGCCACTCAATAACGGTAGCCAAAAAAGACGTAGCAGGCGCCGGTGACGATACATGGGATAGGCAAAAGCCACCACAGCAGGACCCAACAAACGATCAATCCATTGTCCACCAACCATATAGGTATGATATGGGACATGGCAGTAAGATAGAAGAAGGATCAGAACAAAACCTGAGGTTGCAATGGGTGAAAGTAGAGGGTGTTTCAGCTTATGGTATAGACTTCTAAATAACCAGTATAGTCCGACAGTAATGCCTCCAAAAATCAATGCCGTCAATCCATCTCCCCCTCTTGACTATATCGTCGCCGAAGGAGCCGTTGGCTCATCAGGGAAGATATCATCATGACGAAGAGTGTATTAACCAAAACGACACCTGCTAACGTCCACCCCTGCTCCTTTAAAAAAGGGAGAACCCCGAGAACCCCTGCGATCGACGGCAGGAAAAAAAGGGGTAACCACCGAAGCAACCACTCCGAGCCAATGGCAAACCAACGTTCAGGAATAATACCCGTCAATAAGAGGCAGAGCAAAAGGATCATGCCAATTAAACTCCCTGGAATAGGAATTTGTAAAAGGTCCTTTATCCAACACCCACTCTTATAAATTCCCCACAGTCCCGTGACTTGTACTGGTATTAACCATGTCCTCACCTTCGCTCCACCTCCTCCATCTCAAGATGCTATCACAATACAGACCTCCCTGCTCGCACGGTTTTATATTACCACCATGATCACCCGAATGTATTCGAATGGGACAAGATTTTATTCTTGCATGGATGCAGGTGCAACAAAGGTTAAAGACTTATCCCCCAGGATGACTAGACTCTAAACTTCCAACGTTACGTTCCACCATAATAAAATGAACCCATAACAACGTTAACAAGATCACATTCGCGATGGCTGACCACCCAATATTCCAACCGTGGTGGTACGTCATGTGACCTAATGAATACAAGTTATATTCTACCGATAAAAGAATAACGGTTCCGGTAAGCACCCAACCAAACCAAGCACGGATTGTCTTAGGTAATCGCTGTACAAAAATCCATGCGCCAACAGGGTATAAACTGATATTGAGGAGGATATTGGGCCATAATCCTTTTAACAAACCATCATCATAACTCCAGAATCCCCCACTGACAAAGGCTGCATCTAATAGAAAGGAGCCAAGGCTTCCCGCAATCGCTGTCGCATAGCCGACTCGCCACTGGTTCCAATCAATATATAAGCCACCAATGATCCACCACACAATTGTCCACCATATAAAGATCACGATTGATTCCTCCATTAACACTCGAATTCATCCCAGTTTTGTTTCACTATCGCTTCACTGACTTCACCATCATTGTTCCCTTCAACATTCCACTGATATGCTCTTCACCGATAACCAATCAAACACAACAAAAAGAAACCGGTAATCAACCGGTTCCAGATAAGAACCATTCTGCCTCTCTACTGCTTCCTATTTAAACTCCCAGATCGAAACTGGGATTTAAACGTATTATTTGAAAATTCATTTATTTTAACGGTGTGATGGGGGAAAGAATCCAGTCTCAGGGAGAAAGGGTTCTTTAATGTTGGTGTTTTTTCTTTAGCCCCTCAGCATTCACTTGTATTGAATCATGATGGAATGGTGGGAGCATCATCAATGCCTTTGGTTAAATCCCATCAAGCGATAGGAATAATGACTGAGATGTTCAATTACCGGAGCACTCGACGTGCAGTTACATACCGCTGACTCCAATACCGTTCGCCCAAGTTACTAATGTTGATATCATCTCGTGGATTGGAAGCGTGAATCATCTTTCCTCCGCCCATATAGATCCCTACATGACTGATCCCACCGCCACCGGTTCGGAAAAACAACAAATCTCCCGCACGAAGATTGCCCTTTGAAATAAATTTTCCAACGGATGCTTGCGCTGAGCTAGTCCGAGGCAGTTGTTTTCCTACAATTTTATCATATACATATTTTGTAAAACCAGAGCAATCAAATTGATTGGGGCCACTGGCACCATACACATAGGACGCATTTAAATGACGCATCGCCTCATTAACGATCGATGCTCCTTTGCCAGTTCCCAAATAAGGGCTTGAAGGCTTTTCTGTTGAGGGTTTCCTGTCAGGAGAGGCCTTTTCTTCAGATTCCTTAGACCCCTTAGATCCCTTGAGAATACGGATTTTTTGCCCAATATAAATCCTAGCCGGATTTTTAATCTGTCGATTCATCTGAATCAGTTTTTCCAAATGCATTTGATACCTTGTTGCAATTTCAGAAAGTGTATCCCCTTTTCTCACAATGTAATACGTCCCCGCCTCAAGCCCTTCCTCATCCACATGCGCCCGAATCCCCGTTGAAGCGACATGATATCGCCATTTCGAAGGTGATTCTTGAACCGCCACCGCCTGATTCACCTGATAAGCCGTCTCTTTGGAACCTGTATCTGTTTGTTCTGGGTTAGCCGAAGCATCTGCTACTTGAGGACTTACCACCAGTAGCGATCCGGCCACCGTCAGAGTCGTCATCACCTTCTTGTCAGGATATACGGACATAAATCAAATCTCCCCCGTTCATCATTTTTAGGTCTTGGGTTGCGCTGCATCGCCCCTCCTTTCACCCCATAAACCCCCTCACCCAGGATTATCATGGAGATCTCCCCCTCGTCGTCACAGCTCAGTCCATGACGTACAGGGGTTACAGTTTCTAGTTTTATTGATGAGACAAGCTAAAAATGCCTTTTTTCGCGAATTCCTACCCAGCAAATTAAAAAAACCCCCACTGGGGGAGTGAAAACTCACAGAAGAAATCGCACCGGTCACACCCATAAGTCCCGATGCTGCAGGTCAGATTTTTCTACTTGAATCGTTGTATGATGGATCCCAAAGTCCTCTTCGATTTTATGGATGGCGGCTTGCAAAACCTGCTGCCCATCATGATCATCTTTGATTTGTAAGTGACAGGTTAATGTATCCATTCCCGATGTGATGGTCCATATATGAAGATCATGTACATCCATCACACCACTGATGCCTAAAAGGGTCTCTCGAACTTTTTCTTCATTGATGGACGAGGGTGTACCCTCCATCAGAATATGAATACTTTGTTTTAATACGCCATACGCACTTTTTAGGATCAATAAGGATACAAGCACACTAATAATGGGATCTGCTATGTACCAAGAAAAGAAAATCATGAGCAATCCCGCTACAAAAGCCCCCGCTGAGCCAAGGGCATCACCAATCACATGGAGATAAACACCCTTGAGGTTTACATTCTCTTTGACATCACCTTTTCGTAGTAAAAACCACGCACTGGTTACATTCGCCACTAAGCCGATCGCTGCCAGAATCACCATCGTTCCACCCGCTACCTCAGGCGGCTTGCGGAAACGATCCACCGCTTCCCACAGAATTACAGCTGCGATAATGAATAGTGTGATTGCATTAAACATCGCAGCCAAAATTTCAAATCGATATAAACCATAGGTTTTTTGTGAAGTGGTTGGCCGATTGGCAAACCCCATTGCTACAAGTCCCAAAACCATTGAGGCCACATCACTCAGCATATGTCCAGCATCCGATAACAACGCCAAACTGTTGATGATCCAACCACCCACGAATTCCATAATCATAATTCCGGTTGTAATGGTAAGCGCAATGATAAGTCCTTTGCGATTGCCCTCCCGTTGTTCCGTAAAGGAGGCACCCTGTTGATCTTGTCCGTGGTGTTGATGCATTCCGATTCTCTCCTTCATCGTATTGGCAATACCCCTATACGATTGACTCCCCTTTACTTTTTACTTTTACACATCCATTCATCCCTCCTGTTTCCCTTCATCCATAAAAAAACCTCGAGCAACAAGCTGCTCGAGGTTTTTTTGCACTGAAGTTAAGAAACCGCCACTTCTTGTTCTTCATTCCGTGTTGATTCCTTGCGTTCCTCAGGTGAAACTTTCTTTTTATCCTTGCGCACATCACGTAAGAATAAGCTGAGTAGGAGTCCGAGTAAAGTAAAGCCAGTTGCCCAATAAAAAGCATCATTGATACCCATGGTAGCGGCGTGTTTCGCTACATCTCCAAAAAATAATGAGGAGAATACTTCTTTTGCTTGATCAATCGGTAACCCAGAGAAGGAAGCAAATTTTTGCAATGCCCCTTGGAAGGTTTGCATAAAGGTCGTATCATAGGTGTTCATTCCTTGCGTCATGGTCGCAAAGTGATTGCTTGTATTGGTAGTATAAACGGTGGTCAAGAGTGCTGTCCCAATCGAGCCAGCAATTTGTCGCATGGTATTACTCATCGCATTCCCATGACTGTTTGAAGTTGCCGGCAACTGATTTAAACCAGCTGTCATAATCGGCATCATCAGCAAGGACATAGCAAAGGAGCGCACCGTATATAACATCACAATGAAAGAGTAACTGGTCTCCAACGTAATCTGAGTAAACTCAAATGTCGTTGCTGCGGTCAATGCCAAACCAACAA
The DNA here is from genome assembly GCF_900116235.1 of Marininema halotolerans. Classification (GTDB taxonomy): domain Bacteria; phylum Bacillota; class Bacilli; order Thermoactinomycetales; family DSM-45169; genus Marininema; species Marininema halotolerans. The sequence continues at coordinate 48,328 of NZ_FPAA01000010.1, read as the reverse complement.
TGGCTAATGGACGAGGACCAATCTTATCAAAAAGTATCCCCGAAATCGGCGTCACCAATCCAGCAATCAATGCGCCAGGCAAGAGAAGTAGTCCCGACTCAAAGGGAGTAAAGCCACGTAAGGTTTGAAGATAAATCGGTAGCAAAAACATCCCCGCATAGAGTGCCATGGTGATAATCATGTTGATCACTGTGGACAGGGTAAACATATCATACTTAAATACCCGAAAGTCTAACAGTGGCTGCTCGATGCTCAGTTGTCGTATCACAAAGAAGAAAACACCGATTCCACCAACCACTAAGCTAACGATTACTTCCATACTGCTCCAGCCTTCAGGACCTGCTTCACTAAATCCATAAAGAATCCCACCAAAACCGATGATCGATAGCACAACGCCCAGTACATCCATTGGGATTTTACGTTTAGGAGCCACATCCTTCATAAAAAGAATCCCTAGAAATACCGTAATCAACCCCATAACCATCATGCCATCAAACATCAAACGCCAGGTGTATTTCTCCAGTACCCAACCCGCAAGCGTTGGGCCTACCGCTGGAGCAAAAATCATCCCAACCCCTAGAATCCCCATTCCGCGGCCTCTAAGTTCTGGAGGAAATACAAACAATACCACGTTCGTTACAAGGGGAACGATTACGCCTGCCCCCATCGCTTGAACAATTCGACCCATCATCATCACGGAGAAGGAACCAGCCACTCCACAGAGGAGAGAACCGATAGTAAAGAGGCTCATCGCGATGATAAAAAGTTTACGTGTTCCAATCGTCTCCATCATATAGGCAGAGATTGGAATCAAGACACCATTGACCAGCATGTAGCCCGTCAGTAACCATTGTGCGGTATTAGCTGAAACAGCAAAATCCGTCATCAACCGAGGAATAACAACATTTAGAACGGTTTGGTTAAGAATTGCCAAAAACATACCCAAGATACTAATCCCAATCAATGGGGCATGGCGGCCCATTCCCAACCCTTTCCGTGAACCTACCGTTTCACTCATCTGCGTCTCCTCCTTTCGTCAAAATCATTCCCATCCCCTTCATCATCGGTCGATTTCAACACTTGCGTTCAACCCTGGAACTGCTTCACTTGGAATGTTATCCATGGAGATGCGTACAGGAACGCGTTGTACCGTTTTGGTATAATCACCACTTGCATTTTGATCAGGCATAATGGAGAAAGTAGCCGCCGTAGCTAAACCAATCTCTTCTACTTCCCCTTCAATCTTCGTATTTTCATTTGCGTCAATTACGATATCAACATTCGCACCCTTTTTCACATCTTCAAGGTCGGTCTCTTCAATGTTTGCCTCAATGTACAGTTTATCCATATCAGTTACTGAACCGAGATTTTGTCCAGCAGCAACCATTTGTCCTTCTTTGACTTGATTACGAATCATCGTCCCATCAACAGACGCTTTAATTGAGGAAGTACCCGAAGCACCTTTAATTTTTCCAATGACATCCCCTTCATCAAACTTCTTACCTTCTTCGCCTTTCCAAGAAACCAATTTCCCTGCGGTGTGTGCTGCAACGGGGGTAATGTCACCTTTTACTTTGGCATCATCCGTCGATACATAATTCACCGTGTGATTGTAATACGCATATCCACCTAATCCTGCACCTGCAATGATTACCAGAATCAGGATATTGAGCAGGATAATTCGAGAGGTCTTCATGTTAGAACTGCTCCTTTCCCAATCGGGGTCTATTATTTATGAATTTTAACGGTCGCATTTAACCCAGGAATCGCAAACTGGTTATCCAGTTCATCCACTTCAATTCGTACCGGAACACGTTGTGTTTCCCGATCTTTGTTTCCCTGGGATGCTTTGTTATCAATCGCTTGTTGGGTCATTTTGTTACCTGCTTCATACCCAATTTCATCCACTGTTCCTGTAAAGGTTTCACCCTTATCCGCATCCAAGGTCACATCGACTTCCTGTCCTTTGTCAACATCCTCTATATCCTCTTCATCAATATAAGCCACGATATAGGGATGTTTTAAATCAGCAATCAATGCGAGGGGTGTCCCCTTTGCTACTACGAGTCCTTTTTGTCCACTTGTTCCAATCACCGTGCCATCCAATGTCGAAGGAAGGCTAATCTTCTCTGGTTTAGCGGTTTTCGCTTTTAATGCGAGTTGCGCTTTCATGAGGCTCGGGTTACGAAGCCTCATCGATTGGTTCGCCTTTGAAGCAGCCAACCTTGGGTCTTTCGTTTTAGCATCTTCTTCAGTGGCTTGTGCAGCTTCATAGCCAAGCTTGTCGCCGACTTCAACCGTGTCACCGACCTCCACTGACCATTTCGTCACCAACCCGGATTTGGGTACAACGACCGTAGCTGTATCAGCAGATACCTTCGCATTGTCTGTCGAAATGTATTTTTCATGATGAACCCAAGTGACAACGCCTGCCGCCGCCGCTCCAACAACAATCAGGAAACTCAAGGACAGGAGGATCGCTTTCCGCATCATTTTTCCTCCTTTCCACACCGGTTCAATTCTTCTTCCATAAAACGATAAAACTTCTTCAACTGCTCTACAAGTAACGTCACATCTTCCTCAGGCATCCGACGCAACAATTGTTTAAAGTGATCCGAGTTCAGAGCCGGAACTTGACGCACAAGTTCCTTACCTTCATCAGAAAGCTCAATCCAAACCACCCGGCGGTCATTTTCATCACGCCGACGTGTGACCCAATCGTTTGCTTCCAAGCGATCGACAATTCCACTAACCGAACTCGTCGTCATTCCTGCTTGTTCACTAAGGTTAGCTAAAGAATAAGGTCCATCCATCGACAAGGTCTTTAAAATGATGCTTTGAGGGAACGTTAAGTTATATTGTTTTAACTCCTGGAACGAGCGCTGTCTGAACGCTCGTGCCGTCATTCGCATCAGGACAATCAACTCGTCCAGGGTTTCATCCTTCACGGTCATTCCTCCTATTCCAATCGCAACAACAATTTCGCATGCGAATGTTTAGCCGAACTAACTACTAGATTATAATTACTTCGCATGCTAATTGTCAACAACCCGAAGCATCCAAAAAAAACCACACCGAAAGCGGCATGGTTCGTACGATATCTTTATAAGATCGGGGATACTAAGCGGGAGATCGACTCTTTAAAACGAATGGTTAACGAGCGTTGCATATACTTCTCCCATGTCAGAGGAGTGGATTGAATCATATCTTGATGAAAAACATTAGCCAAGTTACCTGCACTCTGTTCATGGTACAAGAAGGCATTCACCTCAAAATTCAAACGAAAACTACGTACATCAATATTGGCTGTTCCCACAGAAGCGATTTTACCATCCACAACGATGGTTTTGGCATGCAAAAAACCGTTTCGATAGATATAAACTCTGCCTCCAATTTTCAATAGCTCTCCCACATAAGAGTACGTCGCCCAGTAAACAAAAGGGTGATCCGGCTTATCAGGAATCATCACCCGGACATCGATCCCGGAAAATACCGCGATGCGAAGCGCATCCAATAAACTATCATCCGGAATAAAATAGGGTGTTTGAATATAAATGTACCGCTTGGCTGAAAGAATCATTTTAATATAGCCATTCTTAATCTGTTCCCACTCCGCATCGGGTCCGCTAGAGACTATCTGTATATTGACATCACCATTTTCCCGCGCTTGTGGATAATAGTAATTTTGAAAAGAAAGGTGACGATGAGAGGCCTGATTCCAATCCAATATAAACCTTGCTTGTAAGGAATGAACCGCTCCACCTTCAATTCGAAGATGGGTATCCCGCCAATAACCAAAGCGGGGATTCGATCCTAAGTATTCATCCCCGATGTTGAAACCACCGATGTAACCTGTTTGACCATCGATGATCACGAGCTTCCGATGGTTTCGATAATTCATGCGCGGATTAATTAATGGTAAACGCGATGGAAAAAAAGCCTCCACTTCTCCTCCAGCTTCTCTCAATTTTCGAATGAACCGCTTGCTTAACCCTCGCGATCCAAGATCATCATAGAGAAGTCGCACACGCACTCCCTCGCGGGCTTTGCGTGCAAGCACCTCACCAATCTCTTGCCCCAATCGATCATTACGAACAATATAGTACAAAAGATGGATATGATCCTCTGCCCTTTCAAGGTCAGCAAGCAAGGCATCAAACTTTGTTCTACCATCCGTAAACATTTGAAGTTCATTCTGATACGTAAGAACCGCCTGATCATGATTTAAGTGCATCCGTATTAATTCACGATACTCTTGTAGAATGGGGTCCCGTTTTGCTCTTTCATTTAACCCTTCTTTTTGTGCCGTTACCACACGTTGTAAACGCAAACGGCTTTGCTTATCCCAAGTAAATATTTTCTTATGGCTTAAGTTCCTCCCGAAGAGTAAATAAAGAATAAACCCGATCACTGGTATTAAGCTAAGAACCAATAACCATGCCCACGTTGAACTCACATCGCGTCGTTCTAAGAAGACGACGACAACCGCCAGCAGGATATTCATAATCAACAGGGTCCCGAATAAAAAAGCGACCACACTCACAGACTCTCTCCCCTTTTCACCTTCGCCGACACCTGTTACTTTTCACAACTCATTTGCGGTTATGGATTCCCTTGTCCCATCCAACATCATTCCCACTTACCCCTTCACGATTCTTCCCTTACGCAATAACTGTTGTACAATGAGCTGATAGCCTTGGTGGTTAGGATGTAATTCATCACTAAACACCTCTCTTTTTGATCGATGTTCAAAAAGGGATTGCGTGGGGACAAATCGTGTTTGGTGATAATGCTTGATCACATTACGACTCGCTTGATTCCATTTAGCGATATAAGGATCACTCACTACGCGATTTGGATAGGGATCATAAAGACCTAACAGTGTAATAGGCGCGTCAGAATTCTGTTTTCTCAACTGAGTTAAAATGCGATGAAGATGGTGTACAAATCTCTTTTCGCCCTTCGCCAGACGATTCCTGTATAGATGTGTCATGTTCCCACCAGTACTTTGGATAAAATCATTTGTTCCAATAAAAAGAATAATTCCATCCGCTTGTTTCACTGATTGGGTCATCTCCGGCTTCGCCAACTGCTTTAGAACCCCATCGGTTCGTAACCCGTAAATTCCAGCATTGGTCGTCCTATACTGTGTGTCGCTATCTTCACGATTTAATGCTCGCTTTAAACCGCCAACATACCCCTCATGCTCCCGATCACCATAACCATACGTGAGCGAATCGCCAAGGGCAAGAATCCTTTTTTCCTTGATCGTTTGGGCTGAAGTCATTGGGTGGTAATGTTCTGCCCACCCGATCGACACAATCACGATGATAACCAAGGGTATCCCCCATCTACGGATATGCAACCGCCTCTCCCCTTCCTTAATAACTTACTGGTTTTTTCCCTTCCTTAAGCAACAATTAACTCAAAAATGATATCTCCTCTTCATACCAAAGGGAGCGGAGGTGCTTCACTGCACCTCCGCTCCCTTTGGTATGAAATTGTTCAAACTGTGCTCTTCTCCGTGGCATAAAAGACATAATCCAGGGATGCCCCTGCTTGATCCATTTGACGGAACATGGCTCCGATATTACCTCGATGGTAAGTACCATGGTTCACCACATGAAAAATCATATCGGATAACTTCATGTCTAATTTCCCTTGGGGATGTTCTAATACATATAAACGATCTAAATCCTCCTGCTCTGAAAAAAAACGACGAAACTCCTCATATAGAGTAGCAAATAAATCCTTTATCTCCCCAGTGCTCTTACCTGCCACTTTTTCTTTTTGTCCTTGTGCAAAGGGGATAATTTGCTCATACTTATCCCCTTTCATGACTTGTAGCCAAATTCGGTCTGTTACATATTGGTGCTCTACTACAGCAGATATCGAGGGGAAGACACTTTTTAGCTCTTGGGTATAAAAGGTTTCTGGTAATTCTTCGAGCCGCTTTAATAGTCGTTCATTTGCCCAGATATGATAATCAAACTGTTCCAATGCCTGATGTTTCATTACGAACACCTCCACAGAATTTGTCCCACAAAGAAAAGAAGCATTTCACCCCGCATGACCCATTACTGGATCAGGGAAATCCTTCCGTTCTCTTATTCTACATTCTTCAAAACCAGGATTGAACCCTTTTTGTAGATACCGAACCCCTTCATTTCTTTGCGATTGCCATCGTTAAGTTTACTTAGAGGAAGATATCGATCCTACTTTTTAAGTTGAACGGTTGTAGAAAACACCTCGACAGGATTTCTGCCCTGGGTCGTCTTAGAGAAAAACAGTTGGAAGTCATCCTTCACCGTCGTTAATCCTTGATAATCTCCTAGAAAAAGTCCATTTGAAGGTGGGAATGATGAAACTGTTACTGGAGCTCGCAACATATTAAAAGGTCCCGTTATATAAAGAGGGGATTTAAAATCGTGGCCCCCATTAAGAGAATGGGTAAAAAAATAGCTGACCGGCAAGTTATTTTTATTACGATTCTCACGCTGTACCTGGTAATAACTCACTCCGACAATTCCAGTCTCATTCACCCTCACCATCGGCGTAAACGCGGTTGTACCTGTCGGTGGATTAACACGCGTCGGTTTACTCCAGGTTCTACCTCGATCGTTGGAATAGGAGATCGCTACTTCATTAATTCGTCCCTTGCTAAATCTCGCATCCTCCCAGACCACAAACAGTCTACCAGAGCGACTGTCAATTGCTATTTCCGGTGATGCATTCCCACCACTTCTTATTCCCATCCCTGTATACGGATCTTTGTAAATAACGGATTTGATTTGCGAAATAATTTTAGCTCGTGTCCAGGTTTTCCCCCGATTCAATGATTGTTGAACGCCAATAAAAATCAGTGGGTTTTGAGGATTTGCCCCAATTAATAAACTGAAAAAGTTATATAATATGCCACTTGCAGGATCAATGACGATTTGATTTCCCAGGGTTTGATTCCCTTTACCTGGATTAAAAATAATTTTAGGCTTACTCCACGATAATCCTCCATTTGTTGTGCGACTAAACCATGTCGGTCCAACTGTCGAAGTGCCACGATCCCACACAATGTAAGCCCATCCACTCTTCACAGGATCCGCTGTTACAGCTTCTTTATCATTCTCCACATTAGGGTTTTGATCGACCTTTATTATGCGAAAATTACGCCAAGTTTGCCCATGGTTTATGGAAGTGACGGCTGCGATTGCACTTGCACTGGAATTGCGCCGAAGGAGGAGTCCTGTAGAATACGCTCGGCCATCAGGTCCAATGGAGATCCAGGGATCCGATGCTCTGGTAAACGGATTTTTGGGAGTCGCACATTTACTAAAAGGTTGTACACTCCTCGTCCATGTTCCCCCTCCATCCTTCGAAAAAGCGGCAACCAAACCTCTTGCACCTCCGTTTGACCATCGGTCTTGTTGCCACGCGCCAATTAAGATAGCCTCTCCCTTCTTATTGATAGGTCCTCTGGCAATGAAAGGCTCTACTGCTGTATTTACAAAAAGTTTTCCCGGACCCCCTATACGACAACCAGGGAATGGGCTTGCTCCTGATACCCTACGCAAACGCATTTTTATAGCGCGCATATTAAAACCCCTTTCATTATCTTCCTCGTTCATTTTTCAATGAACCTGATTTCATAGCTAAACCCCAGTTGTCACAATGTATTCATGTAGGACAAAACATGATTGTATGAAATCCTAGAAAGGACTCGATATATGTTCAAAAGTGAGGTGCAATCCATCTTGACTGACTAAACCCTGGTATTGCAATAAAGAAGAAGGTGATCTCTATGTTGAGATCACCTTCTTCTTTCAAATCAAAAGTCATTCCGCTGGAGAATCGGGCAGTGCAACCGTCTCGCATAAAACTGGAGCTTGGAAGTCGATGAACCACAAATAAACAATAGTACCGACTGTAGGATGATCTGTTCTTGAAGTGATACTTCGTGTGATTGTTATGATTCCACTTGCTCATCGGTCAACCCTTATCGGAAATAATGGTCACTGTTGAAAAGAGCATATTTTCAATTAGCAACACGAGTGTATATTATTAAAAACCAATGGATAAATTAAAAAATGTTATACTAAAATTAATTTATGGAGGTAAATTATGAAATTAAAAAGTATAAAACTCAATGTAGAAAATGCAACTGCTAATGTAATAATCAATCATGGTGAAGTAAATATATTATCTAATGAATTAATTTTAGAATTACAACATGTGATCTCTGAATTGAATAAAGACGCACAGGTTAAGATCGTCATTTTTCGTTCCATGAATGAACATTTCTTTAGTGCACATTTAGATCTCAATCTTATTAATCATGAGAAAGAGGGCATTACTGGGATGAATAACTTTATGAAGCTCATTGAGGATATCAAAAATATGAGGGCGATTACATTCGCTATTGTGAATGGAATCGCACGAGGTGGAGGCAATGAATTTGTGATGGCGTGTGACATTGCTTATGGAACAGAGAATGCTGTGTTCGCTCAGCCAGAGCTAAATACAAATATACCCCCTGGTGGTCAAGGAACTGTTCAAGCAGCACTTCGATTAGGCCGTTCAAGAGCATTGGAATTTCTTCTAACAGGCGCTGACATGGATGCCCCTACAGCAGAACGATTTGGTTATATTACTCGTTATGTTCCTTCACATTCCATTGAGCAAACCTTACAACAAGTGATAACCCCTTTAACCTTTCTTGATCAGCGCAACATTGACATGATTAAGGAAATTATTGATTTAGCTATACATGATGAAAAAGCAGCAATACAGCTTGAAAGGAAAATGTTTATTGAGCGTGCAGAGGAAGAAAAGACACAGTACTTAATTGGGAAGGTCATAAAACACGGGGCTCAAACGTCTCGAGAAATTCATATTGAAGAACTATTAGCAGACGTTGTTGCGGACATTACACAAGACATGATTAAACAACAGAAAAATAACTAAAGGTTCCAGTGTGATGAAACTATAAAACAGGCTGGCTATCATATTGATTTACCGCGTGCCCAGCATCTCCTTAGAGACCACCTTGATCTTGATACCTACTTTTCGAAACGAACCTGTGTTGAGAAAACGTCAACAGGGTTGGCGCCTTTAGTCGTCTTAGAGAAGAACAGTTGAAAATCATTTTTTACCGTTGTTAAGCCTTGGTAATCACCAAGAAAGAGACCTCTGGATGGTGGAAAGGGAGAGACCTCTAAAGGTGCTCGCAACATATTAAAAGGTCCTGTTATAAAAAGAGGGGGTTTAAATCCTTTCCCTCCATTAAGGGAGTGGGTAAAAAAATAGCTGACCGGTAAGTTATGTTTATTACGGTTCTGACGCTGTATCTGGTAGTAACTCACTCCGACAATTCCTGTCTTGTTCACGCTCACCATGGGAGTAAACGCGGTTGTACCTGTTGGAGGATTGACACGCCGAGGCTGACTCCAGGTGTTGCCTTGATCGCTGGAATAGGAGATCGCTACTTCATTTATTCGTCCCTTGCTAAACCTCGCATCCTCCCAGACCACAAATAATCTACCCGAGCGACTATCAATCGCTACCTCTGGTAGGGTATTTCCCCCACTTCTTATCCCCATGCCTGTATATGGATCATTGTAAATCACGGATTTAATCTGTGAAATCATTTTGCCACGTGTCCAGGTTTGCCCTCGATTAAATGATTGTTGGACACCAATAAACACGGGTGGATTCAAAGCATTTAACCCGATTAATAGACTAAAAAAGTTATATAATATGCCACTTGAAGGGTCGATGACGATTTGATTCCCCAAGGTTTGATTCCCTTTACCAGGGTTGAAAATGACTGTGGGCCTACTCCATGATACCCCTCCATTGTTTGTGCGACTAAACCATGTCGGACCAATCGTTGGAGTGTCGCGATTCCATACGATATAGGCCCATCCACTCTTGTTGGGATCCGCTGTTACCGTTTCTTTGTCATTTCCCAAGTTAGGGTTTCGATCCACCTTGATAAAGCGAAAATTTCGCCACGTTTGCCCATGGTCTATGGATGTAACAGCTGCGATTGCACTTGCACCCGAGTTGGGTTCAATAAGAAGGGCAGTCGAATACGCTCGGCCATCGGGTCCAATGGAGACCCATGGGTCTGATACCCTTGTAAAAGGATTCTTTGGGGTGGCACAGTTGCCAAAGGGTTGTACACTTCGCTTCCACGTCTTTCCCCCATCCTGCGAAAAAGCTGCGACCTGCCCCCTTGCTCCACCATTTGACCATCGATCTTGCTGCCAGACACCTATTAAGGTAGCTCTGCCTCTCTTATTGATGCGCCCTTTTGCAATGAAAGGCTCCACAGCCGTATTGACATAGAGCTTTCCAGGACCACCCACATCACAATTAAGGAAAGGACTTGTTCCTGATACCCTACGTAAACGCATTTTTATAGCGCGCAAGATAAAGCCCCTTTCATCATCATCCTCGTTCGCTTTTAATGAACCGATCTCATCAGCTAAGCCCTAGTTGTCATAATGTATTCATGTAGGACAAATCGTGATTGTATGAAACCCCATAAATGGACTCGATATCTATTCAAAAGTGTGCAATCCATCTCGACTGACTAAACCCTGGTATTGCAATAAAAAAGAAGGCGATCTCCGTGTGGAGAACACCTTCTTTTTTTCAATCTACTTAAATCCATCCTTATGGTTCAATTCCAAACTTTTTTCCTCATTCTCATCGTATTGCTGAGAAATCCATTTCATTATTTATCGATTTTCTTTTTGTGTGCTTATCTTAGGTTTTTAACACTCTTATCGCTCTTCTTGCTTTAAGGGCACAGTTAATTGGGTTATCAATTGTAATATAGGTGAATTGATAAATTTGCGGTGTAGTGAGGAATCGCATATACAATTTGGAATAATTGATCCCGCCCAATCTTCGTATTTCATTTAAAAATGGGAATACTTCATCTTTAAGCAATCCAATTTCTCCAATACAAAGTGCTTTCCCCTGTGGATCCAGGGATTCAAATGATATGTTAATAAAATCATTTAATGGACTCAATGATCTTTGTCCTTGTATGAAAATATTCAAATCACGGAATACCCAAGCTTCACATGAGTTACCCAGAACACCCATCGCATCTGCACCTATGATCTTAGAAAAAACACTACATAATTTCCTTAATGATGGAGTTACTTGATCGGGAAGTGTGCGTGAAACATTCGGTAATATATTTAGTACACTTCGCAAGGCTAGCGCAGTTTTAATGGGATTTTCCACGACTTCATAACATACTTGAATCACCCGAGGTCGCATAAACATACTGAAGTCTGTGATGGAAGAGACCGTGATTCCATGTTTGAGTAGTCGATCGACAACGGGTGATACTTCATTCTCTAAAAGTGAAAACCACCCTGTGTTTAATGTTTTATTTTTTATAGTTGTTCGACTAAAGGTGAAAGGGTTATTGGTACCATCGGTTGTCCGTTTTCCTAATATGGTTGCCGAGAAGGTTCTTTGATTACCCACTGTACAATACGTTGGAAAAGAGGAAAGTCCAGTGATCTCATTCGCATTCAGAATGCCCGCTAATTGGTTACACAACTGTTTAGAAACATTCATTGAGCAGAAATCACACTCCTTTTTTTAATTCTTCCTGCAATGATATGTACTGTAATTGGAAACTGATTGTTTGAATATCTCGAGGGGTTTTGGCCCCCTTAGTGCAACAATCACAAAGGGAATATTGCAAGATCGATCCCAACGGTTTTTATTTGGCACCGAATAATAGGGACTTTCACGTATCATGATCTTCACCTAGATATAAAGAAGGCGATCTCCGAGTAGGGATCGCCTTTCCTTTTTAACCATCTTTGATGTGATTCTTCTGGTTTCATCCACGTTTCTTTAACTCTTTGGAACGAGCCAATACTTGCTGCATCCGTTCATACCATTCGGGAAGCTCAAATAAGCTCTCTAAGTCTAGGTTGGTTTCTTCCATGAGGATTTTGATTGTATCCCTCGAAGTACCCAATCGATCGATTAAATCATGATCTTGATAAGGAATGCCTTCTTTTTGTTTGATACTCCGATTCAAATTCTCGAGTAGGCTTTTTACATTCTCATGTATGGTTTCAGAGCATCTTACAGTGATCGATTCATACTCTTGTTTACATACAACAAATATAAACTGGTTTATATCCTCGTTACTTCGTATTGCATAAACATTCATACCATAGTCGGGATTGGATCTGAAAAACCTTCCTTTTGTTGCATCCAATCTCTCCTTATCCGTGATCATGAACCACCTAACTCATAGCTTCATTGGTCCATTACAAAAGGACAGGAATCGGGCAAGCATCATTACTTGTCAATTTCAGTCCTTGCTTATTAAACTACCTTCTCCCTAGGCAATTCCTGCGCGGCAATCTACAAACCATTACTCTTAAAAATATCCTCCAGACTCCAATTGTTGCTCACCATTAATCTTTGTACCTTATCATTTTCAGTCCCATACTGATTTTTAACCTTATGAATCAATGGTTCCTGTTTTTTTTCGCGGATACGTTTATCTAAACGTATCATTAAGGATTCTACATCCTGATAAACGGATTCACCGCATCTCACTGTGATCGAATGAAATTCACTGGGGAACTCTACAATGAGAAAGTGATTCGGATCTTCTTTACTCCGAGCAGCGTAAACGGCTACAGAACCCCTTTTTCTCTCCAATCGCTGACGATCAAAGGGAAGGTTCATATACCGACTGACGATCCTCGTAACGGCTCCTGTATACTCATCCGGAAATTCAATGGTGTATTGATAGCACTTCATGACTTCCTACCTCCTCCTGCTTTTTCTTGCTCTCTCTACCTTAACTTCACCTAACTCATAGATTCTTTGGTCCATTACGAAAGGACAGAAATCGGGCAAGCATCATTACTTGTCAATTTCAGTCTTTGCTTATTAAACCTACCTTCTCCCTAGGCACACTCTTTCACAGTCGCAACCCATTAATTCTAATCCAATCACTAGCAATTCCTTCGGGGGCAATCTACAAACCATTACTCTTAAAAATATCCTCCAGACTCCGTTTGGTTCTCACCAATAATTCTTGTACCGAATCATTTTCAGTCCCGTACTCATTCTCAATCTTATAATGCAATGGTTCCTGTTCTTTTTCGCGGATGAGCTTATCTAAACGTATCATTAAGGATTGTATATCCTTATGTACTGACTCACTACATCTCACTGTGATCGAATGAATTTCACAGGGGAAATCTACAATGAGAAAGTGATTCGGGTCCTCTTCACTCCGAGCAGCGTAAACATCTATAGAACCCCTTTTTTTCTCGTATCGCTGCCGATCAAAGGGAAGGTTCATACACCGACTGACGATCCTCGTAACGGCTGTTGTATACTCATCCAGAAAAGCAATTCCGTATTGATAGCACTTCATGACTTCCTACCTCCTACTTCTTATTCGAGCTCTCGCTACCTTCACTTCACCTAACTCATAGCTTCATTGGTCCATTACAAAAGGACAGAAATCAGCAAGCATCATTACTTGTCAATTTCAGTCTTTGCTTATTAAACTACCTTCTCCCTAGGCAATTCCTTCGCGGCAATCTACAAACCATTACTCTTAAAAATATCCTCCAGACTCCAATTGTTGCTCACCAATAATTCTTGTACCCAATCATTTTCAGTCCCGTACTGATTCTCAATCTTATAATGCAATGGTTCCTGTTCTTTTTCACGGATGCGTTTATCTAAACGTATCATTAAGGATTGTATATCCTTATGTACTGACTCACTACATCTTACTGTGATCGAATGAATTTCACAAAGGAACGTTACAATGATAAAGTGATTCGGGTCTTCTTCACTCCGAGCAGCGTAAACATCTACAGAACCCCTTTTTCTCTCCAATCGCTGACGATCAAAGGGAAGGTTCATATACCGACTGACGATCCTCGTAACAGCACCTGTATACTCATCCAGAAAAGCAATTCCGTATTGATAGCACTTCACGACTTCCTACCTCCTACTTCTTTTTTCGTGCCCTACCCGCCTTCACTTATCTCATTCCCATCACCTTCCGTAGTCGGGATTGGATCTGAAAAACTTTCTTCGTTGCATTCAATCTCTTCTTATCCGTGATCATGAACCACCTAACTCATAGCTTCATTGGTCCATTACGAAAGGACAGAAATCGGGCAAGCGTCATCACTTGTCAATTTCAGTCTTTGCTTATTAAACCTACCTTTTCCCTAGGCACACTCTTTCACAGTCGCAACCCATTAATTCTAATCCAATCACTAGCAATTCCTTTGGGGGCAATCTACAAACCATTACTCTTAAAAATATCCTCCAGACTCCAATTGTTGCTCACCATTAATCTTTGTACCTTATCTTTTTCAGTCCCATACTCATTTTTAACCTTATGATTTAATGGCTCTTGTTCTTTTTCGCGGATGCGTTTATCTAAACGTATCATTAAGGATTCTACATCCTGATAAACGGATTCACCGCATCTCACTGTGATCGAATGAAATTCACAGGGGAACTCTACAATGAGAAAGTGATTCGGATCTTCTTTACTCCGAGCAGCGTAAACGGCTACAGAACCCCTTTTTCTCTCCAATCGCTGACGATCAAAGGGAAGGTTCATATACCGACTGACGATCCTCGTAACGGCTCCTGTATACTCATCCGGAAAAGTAATTCCGTATTGATAGCACTTCATGAATTTCTACCTCACTTCTTTTTTCGTGCTCTCGCTGCCTTAACTCATCTAACCGTAGTTCTTCTGAATCCCAATTACGATCCGTGATTAAGGAACACCCAATTCATAGTTTCTTTGATACCGAAATTGGGCGAGCATCATTACTTGTCAATTTCAGTCCTTAAGTGAAACAAATTTCTTATTGGCACTCTCTTTCACAGTCGCAACTCATTGATTCTAATCAAATCACCAGCAATTCCTATGCGATAATCTACAAACCATTACTTTTAAAAATATCCTCCAGACGCCGTTTGGTTCTCACCAATAATTCTTGTACCGAATCATTTTCAGCCCCGTACTCATTTTCAACCTTATCACGCACTATTTGCAGTTCCTTTTCGCGAATGAGTTTATCTAAACGTATCATTAAGGATTGTATATCCTTATGAACGGATTCACCGCATCTCACTGTGATCGAATGATATTCACTGGGGAACTCTACAATGAGAAAGTGATTCGGGTCTTCTTCACTCCGAGCAGCGTAAACGGCTACAGAACCCCTTTTTTCCTCCAATCGCTGACGATCAAAGGGAAGCTTCATACACCGACTGACGATCCTCGTAACGGCTCCTGTATACTCATCCGGAAAAGCAATTCCGTATTGATAGCATTTCATGAATCTCTACCTCCTACTGCATTTTTCGTGCTCTCGCTACCTTCACTTCACCTAACTCATAGCTTCATTGATCCATTACAAAAGGACTGAAATTAGCAAGCATCATCACTTGTCAATTTCAGTCCTTGCTTATTAAACTACCTTCTCCCTAGACAATTCCTGCGCGACAATCTACAAACCATTACTCTTAAAAATATCCTCCAGACTCCAATTGTTTCTCACCATTAATCTTTTCACCTTATCTTTTTCAGTCCCATACTCATTTTTAACCTTATGATTTAATGGTTCCTGTTCTTTTTCGCGGATGCGTTTATCTAAACGTATCATTAAGGATTCTACATCCTTATGATCGGATTCACCGCACCTCACTGTGATCGAATGAAATTCACTGGGGAACTCTACAATGAGAAAGTGATTCGGGTCTTCTTCACTCCGAGCAGCGTAAACGGCTACAGAACCCCTTTTTTCCTCCAATCGCTGACGATCAAAGGGAAGCTTCATACACCGACTGACGATCCTCGTAACAGCTCCTGTATACTCATCTGGAAAAGCAATAAAGTACTGATAACACTTCATGACTTCCTACCTCCTACTTCTTTTTTCGTGCTCTCGCTGCCTTCACTTCATCAAACCTCATACCTTCACCTTTTTTATAACCCAACTGTATCTCATTGGAGTACACTTCGATCTTCACATTGGGAAAGTGATGAGAGAATTGCCTCATGACGTTGTTGCAACTGATACAAGGGACTCTCTCTGTAAACATTTTGATTGCCCCCGTCACCGAAAAATTTCTGACATTCTTTTTCATCCCAAGGTTTCGCGAAATCTCTTCGAAGATCTTCGCCTCGGAATCTCTTGATCTAGACCAACCTCCTTCTCCGTTAATAACTCCCTCCCTATCCACAAATTTAGTATCAAAAAGGGGATCGCTAAATTCCTTCGCCCAACCATCTTTGTCCATTATAGTAGAGTGAGATTTTATACTTGTATTTCCAGTGTAGCCTTCCACCTCGACAGTAGCAAACCCTATATTCCCATTATTCCCTCTAGTACTCCCCAAGTCCTCGACACGAATTCTAAATGCTTCATCAGACCATCTTTGGGCCCTATCCATATCAGAACCTACTGCATATTGATTGCTAAGGTTCTCTATTTCCTCATCGGTTAGGTTAGCGAGTTCCTCTTCAAGTAGTTCCTTTATATCCTCATCGTCACACTCATCTGATGAGCCGCTGGAATCACCGGAGGAGGAGGGTGCTGGTGATACTCGTTTAGCGACTGATTTACTTACCGACTGTTTCGTCTTACACTCTTGTCGCCGCTCTTGGCGTTTTTGTTGCCTTTTCTTCCGTTCAACTTCCCGTTTCACCCGGTTCTTCTTAGGCGCCTTGGTCGTAACCTTCTGCTTCTTAGCTGTAACCTTCTGGCTTTTCTTTACTTTTCGTTTTCCGCTGGAATAGGATCGTTTTGTACTTTCTCTCGATCGTTTCCCGGAGTACTTGCTCTGCTTACTTGAAGATTTCCGCTTGACGGTTTGCTTCTTGGTAGATTTATATTTTTTGCCTGCTTGATAGCGACGTTGGTTAACTTTCTTTACCTTTTTTGTCGAATGGGCTTTCTTCACTTTCTTTTTACTTACTTTTTTCTTGACTCGTTTTATATATTTTTTTGTGTACTTGGACGCTTTTTTGGAATACTTATATGCTTTGTACCCATACTTTGCAGCTTTAAAGACACGGCCGATCGGGATTGCATCCATCACGGCTTGTTTGCCACCCGCCCAAGCTGCTTTTTTCAAGCTTCCCGTCTTTTTATATACTTTGTAACCACGATAGAGTCCTGAAGCAATCCCAATCGCAACATTGATCCAGTGTCCATCTGGATCAGTGTATTTAAGCGGGTTGTTGCTACCATAGACGTAGGCATTTTGCGTTTGTGGATCGTCTTCATCCCCTGGATCAGGGTCTGCCGATAGGAATGTCCCTTCAACAGGTTGATAGTAACGCGCCATCAAATAGTAAAAGCCGGTCTCATTGTCATAGCGATATCCCGCATAACGATAGGGGTTTTCCTCGGCGAATACTCCTTCTTTGGAGAGAATGTTCCCCCAGGCATCGTAGGTATATTTCGCAACTTCCTTCTGATTCTGATCCGTTACAGCAATGACATCCCCATGAGAATTGACCTGGTAGTAATAGGTCTCCCCATTGGCTTTGGTCATGCTGAGGAGTTGACCTTCTTCGCTATAAGTATAATAGCGTGTCAGTTGATCATCGCCATCCGTTTCATAGAGGACACGGATACTTCCTCCATCGTAGAAGTAGTTGGTGACTTTCCCATCTACCTTCGAACGAATGCGACGACCATCTTCATCATACTCATATGTGGCGACTACTTTATCCGAATTCTTTTCTTTTATCTCGGTTAAGCGATCACCGGCATCCCAACTGTAGAGGTACTTCCCATCTTCCAGACGGTTCCCGTTTTTGTCGTAGGTGTAGGGTGTATCCTCTTTTTTGATTAATTGATTCCCTTCGTTATAAGTAAAGGCAGTGCTGGAAATCACTTTTCCATCTGCGTCTTTTACTTCTTTCTTCGTCCGATTTCCTACCGGATCATATTCATAAGAGAAGGTGTTATCGCTAGTGGGATCGCTCTCAGATGTCAGCTGATCCAGTACATCATACGTGTACTTTAGGTCCTTATTTTGAATGAGGTCTTTTATCTTGGTGGTGTTGCCATTCTTGTCGTATTCGTACAGATACTTGGCAATGGATGTACCATCCTCTTTACCAATCGCAACTTCCGTCACATTGTCGTT
Organism: Marininema halotolerans; assembly: GCF_900116235.1. Lineage (GTDB taxonomy): Bacteria > Bacillota > Bacilli > Thermoactinomycetales > DSM-45169 > Marininema > Marininema halotolerans. The sequence continues at coordinate 30,124 of NZ_FPAA01000010.1, read as the reverse complement.
ATCATCGTAGGCAGCGGAAATTCCAACCTTGTTGGCATAGACAGCGGTACGAATATTACCTTTTTCATCGTAGTCAAAGCGATACACCTTGCCAGTATGGTCTTTCACTTCGGTGTTTTGTTCAGATTCATTGTACTTATAGGCGAAGCTCGCTTCGGTCTTCCCATGGACCAGTTTTAAACTCTCAAGCTCATCATTGGAGTTATAGCTCCAGGTTTGCGTACCAGCACCTTGTACCAATTGAGTCAAACGATCACTGATATCAAATAGATGGGTTTTAGCTAGATTGAGCTTCAGATCTTCAATCTTTGTCTCATTGCCCTTCGTGTCATAGTGAATCCGATAGCGGGCCTCTTTATCATAGAGGATATCCACGCTACTCCCATCTTCAGCATCAATATTCTCAACGGTCTTTCCATTCGGTGTTGTCGTAGAAATGACATCGCCTTCAGTATCGTAGACAAATTGTGTCGTATGACCGAGCTCATCGGTGGAAGCAACCAGCTGATCATTTTCATAGGTGTATTTCACCTTGTTATACACGGTCTGCCCGTCGCCACTTGTCACTTTCTTTTCAATAACATTGCCGTTTATATCATGGTCGAAATCCACTTTTAACCGATGACCTGGCAAGGTGATGGTTTGAAGTTGATTGGACTTATCGTAGGTATACTCGGTTTTTAGACCTCTCGCATCGGAGATCTCAGTCTCGTTCCCATAGGCATCATATTTGATGGATTCGGTTACACCCGTGGGATCTGTCACCTTGGTCATGTAATTGCCAGTCGAATCGTATGCATATTGCTCGACCGCACTACCTTCTTTGACGCGAATGTTATCGAACCAAGCGGTTCCCGTGTTGTTGCCTCGGAACAGGACATACACACGAACTTCCTTCAATGGCTTGTCCGGTTTTAATGTCACAGCACTTCGTTGCCAATCATGGGTACCTAATGCAAAGTTAGCCTGGTCAGTCTTATAACTGGTTTTACCGCCACCCTCATCTTGAATACCGTCGACATAGATGGAGTAATCTTTGTTGGGTGCTTTATCCGTCTTATTTGCCACACCCGCTGCTTTACTTAATCCCGTCACCGTAATCGGACTTGCGGTTTTTTGATTTAGGGGGATCACTTGGAGATATTGAATAGCCTTTGCATCCGTTGTACTCCGTGCCATCTTGATCGACTGACTTCCATCAAAAGATTGGGTAGAGTCGATGGTAGCTGGGCTCGGAGAGGATCCCCAAAAGCTAAGCCCCTCTTCAAAGCTACTATTCTCAATCGCATTATAATCTGTGGTAACATCGCCCTCTTCAAGTTGCACCTGGTCAAACCAAGCGGTCCCCACACCCGCGGTACTTAGGTGATCGACTTCGAGGTAGATACGAACCTTTTCTGTATCCGCTGCCGTTTTAAAACTAAGTTGTCTACGTGTCCAATCCTCCGTTCCACTGACACGGCTATATCGGTTATCTGTCCATCCCCCAGAGGATTTCTTGCCCTCTGCGTTTAGTTGTTCGGTGTTAAGAAATGCCCCCGCATGTTTTAGATCTTGGGTTTTTATCATCGAACTGATGGTGTAGGTGGTGTTAGGTGCTACGTATAGCTCTTGGATTGCTCCAACATAACCCAGATCCATACTGGTTGATTTGGTGGTCATCTTGACCGATTGATTACCACTATATTTGACGCTGGTATCCACTTGGGTGGTTCCATTGTCATATAGCTTTTTCGCTGTCCAGTCGGACGGCATGCCAGAGGTGGTTCGCTCGAGACCCGAGTTTAATACGAGATTCTCGCTGACAGCCATCTCATCGGTCGTTGCGACAATATTTCCTTTTTCGTCAGTAACCTGCGCTTCACTTACTTTATCGGGATCGATCTCGGATACTTCATTTCCCTTGTCGTCGTATACATACTTAAAGGGATTACCATCGGCATCCTTATATTCGACTAGGTCATTATTCTCATTGTATTTAAAGGTTTCAGTCCCTGTCGCATCTTCTGCCTTCGTCATATTGCCATTGGAATCATACTGATAGGATTCCGTCGCTTTAGTACAGCCGGTTTTATTGGCTTCAGGGTCACATACTTTGGTGAGGTTATTGTGATCAAAACTATAGGTGGTAACGAGATTTAGACCTTCTGGATCTTCTACTTCTTTGACTGGATTCCCTGAGTCATTGTAGTAGTAGTCCATCACATTCTCATCAGAGTTAATCACCGTCGTCTTTTTCTCTTCAGGTGAGTACTCTATGTTGGTATACGCTTCCTCTGGGTCAATCACTTCGATCAATTGACCTGCCTGGTTGTATGTATACCAGGTCTCTCGATCATCTGCTTCCATGATGGCCCCGAGTTGACCATCCTCGTAATAACCGTATTTTGTAGACGTTTGAGTCTCATCCGTCACTTCAATCAAGTAATCTTTTTCATGGTTGTACTTATAAGTCCAGGTGCGATTCTCAGGTCCTTCTACCTTGGTAATCTTGCCATCGGTGTAGGTCAGGTTAAATTCACGCTTACTGGGATCGGTGATTTTAATTAGCTCTTTTTGCTCATTGTAGGTAAGGGTGAGTTTGTTCTTGTTGATATCTTCAATCTCAGTTAATTTTCCAAGGGTGTTAAAGCGATAGATTGTTTGATCTTTATCCGTCAGAGTCCAACCTGACGCCTTTGATCCCTTGAGCTCAAGGTTGACACCTAATGGACTCGCATAAGATCCATCTGCTTTTTTCTGATAGGAATGAAAGCCTCCATCCATATCCTGTTCAATCACATTCCCTTTGTTATCTTCGGTAAGGCTCATCCCATAGTTAAAGGACCAGCCTTTCCCAAAGGGACCTGTCTCCTTTGCCCGGCTATTGTACGTCCGGTCAATGGACATTTCCGGTTCGCGACCCTCCAGTTCCAGATCCGTCTCATCGAGCACCATATTACCGGTTACTGCATTGACATCCCCACCTGGAATTTCAGCAAACGTCCAAAACTCTTCTGTCCCTAAATCATCTGCACGATCTGGGATAGCGATTTTAAGTGCCTCAGAGGGCTCTGTCTCCCCACCAGGGGTCTTTGCACTGATTCGTATTAGGTATTCAGAGTACTGGGTACTCCCGGCATTCTTATAAACAGGAATCGGGCTTTTCGCTAATTCTGCGCCTTTCCCATCCAGCTTGCGGTTATCGTCGATATGGAGTTGATACTTCCCAGCCTCCACTTCCTCAGGAGTGGGCCATATGTTTTTGTTATAGGTCGAAAAGCTAGTGGCATTCCCCACATCGATTTTCTGATATGTTTTTCCGTTATAGATCCAGACATAATATCCTGTCGCTGTCTGCACAAGATCCCATTTCAAATCGATAAATCCATTGTCACTGCCCACCCAATTGGAGTAAGCCAACCCTTTTGGCACATTGGGTTTGGGGGCGTGATAGGTCACTGATAGATAGGGCTTATTACTCGTGCTCTCAGATGAACCTAACTTTTTCCAGAAGGTTTGTTTGTTGCCATTGGTATGAAACTTAAAACCATAATTGGTTTTTGTCCCATTGGCCCAATTTTGCACTGTACTTTTCACATCAAAGGCAACATCTTGTCCACGAGCAACATTTTGCATGCCGATGTTCTTAGATGTAATTTTTTTATCTTGTTGTACCTTCCATGTCAGGCTAGATTCGGACCAATCTCCACTTACCTCATCCAACCATAAACCATTCGCAGTGGGAGCAAAGTAGTATGCATGATCGACGTGCACATTGAACTTCGCAGAATCAATAATCATGCCTTTTAAACTACTAACATCTTGCTTTAGATACGCATAGTTGGTACCCGTATTGGCATCATAGTACCCCACTTTCAATTGCGTATCCGAACCGTAATTGGTTGTTGGATAACGATCCGATACATGAGTATCCCCATTCGTCGAAACATTGGTTGATGGATCGATATAAACAGGGTACTTTCGCGATCCGTCCTTTAACCATTTTTCGTCGGCTTGAATCGAAAGTATCGATTTCCCATCTACTTTCGTTATCACATACTCCACGTCATCAGATTGGGCAGGTTCATCTGATTTGGGATCTACATTGGAGTCATACATATAGGGCTTATTCAGTATAAAAACGTCTTTATCATCGTGATCTTTAAAAAGGATATTGCCGTCCTTGCCCTTCTGCATCGTTAAATCAGAGTCAATTTCGAAGTTAAATGAATCAAATCCCGTGTATTTTTCTAATATAATATCTTCTTTTATTTTCGTATTGTAGACTTTGTTTCGTAAATGAACCGAAGGGAGCACATTGGGGTAGGTAACTTCATTTTGATCTACCTTGGCCTGGGCATCCTCCGCTTGTGCTTCCTTGACACCTTCGGATTCTTCCTTCGATTCTGGTGTCTCTTTGCTTTCTGGCTGACTCGTTGCTTTCGCTCCTAAAAAGCTATAGGAAAGGGTATGCTCATCTGCTTGGATCGTGGCATACTTTCCTTCCTTCGTAGCCGTTTTGAACGCCACATCAATCCAGGTATTTTTCGGCTTGAGTAGATTTCCTGACGGAGTCAGTTCCGTGGAGATCTCTTTCCACTCTGAGCCCACTTTATTATGAATGGGTTCTGAATAGATCTTTTTTGTAAACGTTCCATTTCCATTGTCAATCAACTTGGAATCATCGGTACGCTTCTTTACCAATTCTTTCGGTTTGACCTGGCTTACTTGTGGTGATTTCGCTATCGCTTCACGCGGATTGACTGGCCATAAAGTCAAAATAAGGGCAACGATGACCATAATCGTAAGCCATCGACGCACGGTACCATATTTCTTTTCGTAAAAAACGCCCATCTTCATTCTCCACTCCATTAATATTTATCAGATAAATCACCATCTTTAATCTTTTTTTAAATGGATCATTTTTACCCTGACAATTAATTATTCGAAGGGTGAACTCATTTTATGGTCACTTTTATGAGAATTTGATGAGAAAATTTTTTTAACCCCCTAATCCAAAAAAAATGAGCATCCGAGATAGACAGGAATGCTCACTGTGTAATATATTATTCAAGAATATTAGGAGGCGCAGGCAATTGATAAAGAAACGACATCGATCTTTAAAATGGATCATCACTTCATTTGTTATTTTTTCTCTTTTAACAGGTTGTGGAGGGTATGAAGATCTAGACCCTGCTGAAAAAGTGGGCGTCGATTATGTGATCGAGATGTACACGTCTTCCAAACGCGATCTCACACACCTCTCCCAATTAACCGGACGCAATAAATCCAAAGAAGGAATCGCCCATATCAAACCTTTCCTAAAAACAACCGGAACTGTGTGGGTGGGCTCTTCACCAACATCGAATAAAGAAAAGCGTGCAGTGTATGTTTATTTCTCACCAGAGATATCCTCATCCTCGGTTATCAAAGGGGTATATGTCGAACAACGGGGAAAAAACTGGATCTATGCTGGAGACATCGCTTTAAAACCCTTCCCTCACGAACCGTTTGAAAAAGCGCAAGAGCAATCCTCTATAAAAAAGCTCTCTGTCGATGAATGGGAAAAGGTTGAAGTCACTAAAGAGAAAAAATCTCATCAGCAAAACCACGAAAGTGATTGACGGATACCATCTAGGGAGACGATAGGATGAAGTCACCTCGTGTTACATTACAACCCGTCACGAAAGACAATTGGAAGGAAGTTGTCCAATTAAAAACAACCGAGGATCAAGCCACTTTTGTTTATTCAACTGCCCTCTCTTTAGCAAAGGTAACGATCAAACCCGACGGGGAAAACGTTACCTATCTACCCTTTGCAATATATGATCATGATGTGATGGTAGGCTTTGTCATGCACGCCTACGAAGCGGATACCGCCAACATGTATTGGGTGGATGGATTTATCATTGATCAAAAATATCAAGGACGCGGCTATGGAAAAGCCGCGCTGACGGAAATTGTCTCGTATATTATGAGTCAATTTGACCAATGCGAAGAGATCCAATTGGTTGTGAAGCCGAATAACGCGATTGCGATTAAGCTATATACGGATTTCGGCTTTGAACAAACCGGCGAAACCTACGATGATGAAGGCGACCGGTACCGATACAAAGTTAACAGACCTTCAAGAAATCGTTAAAGCATCTTCCATAACGAATGAAAATAAAGCAGGGTAGGCACCCTGCTTTTATCGATGGAATCCATTATTTATCTAATTGTAAGAGATACTCTGCAACATCTTGATTCCGCGAATAGGAGAATCCTTCATCTTCATCAACAATCACAAATCCGCACTTTTCCAGAACACAAATGGATGCAATGTTATCCTTCGCTACCCGGGCATAGAGGGGACGTTTATCGACTTGGTGTAAAAACTTAGTCAATGCCGTAGTTGCTATCCCTCGCCCCCAAAACGCCTCCCCAATCCAATAGCTGATAGAGGGATGGCCCAATTGATTAAATTGGGTCAGGTGTCCAACAAGCTCTTCCTCATACAAAATTGCCTTCTTTATAATGGATGCGTCAGTTAGGATATTTGTCCAATGTTCAAAAAACGATTTCCAATTATTAGGATCCCTCACCGTAAACGCCGCCATCTTATTCGCGGCGTTACTTTGTTGGTGTTTGAAAAAAGTAGGAAGATCCTTTTCCTTCACATCACGCAGCTGAATAGTGCTATCGTATGATGGCTTCATCGAGACACCCCCTTTTCTTGACCCATCACGATCGGTTGGGTTCTCAGTTAATGGAGCTGGCATCATTCTTTCGACATCATTTGTTTATATTCGATAGCGGTTCATAGTAGGCCTGGGAGAATGTTGGGACCAATTGCTCCCAGTGTTGTTCACTCGCTTCCTCCTTGGGATTGGAGAATTCTTCGAGTAACTTCATTCCTTCAGCGGATGCATGAAGCGTCGCTGTGATCATCTGCGAATTAAAAATTGCGTGGGGTGAAAGAGATAGGGTATTTACACCCCAATACAGCCCATAATGCTTAAAATCCTGCTTGATTGTTAGCTCTTTTAAAAATAAATCCATATACTGTTGCCCAAATTGAATCCCATGTAAGGGTTCCGAGGCGATATATTCGACACCTTCACACCGTAAATCCGCCGCACAATTTAGCCACCAAGCGGGTTCAATCACACCTTCAAATTTTTGAAGCACCTGTTGTTCAAATTGCGGATGCGGATGAAGCTGCTGTTCTCTTAGGCAGGATGCCAGCACTTCCGCTTCCATGGCAGCCACAGTCATTCCTTGACCAAAAATAGGATCAAAGATGCAGTATGCATCCCCCAATACTAATAACCCCTTCGGCCAACGTTCCATTTTACTAAATTGATAGCGATGGAGATACGGTACACGATAAGCACGCGGAGGGGTCAGAGGCTCTAGATTTTGAAGAATGCTTGCGATCAGTGGACTCGGAAGTTGAGAAAGTGCTTCTTCATACCCTTTGATGTCAGTCGGAGGATAAACCCCCCCTGGTTTATACAAGGCAACTTCAACAACCTGATTTTCGATGAAGGATAAGACGCCTGTAAAGCAATTGGGCATAACATGACCCGAAATATTAATCGTATCCCATTCCTTGATCAAAGCGACTTGATCATCGGGTACACGATACCGTCTTGTACTATATCCAAGGTTCACTTTTAATAAGTCGGGTTTGGGTACATCATAGCCCCCATCCTTTAACCATGCCGCAAGTTTAGAAGAGCGTCCACTGGTATCGACAACCAAATCTGCTGCAATCGGCTCCCCTTCTCCTCTCCCATCACGGCGCCTTACACTTACCCCAGTCACCCTTGTCTGGTCATCATTGGTGAGCAGACCCACTCCATCGGTCTCGGGAAGAAGCCTTACATTTGAAAGGGTTTTGACATGCTCACGAATCACCCACTCCAGTACCGCCCGACTAAACTTGACATCATCCCGTGGAAATTTCGCCTCCATACTTCCATATGGGTTCATGTGATGCATCTTTCGATGGAGTGAGGATAAACCTCCCTGGGCAAGTAAGTCTTTTTCAAAGCCCGGAAATAGGCGATCGGTAATCACTTTCCCACGCTGGGTAAAACGATGGGGATGAAAAGCCTGAGGAGTCCCTTTGCGATGAGCCGGATTATTCGGAAACTTGTCTTTATCAATTAGAAGAACTTCCCTGTAAAATTCGGACAAGACCTTGGCTGTATACAGCCCTGCAATTCCACCCCCAATAATAACTGCCCGTGTCGCAATTGTCTCCAATGTAGCTACCCCTTTCCGACCCCTATGTTTGATTAATCCATTCCGTCGGTTTTAGAATATTTCGTTTTTCTACAGAATGTCAAGAAGTGGAATACGTCAATTCCAAGAAGGTCCGTCTTCACCGCTTACGGAAGACACAAGAATAAACGGTTAATTTTTATAATTTTAGCCCTCTACCCATACACTCTCAACCCACTCACGTATACTGCACTCATAATACGAAAAAGACCCATTGCTACACTATACTAAGAAGAGAAAGGGAGATGTTTGCTCTGACAAGTCGATTGGATCCCAAAAAGATCCCTCAATTTGTAAACCCGTTATTTATTCCCCCTGTATTGAAACCGATTGTTAGAAGAAGTGGAACGAGAGAAGTCCATCATTACTCAGTAAGAATGAGTGAATTTAAGCAACAAATGTTACCGCAACGCTATCCAAAGACCACCGTTTATGGATTCGAAGGACTTATCGAAGACCCCGTTACTGGAGAACTCCGGATTTTTCGTAGTTCACCGGGTCCAACCTTTGAAGCAACTCGAGGGATCCCTGTCCGAGTACAATGGATCAATAATCTGACCAAAAAACATCTATTCGCCGTAGATCCAACGCTCCATTGGGCAAATCCTAATCAGTTTCCTCCTCCAAAACCGCCATTTAAGCCATTTCCCTTCGGTTATGCCCGCGCGCAATTCCCTGTTCCCAGTGTTATTCACTTACACGGTGGGGAAACCCGATCCGACTTTGATGGGAATCCAGAAGCGTGGTTTACCCACATGGAGAAAAAGAAGGGAGCCGCATTTTCCACATCCCTCTACACGTATTTAAACAGACAACAACCCACTACACTTTGGTACCATGACCATACCCTTGGAATTACGCGCCTGAATACAGCGGCTGGTCTATCCGGTTTTTATCTCATTCGCGATCCTAAAAACAAGATCGAACCCTTGTTGCCACAAGGGAACTTTGAAGTTCCGTTGGTGATTCAAGACCGTTCCTTTAACACCGATGCTTCACTCTTTTTCCCGAGTCTAGGGGTGAATCCTGATGTGCATCCCTATTGGGTTCAGGATTTCATTGGCGATACCATTATGGTTAACGGAAGAGTATGGCCCAAATTGAACGTGAAGCGGCGCCAGTATCGGTTCCGGATTCTTAATGGTTCCAATTCTCGTTTTTACAATTTGAAGTTACAACATACAGGATCGAATAAGGCATATCCATTTATCCAAATTGGTACAGATGGAGGATTTCTTCGTTCCCCTGTGAAGTTAAAGGAACTATTGCTTGCACCAGCAGAACGAGCCGATATTCTAATCGATTTTTCCCCTTTCGATGCAGGAACGAAGCTAATCGTTACCAATGATGCGATTGCACCCTTTCCCGGAGGAGATCCTCCTGATCCCGACACCACGGGGAAAATCATGCAGTTTTCCATTCAAGGTGCACCATCCATTAAACCAATTCGACTCCCATCCAAACTAAATAACATCCCGAAACTTGTTCCCAATGTGCCCCCAAAAACTTTTGTTCTCAATGTGATACAGGGAGACAAAGGCCCTCTACAATTATTACTAAATGGACAGCCATTTAGGAATCCAATATCCGAGTTTCCTATTATCGGATCCACAGTGGAATGGATATTTGCCAATACAACAGCGGCAACCCATCCCCTTCATATTCACCTCATTCAGTTTCAAATCGTCAGTCGTCAAAGATTTAATAGCATGCCGTATTTAAAAGCGTGGACCAAATTAAATGGTACCCCTCCCTTCGACCGTCAACCCAAACCGCTGCCTGTAAATTCCTTCTTACTAGGTAAACCACGAAAACCTGATTTAAATGAGCAGGGTTGGAAAGATACCATTCGCGTGAATCCCAATGAAGTTACGCGTTTTCGACTCCGTTTTACTCCACAAGATGTCAACCCTAACGACGCGAAACCAGGTGTTAACCTATTCTCATTTAATCCTCTATTCGGACCTGGTTATGTATGGCATTGCCACCTATTAGACCATGAAGATAATGATATGATGCGACCCTTTCAAGTTAGAAAAAAATAATATTACTCCATTTCTTGCACACCCTTCCCTAACTAGATAACCAAATGAATGATTCATATGAGGAAAAAAGGAATGAAAAACCGCCTCCATACAGAAAAAAGCAATCCTTCCTATGCAACTTAGAAGGATTGCTTTTTTGATATGAAGCGGCAGCAAGACGAAGCGAGTACTTCTTTTAATCGATTACTTACCTAACTATTACTCAAGCATGGTGTTATAAGCCAGGGCTCTTTAGTCCAGCCTTAGTTCCTGTGATGCGTCTTTTGATTCAAAGAAGGTTCATCCTTCAAAGGCTTATCTACTCATCCACACGCTTTCCCAACTGCCTTGTATGGGACAACCAACGAATCGTCCAAATGATTGCTACCAGCAAGAAGGGAATGGTACTCATCCATAGTAATGTCTGTTCATCGGTAAACTTCACCCATTGGGGTATGATCACCATCACACTGATAAACAGCATCCCATCAATTGCATCAGCAAATGTCATCACTTGCCCACGAATTGCATTGGGAGTTTGTTGTAGCTCCACAGTAAGCAAATTGCTTGGTAGCATGACAGCCATCCATAACAAAAAGTAGGCAAGGTACCCGATCGTCCATGGCCAAAGTGCCAAAGCGATGGTACTCAATGAGGCAACAAGCAATGGGACGGCAAACCCATCGGACAAAAGTCCATCATTGGCAAATTTTCTATGCCAATGCACAGAAAAGTACGAACCAAAGGCCATACCCATCGTTGCAATAAACCGATAGATGCCGTAGGTTTTTTCTCCTCCATGAGTTGCTTCAGCCAGAATCGGAACCAATAACACATCAGATAAGCTTAAGCACTCCCAGAGGAGCGTTGAACCAAGGACTAGAAATTTAAGTGTTCGTTGCTGCCATAAATAGCGAAGACTCACTCCAATTCCTACTCCCTTCAAACCCGCCCCTCGTCTTTGCGAGACTACCTCCTGGGATACTTCCTCTTGTTTAATACGGTCTTCATTTTTTGTTGGTAGCGATATCCAAATAACGATAGCAGAAATGAAAAAGGTTCCCGCGTTAAACAATAGGAGCCACACAATCCCCTTTGTCAACAACCCTAGCGCTGCCAACCCTGCACCTACCATCCGTGCACATCCGCTCAAAACACTCATGATCCCATTGGCCTTCGGTAAATGTTCCTGTCGCACCAATGAAGGAATACTCGCTAACAGTGCCGGTTGATAAGGCAATTCCACCACACCCGCGAACAACGTCAAGAGCATCATGACAACAAGATGCTCAGAACACCCTGCCATGGCTACCGAAGTAATCCCTAAGAGGATTTGAATCAAGGTCGTTACATAGCGTCTTGAGTAACGATCAACCAACTTCCCCACCCAGAATACGAAAAGAAATTGTGGCGCAAAGCGCACGAGTAACCAGATACCATACAGCTCCACAGAGTGAGACAACGTATAGATATAGGCAGCCAGAACAATTCCTTGGGCCATATTACCAAGGTGAGAAAATGCTTCGGAGACTGCAACCATGGTAAAACTACGGTTTGCCCACAGTGGATTCCTCTTTGAAGACGGCCAACTTGGCCTGGATGAAGGGTACAATCAATATCCTCCTGTTCATTTCCTATTACTTGTTATGCAACAATATAAGCTTGAAATAGGAAACGGAGGATCCATTGATCGATTCGAATTTATAGTATTAACTAACTAAAATTCACTCAACAACGTATGGGTGATCTTAGATTCATCCGTTTCCCACAGGGAATGGGCTCTTCATAAGCCACCCCTCCTTAAATTAATGGTAATTAATTATATCATATTAATTAAATTTATAATGATTAAACTTCATAATATAACCCTATAACCCAATATCGATTGCTAATTGGGTTAACGGGATTGCAATCCCGTTAACAAATGAAAGACCTACACTACCTACACTGGCGAAGGATAAATGGTATTCTACTCGATGCAGGAAATCGTCTTTTGAAAAACCACTCGGTCTTGACCTTGACCATCGTAGTCCGGATGGATAGAGATTCCCTCCTGAACCACTGACCCGGGTATGATCGTAAAGCCAACCTTCTGGTGAAAAGCGATGGAGGATTTGTTCACTGGGGATGTAACACAGCGGATGGTAACCGGTTCGAATTGTTTCAACACTCGTTCTTCAAATTGCTGATATAACCTTCGAGCCACCCCCTGCGCCCGATAATCAGGATGCACACCCACGAAATGAATATAAGCCTCTTGGCGATGGGATGGGGATATAAACCCAACAAGAAAGCCTACCAGCCGATCTTCCTCTTCTACTATGAAACTGGTATCCTCAAAATGGCGAAAGAACAACCGCGGTAACATATCCGACATCGGACGACCGCCCCACCAATCGTTTAGCACTGAAATAATCACAGGGTAGTCGCTTTCTTGCAAATGACGAAGTTGCATCGTTAACCATCATCTCCGATTGCTTAAAATAAAAGCTTTCTTCAATCATTATCAATATCAACATTTTCATCCAACTATCTGATTCTGTTTAATTATCCCTATTCATGATCATATTTAAAGGCAAATTGATGAATGGTCTCCGCAGAAAACCACTCCTTCACCTCATAAAAACCCTTTTTCAACTGTTGTTGTTTTTCAGCACTCATCGCTATAAAGAAGTCCATATTGTAGCCATGGATCCAGGAGATGATATAGTTCATCGCTACTTTACGGGTTTCTTCTTCTTGGGTGTTACATGCTCGAATGAAATAAAAGATATTGTCTGCTTTGCTCAATTTGGAAAACAAGTAGAGGATGTTTTTCTTAGCATGTAGGGGGAGATCTTTCAAATAAAGGTCCTCGAGTAAATTAGCATGGCCCAGGACTACGTGATCGGCGAGAATGTCCCTCGCTTCACGGGATAACCCTCGTTTATCGGATTGTAGCGCCTGAAAGAAAACCTCCATGTACCCTTTAGGATCAAGCACTCCAAGTACTTTGATCGCAGAGCGATGTACCCTCGCACGTTCATGATTGACAAAAGCGGCAACCCACTGTGAATCCGATTTTGTCCCTGTCTCACCTAAACCCATGATGGCGTTGGGTAACCGCCGCAGCTCTATCTCTTTTAATTTCCTTCGATAAAAAGTAGGGAAATCGACCGCTTCCCCTTGCAAATAGTAACGCGCCATTTGCCGAATCGTTTTATTTCGATCAAGTAAAGCAAGATGAAGCTCTGCTAAGGACTGATCGGGAAAACGTTCGACACTGGTTTGTAATGCTAATTGCCTTACCGGAGGGAAAGTATCCCTTTTGATTCGTTCCAGCCAAGGCATTACCTCATCAATTTGATCGATTTTGCAAATATACTTCGCCACCTGTAACCGTATCATCCCATCATGCTGGCGCAATGCTTCGGAAATAACAAAGTGATGATCCACCTCTGGAAGGCTGATTGCTAGTTCATATGAGAATCGCCGAACCGCCTGATCCTGTTCATAGAACCCACTTATCAAAACATCCTGACTATCCGGGTGACGAAGAAGGGAAAAAATCTCTTCCACCAACGCGCTGCAGTTTTCTCGATGGTAGAGTTTAGCTAAGTGCTTGACCAGATGGATGAACTTTAGAAAATACTTTGCAGACCCCATACGTATACGCACGTTAAGAGCGAGATGAGCCTTATATCGAATGTTGGGCACACCATCGTTCATTCGCAAAAGTAGAAACGGGATTTCCTTTCCTGAAAAATGACCCGCCAAACTTTCAACCGCAGCTTCTCTTACGTATCCATTACGGTGAAAGCTACATAGCCCTAAAAAACTAACATCTGCTTCCTCTATGATCGACATCGATCTCACAACCGTTGGCGATAGTTGATGCCATTTTATCCACATGCTTAAGTTCTTGTAGTAGAGATAAGGATTCAATCTTCGTATGTATTGGTCAAGACCAATCCACTCTCCTCTACACTGCTGAAAAGCAATGTGGTCAATGGTTTCCCTTGCTGCATTTTGTATGGTTTCATCGCTTTTGATAGCAAAGGGGATTAAATATATCAGCGTATCCAAACTTTCAGTATTGGCGAATGCATGCAATATTTCTTGTTTTCGCTTTTCACACGGAGTTCGATATAGTTCATCGAATCGTTCATGTTCTTTGGTTGATAGCCCTTTCACGCTTACAGCCTCCTCATTCGAGATAACGTTCATTTCATCAAACTCTCTGAATCACTGGTGAAATCATTAAACAAAAAGTTGATAGTTAGCGATCAAGCAAGTATCTTCCAAGTGAGAATAGCCATTCCGATGTCTTTTTGAATAAGTTCTGAGCAAGGCCTTGAAACCTAACCTCTAACCTACTTCCCATCACTTCTCTATCCTATCAATGTAAAAGCCTATTCATTACTTCTCAACCTGAGGTTCACATGAATAAATCCTCTATTCCGATTTTACCATTCACTTTATGTATAATTCGTCAACCTAAACTTGAAGGGTTGACGAATTTTTGATAATCCAAACTAAACGATCACTCGTCTTCACTAACAGCTCTTATCCAAGTGTTTTCCATGCGAGGATGGCATCAATGGGAGGATGATCTTTTCCATAGCTTTTGATAAACGAGAGATTTCGATTATCGTGAAACCCTTTAAACAGGGTGACGGTATACCCCCGATTGATAAAGTCCTCTACTTCCCATCCACTACGATGCGCTTGAAATTGCTCTCCTCCCAATTGGAAGAAATCGTAGTTTTGTTGATGGAAAAATCCTCGAGGAGTAAATACGACCACTCGTTTTCTTGCGATTCTTTCAGCCATTTCTAACAGCTTAGTTGCTTCTTCTTTATCAAAGTGTTCAAGGCTATCATTAAATAGCACAGTAGAAATCGATTGATCCAAAAATAATTGACCCATATTCAAAGCGTTTTCGCAAATGGGTATGATATGAGGAAGTCTATTTTGACGATGTTCTAGATAGGGACGATGAATTTCCAATGCAATGATCTGCGCGCACTCAAATAGATGGAGTTGTTGGCATAAACCTGATCCCACATCTAACAAGCTATCGGAAGAATTGATTAGTTTTTTAAGGTGAAAAGTTACATCTTGATCATAGGTTTCATGCAGAATGAAAATCAGCTCATTTCTCAAGAGATAGCAAAAGCGTGATTCAGTTGATTCGCACCAACTAAACCACTCATACGAAAAAATACTACATATATTTATGTTTATGATCATTTGAGAAATGTGTGCTAGATTATGAGACTATTTTTAAAGACATTCAATACGGTCTCACCCACACCAACACATCAAGTTTCCCTCTCACCATAAGACCTCAGAGCCCCTATCCGATGCATGAGTTTAATCACGACAAACAGAACAAGCACCCTTTTTCTATAGGGCCATATTCTGAGAAAAAGGAGGGAAGCAGCTTATGGTGTGTCCCTATTTTACAACGCAAATCACTTATGAAGTGGGCACTGCTCCCCTTACTATCCTCTCGGCGGATTTTAATGGCGATGGATTCCTTGACCTTGCTAACACTAATAATTCCGATGCTTCTATCTCCGTGCTACTGAACAACCAGGATGGCACTTTTAGTCCGCAAACCACTTATGCTGTCGGAAATAACCCAAATGGAATCACTGCGGCAGATTTTAATGGCGATGGGTTTAATGATCTAGCCGTTGCCAATCTCGAGATGCCAGGCACCGTCTCCGTGCTACTGAACAATCAGGACGGTACATTCAGCCCGCAAACCACTTTCGCTGTCGGAAATAACCCAAGTGGAATCACCTCCGCAGACTTTAATGGCGATGGGATCATTGACCTAGCCGTTACCAACTTCCTTGATAGTACGGTCTCGATCCTTCTTGGCAATGGCGATGGCACCTTCCAGGCGCAAACCACTTATGCCGTTGGAGATAATCCCACCTCCATCACGAGTGGTGATTTTAACAGTGACGGATTTCCCGACTTAGCGCTTGTCAATTCCTTTGATGATACCATCTCTGTACTACTGAACAATCAAGATGGCACTTTCGGGACGCAAATTACCTATGATGTGGGCACAGATGCCCAATGCATCCTAGCTGCCGACTTTACTAACAATGCGATCCTCGATCTAGCTGTTACCAATTTCCTTGATAATACGGTCTCCATTCTTCTTGGCAATGGCGATGGCACCTTCCAAGCCCAAACCGCTTTTGCTACGAGTACCGGACCCAATGGAATCACGAGTGGCGATTTCAATTGCGACGGAATCCTCGACCTTGCTACGACTGCTAGTCTTGTTAATTCGGCCTCCATCCTTCTAGGTAATGGCGATGGTACCTTTGGTTCTCCAACAAACTTTGCAACAGACAATACACCCAATGCACTCACAGCAGGCGATTTTAATAACAATCATACGTTGGACCTTGCCAGTGCTAACCTTGATTCTGAGACCCTTTCTGTTCTTCTTAATGCTTGTGTCAACCCACTTACCTGCCCCGACCTTACCCTTACCAATGATCCCGGTACCTGTGTAGGAACCGTCCCCCTACCTACCACAAACCAATGCCCCAATGTGACGATCACCTGCGATGTTACTGTTGTTCCCGTTGGCTCAACCTTGGTTACATGCACTGCCACCAGTGACGTGGATACGACCAATATAGAGAGCTGTACTTTTACTGTCACGGTAAGGGATACCGAACCCCCCTCGCTCCTGGGGCTAAACGATGTTGATGTGGAGACAAATAATCCTATGGGCACCATCGTCAATTATCTGGATCCCACAGCGGTGGATAACTGTCCCGGGAAAATTACGATCTCCTGTACCCCTTTTTCAGGTTCTTTCTTTCCGATTGGCACAACCCTTGTCACTTGTACGGCTACCGATAACAATGGTAACTCTGCTACGGGTACCTTCTCGGTCACCGTCGTTCCCTTTCAGGAGGAGTGAGGCATCCTCTTCCTTTTCCTAACATCACTATCCCAAGTGTATGGAGTAAGTAACTAAAGCCAAGCAAGTAGAGGAACCCAAGAAAAAAATTGCCGTATTACAATAGAAAAACCCTCTTTATGAGGGTATCAATCAGCCAATGAATTTATATTAAATTTTTTTATAGTAAAATACAGTCGCTTCTAACCTTCCATTTGCCGATATGGCGTAATCGGGGATGGTACCGGCTTCAACGTATCCGTGAGACTTGTATAGCGTGTTGGAGGGATCACCCGAACGAGTATCCAATACCAATAGACTTTTTTCCTCTACCTTTGCACGATTTTCTAAGGTAGCCATTAAAGTACGTCCAATCCCTTTTCGGCGTTGGAGAGGATGAACCATCAACTTAGCCACTTCCGCCCGGTGAGCCCCATTCGCCTTTAACGGCAAGTGCATTTGAATAGCTCCACATACCCTGTGATTGCATTTAGCCATCCACAAGATAACATCCGGTTTACATACGCTTTCCCAGTACGCTTTTGCCTTGTCCCTACTTAACGGAGGTAAAAAACCGATGGAAGCCCCTTCGGCCACCACATCAATTAGCAGATTAATCAAATCTTCCATTAATGCATCGTCAATGGATGTAACCTCTGTAACCACTATGGACTCCCTCACGCTTCAACCCCCTTCCCATCGTTCACACCATGTTGAATATGGCCGATCTTGTTACACTCTAATGCAAACCAGACATTCCCTTTTGGATCACAGGCAATCCCATGAGGCTCAGCGGATGGTGTCGGAATGTCATACTCGCTTATGCTGCCATCGATAAGCGAAAGGTGGCCAATTTTGTTTGCATGATGCTGTGTAAACCATACCTTCCCGTCCCTTGTCGAAACGATCCCATACGGACCAGAATCCACCCTCGCCACGTTATACTCTTGTATTTTTAAGTTCAAAAAAAGACCTCCTCACACTAATTGGTGTCCAATACTTACAACCTTAAATAAAAAAGCACACGGTTCGATTCATTGATTATAATCGATCACGTGTGCTTTATGTTTTTTATGGAATCAACATCAATGAATCGATTCCCTTACTCCACCGTTACACTCTTGGCAAGGTTGCGTGGCTTATCTACATTAATACCGCGGGAGACTGAGGTATAGTACGCCAGAAGTTGCAGTGGGATCACTGCAAGAATGGGAGTAAACAATGGAAGCGTGTCGGGGATGGTGATCACCCGATCCACCGATTTCTTCAGTTCTTTATCCCCTTCAAGACCAAATCCGAGTAGGTGAGCCCCCCGGGCTTTTACTTCGATGATGTTAGAAATGGTTTTTTCCATCACATCGTGCTGGGTAGCCAGAGCAATCACTGGGATTCCTTCTTCGATCAGAGCAAGTGTCCCGTGTTTTAGTTCACCTGCAGCATAGGCCTCTGAGTGAATATAGGAAATCTCTTTTAGTTTCAAAGAGCCCTCCATCACTACTGCATAATCCAGCCCACGACCGATGAAGAAGAGGTCTTCATGTTTGGCAATCTCCTTCGCCAGTGCCTCAATCGCACTCGTCTTTTCTTCCGTTAACAGTTCTTCAACTTGTACTGCCAACTGAACAAGTGCCTCAGTGGACTGCTTCAGTTCGTCCTCTGTTCGAGTCTCCAGCACACGCGCCATGTAAAGACCTAGCAGGTAAATCGCAATTAGCTGTGAAGTATAGGCCTTGGTTGAAGCCACCGCAATCTCAGGGCCTGCCCAGGTCATCAATACTTCGTCTGCTTCCCGTGCAACTGAACTTCCCACCACATTGGTGATACCAAGGGTTTTTGCCCCCGCTTTTTTGGCTGCCCGTAAGGCAGCAAGTGTATCAGCGGTTTCACCCGATTGACTTACCACAACAACCAAGGTAGAAGGTGTGATAATGGGGTTCCGATAGCGGTATTCCGAAGCAACATCCACTTCAACTGGCACGCGAACCAACCGCTCCAGGACCGATTTTCCAATTAAACCAGCATGGTATGCCGTACCACATGCTACAAAGTGAACGTGATCAAACTTTTTCAAATCCATCTCTGTCAAAGAAAGATCCTGGGACAGGTCAATTAATCCCTCTTTGATACGTCCAGCTAACGTATCTTTGATCGCTTTAGGTTGTTCGTGAATTTCCTTCAGCATGAAATGCTCGTAACCGCCCTTTTCTGCGGTAACCGCATCCCATGTCACATGTAGTATCTCTTTTTGAAGCGCTTTTCCATCCAAGGTGGAAAGCTCTACTTGATCTGAAGTTAATACCGCCATTTCCCCATCTTCCAACACATACACATCCCGCGTATGCTCAAGGATCGCAGGAATATCTGAGGCGATAAAGTTTTCATCTTTACCAAGACCGATAATCAAAGGACTTGCCAGGCGGACCGCTACCAATTTTTCAGGCTCACGCTCACTTGTGATCGCCAGTGCGTATGCGCCCTCTAACCGTTGGATCACTTTTCTTACTGTAGAAACGAGATCGCCATCATCCATCTCTTTCAATAGCTGTGCGATGACTTCCGTATCCGTTTCAGAAAGAAAGGTGTATCCCTTCGCTTGCAGTTCTTCTTTGATTTCGATGTAGTTTTCAATGATGCCATTATGAACGACAGCAAATTGATGATCGGCATCCAGATGGGGATGGGAATTTTCATCTGACGGTTTCCCATGAGTCGCCCACCGCGTATGTCCGATCCCAATCGTACCTGAGAGAGGTTGGCGAGTTAATTCATCTTCCAACGCCGCCAAAGGCCCCTTCGTCTTTTCAACCGCTATTTTATTCTGTTGAATCACAGCGATCCCCGCAGAATCATACCCACGATATTCTAATTTACGAAGACCTTCAACCAATAGGTGCTGTGCATTTTTCGCTCCAACATAGCCAACGATTCCACACATAGATTGTCAAACCCCCTGGTTATTGGGGAGGCACTCCCCAACCAATACAACAAACGTCATCTTGGTGGCGCCCCCCTTTTTTTATCTGATGATCTGGGTCGCTACCAGCCGTTCTCTCTCGTTTAAACACCTTCTGTCCTATACACAGCATCGCGCCAACACTTTTGTCAGATGAGTCACCTCATCGATTTGTGCGTTGGCTCCACGGCTTCGATGCATAAGCCGGGAGGTATCCGCCGAAGGATCGATTTCCCTCCACCTCGTCAACTGCGTGTCCCGCAGTCCTGGCGCTTAACAACAGTTTGTACTAAGCTTGTGTACTTTTTTTCCTATACTTCACCCCCTTAACAAACATATCCCTATCTTATGCAAATATTTCAGACTTGTAAAGAATACTACCAAAAAATGTTGAAGGAAGAGGACGATTCCTCCGCCCCCTCCTTCATGGTCTGATGTTCTTTAGGCTAATTCCGTTCGAATTGCCTCTGCAATTCCGTTCACATACTCATTGAGCTGATCAGCATCAGGACCTTCAGCCATCACCCGAATTAATGGTTCCGTTCCTGATGGCCGTACGAGCACACGTCCCTCATCACCTAACGCATGCTCGACTTCCTTGATCCTTCCTTGAATGACGGTGTTGTTCTCCCAGCCGTTTTTCTCCTTGACTGGTACGTTCACTAAGGTTTGTGGATATTTTTTCATTTCTTCTGCCAGAAGATGAAGGGTCGTCCCTTTCTCCTTGACTACACGGCACAATTGCAATGCCGTCAACATCCCATCGCCAGTCGTATTATGGTCCAGGAAGATAATATGCCCCGACTGTTCGCCGCCGAGGTTAAAACCACCCTCACGCATGGCCTCCATGACATAGCGGTCGCCAACCTTGGTCTTCTCACTTTGTATTCCCAATGCTCCGGTGGCTTTAAAGAAGCCGATATTACTCATCACGGTCGTAACGATGGTATTTCCCTTCAATTCCTCCATCTCACGCATAAAGCTACCACAGATATATAAAATCTGATCCCCGTCGACGAGCTCTCCACGCTCATCCACTGCAATTAATCGATCAGCATCCCCATCAAAGGCAAGACCCAAATGAGCTTGTCTCTGTACGACTTCATGTTGAAGGCGTTCAGGATGCGTCGATCCTGAATCGACATTGATATTGATGCCATCGGGGTCGGCATGGAGCGCTGTTACATCGGCACCTAAATCGCGAAGTAAGATCGGTGCTAATTTAGAGGCTGCGCCATTGGAACAGTCCACGATAATATCCATTCCACAAAGATCGGTCTGAATGGCTTCCCGCAGATGTTCCAGATAGCGTTGATACGCTTTGGGTTGGCTCTCTACGCGACCAATCTTGGCACCTTCCGGCCTTGGAAGTTGATCTACTTGTTCAAGGAGGGATTCAATTTCTTCCTCCATCTCATCCGATAATTTAAAGCCATCGGCGCCAAAGAATTTGATGCCATTGTCCTCAAATGGATTATGGGAAGCTGAGATCATCACGCCTGCACTAGCAGTTCCCTCTCGTGTCAAATATGCCACACCAGGCGTTGAAATTACCCCCAATCGAATCACATCGACACCGATGGAAAGCATTCCTGCAACAAGGGCTGCTTCTAACATCTCCCCTGATAAACGGGTATCTCTACCGACTAAGACACTCGGTCGGGTTCCTGCCTCTTCACCATTCTTCGTCAATACATAGGCACCCACACGACCTAATTGATATGCTAACTCAGGGGTTAATTCACGATTGGCAACCCCTCGCACCCCATCTGTTCCAAAATATTTGCCCATGGTTTCCTCCTTGCTACCCATTACTCTATCTATTTGATACGTACTAAGACAGAGGGTTTCTGATTATCTTGAAGCCGGATATGGAGAGGAAGGTTTACGTGTATTGGAACACGATGTTCCCCTGCTGATAAGTTGGATACATCGATGAACGCTTCCACATCGGACTTTTCCACCTTCTTTAGTAAAGAAGGTGCCCCATATAATGTGAGGTCCAAGCGATCCAATCCCTTTTCAAGCTCTACCTTCTGTTCTGAATCCGTGCCCTTAATACGTATTGGAATCTCTTTCATTCCTTTAGTTTTCCCTTTAACAATGTGCACAGTGACATCTGTCACACTGGGTTCCACTTTCACTGCATCCCCTGATAGGGGTATGGGCAATTCAAAGGTACGATCCCCTTTCGCCTTGGACAGATCAGGCTTTGGTCCTGGGTATACATCCAGACCCTCCACATAACTTTTCGGGCCATAGACCGTCACCTGTTTTGCCCCTACCGTCACCTTCTCTACCGCATACCCTTCAGGGGGTTCTTTGCCGATTTCTACTTTTAAAGGGACCACAGCATTGGGGCCCGCGATGGGCAAGGTTACATCCACTACCCGTGGATTTACTTCAAGCCCATTGAGCACCCCATTTTTCCCGTATATTTGTAACGAGGCTGAACGGGAAATGGTTTCTTGAGCTCCGTCCGCATTAATCACCGCTTTCACCGCTGTGACTCCATCTAATGCGGATTTTCGTCCCTGAACCAGTACCTTGGAAGGTTTAACCACTGGGGCTCCGACTTTATATTGGTTATCCGGCTTACCAATGATATCCACATCGACTGCCATTTCTTTTTGTTGCTTTTCTTCAATATCCACGTTCACTTCATTGGGATCAGCCTTAACATCCAGTCCTCGTAACCCCTCAACTTTTACCGGTACATGATCATGTTTTCCCGCCCCTAACTCCCGCAAGTCAATATAGGCTTTATATTGACTGGGATTGGCCATCTTTAAAAAATTAGGGTCGCCTTGCAAAATGAGGTTGACGGTCTTTGGCATTTGGGTAATTTCATATCGATCTTTATTATAGAGGGCTTGTAGTGTCACATTATTAATGATGGAACGATCCTTCTCCCCCTTTAAGTTGCTAAAGGAAGCATCGTTGACCGACATCCACAACATAATCGCGAGGGCCAAGGCAATCAGCTTGATCACGTTGTTATTTTGTAGCCATTTATCCATCACGATCCCCCCTCCGGTTCCAGAATAAAGCGTTCCGTTCCGGGGGTTTCAGCTCTTCGTACAATCTGGAGATCAACTCTTCCTCTGATAATCCCCGTTCCAATTCGCCATGAATCGCGAGAGATATCTGACCCGTCTCTTCCGAGACAATAATCGTCAACGCATCAGATACTTCACTCATTCCCATCCCTGCTCGATGACGCGTCCCTAACTCTTTACTAATAAATGGATTCTCTGATAATGGAAGATAACAACCAGCGGCCATAATTTGCTCACCACGAATGATCACAGCCCCATCATGTAAAGGCGTATTGGGTAAAAAGATATTGATCATCAGCTCTGAACCCAATTTGGCCTCAATCGAAATTCCTGTCTCAATATAATCAGATAAGCCCGTTCGCCGTTCAATCACAATCAATGCACCAATTCGCCGTTTGGAAAGGTGAGTGACTGCTTTAATAAGCTCACTCGCGATCTTGGTTACCACTTGGTCTTCAACCTGACTCCCACGACTAAAGAGACGGCCACGACCCAATTGTTCCAATGCACGGCGTAACTCAGGCTGAAAAATAATAATAATCGCGATAACGCCCACAGAAAAGAGGTTCTCCATCAACCATTGTAAAGTGGTTAACTGGAAAAAGCTCGATACCATCCACGCAACGATGACAATCGAGATCCCCTTTAACAACTGAACTGCCCGTGTGCCCCGCAGCAGCATTAATAATTTATAGATGACATACGAAACAATCAGAATGTCAACGATATCATTTACGTATTGGGTCAATCCATCCAGTGCTTGCATGAGGCCCCTCCACAGTCAATTCCTTTCGTTAGTATGCTTCCGGTCGGCATCACCAAATTCCTCCCTCTTTAAACCATTATGCGATAACTGAAAGCAAAAAGAAATGGTCATGCCGAGGAAACCGATTTTCATTCATACGAAAGGTTAGGAAACCATGGAATTAAAGGGTGGCAGCTAATTGATGTTGTAAGGCTTTTCGGCCTCGATAAACTCTTGTTTTAACGGTAGTCACTGGTAAATGAAGGATCTCGCTGATATCGGATAAAGGAAGATCACCCATGTATCGTAACATCATCACCATGCGATAACGTGGAGGTAATCCATTAATGGCACGGCTAACTTCTTGCTCTTGCTCTCTTTTTAATAATAATTCCTCAGGGGTTAATTCAATGGATAACACACGGTTATACATATCCCTTCTCATCCCCCCTGTGCCTGGATCATCTAAGTGAAAATCAGCCTTCTTTTTACGCAAGCGATCAATGCATAGATTAAGGGTAATCCGGTAGATCCAAGCTGAGAAAGATTGAGAAGGTTGAAATCGATGTAAATGCAGATACACACGAAGAATCACATCCTGCACGACATCTTCCGCCTCTTCCGTTTGGTTCAGTTTCCTTCGTGATACCAAAAATAATCGTTTGCGGTAGGGATGTATTAACTCGACAAAGGCTTGATCATCTCCCGATTGGGCGCGGTGGATTAGTTCTCTTTCTTCTTCTTCCCTCAAAATTTTTCGCCTCACGGTTCCTTTAGACGGTTGTGGATCACTCAAAGCTGACCCTTTGTACAACGCGTCTCCACCTCTCTATACTGAATTAGAGTTGTTTTCATTTCTTTACCATCTTATCTGATGGTTCGACCATTTTCTACAATTTTTCTCATTCATACCGGGAGAACCCTTAATATAGATCAAAGAACCTATTATGATTAATCGAAAGGTACTAGACTGTTGGCTGATTTCCATAAAACAAAGAGCCCTTATTTTAAAATAAGGGCTCTTTGTTTTCTTTCCTATGGTCCCTTCGCATTGCAATTAACCGGTATTACGTAATCCTGCGGCAATTCCATTAATAGTGAGCAATACTTGCTCTAGTTCCTCTTCCCGCTTCGCTGGATCCTTTTCAGTACGAGATGAACCAAGTAGGTGCACCTGGATAAAGCTTAAAGGATCAACATAGGGATTTCGCAAACGAATGGATTCTTGAATCACGGGGAGGTGATCCAAAATTTCCGTTTGTCCCGTGATTGCCAACACAATATCCTTTGTTTTCTTATATTCTTCCTCCATTTGCTGGTAAATCGAATCACGAACCTCAGGATCCGTTGCCAACGTGGAGTACTCTCGTGCAATGACCAGGTCAGCTTTAGCCAAAGCCATCTGCAAATTATTAATTAAGGAACGGAAATAGATCCAGGATTGATACATTTCCTGTAAGAGATTCAGACCATCAGGTTGAGAAACGATGGTCGATAGCCCAGAGCCCGCTGCAAACCAAGCAGGAAACAAGTTTCGACTTTGCGTCCATGAAAATACCCAGGGAATGGCACGTAGATTTTCAAATGCACGGCTATTTTTGCGACGAGTCGGGCGGGAACCAATTTTTAATTCCCCAATCTCAGGTAGCGGTGTCGCATCATTAAAGTAATCAAGAAAACGCGAATCACCAAAGACCAGTTCTTGATAGGTAGTTAGGGAATGAGCGGATATGTCCGTCATCGTCTTGATCCACGTTGACTGTGGCGTCCCCTGTTCCCCTTGTCTTGAAGAGGCGTGAGAAAGGAGTAAAGCAGAAGTGGCTTGTTCCAAACTCCGAAAAGCAATGGGCTTTAAGGAATAGCGAGAGGATAGGACTTCCCCTTGTTCGGTGATTTTCACACCTCCTGCTAGGGTAGAAGGGGGTTGTGCCTGGATGCTTTGATTAAGCGGACCTCCTCCACGCCCTAAAGCGCCTCCGCGCCCATGAAAGAAACGTACATCCAATCCATTTCGTTTCGATAACGCATAGAGCTCTTCTTGTGCCCGATACAACTCCCAGTTCGCTGTTAACATCCCGCCATCTTTATTACTATCCGAGTACCCTAGCATGATTTCCTGGTAGGGCTTCTCTTTCATCAGTCCGGGCACATACGCAGGATGACGATAATAAGCTTCCATGATCTCAACGGAGCGGTGTAGATCATCAATGGTCTCCAACAACGGAGCGACATGGAGTCGAGAAGTAGGGGAACCATGATGTTGCCGCCACAATCCTACCTCTTTAGCAAAGAGTACCACTTCGAGCAGATCACTGGTGCCCTGGGTCATACTGATCAAATAATTTCGGATGGATTCCTCGCCAAACTCTCTTTTCGCACGAACAATTACAGCGAATAAATCTAGGCACTTGCGAGTCTCCTTAGAAAAATCCATAAAACTTGAGGTCAACGGTCGTGGATCCTGTAGTAAGTCTGTCAACAGATCAATTTTCTTCGCCTCGGATAACTCACTATAATCATCGACAATCCCCTGGGAAGAAAGAATCTCTGTCAACGCGCTTTCATGCTCCCCACTATCCTGACGGATATCAAGGGTCAACAAATGAAAGCCAAATAGTTCTACCTGACGAATGAATGTTCCCAAATCTCCATCAGCGATCGCATGAGCGTTGTGTCCACGTAAAGATTGATCGATCAATTTTAGATCGTCCAGCAATGCTTCTGCGTTCTCATAGGAACCACGATCTTTTTGTCCTAACCGAGTATGTTTCAACCGAGCCAACATAAAAGTGCACTTACAACGATAGGGCTCGTCATCGTTTCTCCATTCGCCTTCGCCAATATCATCCAAGGTAACTTCACCTTGATCCTTTTCCATGGACGCCAGCAATGCAGGAGAAAATTTCACAACCCGTGTAGAATGACTTAGTTTCTTAACCAGTTGGTTGAGGCGATTCTCATACTTACGAATCACCGTCTCTCTCTGTAGTTGCAACGTATTCCAGGTTACCTCGGGTGTCACCCAGGGATTTCCGTCCCGATCCCCACCAATCCATGATCCGAAGGTAAGATAGCAGGGCACATGCCAATCTCGTTCGGGATAAACATGATGCAATTGATGCTCTAATTCTCGATGCACCTGGGGTATCACATCAAATAAGGTTTCATCGAGATAATAAAGGCCATTGCGGACTTCATCCATCACCGTGGGTTTTCGTTGGCGCAATTCATCACTTTGCCACAGCGTAATGACCTCACCCTTAATTTCTGCGCGAAGATTTTTGTATTCTTTCTCGGTTAGCAAAGGGTTGTCCATCGCTACTACCCTTTGAGAAATCCGATGATGAATGTCGAGTACGGTTCGTCTCACTGCTTCAGTAGGGTGAGCCGTCATCACCAGCTCAAGAGAAAGTTGATCTAATATTTGTGCGACATCTTCGGCATCCATCCCTGTCTCCTTCAAGGAACGAATGGCACGTTCGATAGACCAACGCTGGGCATCTTGGTCGCGTCGATAGGCTCGATGTCGGCGAATTCGGTGATTTTGTTCAGCAATATTCACCAATTGAAAATAAATCGCAAAGGCACGAATGACATCTCGACGCATCGGTGGAGAAAGTTGTTTGATCTCCTCTTTACATTGCTCCAATAACTCAGGAAGGTCAGCGGTTCGCAATTCCTTGGTCATCTCCCGAATCTTTTCGACTCGGTCTAGAAGTTCTTGGCCGCCGTGCATTACCAATACTTCCCCCAAGATATTACCTAAATAGCGAACATCCTTCCGTAGAGGCTGATCCTTCTCATGTTGCTCAAGCTCATGTAAACCACTACTCATCGAGTCGTCACCTCACTGTTTCACATTTCCCATGATAATGAAATGGATTGTCCCCTATTGTAACAAAAGTTGATGAAAATTGTGTGGATTCCCCGGATATCCATTCATTACAAAACACCGCCCTTTAACCAGGCGGTGTTTTTCTCATAATATTTTTTCACCAAAAACGGAACCAATTAAGGCCACAGCGGCTTCTGCTGTGCAATTTTTCCGATCAAGAATGGGGTTCACCTCAACAAATTCAGCCGAAGTCAATATCCCTGCATTACTTAACATTTCCATCGCCAAATGACTTTCGCGATAACTAATCCCGCCTGGAACAGGCGTCCCGACTCCTGGAGCGTCTTTAGGATCCATTCCATCTAAGTCAAGACTAAGATGGACGCCATCCGTTCCATCCGTCACAATGGCAATCGATTCTTCAATGACACGACCCATTCCCATCCGATCAATGTCATGCATTGTAAACACACGAATGCCCTTATCCCTTATTAATTGGCGTTCTCCTTCATCTAATGAGCGTGCTCCAATCACTACAATATTTTCCGGGTGAACTTTGGGGGCAAATCCACCAATGTTCACAAGATCGGGATGGCCAATCCCCAGGCTTACCGCGAGCGGCATTCCATGAATATTGCCAGTAGGGGAGGTATCGGCAGTATTTAAATCCCCATGGGCATCAAACCAAATCAGCCCCAAACGCTGCCGTCGTTTGGCTACACCTGCCACTGTACCAATGGCAATGCTATGGTCGCCGCCTAAGACAAGGGGAAAACGCCCGTCTGATACAATATCATCTAGAATCTGGGTCAATTCTTCACTGACGGATGTAATTTCACTGAGATATTTTAATTGGTTCTCTCCAGCATCATAGGTCTCCGGCGTTGGTACCTGAAGGTTTCCAATGTCCTTCACATCAAAGCCGAGCATGGACAGCTTCTCCTGCACAGAGGCATAACGAATCGCACTCGGTCCCATATCAACACCTCGTCGGTCTGCACCCAAATCCATGGGTACACCCACGATGGTTATTCCTTGACGTTGTTTATCCTTCTCCATCAGTTAATCCCACCTCAAATATGGATCAATATACTCTTCTTATTTTACCACATAAAGCGTATTTATCTCAGCCAGAGCACTTCTTATCACGCTTACTCACACATCTATGCAGTCATTTGCAAACCAATAAGTATAAGGGAGAATACATGAATAACAATGAATTTATGAACTCACTTGATAAACTGATTATCACTATTCATTCCCTAAAATTCATCCGCTTGCTCTCATTATTCCCATTCGCAGTTTTTTTGCACCGGCCCATTTGCATGAATATGCTTCACAATTGTTGAAGTTCTGCTTATTGATAGACCTTTCCTATTGCTTAAAATCGCTCGTTTCTAATCCGTTATCGATCCCGCAGTTAAACAACACAAAAAGATCCAAGGTATGAAAACCTTGGATCTTTTTGTGCTCATTTGGAGCGGAAGACGGGAATCGAACCCGCGACCCTCGCCTTGGCAAGGCGATGCTCTACCGCTGAGCCACTTCCGCAAGAAAAATGGTGAGCCATGCAGGATTCGAACCTGCGACACCCTGATTAAAAGTCAGGTGCTCTACCAACTGAGCTAATGGCTCTTAATGGCTGGGGCGGAAGGGATCGAACCTTCGCATGACGGAGTCAAAGTCCGTTGCCTTACCGCTTGGCTACGCCCCAACAGGGTAATAATGGTGGAGGGAGTAGGATTCGAACCTACGAAGGCGGAGCCGGCAGATTTACAGTCTGCTGCGTTTGGCCACTTCGCTATCCCTCCGAAATAATGGTGGACGATGACGGGCTCGAACCGCCGACCCTCTGCTTGTAAGGCAGATGCTCTCCCAACTGAGCTAATCGTCCATGTGGTGACCCGTAGGGGATTCGA
This sequence comes from Marininema halotolerans, assembly GCF_900116235.1. GTDB lineage: Bacteria > Bacillota > Bacilli > Thermoactinomycetales > DSM-45169 > Marininema > Marininema halotolerans. The sequence goes on along the minus strand of NZ_FPAA01000010.1, from coordinate 417 downwards.
ACCCCTGAATGCCAGCGTGAAAGGCTGGTGTGTTGACCGCTTCACCAACGGGCCGTTCTGGAGCTCCCAACCAGACTCGAACTGGTGACCTCTTCCTTACCATGGAAGCGCTACTACCGACTGAGCTATGGGAGCATATGGCTCCTCAGGCAGGACTCGAACCTGCAACCTACCGGTTAACAGCCGGGCGCTCTACCATTGAGCTACTGAGGAACAATGGGAATATAGCTAACCTCAAAAGCGACAAGATATATTATATACCCTATCTACTTTCTAAGCAAGAGGCTTTCAAAGAGTTACACCCTGAAAACCGGATTGGAGTAAGCGTTTAAGAATGAATGCAGGAGAAGTCCTCGACCGATTCGTATCTGTCAGCTGAACACATTGCTGTGCTTACACCTCAGACCGATCTACCTC
>NZ_FPAA01000001.1 GCF_900116235.1 Marininema halotolerans | reverse complement strand
TGTATTAGGCACGCCGCCAGCGTTCGTCCTGAGCCAGGATCAAACTCTCCGTTAAAAGAAGTTTGTGACTCATTATTTCAAGAATTGAACAGGTCATTTCATTCGCTCTTCAGTTTTCAAGGAACGCGCTGTTTCCGCTGTCTTAGCCGGTGCCGCTCTCTCGCGGCGACAAGATCCATCTTATCATTTTCACTCGATCTTGTCAACAACTTTTTTCATTCTTTTTTCGAAGCCCTTTCGGCTTCTGTCTCTTGCGTGGCCCGGCTTTCCGCCGCGCCGCCGCAGCGACAAGTAATAATTTATCACGAATCGGGGCATAGGTCAACACCTTTTTAAAACTTTTTTAGCCCCCAATTAAGAATACCTTTACTAACAATAAACAAACCAATCCCGGCATCCCCAGTACCCCTGTGATAAAGGATGTCACAGGATTAATCGGAATGCGAAAATCAATCATTTCGCCCGCTAGGTTTAATAAAAACAGGACTAGCGCACCAACCGCTGTGTACAAAACACCCATCCACAACCATCGCAAAGGTTGTGTAAAGGAACGACTCATCATCATAAATAACATTAACCCACCAACAGCAGCGATTCCCCACCACCCGATTTCCATACCAAAGCCCCTTTCGCATTCATTTGGTACAAGCATATGAATGCGGGCTTTCTATTAGAACAAGATGGTGATAAGGGGTAAACCTGCTGTTTTCCTCCGTAAGATAGGGGCATGACTTATAGCGCCATTTCCATTATCGAAAAAGATCAAACAGAACAGAAGCTGTATTGTTGATGATATGAAAGAGGATCGGAACCCATAGGCTACGAAAAACTCCATATAAACCACCCAGCACCAAACCTAACACAAACAAAGGAGCGAGATACGTAATATCAGCATGAAACAACGCAAAAAGTAACGCAGACATAACGATCGCTACACCTGTTCCTAGGCGACGCGAAATCCCACCCATAATTAAACCGCGAAATACCATTTCCTCTGCAATCGGACCAATCACACCAATTAGTAAGATCTGTCCTCCCACTGAAATAAATCCAACCTCCGCCGCTTGTTTAATCCCAGCAGAAATGCTCTCTTCTCGCCATGAACCGAGATCGAGGTGAAACCAATTGGCAACCGGATTGGTTACAAAGGGATCCAAAAAAAAGTAGGTTAAGCCGTACGCCACCACCACTGCAACAAAGGCAAAACCTGCTTTTTCCGCACGAATCCTTCGGAACCCCAATTCCGATAGACGTCCCTTAAAGAGCCATAATGCACAAAGGATCATCAAACCATGGGGTAGGTAGGGAATCAGCAAGCTAAACCAGCCCTGATTCACGTGAAACGATTCAACGATCAGCATAAACATCATCGTGCTTAATTGAAGCCAAGAAAAGTAATAAACAAAATCCCTGCCTGTCAGCGCGCCACCACTCCCTCGCTCGTACTGAAAACGGGTAATCAATCCGAGCACCACAAAAAGGATGCCACCGCCAACATTACAAGCCGCCCACAAGAGCCAGATCAGCGCAAAAACGAGCCCCTCTGCATGACCATTCTCTACTCTCCATAATCCCTGTGCTGTCTGTTTCCATTCCAAGGACGCAAATTCCATCGGAATCATCAAAAAAAAGCTAATACACAACAACCACGCTGCAACATCCCGCCATGTTAGAGAGCGCCTGGACCTTAATGCGGGTGAAAAATGTGTACCCATATCTTGTATTCGCTCCAAGAAACTCCCCCCGGTTTTGAGAAACGTATTCATCTTTATTTAGTCACGGACCGGTCCTATTAGAACCTTATAACTCCCTTCGACCTTCCATCGCCTTTGTCAACGTCACCTCATCTGCATACTCCAAATCCCCGCCAACGGGAAGCCCATGGGCTATCCTTGTCACTTTGATACCAAAGGGTTTAATAAGGCGCTGTAAGTACATCGCCGTCGCTTCGCCTTCAATATTGGGGTTGGTTGCTAGGATAAGCTCCTGCACTGTTTCATCTTCAAGCCGCTTCAATAAATCTGGAATGGACAACTCATCAGGACCAATTCCCTCCATTGGAGAAATGGCGCCATGTAACACATGGTATAAACCGTGATACTCTTTGGTGCGCTCCATCGCGATGACATCACGAGGATCTTGAACAACACAAATGACCGACCGGTCTCTTCCTTTATCCCCACATACCCGACAGCGTTTTTGATCAGTGATATTGCTACATTCCTCACAGCGCTGTAAATCTCGCTTCGCACGTACCAAGGCTTTAGCCAATTCCATCACATCTTCTTCTTCCATACTCAGTACATAAAAAGATAACCGCTGAGCGGTCTTTGGTCCAATTCCAGGCAAGCGCATAAAGCCATCAATTAATTTGGATATGGGATCAGGGATATACATATACTCGGCCTCCTCATAATGATGTTTCCCCTCTCAGAAAAAAAACCTGTTCCTTAGAACAGGCCTGGGATATTCATCCCACCAGTTAATTTTCCTAAGTCATTAGCAACCAGTTCATCGACTTGCTTCATTGCTTCATTCACTGCCGCTGTCACGAGGTCTTGTAGCATCTCTACGTCTTCTGGATCAACCGCTTCAGGGGCAATCTCCACGGATAGTACGTGCTTATGACCATTCATACGGACTTTAACGATACCGCCTCCCACGGAAGCTTCTATTTCTTTATCAGCAAGTTCCTCTTGTGCCTTTGCCATCTGTGACTGCATCTTTTTCATTTGTTTCATCATTTGATTCATATTCTTCATGGGTATACCCTCCCTTTAATTATCCATCTTATCGTTAATCGGTGATTTCAACCAACTCTTCACCAAAAAGCTCCACCGCGCGTTGTACAGGATCTACCTCTGTGGATGCAGGCGACTTTGCTGGTTTCGTAGGGGTTTCGACAGTCGTGGTTGCCGTCACTTGCATGGCGCCTTGCTGTTGCTCCCACTCTCCACGCATCATCGTCACAAGTTCCTTCTCAGAACCAAAAACCTCCGTCAACACTTGCTGAATAAGGGCTTTATTCCCTTTTTTCTCCGTTGTTTCTCGATGAATCGGGCTTTTAAATGCAAGCAAAATCCCGTCTTTTGAAGCAGCTACTGGCTCACCGTCAATCAACCAAGCATGGACGGTAATTTTACGTTCCTTCACTTGGGCAAGCACCTCTGGCCACCGTTGTTTTATAGGTTGTAGTTGTTCGGTTGAACACTGTTCCAATAAACGGGTAACGGATGCAGAAGAAGAAGCGCTTCTCACACTTCCAGGCTTGGTATAAGCATCAGAAGCGGTTTTTTTATAACTTCCCTCTACTTCATTCTTTACTGAAATAGGGGCCCCCTGAGGTTTGACCCCATCGGTTTGCTGGCTCAATTCAGCAATGCGCGCTTCAAGTTGCTTCACTTGTTCAGCCAGCCGATGAAATTCCTGACTCACTTCCCTTTGCGGCACCTTTGCTTCCGATGATTCTGGTGGCTGACAAAGGCGAATCACCGTCAATTCCAATAAAATACGAGGGTGAACTGCCCATTTCATCTGTTGTTGAGCATGAATCAGCGCCTCTAATAGGGCCCCCAACCCCGAAGGATCGGCTTGGTTCATTAAACCAAGGACGGCTTCATCATTTGCCAGCCTTGCTTTCACCTCATCTAACTCAGGGGCTGCCCCATACACTAATAGATCGCGCGTCAGCAATATTAAGTCCTGAACCAACCGTTCTGCTTCAAGACCGTCCATTAACAACTGATCGACGCGATCCAAGGAGACTGAGGTATCTCCGCGAATAATTGCATTCATCAATTCAGCCAGTGCACTCCGTGATACGGAACCGGTTACTTGGCGAACCGCTTCTTCATCCACTTTATGGGGAGAAAAGGCGAGTACCTGATCCAACAAACTAAGTGCATCCCGCATTCCACCATCAGCTGTTTGCGCGATGGCAGCCAAGGCTGCATCCCCCGCCTCCACTCCTTGTGCTTCACATACCCGGTGAAGGCGAGCAAGCAGGTTCCCCAAAGTATGGCGGCGGAAGGAAAACCGTTGACAACGGGAAAGGATGGTTGCTGGTAACTTATGAGGTTCTGTCGTTGCCAGGATGAAGACCACATGATCCGGCGGCTCTTCTAACGTTTTCAATAAAGCGTTAAAAGCCTCTGTCGTTAACATATGAACTTCATCAATAATATAAACTTTATACCGCCCTTCACTCGGGGCATATTTCACCTTGTCCCGCAAATCTCTGATCTCGTCTACCCCTCGATTAGAAGCCGCGTCAATTTCAACGACATCCATCAGAGATCCTTCTGTAATTTTGCGACACATCTCACATTCATTGCAGGGCATGGGTCCTGGACCGTGTTGACAATTAATTGCTTTTGCCATGATTTTAGCAGCACTTGTTTTTCCTGTTCCACGTGGGCCGCTAAAAAGATAGGCATGAGAAATATGCCCTTCAGAAAGAGCATTTTCTAATGTAGTTGTCACATGCTCCTGCCCCACAAGATCTTCAAATGTTTGAGGCCGCCACACGCGGTAAAGCGCCCGATAAGTCACGAGCAACACTCCAAATCCTCGAACCGACACCTACAAAGGGACGATCTGGGACAGTTTGATACTCCCATCATACTACAGTTTTAACCGATTTTCCAAAGGCCTCTTCCAACAAAAAAACGCCGCAACAGCGGCAAAATTACTTCACTAAAGCAGGGATAAGTACGGTAAACGTCGTTCCCCAATCACCCGAGGATACATGAATGGTTCCCCCCATGTCATGTACTATTCGCTGACAAACGGACAGACCCAGTCCTGTCCCCGTTTCTTTCGTAGTAAAGAAGGGATCAAAGATCTTCTCCAAGGCATAAGTCGGGATTCCGGGGCCCACATCAGCCACTTCAATCCCTAATTGCTCTTCTTCTTTTAACCACCGGATACGAATGGTAAGAACTCCTCCATCCCCCATTGCTTCAATTCCATTTTTGCATAGATTAAGAAATACCTGTTTCAATAATTCTCCATCAGCCATAATTTTAGGGAGATCATCTTCAAGCTCTTCATAACGTACTTCTGTATTATGTAAAATGGCTTCATTTTCAATCAAAGGAAGGAGTTCTTGCAATACATCGATTACCTGGACCGGATACATTCGCGCACTACGGGGCTTAGACATGAGAAGGAATTCACTCAACAAGTCGTTGATTCGATCAATCTCTCGCAGCATGATTTCTGTATATCCCTGCTCTTTTAGATCCCCTTTCTCACGAAGAGCATGTTTCATTACTTGCAAAAACCCTTTAATCGAAGTCAGTGGATTGCGAATTTCATGGGCCGTTCCCGCGGCAATTTGACCAATCATCGCCAAACGATCCGTTCGCCGTAATTGCATTTCCAACGTATGAAGGTCGGTAACGTCGCGAATCATCAAGTAGGATCCCACTCTATCGCCTGAAGTATGATCGATGGGCTGATAATCAATAACCGCTTCAATGTGATTGTCAGCCACTTCCCAAGCCGTTGAAAAATTCCGGAAAAATTCTCCCTGTGTGCATTGATCAAAAAGTGTTGATTGAGATGCTACAGGATTCACATTACAAAAAAGGTCACGCACGGTTTCACCGAGTACTTGTTGCCGCCGAATCCCTAGCAACTCGCAAGCAGCTAAGTTAATTTCCACTACAGAGCCTGCTCGATCAAACACCACAACCCCTACACACAAATCAGATAAAAGCGCCTCAGCGTGTTGTTGCACAATCGTTAAAGGCTGTGACTCAAACGTGAACAGGAGAAGATGATACCATCCACTCCGACTCCGTCCACTGATCAATTGTATGACCACTGGAGGCGGAGGGGATAATCCCTTGACTTGAAGGTTCCCATGAACCGAAAGCATTCGATTCTCTATATCGGTTGTTCCCTCTGTTTGAGTAATATACTTCTCCACTTCCTGTGGCAAAGTAACGAAGCGGGTGCAAGGCCGCCCCAGGATCTCATCCCGTTCAGACCGAAGAGTATTCACCAACTGGTGATTAACTGCCACCACCCCTCCCTGGTCATCCACGAGCATGACAGCTTGAGGCATCCGTTCCACCCAGGATGTCAACTGATCGAGCTCCATGTCGAGATGAAACGCGATGGGCACTTTGTTATCGCCTCCGTCCTCCTCAAACTTTTCCCCAGCACCCTCTCCACCAATCATCCTCTATTACTACGCGATGGTAGAAATTAGCTGATGATCCAATACACCGACATCTTCATCCATATTTTCACCCTTGATTTTTTATTCGCGTTTATCCTTTGCTCTTCCTCCCCTCTCTTGGAAATTTTCTATAAAGATAGGTGGTTTTTTTAAATTTTAACAAATTAAAAAGAACCGATGCCCCTTCTCTACAAGGCTTCGGCTCTTATGCTAAAACGTTCCGTTAACGTTTGAAATGTATGTATAGGATACCGTGCACCTGCCATCGACACGATCTCCCCGGGTGGGCTCCATGTGGTCAGCTCAGATCAGGCGCCCCTGCGGCACACGGAAAACACTCCTTAGTGCTGCTTCCGTCAGGACCTGACACGGTTCAAAGGTTCCCGTTGCGCAGGACCTGTTCGTCAACACCTTCCACATGGACCAAACCCCGCAAAGATCGAACCTCGGGCAGGAATTCAATCCCGTTATAGCGGATTACGGGTTACAGGGCACCGCTAACTCCCCATCTAGCACGGTTCATTCATTGTAACATAGAGCAAACTAGATTTACAAGGAATGGGTTGACAGCCTGGTGACAACACAGTACTCCCTTTCACCTCATCAATGCTAGAGGAGCCATCGCATTTGGATGGCTCCTCTGATGGCTACTTCACTTCGATCTGACGATCTTATTGATCGTCTCCAACCAGATCAAAGGGATAACTATAGGCACTAAGATCAATATTGTAGTTTCCACTTCCTGAAGTGGTCGTTACCTGCGCTTTATATTCGCCCTTTTCCGTTGGCTGATAAACCAAATTCAGCTGTGGACTACTACTTGAACTACTCTTGACCAACTTGCCAGATGGATCATACAGATTGACACGGTAAGTGGTAGAGGAAGATGTCCAGTTCGGCACAATGACCGTCAAGGAGATCGGAACCCCTTCTTCTAACTTTTGTACATTCATTCTCCATGTATCTATTTTTCCTGTAGCCGGGATATCCTCTGCACCAAAATGTAAGTTGGTTGAGAAGAGTCCCTCCGTCTCTTTGCCATATTTGGCAACTTGGACGGCACCAAAGGAATTTACTTTCCCACCACCGTAATAGATATCGACCCCTTTGGGTCCCATATCGTGGGCCGTGGACATGAGAATGGATTTTACTTCCGCAGGGGTCAGCGAAGGATTTGCAGCAACCATCAACGCCGCTGTTCCCGCTACATAAGGAGAGGACATACTCGTTCCACTATAAGCAACATACTTATCATGGGAATTCGCCTTTGGAGCGATGATACCCACACCCGGCCCACTCACATCGGGTTTAATGCGACCATCTGCGGTCGGTCCACGACTCGAGAAGGTGGCCAATGTAAAACCACCTCGGGTAGGATCAGACATGGCTCCTACAGTGATGGCGTCCTTTGCTGCTGCAGGTGATCCGATGGTTTTTTCACGGGAGCCACTATTCCCTGCGGAAACTACAGGAACGATCCCCGCTGCTGCTGCACGATTGACTGCGAGTGAAATTGAATCTTGACCATTTGAGCTACCAGCTAAGCCCAAACTCATGTTAAGCACATCAATCCCATAGGTATCCTTATTGGAAATGACCCAGTCAATCCCTGCAAGTACTTGGTTCATCGAGCCACTCCCAAAGGCGTTAAGCACTTTAACCCCTACAAGGGATGCACCTGGAGCTGCGCCTTTATTTTGTTCCCGAGACCCCTCACCTGCTGCAATTCCTGCCACATGAGTTCCATGCCCCTGATCATCATAGGGAGCCGTACGACCATTTACCGCGTCGTGCCAACCAATCACTTTCCCACCATCGAGATTGATATGGGTATTATCGATTCCCGTATCAATAATGGCAACGGTTGCATCCTCTTTGGAATAATGGGTGGGATCCCCATCTCCATCGCCAGTAATATTGAGGCGATTGGCTTTATTTACTTCATGAGAGCCAAACCAAATGGTCGATTTATACATATGTGCCTTTACCGTCTCATCATAATCAATGCGCTTTACATTGGACATCGCAGCCAACTGATTCACTTGATCCGCCGTTACATTCGATGCAATGGAAGGAAGATTCTTATATGCCTTTCCTCCAGAGAGGCGAGAAACTTTCTCCTTCTGATCTCTAGAGTTTTTCTTCAGAGTGATAATTACGGAAAGCTTACCATTTTTGCTTTTTTCCTTCATTTTTGCTTGCAAAACCTTGGAAAGCTTTTGTTGCGGTGTTGCTGTTTTGACAGTTGATGCAAAGGTGAAGTTCGTAAAGGTGAGTCCAAATACCAACAACATGACTGCGCCAATCCACAACGTACGACCCATCTTCAAAATTATCACTCCTTTTCAATTTCCCTGTTTACCCTATGAAGACAAAAAGCTTGTTATTCAATATTTTTTTAAAAATTAAAAAATATTAAATAACAGAAGGCGACCTTTCAAGGGAAACCACCCGTGAAAAGTCATGCCGTTATTAGGAAGCAAAGGGCAGGCAGGACCTAATATTCCGTGTTTGTAACCATCATTAGCTAAGACCATCCTTTTAAAAACTGCCAATACACCACTAGCAAGTCATCCACAGCACTTATTACAACCCTAATATAATAAGAAGCCGCCCAAAAATTTGGACAGCTCTCTCTTTTTAACCTAGACCCCTTGATTTGGCAGAGAGGGTGGGATTCGAACCCACGGTACGGGTAAACCCCGTACAACGGTTTTCGAGACCGCCTCCTTCAACCACTCGGACACCTCTCCATAATTATCCTCACAAACTCCATTGTAACCAATCCATTATAAATCGTCAAGATTGATATCAAGGGGATTCACTCGCGTCCTTTGCCTTTCTCTGGGATCGCAAGTGGCGAAAAAAATTCCTCAATAACACGCCACATTCTTCTTCCATCATGCCATCCATCACAGTAACTTGGTGATTAAAACGGGAGTCGGTCAGTAAATTCATCAACGTTCCTGCACATCCACCTTTAGGATCATAGGCTCCATAGACCAAGGTTTCGATCCGAGAGAGCATGATGGCCCCTGAGCACATTGGACAAGGTTCTAAAGTGACATACAACTGACAGCCAGACAAGCGCCAATCCCCTGTATGCTCTGCAGCTTGACGAATAGCAATCATCTCTGCATGGGCGGTAGGGTCATGATCCGTTTCGCGCAAATTGTGTCCGCGGCCAATAATTTCTCCATCCTTTACCACGACCGCTCCAATGGGAACTTCTCCGATTAACTCTGCTTTCTTGGCTTCTTGTATCGCCTCTCGCATATAGATCGCTACACTCATCGACTCACCCCCCTACGCTTTAATTTCTCCCTTGGATTCACAACGACCACAGAATCCATAGATTTCAAATTTATGACCCGTAATACGAAAGTCCTCCGTCTCATTCAACAACTCATTCATTGGACATTGATGGAGGGGTCTTGTCTTCCCACACTCGCGGCAAATCAAGTGGTGATGGTGATTCTTTCCTCCGCAATGTAAGCGATAACGGCGTTCCCCTTCCCACTCGGTTCCTTCCACAATCTCCAATTCCTCAAACAGTGATAAATTCCGATATAACGTATCCACCGATAAACTAGGGTACTCCCCTTTCATTTCTGCCAATACCTCTTTTGCAGAAAGATAGCGATCCTGCTCGCTAAAAATTTCTACCATCTTCTCCCGCTTCCCCGTGTATTTAAATCCTTTCGCTTTTAATCGATCCAAGGCTTGTTGCAAATCCATCACAATCGCCCCACTATCCTGTAGTCAGATTGTCTTGTCGCTTTCGCATCCAAATAATTAATCGCTTCATCCCCATCACACAAAGCAGGATCCCTACAGCCACTAATACAATCGTTCCACCCGATGCCCAGTCAAGATAAAACGCTGCCACCAATCCTGCAAGCACCGAAATTTGTGCAAAAATCACGGCATAAACGATCGCTTGTTTAAAGCTATTGGCTAATTGAAGACTTGCTGCGACAGGTAGGGTGATTAGCCCAGAAACCAGTAGAATTCCTACCACGCGAATTGATGCGGTTATCACTAGGGCGACAGCAAGACTAAACAAAAGGTTAATCCCATGACGAGGAATCCCTGCATAAACCGCACTTTCTTCATCAAAGGAAAGAGCAAATAGTTCTTTATAAAAAAGAAACACAATGACCAGTACAAAAAGACCTGCACCTACAATCGCCAAAATTTCCGATTTCCCTACGGCAAGAATACTTCCAAATAAATAACCCGCTACATCCACATTAAACCCATTCGCCGCACTGATCAATACAACCCCTAAACCGATTCCACCGGATAAGATAACAGGAATTGCTAACTCTTGATACGAACGATACAAGCGCCGTAGTTGCTCGACAAAGACTGAGGCCACCATGGAAAAAGCCATCCCCATATATAATGGACTCACCATCGCAAAGGCGGCTACATATTTTTGCAGCAACAGGCCAGCCGCCACACCCGAGAGGGTAACATGAGCCAACGCATCGGCAATGAGAGACAAGCGGCGAACCACTAAAAACACGCCCACAATTGGCGAAATTAAGCCGATGATCACCCCTGCAATTAATGCCCGTTGCATAAATCCATAATGCAAAAGAATTTCAACCATAGCTGAATCGACACCCTCGGTGCCTCCGTCCCCCTTCCTTCCATCTCTCTCCTATCCACTTTCATGTTTAATGATCATGCTCGACCACTTGAACTTCATGACCATAGGAGTCCGAAAGAATCTTTTGTTGTTGCGCGACAAATTCCTGGGAATCTCCATGGAAATGAATTCGTCGATTTAAGCAAGCCACTCGATCAATATAGGTGGTCACAGCACCTACGTCATGAGTGACCAGTATTAAAGAAAGGCCCTGTTCACGATGGTAATGGGAGAGCAGTTTATAAAACTGTTCCGCCGAATGAGCATCTACCCCAACAGTCGGTTCATCTAAGATCAACAGTTCGGGATCAGAGACAAGTGCTCTAGCGATAAATGCCCGCTGTTGTTGACCCCCAGAAAGCTTTCCGATGTTACGACTGGCATAAGGGGTTAATCCTACCTTCTCAATCACTTCATCCACCTTGATACGATGGGCTTTATTGAAGCGCCGGAATAATCCCATCTTGCCATAAAGGCCAGATGCCACGACTTCCCATACCGTTGCTGGAAATCCCAAGTTAAAGCTATTCGCTTTTTGTGAAACATAGCCAATCCGAGACCATTGGCGAAATCGACGGATCGGCTGCTCAAAAAGACGTACTTCCCCGCGATCCGGGCGATAAGAGCCGAGAGCAATCTTAAGCAAGGTGGATTTCCCTGATCCGTTAGGCCCAACTAAGCCTAAAAATTCCCCTCGTTGCAATGACAAGCTCACATCTTCCAACACCGTTTGGTTTTCATAGGAGAAGTAAATACCCGTTAATTCCAACACGTTTTCGATTGATTTCACCCCCATCCATGTAGCCAATATCCATTCCTTCTGTTTATTCCATCGTGGATTAGAATGCCCTAATTATAGCGAAGGCCTCCACCTTTGTAAATCGAAAAGATTACGTTTTGTTCCCCTCCAAAAAAAAGCCGACCTGAGGTCGACTTTAGCCATCTTTTATTTTTCTTCGGTACGAAAACGAAGGCTGACTCGATCTTTTAACCAATCGAAAAGGATCTTTATCCCATAGGCACTCGTTGCGTATCCGATCAAAATCCATAGATTATGCGTTAGGATCGCTTGACCATGAGAGGAGACCGCTTCCCTCAACCCTTCAACAGAGTACGTCATTGGTAAAATGGTGTGAAGAGACTGGAAGAAATCAGGTAACATCTCAACTGGATAGGTTCCTGCACTCGATGTGAGTTGAAGCATTAGAATAATAATGGATATCATCCGTCCTGCATCCTTAAATACCGTGACAAGAAGATGGTTAATTGCTGTAAAAGTAAAGGCGGTAATAACCGTAAAGAAATAGAACCATCCCGTCTGTTCAGGTTGAATTCCTACTAGATAAATGAGCGCTGTCACCAACAATAATGCTTGGATGGTTGCCACAGCCAATGCCGATCGTATCGCAAGTGGCCGTTCGTCATTTAGCACGGGTCGTTTTAGATCAACAACAGTAAAGAACAACATGGCGCCTACCCAAAGGGAGAGCGAAACAAAGTACGGTGTAAAACCAGTTCCATAATTGGGTACATGGTCAATTTCTGATTGATCCACAGTGACAGGGTGTGACATCTGATCCGCTTTGTTATCTTTCCCAACAAGGGCGTCCTTGGTTTCTTGTACACCCTTCCATAATCCCTCTGCCAGTTCACCCTGACCATCTTTAATTTTGCCAAGGCCGGGCTCTAACTTCTGAAGTCCCTGATCAATTCGCGTTAATCCATCAATCAAGGGTCCTGGTGCTTTAGCAAGCTCCTTAATCCCAGAATTTAATTGCTTCGTTCCATCAAGAAGGTCATGCTGGCCTTGATTGAGACGATCAAGACCATTTGCCATCTTATGTGCACCGGCAGCTAACCGATTAACACCGTCGACCATCTTATCGAAATCAAGTAGTTTTTGATATAAGTCGTTTACTTTCGAACGAATCGCATCCCAGATATCATCGAGTTTCCCAGCCGCATTGAAAAGTGATTGATTTAAATCTTTTTTATCTTCAATTTTTCCACGGATCGCTTTAATTTCTGGATTGTCCTTCAACTCTGGATTTTTTTGTACCAACTGATCCAAGTGATCTTCAATCTGATTATCCTTTTGGTCAATTTTATCAATGCGATCTTTTAGTACATCAGAGGGCTTTTTCCACCCAGGTTCATCTAAAATATCTTTCAGTTTTTTTATTTTATCTTTAATTGGTGCCAGTTTTTTTTGCACCTTTTTCACTTCTGTTTGCAATGTACCGAGGCCAGAATCAATCTCATCGGCTCCATCTGCCAATTGACTGGTGGCTTGCGTGGCTTTCTTTTGCCCCTGTAGTAATTGTTCACTCCCCTGGTCTAACTTGGCGATACCCGGCGCAAGCGGTTTAACCGCCTTTAAAATCTTTGCCGTACCGTCCTCCAGCTTACCAGTCGCCCCCTTTGCTTTCCCTGAGGCATCTTCCAATGTATCGGCTCCATCTGCTGCCTTAGCTAAATCCTTTGCGGATTTACCCATTCCTTCAAACACCTTCATGGCATAAGTACGGCTCAATTCACGCTCTATTTTGGTCTGTAATGAAAGAATTGCTCGTTTGCCAATTTGTGATGAAAGATAGTTCGAACCCTCGTCCGCATAGTATTGGATTCTGCCTTTATGGGGGTGAGGTTGATCGACACTGGCTGCATTCTTGGAAAAATCTTCAGGAATAACAATTCCCATATAATAGCGATTCTTCTTAAATCCATCACGCATTTCTTCTTTATCCACGAAGGTCCACTTTAATTTATGATCATCTTTTAACTCATCCACCAGGTCTTTCCCAACGTTTAACTTCTCATGATCAATGGTTGCCCCCTCATCCTCATTGACAACCGCAACCGGTAAATCGTCCATTCGATCATACGGATCGAAAAACGCCGTGAGATAGATCCCACTATATATGAGGGGGACGATAAGAATCCCGATCATAACACTGATCAAGGGTCGGTGCTTTACAATGTCGTAGAGAGCAAGTCGTGTACTCCTCTTCCGTCTCAACATCTTTATCGTCTCCTTTCCACCAAAACTAAACTGACCAGTCAGTATAAAAATGATTATACTTACTTCATGCCACTTTGGAAAGCCTACTTTTGACCTAGTTCTTTAGAATGCCTTGATGTAATAACATTTCTAACATATCGACAACAGGAGTCGTTCTTGTGTTAGCCAATTCCTCGCCGGAAAGGTGGATATCTCGAAACACTTCCTGCAAAACGGTTACACTCATCGCTCCAAAAATGGCGATGGAGGTCTCTGTGGCATTGATTTCACGGAAATCACCCTCTTGAATACCCACTTCCAGCACTTCACGAATAATGGATTCAAGTTCGTGGATATGCGCGCGAAATTCATATTGGCGTTCGTTGGAGCTCCACACTTCAGCCAGAAGAAGCTTTGCAAAGGTACCGTGTTGAAATAAGTACGACACTTCTGCTTCTAATAGACCTCTTAATTTTAACGTGGGCTGTTTTACTTCATCCATTCGCCGTCGAACATATTCCTTCATCTTCTGCAACCCATGATTCATTAACGCAGTAAAAAGTTCATCTTTGCTAGTAAAATGGTAATAAATCGTCCCTTTTGCTACTCCTGCCTCACGAGCGATATCATCCATTTTTGCCCGATCGAATCCCCGTTCAGCAAACACTTTTACAGCCGCTTCAAAAATCATTCCCACTGTTTCACGACTCAAAACCAGTTCCTCCTCTTTTATCTACCATAAAAAACGTCCTCCCCCCGGATATTGCTTAGGGAAGACGTTTTGATCGCTAATAAAAGAATGCATACCTATTTTAAAATGCCTCACGTTCTCAAAACTTGCTCCCATTTATTATATGCACGAAAGGAAAGACGAAGCAAGCACTATCGACTCCCATCCACGTAACCCTACATCGATCGCTACCTCAATTTTCTTACCACTTCTCGACTTTCCTCTCCACGAACTAACAGGGTATTTTCATCCACACGCGTGATCACTGTCGTATGAACGGTTGCCTCTGTTTCTCTTCTTTGGGAAGGAGAAATCGTTCTACGAACATCCGCATCAAAATTAATATAGGTCGATCCAGCTGCTGTTGGAAAATCCCTAGCTCGTTGCGAGGTAAGTGGCTGTGGAGTAGATGACCCAATTAAAAAAGCATTGGTGGTTCGCGCCGCTCGATTCGTAAACGCACGATTTCTTTGTGCTGGTGGTAAATGTGCTGCAAACAGTGCACTCCCCACTAAAAAATAGGACTTTCCATATTGTTGTACGGTTAACGTTAATCCATCCCTTGTTCGATACATCCCCGACAAATTGTCTGTGCCCTGGGAGATACGCAATTTTCGTGATCGGAGATTTTTTTTGTCTGATTTCACTTCATCAGCTCCACTTGTTTTTGCCAGATTATGCACCTCCCTATCATTGGATTGGATGATTACCTAGCAACCGGTAGATTGGATTAGCATGGAAGAATCGATCCCCCACGCCTTATTTAATTAATTAAAACCCTTCAATTATCAAACGGCGTAGGCTTTATCGCATCCACCATTAACGATGCGAATTCCCCTGTTCGTATACGGGGATCCACCGGCAGAGAGCGATAGATCACACCATCCTTTTCATCCCAGGATTGATGATGAAATTGTCCTTGCTCATCGTAGTACTCTAATAACGTGGTTTCAAAACCAGCCATGGTAAACATCGCTATCAAGGTATGATAATTGTATACAATTTGATGGCTAGCAGCAGGATGATCCCGAGGTCCAGGGCCCCCTACCTGCACAGCCTGTTGATATTCGGGATTCGGGCAAAAGGCATCCGGCACAGCACATCGAATATGTCCTCCTGGTTTTAAATACTCAAAACACAACCGTGCCGCTTTGATTCCCTCTTCATAGGTGAGATGCTCCCATACATGCTCCGCTAGAATGGCCGTCACACTCTCCCTTTGAAACTTGCGCGACCAGTCTTCCCGCTTCAGTAAGTTCAAATCCTCCGCTTGGGTGTGAATCCATCCGGGATTATTGATATACGGACCCGCTCCCACCACTACACGAATTTCTTTATCAGATATCATTAAACCATCTCCTTTCTATCACATTAAACCAATATTGGAATTTCATCAAAGAAAAGCATGTCATAATATCGTACATGGAACATCGTTTTCTCAGTATTCAGGCGCGTTGTTTCTCCTACCTTCAAGCGCCTAAACTGATAAAGAGATCAACTGAGACAACACCAAAAAATCACCCTCCATTAACACATGAAGGGTGATTTCACATAAAAAGTGGCGCACCCGAGAGGAATCGAACCTCCGACACGTGGTTTAGGAAACCACTGCTCTATCCACTGAGCTACGGGCGCATAAGGTTACTTCGTTTACTCTTCATTGTATCGTAGCCTAAGTGAAAGATCAATCATTCCCCCGTCTGAATCGTAGTGATGGCCCCGATCGGTTCATTAAACCTTTCTTCTCGATCTGAAAAGGCCCTCCGTCCTTCATGGATGACCTTTCCTTCATGTTATGACGCATTCTTTTTTTTGCGCCGCCCACTTCTTTTACGCTGACCAAGCTGTTTTTTCCATCGCATCAGAACGTCTGGGAGCTCCATCAGTAATCGCAACAGTGAGGCGACAGCAACGATCATTTGCACCCACTTTTCCATCGGTATTCCCCCTTTTTAAGAGGCGGCTTACGGGTGGGTAGGTGAAAGGCCGTCCGTTATGAGTATTATAGAACATACGTTCTGTTTTGGGTAGGTATTCGACAAAAATAGACCTTCTTCTTCAAGAAAAATTTATAGGGTCCCCAATAACTCTTGGGACCCCTCAGATCGCTTTTTTCTTTATTTTATTTAATGGATAACTTTAAAGGTTGACTTTAAATCGGTAGTCCCTATGTTAACCGTACTCTGTACTCTCTCATCCATTGATCCAATTGCATCACCCACGCAAACAATTGAGGAACATTCATTAATTGGCCGAACCATGGCAAGTGGGCATTTGATAAATCTTGTGAAGCAAATGATTTCACCGCCTGCTTATCGATCAATTGTCGGACAGGTGAATCTCTCTCCGCTAATACATGGAGAGCCTTACTACGAACAGCAGCCAGATAGTCTGGGTTATGGGTTTTTGGATAGGGGCTCTTTTTTCGCTGCAATACATCGTGGGGAAGAATCCCTTGTAGCGCTCGTCGCAACAATCCTTTTTCTCTTCCGTCGATGGCTTTCATCGACCAAGGAACATTCCATACGTATTCCACCAAATGATGATCACAAAAGGGCACGCGAACTTCTAAACCTACTGCCATACTCATACGATCTTTGCGATCCAGCAACGTTGGCATCCACCTCGTAAGGTTGAGATAAAAAATTTCTCGTATGCGCGCCTCTTCCTCCCCTTCTCCATCTAACCGTGGCACCTCATTTAACGCCTGTTGATAACGATCCGCTACATATTCTTCCCCGCGAATCAGCTCCTTGGTTTCCCCGGTGAAAAAGCGCATCCGCTCGTGTAAAAAGCGCGACCAAGGAAATGTATTGGCTCCGACCATCTCGGGTCGATGAAACCAAGGGTAGCCTCCAAAGACTTCGTCTGCACATTCTCCAGATAGAACCACCGTGGACCGTTTTTTAATTTCCTGACAAAATAAATATAAGGAAGCGTCAACATCGGCCATCCCCGGTAGATCCCGGGCCGTTGTTGCCACTGTCAGCGCCTCTACCAACTCTGGAACCTGTACAATCACGTTCTGATGGTAACTACCTAGGTAGGATGTCATTCGTCGGATCCAAGGGGCATCGGGGTTGGGCTGAAATTCATTGGCTGTAAAATAACGCTCATTATCCTGATAATCAACGGAATAGGTATTTAACACACCCCGTCCTGTATTACGATAGTGCTTTGCAGCATATGCGGAAATCGCACTGGAATCAAGCCCTCCAGAAAGCATCGTTCCCAAGGGAACATCGGATACCAGTTGCCGAGTCACCGCATCTTGAAAAAGATATCGCACCCGCTCCACTGTATTATCAAAGGAATCGGTATGGGGACCGCTTTCCAATTGCCAGTAAGACCGAGTGATGCATTGATCCCCATTCGTTTTTAACCAATAACCCGGGCGTAACTCTTCCACTCCTTTAAAAACACCATGACCTGGCGTGCGTGAAGGGCCTAGAGCAAGTACTTCCGCCAACCCTTCCCCATCAACAATCGGTTCTACGGCTGGGTGGGCCAGCAAGGTTTTTAATTCCGAAGCAAAGAGAATCCCGCTTCCTCTACGAGCAAAAAACAATGGTTTTACCCCGATCCGATCCCGTGCCATATATAAACTTTCTTCCCGTTCATCCCATATGGCAAAGGCAAAAATCCCATTTAAATGGGTAGCTACTTCTACCCCCCACTCATCATAAGCGGCCATGATTAATTCGGTATCGGACCGTGTCTGCAAGCGATGTCCACATTCAATCAATTGTTGCCTTAACTCATCCATATTATAAAGCTCACCATTATAAGTAATCACACGATGACGTCCCTCTAAGTGACGCACCATCGGTTGTGCTCCACCCTCAGGATCGATCACACTGAGACGCCGGTGACAAATACCTGCCCGCCTGGAAAGCCAATATCCTTCCGCATCCGGGCCACGGCATACCATCGTTTCATTCATTCGTTCCAACAGCTGCCGCTCTTGGCTAACATCACGTTCCCAATCGATCCAACCGGCGATTCCGCACATGAAAACGACCCCTCCCCATCCGGGTATATTCTGATTCCCAACGCACATGATCCATCCAAATAATTGGATAGATGCCCAGTACAGTCTATGTAAGGATTCAGTAAAGGTGAGTCATTCTCAGTGATCTCACATTGACAACCTGATGAAAATAATACTATACTCTTTGTGCATAATTTAATTTTGCACAAATTATTTAGGGTGGGGAATGGGAGGCTAACTAAGTGAGTGTTCATACTTTTACAGCCACCACGATCAATGGTGAAGAACAGTCCTTATCGATCTATCAAGGTAAAGTACTCCTTATTGTAAATACCGCAAGCAAGTGCGGATTTACTTTTCAATATGCTGAACTTCAAGATTTGTTTTTGACATACCGTGATCACGGATTTCATGTACTCGGCTTTCCCAGCAATCAATTTTTGCGTCAAGAACCCGGTACCGATGATGAAATTGAAGAATTTTGTCAATTAAATTATGGGGTATCCTTTCCGCTATTCTCAAAAATTGATGTAAAAGGACCAAATATGCATCCGCTATACCGTTATCTCGTGTATAATGCACCTGGGGTCTTTAACAAAACAATAAAGTGGAATTTTACCAAATTTCTCGTCGACAAAAGTGGGAGCGTGATTCAGCGCTACTCTCCCATGACTAAGCCGTGGGTGATTCGTGATGATATTGAAAAAGCACTGGCTCAATAGTGAGGTGAACTAGCCATGTCCTCTAAACCGCGTATGCTACTAAGCGACCAACTCTGTTTTGCCATATATGCCTGCTACCGCGAAATTTGTCGAATCTATCGCCCTTTGCTCGACAAGCTGGATCTTACCTACCCACAGTACTTAGTTTTACTTGCGCTATGGGAACATGAAAAGCTCTCCATCAAAGAGCTAGGACAGCACCTTCAGCTCGACTCAGGAACCCTTACTCCGATGCTGAAACGAATGGAGTCTGCAAACCTTGTGATCCGTAAGCGGTGCCTAGAAGATGAACGGAAAGTGTGGATTACCCTCACGGAAAAAGGCATTCAGCTTGAAGAAAAAGTCGCTTGCATTCCTGAAACCCTCATTGAAAAGAGTGGGGTTCCTGAAGAACAGTTTCTACATATGCGAAACCAACTACAGGAGTTACAAGCCCATCTCCATCAAATGAGTAAAAGCGAATAAAGCAAGGCTCTCTATAGCGGGAGCCTTGTTTTTTTAACAACAAGATTATAATGTTACATTACAAGGAGGAAATATTATGAATAACTTTCGGTTGTCCATATGGGGGTATGGTAGTTTTCTTTTTTCAATTATGGTTCTTTCCTTATATCTTATGAATATCATTGCTGAAATGGGTAATTTTTTTGGCACATCGCTTATGATTTTCTCAATCGTGAATGGGTTCTTATTCAGTGGATACAGCATATCTAAAAATAAACAATTATCTCCTTCAATCCTTACCCTACTCATTAATATCTTTTTATTCATCATGCTTGCCTTGGGATTTCTCATTACTTCCATGTAATAAAAGGAGGGGAAGCTTACACGCCCCTCCCTATTGTCTACAACACTAACTTTTCCGTTTACAATACGATATTCATCTCATCATATAATCAATCGCGGTATATGAAAGTACGTGGCGATCCCGATAAGTCTGATCCACTGACTCCCTTTTGGTACTGATGATTCCATTTTGTAAAATTACGGGGTTAAAACCTCTCTCCATCGCACCGTTATATGTAAATAACACACAATATTCAGCAGCGAAACCCGCTACAATCACGAAATGAACCTCTTTCTCAAGTAAATACTGTTCTAATTCCGTTTTCCAAAAAGCATTCGAGTATTCCTTTGTAATCAAGAGATCAGCCGAATCCACCTTTATTTCCGAAACAACATCCTCTCTATCAAAGTCCGTTTGGGCACGCCCTTCCACATCTTGAATGTGAACCACCAGGTGTTCTTTTCCTCGCAATGTGTTCGCCACATGATTTATATACTCACAAGCCGCAGCCACTTGAAGCGCTTCCTTTTGCTCCTCTAAAAATTCCTTTTGCATATCCACAATGAGAAGTGCAACTTTCATTGATGATCCCTCCAAATTATCATTTCTTTCACACTCCTTATTTATTGAGAAGTGTACTTCATTATATCCCATCATTTTAGCAATTTACATTTTAAAATATCTTACACTCTATGGATAGATCAAATAAGAGAACTGTATATCCCCTAATCTTACTTTATTATTCATAAATTTACTCAAACCAGGAAGATTTATAAATTTTTTTATTTTAACTTTTTATGGAAATTTAGTTAATTATCGATTATAATTATTTCCGTTACATTTAAAATACATTGCAAAGGAGACATGAAATTTAAATTAATCAGCTCCATTTTAGCAGGTCCTCTCAAGAAAATTATCTGATAATCAGCGGATAGCAATCAATCTGTATTGTTTATTTACCACCTACCCAAGAAAGGTATTTAATATGAAAAATAAAATAATAGCTGTTATCTCTACCATTATTGTCATTATAATCGGATTTTACTATTTATTTTTAAATAACAATTTTTTAGCTAATTTATTATTCTTAGATGCTGAAAAAATCAAGGACCCCAGCTTTTTAAAAGACAAACAAGCCGTACTTTATTATTCTACACCCAATTATTCATTGATGGGATTTAGCTATGCCATCTTTGTAGACAATAAGGGAGAGACACAAGGAATTAAAATGCACGAACTTGACTGTGGAACTGTGACAAAAGGGAATCATCGTGTATTTCTCGAGGAAGCAGATAGAGTACGAATTATCGGAAAAAACTACAAGGAGTTTCCCATGAAAGTAGGTCAGTATCTTGGTCATCAATCCGGGTATTTAAAAAGGAAGGATCTGTTCTTCAGTCTCTATAATTCAGGATTACATGATTCCTATATACGATATGGAAACGAAAAGGGCTTCCATACAGAAAAGTTCCCAGGTTCTATCGAGGCCTCCGGTCTATTTGATGATCATATTTTTGTAGTAACAGAAAATTTAAATGAAATTGATGATGAAGTTGACAACAGTAAATATGAACTCATTGAATTAAAAATTCAAGACGAGGTAAAGACAAAGCCTATAAAAACGTTAAAATTCAAAGGCGAACTTAACCCCTCAACGATTCATGCAGATGAAAAGTATGTGTATATCATTATGACTGTAGATAAAGACGATCATAATGGAAAAGTGCTCTTGATTCGAATTAATAAAAAGACCCATCATCAAGATCAATTCACTCTTGCCAACTACAAAGGAATTGATGACCTCTATCAAACGACTACATATAATGATCAAAGAGCTGCTCATATGTGGAAGGATGACTTATATTACATTGACGGATTGGGAGATGTTTACACCTTTAACACGAAGACTGAGAAGAGTAAGAAAGAATTTTCACTCCAAGAGTCTCATTTGGGTGAACAAACTGCCTTCCGTGGAAAGTACCTTTACTTATATAAATTGAATGAGAAAACTCATCAGCACAGCATAGACAAGTACTATCTAAAGACGGGAAAATTAGTAAAAAGAATAAGAATCAAAGGGATAGATACAATTTTTTTAACCAATGTTTTTGGTGATGGATTTGGTTTATATGATTTTGAAGTTCTAAAATAATGTGCACGCAATCTCATTCACTCCCATGGAGAGGACGAATTTTATGAATAAAAAGATTACCATAATAATCGCTTCGATAACCATCTTCATTTCTCTGGTTCTTGGTTTGTCCTGGTATGTAGTCCATGCAGATGACGCTTGGATCATCGATGAAGATGCGGTCAAGAAGCCTAATTTCTTAAAAAACCAACGGGCGGTACTTTACTTCTCTCCCCCTGATTATGCCGATATTTTTCAAACGGGTTATCGCTATGCGGTGTTTGTTGACAAACAAGGCGAGGCCAAAGGATTGCGGATTAACGCCATGGATACGGGTACCGTTGTGACAGGGGCACATCGTCTATATGTTGATGAAAGCGACAAAGTACGAATCATCGGGGATCGGTATAAGGAATTCCCTGTTAACGGACAGGGAATGGGTGGCGGAGCCGGTTATTTAACAAAGAAGAAAATGTTCTTTAGTCTGTATCCAGATAACAACAACACCCAAATACGATATGGAAACGAAAAGGGCTTTCACACCAAAACTATTCCCTATTTCGTTTCAGCTTCCGGGTCCTCGGATGATGCTATCTATATTGTCACGGAAAATCCCGATGATGATAAAAATGATCACTATGGGATAAAAGAAATACACCTCGATCAACACGGGATGAAGGTCAAGGCGATCACCACCTTACGGATCAAGAATGAACCCTCCCCCATCACGATACAAGCCGATCACCAATATCTCTATGTGTTAATGTGTGTTGATCATGACGAGCGTAACGGTAAGGTTTCATTAATTCGGATCAATAAAAAAACGCATCAGCACGATCAATTCACGCTGGCCAGCTACAAGGATGTCTCGGATATCTATAACATCACAATGGCTTACGATAGAAAAGCAGCCTACTTAAGGAATAATAAATTAGTTTATGTGGACGATTTAGGTTATATGTACACGTTCAATACAAAGACAGAGAAAATGGAAGATAAAATTTTACTTAAAGATTCCCAATCCGGTGAACTGACCACCTTTCATGGGGACTATCTCTACCTTTATAGTCAAGATGAAAAGACTCGTAAACATAGCATTAACCAGTATCAACTTCAGACGGGTCAGTTGGTAAACCACCAAGAAATCAAAGGGATGGATAAGATTTTTTCAACCAAAATAATTAATTTCTATCGTAATGCCACTTTGTATAGTTATGATTTTGAAATAATTAACTAATTAACAC
Organism: Marininema halotolerans; assembly: GCF_900116235.1. Lineage (GTDB taxonomy): Bacteria > Bacillota > Bacilli > Thermoactinomycetales > DSM-45169 > Marininema > Marininema halotolerans. The sequence continues at coordinate 499,468 of NZ_FPAA01000001.1, read as the reverse complement.
AAAAAAAGAGCTTCCTATTAACTCGGAAGCTCTTTTTTATACGTTGGCAGAGAGGGTGGGATTCGAACCCACGGAGGGCGTGAACCCTCGACGGTTTTCAAGACCGTTGCCTTCAACCACTCGACCACCTCTCCACGATGATCCAATCCTTATGTTACTACTTTTTGCGATCTCTTTATTGATTATACGGGGGATGCTTTTATTCGTCAAGTAGCATGATTACTTTCTAATATTTAAGAGACGATGATCGTACGAATGCCCATTTTACTTATTAAGTAAAAGAAGCTATCCCGTTTCCTATAGCTTCTTTTACTTAAATGGATTTAATCCTTTGTTATTTTTTCAAGTCCTCCCAGATACGGGCGTAATACTTCGGGTATGAGGATACTGCCGTCTTCCTGCTGATAATTTTCAATTAATGCGGCAACGGTCCGACCAATAGCCAATCCAGAGCCATTTAAGGTGTGAATAAACTCCGGCTTACTCCCCACTTCCCTACGGAAACGGATATTGGCACGACGTGCTTGAAAATCTTCAAAATTACTGCAAGAAGAGATCTCACGATAAGTGTCAGAGCTCGGTAGCCAAACTTCCAGATCATATTTCTTAGCTGCTGTAAATCCAAGATCTGCTGTGCACATCATCAACACTTGATAAGGGAGTCCCAAAAGTTGCAGTACTTTCTCTGCATTCTCTACAAGGCTATCTAACTCATTATAGGAATCCTCTGGGCGAACCATTTTAACTAATTCAATCTTGTTAAATTGGTGCGTACGAATCAACCCTCTGGTATCACGTCCAGCAGATCCGGCTTCCGAACGAAAGTTGGCACTGTACGCGGCAAATTTTTTCGGAAGATCCTTGGCGTTGAGAATCTCATCTCCATGAAAGTTCGTCACTGGCACTTCAGAAGTAGGAATCAAAAAGTATTCGGTTCCCTCAACTGCAAAGGCATCCTCCGCAAATTTAGGAAGCTGACCCGTGCCGGTCATACTTGTTCGGTTCACCATATAGGGAGGAATCATTTCAGTATATCCGTGCTCTCCCGTATGAAGATCCAGCATAAAGTTCATCAATGCACGTTCTAGCCGAGCTCCTAATCCTTTGTAAAACACAAATCGCGAACCTGTCACCTTCGCTGCTCGTTCAAAATCAAGAAGGTCTAGCTCCTTGGCCAAATCCCAATGGGGCTTTGCCTCAAAGGTAAAAGAGCGGGGTTTACCCCAATGCCGAACAGGAACATTCTCCTCTTCACTTGCACCCACCGGTACACTTTCATGGGGGATATTTGGGAGCGTAAGCAAGGTTTTATGTAGCGACTCTTCTACCTGTCGCAAATGACCATCCAATTCTTTAATGCGATCCCCAACCGTCCGCATTTCTAAGATGCTCTCTGATGCATCTTCACCGGCTTTTTTCTTTTGAGCAATCTCCTTCGAAACGGTATTTCGCCGACTTTTTAATTCCTCTGTTTCTTGTAAATAACGACGGCGATCCTTATCCAATTGCATGATCGAGTCCAGTCCGCTAATATCTTCACCCCGATGGGCTAATCTTGCTCTGACTGTTTCCATATCACTTCGCAATACTTTGATATCCAACATGGATTCATCTCTCCTTTGATCTAACAACACAAAAACCCCCCATCCCAAGGGACGGAAGGTTCCGCGTTGCCACCCTAATTTAATCGAGGAAACTGCCCTCGATCCTCTTCTGTGCGGGATCACGGTCGCTAACCGGAGACGCTTTAGGGATCGAGCCCTTTCACGCCCAGCTCCGAGAGGGATTCCCCAGTAGAGTAGAACGGTTCACACCAACCACCGTCTCTCTGCACCACCCTCACTGGGTACTAATTCTCATCGATGCTATTCATTGTATATTCATTAAGCACTGCGCTTCCGTTGTGCCGCCTTTACCATTTCGACAAAGTATGAGTGCAACCGTGCATCTTCGGTCAACTCAGGGTGAAAAGATGCCCCGAGGAGATGACCTTGCTTTACAACGACGATGCGTCCATCAATTTCACAAAGAACGTCACTCGCATTCCCTACTTCGGTAATCAATGGGGCTCGAATAAATACGGCTTCAAAGTCTTCAGCGACCCCTTTAATTGCGAGCTTCGCTTCAAAGCTTTCCCGTTGACGACCAAAGGCATTACGCTGAACCGTAATGTCCAATAGGCCAAGGTGAGGGGTATCCGTCCCTTCGATGCGGGCAGCCAGTACGATCAAGCCCGCACATGTGCCAAAGAGCGGTACACCCCGACGCCCCATCTCTTGAATCGGTTCCATTAAATCATACAAATGCATCAGTTTTGCAATGGTTGTCGATTCCCCACCGGGAATGACCAAGCCATCAAGCCCCTCGAGCTGTTCTTTCCGTTTGACGAGAAAGACCTCCGCTCCTGCCTTTTCTAACATTCGTACATGTTCTTGTACTGCTCCTTGAAGAGCGAGTACTCCAATCTTCATACGATACGGCCTCCTTCGCTTACCAGCCCCGCTCTTGCATGCGTGCGGAAGGTTCTAGGGAAGAAATCTCAATCCCTTTCATGGGAGCTCCCAATCCCTTTGATAGTTCAGCGATCAGGGTATAATCTTCGTAGTGGGTAGTCGCTTGTACAATCGCACGTGCAAACTTCTCAGGATGATCCGATTTAAAGATACCCGAGCCAACAAAAACGCCATCGGATCCAAGTTGCATCATGAGAGCGGCATCCGCTGGAGTCGCGACCCCACCCGCCGCAAAGTTTACAACAGGTAATTTCCCTGTTTCATGAATTTGCAATAACAACTCATAGGGAGCACCGATTTTTTTCGCTTCTGCCATCAATTCGTCCCGTGACATTCCTTGAACTTGGCGAATTTGGCTCATCATCATACGCATATGTTTCACAGCCTCAACGATGTTTCCTGTACCGGGTTCACCCTTGGTACGAATCATCGAAGCCCCTTCACCAATCCGACGCAATGCTTCCCCAAGATCCCGAGCTCCACACACAAAGGGAACGGTAAAAGCATTTTTGTCGATATGATAGAAATCATCAGCAGGGGTCAACACTTCGGATTCATCAATGTAGTCCACACCCATCGCTTCGAGGATACGTGCCTCTACATAATGTCCAATCCGCGCTTTTGCCATAACCGGAATACTGACCGCCTTCATGACTTCTTCGACAATTGTCGGATCTGCCATACGCGCAACCCCACCTGCCGCGCGAATATCGGATGGAACCCGCTCCAGTGCCATAACGGCTACAGCACCGGCTTCTTCCGCGATTTTAGCTTGTTCCGCGTTGACAACGTCCATGATGACGCCACCCTTTTGCATTTCCGCCATCCCACGTTTCACGCGATTCGTTCCTGTAGCGATTCCATTAACTTGGCTCATATCTTTCATCCTCTCCCATTCCCTTATATCCGTACTAAAAGGTTTATTTTCATTGTATCGAAATGGTGAATACCTGACAACTCAGTCCCTCTTCCGTCAGTCTTCCCCGAAAAGGGATCGAAACAACAGTCTCCACCAACTTGCTTTTTCGACAGATTTCCCTGCGATCAAATCGATGGATTTCACCGCGGGGATTCCTTTTCCATCATACAAAATCTTTGCCTTTCCGACCACTGTTCCCTTGTTAATGGGAGCTTGTAATTTTTCACGAAAGGTAACCTGTATCCGATACTTCCTTTTCTCTTCAGGGATGATTGGTAAGGTTAACTTTTCTTTGCTAATTGCAGGAACTGACAAACTTTCCCCGTCTTTGATCGGGGCATTGGGATGATTTGTCACAACCTGATGTCGATGGATCATTTCCACCTGCTGATAACGGGAAAATCCATAGTCCAGTAATTTTTTTGTCTCCACAAAACGAGCAGACTTTGAACGGGTTCCCATCACCACAGATACCAAACGGAATCCCTTTTGCTTTGCACTTCCTGCAAAATTATATCCCGCCTCCCGGGTATAACCGGTTTTAAAACCATCCAGCCCCTTATAAGCATAAGCAAATCCAGGGAGCATTCGGTTCCAATTTAGCAACATACGCTCGCCCGTTTCCCCTTGACGAAATACATAACGGGAATGGGAGACGATGGGTAATACCTCCTCATGATCCAGAAGAATTTGTCGTGTTAATCGTGCTACATCTCCTGCCGACATCACATGTTTGCCTTGAACATCTGGGTAGTCGGGATAACTTCGCTTGGGTAGACCCGTACAGTTCGTAAAGTGAGAGGAGGTTAATCCAAGTTTCTTTGCTTGTTGATTCATCAAGGCAACAAACTTCGTTTCGCTGCCGGCAACATGTTCAGCTAAAGCAACCGCAGCATCATTAGCAGAGTATACGGCCATTGCTGTAAACAACTCACGGATACTCCGCTTTTCACCTGCTTTCAAATACACCTGCGCCTCATCGATCCGCTCCGCATTCTTTGAAACCCGCACTATATCGTCCCAGGATAACTTTCCTTGTTTAATCCTGTCCAACACGATGTATTCCGTCATAATCTTCGTCAAACTGGCGGGTGCATACCGTTTTGATGCTCCCTTTTCAACCAGTACACGACCGGAATTTTTATCGAGCAAAATATAAGAGCGCGCCTTGACATCGATGGGAATCGCTGATGAAGCTGCCTGTGCAGTTTCCACCTGCGCAATCCATCCGATACCACCTATCAGCAAACTCAGTAATAGAAGCATCACTTTGTTGTTACGTCGGATCACAAGTGCATCGCTCCGTTCATTCAATCATTAGAAAAATATTCCTGAAGTTATCGCCTTATCAGTCTACTAGAATGGGGTTTTGAAGTAAACGCCCCATAAAAAAACACCGGATCCGACTCCGGTGTCGCCGTGTCATTATATGTTATAGTTAGGCGCTTCTTTGGTGATTTGTACATCGTGAGGATGACTTTCTTTTAACGAGGCATTTGTAATCCGAATAAAACGGGTATTGTTTTTTAATTCTTGTAAATTACGTGTGCCACAATACCCCATACCGGCTCGTACCCCACCCATTAACTGATACACCGTATCTGCCAAGGGGCCTTTGTAGGGGACTCGGCCTTCGATTCCTTCTGGAACGAGCTTTTGTTCGTTCTCTTGGAAATAACGATCCTTGCTCCCCGCCTTCATTGCGCCGATGGAACCCATCCCACGGTACACTTTAAACTGTCGCCCTTGGTAAATTTCCGTTTCACCTGGAGATTCCTTTGTACCAGCAAACATGCTCCCCATCATCACCACATCGGCTCCTGCAGCAAGTGCTTTGACAATATCTCCAGAGAAGCGAATGCCTCCATCTGCAATGATCGGCACGCCATACTGACGCGCAACCGAGGCACAATCATAGACAGCGGTTATCTGGGGAACCCCGATACCGGCTACGACACGGGTTGTACAGATGGACCCGGGACCAATTCCTACTTTTACAACACTCGCCCCTGCCTCAATCAGTGCGCGGGTACCATCGCCTGTCGCCACATTTCCAGCGATAATCAATAGGTCTGGGTACTTTTCTCGGAGTGCGGAGATAGTATTGAGAACACCTTGGGAATGACCATGCGCGGTATCCACAGTGATCGCATCCACTTCTGCCTCGACCAATGCTTCCGCTCGTTCCATCGTATCCGCGGTAACCCCCACAGCAGCTCCTACAAGAAGACGTCCTTGACCATCCTTTGCTGAATGGGGAAAGAGCGTCGCCTTCTCGATATCTTTAATCGTAATAAGCCCCTTCAGATGACCTTCACCATCTACAAGGGGAAGCTTTTCAATCTTATGACGTTGTAAGATCTCCTCAGCATCCTTCATTGTTGTACCCACCGGAGCGGTAACAAGATTGTCCTTGGTCATCACTTGTTCAATCGGAATGGAGTAATCATGGATAAAGCGAAGATCCCGGTTGGTCAAGATCCCGACTAATTTCTCTTGCTCATTTACAATGGGAACACCCGAAATCCGATATTTCGCCATCAAAGACTCGGCGTCATAGACCTGATGATTTGGATGAAGATAAAAGGGATTGGTAATGACTCCGCTCTCTGAGCGTTTCACTCGATCCACTTCTTCGGCTTGCTCATGTATGCTCATATTCTTATGGATGATACCTAACCCACCTTGGCGAGCCATCGCAATCGCCATCGGTGCCTCTGTCACTGTATCCATTCCAGCACTAATCAAAGGGGTGTTCAGGTGTACACGATCCGAAAGGCGGGTGGAAAGATCCGTATCCCGGGGGAGGATCTCCGATTTCGCCGGAACGAGCAGTACATCATCAAAGGTTAAGCCTTCCTTGGCAAATTTATCTTCCCACATAAACGCGCCAATCTCCTTTATCCGCAGGTTTTTTCTAGCACCCCGCTGAGGTTTTTGGAAAGTCTATCAAACGCGAATAACCCTGTCAAGTTGCTACACTACAGGCGTGAAGCCCTTAATTTATTCAGAGAAAAGCCCCTTTTTCAAAAAATGGGGTTGATTGGTAATGTCCACACTGTTAATATCATTATACACAGTATAAACAATGCGGTAAGCAACAGCCGCTACACTAGAGGAGGAAATATGAATGAGCATCCGGCAAGAAATCCTTTATTTGATCCGTTATGAGTTAAAACGCTCCTGGCCAGCTTTAATTGGCACTTTCCTTTTCACATCCATCTTTGGAATAGCAACCATTATTTTATTTAATTCTAATATCAACAGCGGGTTTTCACTAGATTTTATCTTTATTACCGTACTCCCGTATTTTTGCACCCTATATGGAGCGAAGGAATACTGGTCGATCAGCAAATTAAAACAAGATCCCTTTACCCAACAATTAGCTTGGTATCGGACACTCCCCATCTCACTCCATGGTTTCACAATGTCCCGTATGGTACTCAGCCTTGTATTGGTTTTAGTCATGTCCACTAGTTTTTTCCTCTCCATCTACCCATTCTCTAAACCAATTCATTCGATGGACGCCGGTCACTATCTCTCCTTTGCCCTGATGTGGACGGCATATGCCTTTAGCGTAGGCAGTGCTTATACCTATTTGGAATGGTGCAAACGTGGGATATGGATTTTTTGGGGACCGATCATCGTCATGACAGTTATCGTCTGTCCCATTATTTTTTGGTTAAACGTCTTTCGAGTTAATGTTGTCCAATGGACAATTCATCTCTCCATCACTCACCCCATTCTCTCTGTACTCATTGCCTGGATGAGTGCCGCATGCCTCATCATTGGTTGGTTCTTCGTTATCAAAAAACAAATCCATACCCGCGATTTAGCAATTGATTAACAAAGGAGAGTATTCCAATGCCATTACCTATTCACCTCTCCGCTGATACAGCTATACCCATCTATCGCCAAATCACGGATCAGCTTCAAGAACTCATCCTTAGCGGAATCCTCCCCACAGGAACTTCCCTTCCATCCATCCGTACATTGGCTAAGGATCTGGGATGTAGTGTGATAACCACCCGGCGTGCATATCAAGATCTTGAGGGCGAAGGTCTCATTCAGACACGACAGGGATTAGGTACGTTTGTTACCAGGGTGGATCAAGAAGAACAGGATACCCATCGTTTATCCACAGTGGAAAAAGATTTGCGGAAAACCATCGAGAGTGGTTTTCGTATGGGAGTGACCGAAGCGCAATTGACCGAGTTGTTTACACACTTATTAGTGAAAGTGAAAGCCGAATTGACTTCACGAGGAGGAACTCTAGATGAATAATATTCCTGCTATTCAGCTAGATTGCGTCAGTAAGTCCTATAATGATTTCATGTTAGAACCCCTCTCCATCTCCCTAGAAAAGGGACTTTCCTATGCTCTGATAGGTCCTAATGGTTCGGGTAAAAGCACTCTTTTTCGTATCTTAAACGGACTCCTGCAACCCAGTACAGGATCCATCCAGATTGCTGGGCTCACTCCCAAACTAGCGGATGTAGACATTAAGATGAGAGTCGGCTATGTACCCGAAAGCCCTACAGATCACGGACAGGTGCGTGCTTCCGAGGTGATTGACTTTATCTCCCGTCTCTATCCACGCTGGGATGGAAAATTGTGTGCCGATCTTCTGGAACAATGTGAAGTATCTACCGATCAATCCTATAATCGCATGTCTAAGGGAATGAAGAAGAAACTTTCCTTTGTTCTCGCTTTATCCGCCCGGCCTGAGATTCTCCTTCTCGATGAACCCATGGATGGACTTGACTTCTTTGCACAAAAATTTTTCACGGAACAAATCCATCACGTTCTTCAACAAGAAGGAACTTCGGTGTTGATGGCTACCCACCGCGTTGAGGATATCCGCCGGATCTCGGATGTCATCCTTCTTTTGAACAAAGGGCGATTCCTTGGAGAATTTGAAAAGGATCACCTTCTGGATCAGTGGAAAACCCTGTGGATAGACCGGCTACCCCCTCATCCACAGGAAATCGCTGGTGTCGTTGAATGGGAAGAGGGGCCTTTGCATCGTCTCGTTACCCACAATCACATGCAAACAGTGGAATACCTTGCCGCATCCGGTATGTCGATCACACGGTCCACTTCCCTTGAATTGGACGAAATTCTAACCATCATGCTTCGGAATCCCCATATTTGCTCCTCTTAAATTCCCTAGGGAAAAAGTTATCCTATGTTGTCCACAAGTTATCCACAGGTGTGATTAATTGGATTCCCAACTTCTGTCATAAGGAACCCGCTCTTCAAGCAGACTACATAAGAGATGAGGTGATCCTATGGAGATCGGGGGAATCCGACGCATTCCCTGTGAGTTCCCGGAACGAAAAATGTGGAATCTTTTTTTACTGCTAGAGAATGATGCCATGACCAAAGGATACCTGCGGGATAAATATGCACAGGTGGGTTTGGATCACCCGGATCGTGCCGCATTTCGTGCATCCCATGCCATGATGTCTTATGTGCGGCAAGCACGCGAACTCTATCTGGCTGCACGACAAAGTTCACCCTTTGTCAGTCCATTACTGACCTACTATGGCACGATGAGCCTGGCGAAAGTGTGGATGCTTTCCTTTGATCCTGATTATCCCCGCAATACCTTTGTACTTCGACATGGGGCTTCCACACGTCGACGCAAACGGAGTGATTATCGTCTTGCCGAGGATACCATCCGTATCCAACCCGAGGGACTTCTTCCCGAATTGATGAGATCCTCAGGATGGGGAGCCTTATGTAATACATCCTGGTCCATGAAGCAGCTTTTCTCCCTATTGCCGGATATCCAAGATAGTTACCGCCAAGTATTTCGTGAAACCAGCTTGTATCCCATCGCCATCGATTCCAATCCCATCGAAGGGGCTCCATCCATGTCTTTTACCCTTGAAGAGAAGGTATTGGATCAGCTTCACCTTACCCCAAGAGGTTTCGCAGAACGACTCACCCGTACGGTTGTCGAACCCGGTCCACAATTTACTGTGGATAAGTCACCTACGCCCCGTGGATGGATACGATTTCATTGGCAACATTCGGAATCGACCCATGTAGACTGTTGGAATCGAGGATTTGCTCATCCGTGGTTTAGAGAAGATGTACGCGGTGGGTATTACCTCTATCCCCCCAATCGGGGAGACTCCCTAGGCGTAATGCCAGAGATGTTTGTCCACTACCTCCTCTTATTTTCCTTAAGTATGTTGTGTCGCTATGAAGTTCCCTTATGGGGAGAAATTGTGGATGGAACGGCTGCGAAAGAAGCGGTGTTAATTGAGGAATTCCTACAAGTGACACGCCGTAAGTTTCCTAATCTGATTTTAAACACATTGTTCGAAGAAAAAATCCTGTTTGTACGCGAGTAAAAAAAGGGCTGACCGATCGGCAACAACCGAGGTCAACCCTTTTATCAATGGAGCGATCCGATTAATCTTCGTCGCTGTTTTCTTCTTCTTCCGGGACTTCTTCCCGTTCCACACGAGCCAGGGTAGCCACTTCCTCTTCATCCCTAAGATTCATCAACCTCACACCCTGAGCATAACGACTCATCGTTGAGATGCCGGAGATGTTCATGCGAATGATTAATCCCGAGGTGGTCACGATCATCAAGTCTTCCTCTTCGGAAACCACTTTAAGACCGACCACTTTCCCTTTTCGCTTCGTTATATTTTGCGTCTTAATCCCTTTACCACCGCGGGATTGGCTACGGTATTCGGAAAGTGGCGTCCTTTTTCCGTACCCTTTGGATGTCACGATCGCCACATCCCGGCCAGGAACGACCACTTCCATACCGATGACGATGTCCTCATCACCTAGAGCAATTCCCTTTACTCCTGTAGCGGTACGGCCCATTTGACGAACATCCTGCTCAGGGAATCGAATCGACATCCCATTTTTTGTCCCCAAGATAATTTCTTGTTCGCCATCCGTTAAGCGGACACCGACCAGCTCATCCCCTTCACGGAGATTAATAGCAAAGAGACCATTGCGGCGGATGTTTCCGAAATCCTCAAGTGCCGTTTTCTTTACTACCCCAAATTTAGTACCAAAGAAGAGATAGGAATCCGCCGTAAATTCTTTCACAGGGATAATCGCTTCGATGTATTCCCCTTGTTCCACTTGGATCAAGTTGATAATGGCAGTCCCACGGGCTGCTCGTCCTAATTCGGGTACTTCATAGGCCTTCATCCGGTACACTTTCCCTTTATTGGTGAAGAAGAGAAGGTGATTGTGGGAACTCGTGACAAAGAGATGCTGGGTAAAGTCGTCATCCCGCACTCCCATACCCGAAACGCCTCGTCCTCCCCGGCGTTGTGCACGATAACTCGAGGGAGCCATTCGTTTAATATACCCGCGATGGGTAAGCAAAATGGCCACTTCATCCTCTGGAATCAAGTCTTCATCCGCAATCTCTTCCGCACTAAAGGTGATGCGCGTACGCCGCTCATCCGCATATTTGTCACGGATTGCTGTCATTTCTTCCTGGATAACGCCTAAAATCCGCTCCTCTGAGGCAAGGATGGCCTTCAACTCAGCAATCGTTTTAAGCAATCCTTGATACTCATCCTCAATCTTCTCGCGCTCTAATCCAGTAAGGCGTTGGAGACGCATATCGAGGATCGCCTGCGCTTGCTCTTCGGATAGACCAAATCGATCCATCAGACCATCACGAGCATCCTGGGCGGTTTTAGAGGCGCGAATCAATTCAATCACTTCATCGATATGATCAAGCGCGATTCGTAAACCTTCGAGGATATGGGCACGTTCCTCGGCTTTGCGTAAATCAAACTCCGTGCGCCGGCGGATAATGACCTTCTGGTGTTCAAGGTAGTGGAATAACACTTGCTTTAGGTTTAAGACAAGCGGTTTCCCATCGACTAGGGCAAGCATGTTAATCCCAAAGCTTGTCTGTAGAGACGTGTGCTTATACAAATTGTTAAGGAGCACCTTCGGATTAACATCCCGGCGTAACTCGATAACCACTCGCATCCCATTCCGATCCGATTCATCACGGAGATCGGTAATCCCATCGATTTTTTTATCTCGCACTAATTCAGCGATTTTTTCTACTAGTTTAGCTTTATTCACTTGATAAGGGAGCTCTTCGATAACAATCCGCATCTTGCCATTGTTGGCTTCCTCAATACGGGTTTTGGCTTGTAGACGAACACTCCCACGACCCGTATGATAGGCTTTTTTAATACCTTCTCGGCCAAGAATCAACCCAGAAGTCGGAAAATCGGGTCCCTTAATGTACTTCATTAACCCATCCACATCAATATCCGGATCCTCAATCAAAGCAAGGATGCCATCAATCACTTCTCCTAAGTTATGGGGAGGGATATTGGTCGCCATCCCAACAGCAATCCCAGCTGCCCCATTGACGAGAAGATTAGGGAAACGGGAAGGGAGTACGAGGGGTTCTTCCAGTCGACCATCGTAGTTTTCACCAAAATCAACCGTTTCCTTTTGGATGTCACGGAGCAACTCTTGGGTAATCGGTGCCATTTTTGCTTCCGTATAACGCATCGCGGCAGCAGAATCCCCATCGACGGAACCGAAGTTCCCATGCCCATCTACCAACATATACCGATAGGAGAAATCTTGAGCCATCCGAACCATCGTGTCATACACCGAGGCATCCCCGTGAGGATGGAAGGAGGCGAGCACGTTCCCAACCACGTTCGCCGATTTTCGATACCCTTTATCTGGGGTCATGCCTAACTGATGAAGGGTATAAATAATGCGACGATGCACCGGCTTTAGGCCGTCACGAACATCCGGCAGCGCCCGGCTGACGATGACACTCATCGCGTAGTCTAGGAACGAGTTGCGCATTTCCTGACTAATATTAATTTCCTTTACTCTACTTATTTCTTCAGGCATTCGCTTCACTCCGCTCTTTCAGACGTTCCATCAGATATCCAAGTTGCGCACCTGACGGGCATATTCCTGGATAAAGTCCCGGCGAGGTTCTACTTTATCACCCATCAGGGTTTCAAATACTTGGTCAGCATCCATTGCATCCTCTAGGGCCACTTGCAAAAGGGTTCGACTCTCTGGATCCATCGTGGTTTCCCACAATTGGGTGGCATTCATTTCACCTAACCCTTTGTAACGCTGGATCTCGATCTTCCCTTTCCCGGTGAGTTCACTTGTCAACTTCTCTTTCTCACGATCATTAAAGGCATAGAGCTCTGTTTTCCCCTGTGAAATCTTATAAAGGGGTGGCTGGGCAATATAGACATATCCCTCTTCAATCAGCGACCGCATATAACGATAAAAGAATGTGAGAAGCAACGTACGGATATGAGCACCATCCACATCCGCATCGGTCATGATCACAATTTTATGGTAGCGCGCCTTCTCTAAATGAAAATCATCACCAATTCCAGTTCCAAGCGCCGTAATGATGGTTCGTACCTCTTCATTCGAGAGAGCCTTATCCAACCGGGCCTTTTCAACATTGATAATTTTACCGCGCAGGGGAAGAATCGCTTGAAACATCCGATCCCGCCCTTGTTTGGCGGTTCCACCAGCAGAGTCCCCCTCAACGAGATACAGCTCACTAATTTCTGCTTTTCGTGAGGTGCAATCCGCTAATTTACCAGGAAGGGAGCTCACTTCCAGAGCATTTTTCCGCCGAGTGAGTTCCCGTGCTTTCCGGGCAGCTTCCCGAGCCCGTGCAGCCATGACAGCTTTCCCAATCACCTTTTTGGAAACCGTCGGATTCTCCTCTAGGAAGGTAAGGAAACGTTCAGCAAATAATGATTCCGTCGCTTGACGGGCTTCTGAATTCCCTAACTTGGTTTTTGTTTGCCCTTCAAATTGTGGATCTGGAATCTTAATGCTGATAATCGCAGTCAAACCTTCCCGGGTATCATCCCCGGAGAGGTTGTTATCGTTTTCTTTTAAAAGGTTATAACGACGAGCATAATCGTTCACAACCCGGGTCAGCGCTGATTTAAAGCCTGACTCATGGGTTCCACCCTCATGGGTATGGATGTTATTCGCATAGGAATAGAGATTACTAGAATAGCTATCATTATATTGAAGGGCAATCTGAACGATAATATCGTCTTTTTCTCCTTCAAGATAGATCGGTGGCTCATGAAGGGACTGACGGTTTTTATTCAGATGCTCCACGAAGGAGAGGATCCCACCATCGTATTTGTATTCACTCACTTTCTCTTCATCGCCACGGGAATCGGTCAAAATAATCCGTACACCACTATTGAGAAAGGCAAGTTCACGCAAACGTGTGGCGAGGATTTCGTAATCATAGACGGTGGTTTCAGTAAAGATCTCAGGATCAGGCTTAAAGGTCGTCGTGGTTCCTGTCTCGGATGTTTTTCCTACAACAGCAAGATCCTTTTCAGGGACACCTTTAAGATATCGTTGTTGATGGATTTTCCCATCGCGATAAACTTGTACGTCCATCCATTCGGAAAGAGCATTCACTACGGATACCCCTACCCCGTGCAATCCGCCTGAGAATTTATAACCTTCCCCGTCAAATTTACCTCCAGCGTGAAGAACCGTCATCACTACCTCTAAGGTAGAACGGCCCATTTTGGGGTGAATTCCGACCGGAATCCCACTTCCGTTATCTTGTACGGTAATGCTGTTATCTGGGTTAATCGTTACACGAATGGTGTCACATCGTCCAGCAAGGGCTTCGTCAATACTGTTATCAACAACTTCCCAGACCAAATGATGAAGGCCTCGGCTACTTGTTGAACCAATATACATCCCTGGCCGTTTACGTACCGCTTCCAAACCTTCGAGGACCTGAATCTGTGACTCATCGTAATTGGAGTTTTGTTTAGACACTACCTGTCACCTACTCTTGTTCCTTTTTGACTTCCTTTATGCTGGAAATACCTAAAGCCCGGTTCCCTCCAAGTTGTGCACGCTTGAGAAGTGTCAGTGATGAAATGGGTGATGCATAGATGGTTGACTCGGTCACCACATAGGATTTGATCTCCTCCTGGGTAGTAATCCACTCCAGACGGCCCAGATTACGAGCCGTCTCAAGAAAAGGAGCTAATGTAGAGGGAGACCGTCTGGGTCCCGCATCTAAGATGGTGACGACTTCACTGACCCGAATCATCTTGTTGCCGCCTAGATGGATAAACATCGTCTCACCCCTGCTCTGTAATACTTCCTTGCTGAACGCGATAGATGCGGGCTCGATCACATGTTTCTTGATCGATCCCCTCCAACCCGGTTGCAGTGACAAAGGTCTGTACTTTGCCGCGAATCGCCTCTAACAAGTGGGTTTTGCGAGAATCATCCAGTTCAGAGAGAACATCGTCTAAAAGAAGAATCGGATAAGTACCTGTTTCTTGGTGGATCAGTTCAATCTCCGCTAACTTAAGCGATAACGCTGCTGTACGTTGTTGTCCTTGGGAACCAAAGGTGTGGATATCCACATCATTTGCAAACAACCGCAGATCGTCACGATGGGGCCCCGTTAAGGTCGTTCCCCGTCGTAACTCCTGTTCTCGCAAACGAAGGAGTTCTTTTTCAATAGCCATCCGATAGCCTGCTTCATCGGTTACGCCCTGTGTGGGTACTGCCGATTGGTAATCAATCGTAAGGGTTTCCTTTGCCTGTGTGATCGACGTGTGGATATCTTGCGCCCACTGAGTTAATTGCTTAATAAATGTAACCCGTTTTTTCCACAGGCTTGTGGATAAGTCGATCATCTGTTCGTCTAGGACATCAAGGAATGCATTGATCCGCTCACGTCGATTTCCCATGTCTTTTAATAATTGATTTCGTTGGAGAAGCAGTTGATTGTACCGTGTTAAGTCATGAATATACGACGGACTTACCTGACCGAGTTCCATATCGATAAAGCGACGACGCACCTGAGGACTTCCCTTAACAATTGTAAGGTCTTCAGGTGCGAACAGAACTGCCGTAAGTGTACCAATATAGGAGGAGAGTCGACGTTGTTCCAGCCCATTTTTCACAACTTTTTTCCCGCGAGGAGTCAGGCGAATATCCAATCGGTGATTCCCAAACTCGCCACTCACACGCGCTTTAATCTGAGCTGCATCAGCTCCCCACCGGATCAGTTCTTTATCTTTTCGAGTCCGGTGGGATTTACCCAGGGCTAACACATAAAGCGATTCAAGGATATTGGTCTTTCCCTGGGCATTCGGTCCTACAAATAGATGGAGTGACTCTGGGCAATTCAGTGCCAATCGATCAATATTGCGAAACTGGGAGAGTTCCAGTTCTTCTACTTGCACAGTGGAATCCCTCTCTTCTTATGACCGAATCAAGCGGAAGGGTGCCATCCCCTCAATTTCCACAGTATCCTGTGGATAAAGTTTTCGTCCACGCCGTGATTCCTCTTCGCCATTAACCAGTATGGGCGTCTCTGCAAGAAAAATCTTGGCATGCCCACCCGTCTGTACAAGTTCCAATTTTTTAAGCAATTGACCAAGGGTGATCATGTCGGTGTGGATAGAGACGGTTTGCATAGCTGATTCTTCCTCCTTAAGCCTTTCTCCACAGGGGTTTCATCTATATTGTAACCCTCCTCCTCATCCTTGTCCGATTTACCTTGTGCGGATGGGGACAATTAAGTGGAGGGAATCCTCTCTCTCTGCGGGTTGAATGATGAAAGGAGTCATGGTACCGGTCAGGAGAATGCGAATTTCATCAGAATCGACCGTCCGCAGGGCATCTAACATATATTGCGCATTGAACGAAATACTGAGCTCTTCTCCTGTAACTTTTGCGGTCACTTCCTCGAGCACACTCCCCACATCCTGGGCAGCAGAGTGGACCTGAACGGTTCCTTCTTCCTTCATCGTCCATTTTATCACATTGTCGCGTCCATCCCGGCTAATTAAAGAAGCCCGATCAACGGATTGTAACAATTCTTTGGTTGCTAACACAATATCAGTCTTTCCACCTTGGGGAATGACACGATTGGTATCTGGATACGTCCCCTCTAAAATGCGGGAGAAGAAGAGAAGATGATCCGCCCGTACCATGATCTGATTATCTGAAAGAACGACATCGACCCACCCGTCGGTATCCTGCAAAATCTTTGCTAATTCAGACAAACTTTTTCCTGGCACAATGACATTTTCAACGGAGAGATCCTTTGGCGCTTCTACCTCTGCTTTTTTTCGAGACAGGCGATGACTATCGGTTGCCACAAAGGTTAAGGTCCCTTGGGAAAGTGTCCACAGTACACCGGTAAGTACCCCTCTTGCTTCTGAGGCCGATACAGCAAACCCCGTTTGTCGGATCATCGATTTTAACAGCTCTGCAGGGAGACTGAACATCCGGTCTTCTTGAAGTTGTGGAATATGTGGATATTCTTCAGGATCCAGTCCCTTTAATTCAAATTGAGCTTGCTTAGAGCGCAGCGTGGTTTTCCACCGTTCATCCACAGTGACTTCCACATCATCTCCAGGGAGCTTACGCACGATATCTGCAAAAATCCGACCCGGGAGAACGATACTACCCATTGTTTCCATATTTACCAAATTCTTATCATCCTGTTTGGTAGGAATGCAGACTTGGATCGTCAGGTCAGAGGTACTTCCCATCAACCAACATCCTTCTTCGTCCACAGACAAGTGAATCCCTGTCAATATCGGGACCGTCGTCTTTTGCGATACGGCTTTGGAAACAGAGGCGACTGCTTCCGTTAATGCACTTCGAGAAATACGAAATTTCATGATTGTGTTGTCCTCCTCAAAAAGGGATTTTCCCATTCCTAAAGATAAAGAGCCCCCTATGACTGAATGATTCTTAACCTACCACCTACCGACATGAATCTGGTGGAAATCAATGAAGCAAAAGAGTCATATTGGGGCTATCGATACATATCTATATAGTTTAAAAAAATCATAGTCATAGTAATAGGGGCTGTGAATATGTGAATAAGTCCATTTTTCCCATGGTATCAAAGGGAATGGCGCTGTTGACAACCTGTGAAAAGATGAATAGTAGTTGTCCACATTGTTCACAAGACATCCATGCAAACGAAGAAGTTATCCACGTTGTAGTTTTTGTTTAATATCCTCGATGGCCTTTTGAAGACTACGATCCATGGATTGGGTCCGAGTAATCTTTTCATGGGCATGTATAACGGTGGTGTGATCCCGTCCACCAAATTCCTCTCCAATTTTCGGCAGGGAGGAATCCGTGAGTTCGCGTGATAGATACATGGCAATTTGACGGGGAAGGGCTACGGTTTTCGTTCGTTTCTTTCCTTTAAGATCTTCTACGCGCATATGATAGTAGGCACTTACGGTTTGTTGAATCTCTGGAATGCCAACGATTTTAGGCTGTGCATTGCCAATGATGTCCTTTAGTGCCTCAGCTGCAAGCTCCGTGGTCACTGGTTGATTCATCAAGGCAGAGTAAGCCACTACACGAATTAACGCACCTTCCAATTCACGGATGTTGGTGTCGATACGATCCGCGACGAAGGCCATCACTTCACTGTCGATATCTAAATTATCCGCAATCGCCTTTTTTCGTAGGATGGCAATTCGGGTTTCTAGATTTGGGGGTTGAATATCCGTAATGAGTCCCCATTCAAAACGAGAGCGAAGGCGATCTTCTAATGTAGGGATTGCTTTTGGTGGTCGATCACTAGAAATCACGATCTGTTTGGATTCTTCGTGAAGGGCGTTAAAGGTGTGGAAAAACTCTTCTTGCGTTTGTTCCTTGCCTGCTAGGAACTGAATATCATCAATCAACAGGATATCCACATTGCGATACTTGTTTCGAAAGTCATCGGTTCGATTATCCCGGATGGAGTTAATAAATTCATTGGTAAATTTCTCTGAAGAAAGATAAACCACGCGGGTATGTGATGGATGCGATTGTACATAGTTGCCGATGGCATGCATGAGATGGGTTTTACCCAGGCCCACTCCGCCATAAACAAATAGGGGATTATATGCCTTTGCGGGAGCTTCAGCGACAGCGAGGGAAGCGGCGTGGGCAAAACGATTGCCCGATCCAATTACAAAGGTATCAAAGGTATAACGGGAGTTCAGCATGGTTTTCGGAGCCTCTGGCTCCTTTGGGGGCATATCCTGGGGAGTTGATTTTTCTTCATCAACTTCTGGCCGGACGGCAGAGTGTGTAATAAATTGTACACCAATCACTGAACCTGTCACTTCCTGGAGGGTATCCCGTACTAGATTGGCATAGCGAGATTCCAACCAGTCTCGAGCAAATTCATTCGGAGCAGAGATTACGAGGGTGTCTTCGCGATAATCCACAGCTTCTGTTGCTTGCAGCCATGTTTCAAAGCTCGGTTTGGACAACTTTCCTTGGATATGTTCCAGTGCTTGTGCCCATAGTTCTTGAATGTGAGTCTCCATCAGGTGCCTCCTTTCAATCCGATTCTTTTTTCAACAGGGATATCCACATCGTCTCCTGTTTATTTTGGGTGGAACTTCGAATTCTACACAATTTCCACAGGGTTGTGGAAACTTTTTTCCCCAAGAACCTGTGGATTGTCCACACACTTGTCCACAGACTGTGTATAACTTTGTGTCGAAAAAACAGTTATCCACTGTGGAAAACACACATATCTTATCAAATTTATGGAGGGATCACAACGGATCTCGCAATCTTTACCCAGGATCCACAGGGTGTGGGTAACCAATCATTCACAGCCGTGAAAATTGTGGATAATCCGGGGATATTCTTGTGGATGAAAAAAAATAAACGAAGTTATCCACATGTGGATAGTGCGGGAGCCTATTTCTTGACAACCTTTTATTTACACCGCTATAATGAATAAGAATGTCATCCGATGGATTCGGTCTGACGAAATCTGGACACCGGAAAGGAGGCTACCTGGTCTGTAGAGTTGGAAAAGTATCCGGGTAGCGGATTATTTGATCCCATCTACACGAGAGATCAGGTGTAACCATAATGAAACGGACATATCAACCAAGCAATCGCCGTCGTAAAAACGTGCATGGTTTCCGTGAGCGGATGAGCACGAAAAATGGCCGCAGAGTATTGCGTAATCGTCGTCGTAAAGGCAGAAAAGTATTGTCTGCATGAGGCCACTTGTTCATAGTGGCTTTTTTTTCATATGGGTATAGGGTGGACAAGTCCCGCCTTATACTGGTAACGAAGTCCGGCGGAGAGGGGGATTTCCGTGCAGCGTAGGTATCGTTTAAGGCGGCGGAATGACTTTCGGCGGACTTTCCGTCTGGGAACATCGACAGCAAATCGCCAGTTTGTGGTCTACCGAAGTCGAGGAGCAGGTCCTGATTCGATTCGAATTGGGATCTCTGTCAGCCGTAAAGTGGGGAATGCTGTCGTAAGGAATCGCATCAAACGATTGGTAAAAGAGGTTACGCGGCAATGGATCGATCGGTTGCCTAACAACCTGGATTTAATTATTATTGCCCGCAAACCTGCGGCAGAGATGGATTATCATCAGATCGCGTCCAGTTTGCGTCATCTTTTACGTAAAGCACGTTTGCTCAGTAAGGAAAATGAAGCGATGCGAAATCGGGGGGACGATGGATGAAACGTCTGGTCCTTGGATTAATCCGATTTTATCAATATTTCTTATCCCCATTGAAACCACCCAGTTGTCGGTTTGCTCCTACTTGCTCTCAATATGGATGGGTCGCCGTCTCCCGTTATGGAGTATGGAAGGGCGGGTGGATGACAATCAAACGTATTTTAAAATGTCACCCCTTCCACCCCGGAGGATATGATCCAGTACCTTGATGATACAAGTTTACTTATGATCGAGTCGGACGCATATGAAATTATGAAATGTGGAATCGAACGGTTTGAAGGAGGAATCATCATTGCGGAGACGTCGTGTCATCGTGGCGTTGGTGCTAATTGTAGCGGTACTAGCGATGGCGGGTTGTTCGCCAGCCAGCCAGGTACAATATAAACCAATTGATCCTGACAAAGCGGGTTTTTGGCAAAAGTATTTTGTTTACCCGTTAGCCTATACATTAGATGAGGTTTCGAAGTCAATTGGTGCAGGACTTGCTATTTTAGTCGTTACTGTGGGAATTCGGCTAATTCTTCTGCCGCTTACCTTGAAACAAATGAAAAGTTCGAAAGCAATGCAGGCGATACAACCGGAAATGACCAAACTGCGGGAAAAATATAAGAACAACCAACAGAAAATGCAAGAAGAGACGATGAAGCTCTTCCAAAAGCATAACGTGAATCCTCTTGCAGGTTGTTTACCGATTATCGTTCAGATGCCAATCCTAATTGCTTTTTATCAAGCACTCAGTAGTAGTGGAGAGGTCCATGGCGCTAGTTTTCTATGGTTGCATCTAAGTGCTTCTGACCCCTATTACATCTTACCGATTCTCGCTGCGGTTACCACGTTCTTGCAGTCGATGGTTATGGGGATGGGGGACAATCCGCAGGCACGTGCTTTTCTCTTTATTATGCCGATCATGATTTTTGTACTTGCTTTCAACTTCCCAGCCGCACTCGCTCTTTATTGGGTGTATGGTAACTTGTTTACGATGATTCAGTACTACTTCATCGGGGACAAATTTAAGGCGAAACGAGAGGGTGCAGCCGGTTGAAAAAAGTGACCGTGACGGGTAAAACGGTGGAGTTGGCAGTGGAAGAGGCCCTCAGTCGCCTTGCCGTATCGCGGGATCAAGTGACAATCACCGTCCTTGAGGAGCCTAAGAAAGGGTTTCTTGGTTGGATTGGTGCGCGGGATGCAAGTGTGGAGGTGACTCTTCTACCGACTCCATTGGAGGAAGTCGAGGGTTTTTTGCGCGAAGTGCTAGATGCGATGGGGCTTCCTACTGTGCAGTTAGTGGTAAAACAACAGTCGGATTATGTACTCGTCAATTTTGTGGGAGATGAGTTGGGAATTCTGATTGGTCGCAGGGGACAAACCCTGGATGCGCTACAATACTTAACTAGCATTGTTGCCAATAAAGCCCCTGGCACCTATATTCGCTTTATCTTGGATGCAGAGGGTTATCGGAAACGACGAGAGGAATCCCTCTTACGACTTGCTGATCAAGTTGCGCAGAAAGTTTTGCGACTGAAGAAATCGATCACTCTTGAGCCGATGAATCCCATGGAGCGCAAAGTGGTCCATACCCGGATACAAGAGCAAAAGGAACTAACAACCAAAAGCGAAGGCGAAGAACCCTTTCGCAAAGTGGTCGTTAGTTGGAAGAAGACCATGTAAACCCGTTACGGTTCACGAAAAACTCCCACTAGGGGAGTTTTTTTCATAGATGGGGTTTGTTTTCTTTTCCAATAACCGTATGCTATGATAAATTGTTAGGAATGAAGAAATGATGAGGTTGAATGCATGCAATTTCTCTGATCTCGTTGATTCACTGTGGGATAAAAAATAATGATCGTTAGATATGTTTTGAGGTGAAGGAAATGGAAACGGACACCATTGCGGCGATAGCGACGACGGTGGGTGAAGCAAGCATTGCGGTGATCCGGGTAAGTGGTCCAGAATCGATCGTGATGGTGGATCGCCTCTATCAAGGAAAACATTCTTTACAGGAAGTAGAAACCCATACCGTTCGTTATGGACATATCATCGACCCGTTGTCCAACCATTCCATTGATGAGGTATTAGTCACGGTGATGCGTGCTCCACGTACCTTTACGCGGGAAGATGTGGTCGAGATAAGTTGTCACGGGGGCATGATTCCTGTACAAAAAGTGCTGGAAGCACTGCTTGCAGAAGGGATGCGCTTAGCGGAACCTGGGGAATTTACCAAACGGGCCTTTATGAATGGTCGCATCGACCTCTCTCAAGCGGAGGGTGTGATGGATCTCATTCGTTCTAAAACCGATCGAGCGGCCCAGGTGGCAAGTCAGCAAGCGGATGGCCGATTATCTCGCTTAATACAGCGCTTGCGACAGGATATTCTGGAAAGCCTAGCGCATTTGGCAGTGAATGTGGACTATCCGGAGTATGATGCGGAACAACTGACCGCTGAACGAATGTTGGCAAAATCCAGGGAAGTGGAGCAGGCGATTCAAGAGTTGTTGACAACGGCACGTCAAGGAAAGATCCTTCGTGAGGGAATTGCAACGGTGATTATTGGACGACCCAATGTGGGGAAATCTTCCCTTTTAAATGCCCTCGCCCATGAGAATCGCGCCATTGTAACGGATATTCCGGGTACCACTCGGGATGTCATTGAAGAATTTGTGAATGTACGCGGGATTCCCCTGCGTTTAGTGGATACAGCTGGGATTCGTGAGACGGAGGATATTGTCGAAAAAATGGGCGTCGAACGGTCCCATCAAGCGTTAGCGAAAGCCGATTTAGTTCTTTTACTACTCAACCATTCCGAAGAGTTAGAGGAAGAGGATCGAAAGTTGATCGAGTTAGCTCGACAACATGCTACGATTGTCGTTGTCAATAAGACGGATCTCCCCCCACGGCTGGATATGAAGAAGGTCCGCTCCTTTATTGATGATCTTCCCTTGATCACCACTTCGGTGACAGAGGAACAAGGATTATCGGAATTGGAACAGGCGATTGCGGATCGCTTCCTTGGAGGCGCGATCCAATCCGTGGATGCGACCTATGTTACCAATACCCGTCATATTCATCAGTTAAAAGAAGCACAACACCATGTTCGGGATGCCATTGAGGGCATTGAACAGGAAATGCCTTTGGATATGATTGAAATTGATCTAAAGAATGCCTGGGTAGCTCTAGGGGAAATTATCGGTGATGCGGTTGCCGAAGATTTGATTGATCAGATTTTTTCCCAGTTTTGTTTGGGCAAGTAAGGAGGCGATTAGAATGCCTGTTTCCGGAGAGCGTTATGATGTAATAGTGATTGGGGCTGGTCATGCAGGTTGTGAAGCAGCACTTGCCTCGGCGCGTATGGGATGTAAAACCCTGTTATTGACGTTAAGTTTGGATACGATTGCGTATATGCCCTGTAACCCTTCCGTAGGGGGGCCCGCTAAGGGTCATGTCGTGCGGGAAGTGGATGCCCTTGGTGGGGAAATGGGGAAAACGATTGATAAAACCCATATTCAAATGCGGATGCTAAATACGGGGAAAGGTCCGGCTGTGTATGCATTAAGAGCACAAGCCGATAAAGTGCTTTATCAACAAGAGATGAAAAAGGCACTTGAAATGGAGCCGCATCTGACGCTACATCAAAATATGGTGGAGCGCTTGATTGTGGAAGATGGTGTATGTAAAGGAGTCGTTACCCGTACAGGTGCATCGTATTATGGGACAGCTGTCGTGTTAACCACGGGCACTTACTTACGTGGGAAAATTATTATTGGGGATCTCTCCTATGAAAGTGGTCCCAATAACCAACAACCAGCTATCCAGTTGGCCCACCATCTGCTCGAACTTGGATTTCAGACGGTTCGTTTTAAAACGGGGACTCCGCCGCGGGTCAATAAACATACGGTGGATACGGATAAAATGGAACTCCAACCTGGTGATGCAGAGCCGCGCGCTTTCTCCTATGAAACAACGGAATATATTACGGATCAACTACCTTGTTGGCTTACGTACACCAATGAGAAAACCCATGAATTTATCCGTGATAACCTTCATCGGGCACCGATGTATTCTGGCAAAATTGAAGGACAGGGGCCGCGGTATTGTCCTTCTATTGAAGATAAAATTGTTCGATTCGCTGATAAGAATCGCCACCAGATCTTTTTAGAGCCAGAGGGACGCGACACATTAGAGATGTATGTTCAAGGTCTCTCCACCAGTTTGCCTGAAGATATTCAACAGCCCCTTCTGCGGACGATTCCAGGGTTGGAGCAAGCTGAGATGATGCGGACGGGTTATGCGATTGAATATGATGCGATTGTCCCGACGCAACTATGGCCGAGTCTTGAAACTAAAATGATCGAGGGACTTTTCACTGCAGGGCAAATTAATGGCACCTCAGGTTATGAGGAAGCAGCGGCACAAGGGATTATGGCGGGGATGAACGCAGGTCGAAAGGTACAAGGAAAGGAAGCGATCATTCTTGATCGTTCCCAAGCGTATATCGGTGTGTTAATTGATGACCTTGTAACAAAGGGAACCAATGAACCCTACCGGCTGCTGACCTCACGTGCTGAGTATCGGTTGTTGTTACGACATGATAATGCAGATCTACGCTTGACCGAGATAGGAAGAGAGGTAGGTCTGATCTCAGATACGCGTTATGATCGCTTCTTAGCGAAGAGAGAGGCGGTGGAGAAGGAAATTGACCGCTTACGTGTAACCCGGGTGAAGCCCTCTTCTGATGTACTCACATTGTTGGCTGAGTTGGGCTCCAGTCCCATTGATAATGCAGTCGAACTTGCACAGTTAATCAAACGTCCGGAGATTCGCTATGAACATATCCTTCAGATGGCTGCTGCTGAAGTTCCCGTTACGGCTGATGTGGCGGAACAAGTAGAGATTCAATTGAAGTACGAGGGATATATTAAAAAATCCCTCCAGCAAGTGGAAAAGATGCGTAGAATGGAGAATAAGCGGATTCCTGAGGGAATGGATTATACCTTGGTATCCGGTTTATCAACAGAAGCCAAGGAGAAATTGTCCAAGGTTCGCCCGCTCTCTCTAGGGCAAGCCTCACGCATTTCGGGAGTAAATCCCGCCGACATCTCCATTTTGTTAGTTTATATTGAGCAAGGCGTCAAACGTCGTGCGGGTGTTTGACTGATTGAATCGTCCGCCATAGAGGCGGACTTTTTTCGCTAGGTTGCTCTCTTTCATGTAATCAGATGGGTGTATTATCGGTGTTGAAGTTTGGAGTGGAGGGAGTAGGAAGATGGATCGTCGAGAATGGTTACAGGAAGCCGCGGCTTCCCACTTACACATTGCTTTGGATGCGAAGCAACTGGATCAATTTGAAATCTATTTGAACCAGTTACTTACTGTGAATCAACACATGAATTTAACGGCAATTACAGAGGAGAAGGAAGTTTACATTAAACACTTTTATGATTCCCTTTCTCTTGCGGCTCACGTTGAGATGAAGGAGATTACTTCCATGATGGATGTGGGTACGGGAGCGGGATTCCCTGGTCTCGCCTTAAAGATTGCGTTCCCGCATATACGCTTGGTGCTGCTGGATTCTCTCCAAAAGCGGGTTAATTTTCTAAGAGAAGTCGCGGATGCTTGTGAAATGAAAGAGGTAGAGGCCCTTCATGGGCGAGCGGAGGAAGTCGGACGCCAATCGATGTACCGGGAAACCTTTGATTTAGTGACGGCTCGTGCTGTCGCCAAACTAAATGTTCTCTCTGAATACTGTCTTCCCTTTGTGAAAGTGGGGGGGCACTTTGTAGCGATGAAGGGACCCGACATTCAGGAAGAATTGTCAATGGGAAAAAGAGCGGTCACGAAGTTAGGAGGAAGGATTACTGAGGAACATGTGTTAGCTCTACCTGAGGAGAAGGGGGAACGCTCAATCATCCTGGTCCAAAAGACATCCTCTACACCCAAGGCATATCCTCGCAAGGCAGGAACTCCCCAACGGAACCCTCTCTAGGTTCCATTAATTTTTATTCGTAAATTTGTTGATGATAGAGCCGTGTGGGAACAAAAAGTGCTTTGGGCGTTAAGTTTAGTTTGATGAGGCAGAATGTCCAGGGGAAAGATTATTTTTTCTTGTGTGATCCTCTGCTATTTTAGCCGGGTTTGATGAGCAATGAACACGATGATGTAACGATGCACCCATTACGTAGTCGACACGATGGATTGGCTACGTAACGGGTGCATTTGATAACCAGGTTCACTGGAGGGTGTTATGGAACAGAGGAAAAGGATTGTGGTATTTGGAGCAACGGGTCGAACGGGTGAACATGTACTGACGCAGTCATTAGAAGAGGGTTATGATGTGATTGCCTATGTGCGAAATCCAACCAAACTCTCGCTCCAGCATGCGCGTTTAACAATCATGCAAGGGGATATTTTTAATGAAGAACAAGTCCATCACGCGATTGAGGGAAGTGATGCTGTCCTATGTGCTTTAGGTGTTCCTATGGGCTCTAAATTACCGGTTTGTTCTGTGGGCACGCAAAATATCATTCAAGCGATGAAAAGAAATGGTGTGAATAGGCTGATCGTCATTACAGGACTCGGTGTGAAACGGACACGAGGGGATATCAATTGGTTTGAACGAGCTTTCCTTACTCTCTTTTTGTGTTTGGATCAAGCGGCTGCGGATGATAAAGAAATACAGGAGGACCTGATTGAAGAAAGCCAGTTAGATTGGACGATTCTTCGACCGCCATGGTTAACCCATGGTAAAAAAACGAGCCGCTATCGTGTGGGTATGGGAGAAAGTGTCCATCCCACGCTAATCAGTCGCATTTCCAGACGAGATCTCGCCGAATGTATGGTTCAACAAATCACGGACCGGACCTTTATTCGCCAGGCACCCTATGTCATGTATTAACCATCTCGTTCCAACATTTTGATTGGTGAGGATGTGCCTTGAGGGATTGTCGTATCCTTGGTATTTTGCGGAAAGGATTCGGCATATTTCCTGGGAAATAAGTAGAATCGAAACGTGCTCTTTTCGTAAGGGTCTAGAAATGATGAAACCGCCCGATTGTTGTCAAAATGGGCGGTTTCATCATGGGGGATTACCCCAAATTATTAATGAGATTGTGTAGACCTCTAAGTGCGATTTTTCGCTTTTCCAGTTGTTCGGACTGGGGATTATTTTGTGCGAAGGGTTCCAAAAGATCCTCATACGATTGTCCATAGGGATCCTCAATATCGATGCTGTCCCGTTTGAGCTCCGTAGAGTTTTGCAAGATCTTGCGAGCGGCTTCACCCATAAATGGGGAAAGTCCTTTGTTGGATGGGGATGGTTCCAGGGGCTCTTTTTTTTGGTTGGTGGGTGTTTTAGGGTTGTACGATGAATTTGCTGATACGGATGAATCTTGGATAACGGATTCCAATGATTTTTTCCCAGATTTCGGTGTGGGTTGAGTGGAAAGGGGGCCCTTTGCCTGGGAGTGCTGGGAACCTGTTTGGTTTTTGCGATTTCTAGAAAAGGGTTCGTAAGTCATTTTTTGAAATGACGAGGATGACTCCTCAGCTACCGATGTGTTTTTATTGACGGATGACGAGGAACCTGCTGAAGATTCATCCTGATGATCCTCATGTTTTTTCCTATCATGTGGATGGGAAGGTGCTTTCCATACGATCGAACCCGCAATATGTTCTTTATCTTGTGCTGGTAGCGATGATTGTTCTTTTTTACGAGCAAAGGGTTGTAGATTTCCAGTAGGCTTTCGTGGATTGAGCTTAAAAGGAGCCATTTTTTGAACGGGTTCTTTTTGTATTAATTCATCATGGTTCGACTCCATGGAGGTCACCGATGGAGTTTGTGGCTCAGCCTGTCCAGATTGCTTGGGTGACACCTTAGAAGTTTTGGACTCGTTGGTTGGCGGTGTACCCAGTGATGATTTGGTTAACTCCCAATCATCGGAGATGGATTGAGTAGGCGAAACCGGTTTTTCTTTGAGAGAACGCTCTTGGAAAGGAAGAGTCGAGGGACGTTTTTTCTGCTCCCGTTTCCATGTGACTGGTTCATTAGGAAGCTCATCCTTTTCGGATCGAATAGAAAAAGAAGGTTCCTTACGTCGATAGGAGCCAGACATCCGTTTTCGTAAATTAAGCTCTCGTTCCTTAAAGACGGGTTCGGATAATAACGACGTGGTATGGTTTTTGGTATATAAATGATTCGATGGTGCTGATTCTGATAGAGGAGTCTCATTCTGTGTAGGTTCTGCGGTTGACGGTTGTTGGTGATTTTTAGGAGTGCGGTGAATCAACCGACGACGGTTGTGGAGCTCCCTTTCACGTAATAATTCGGAACCGGTCACAGGTGGGATGTCTTCTTCTTCCTGATGTGATTCCGTATTCGTTTCAAGGGAGGTTTTTTCCTCGTGGGTATCTTCGGGTTCCTCGAGGGGAAAGTAGGTTTCTCCCTCTTGTAGAAGATTTTCGAAGCTACGTTCTGTCGATGATTCTGTCGATTGCAAAATATATACAGAATGAGGCGATGTGGTTTCAGTGGAATGCATGGGTGTCGTAGAAACGCTATCGAATTGGGTATCATCGGGCTCGATAAAATAGGCTTCTACTCCCTGGCTGGAAAAATTGGAGATATCGTACCCTTGAACGGGGGTACTACACATTACCGATGCGATCGCCCCGGGATGCAATTGAAGTAATAGTGCACTTTTTCCGGAGAGAGCGGCCTTCTTTGCTGCTTCGACGCCTGTGGAATCGGTGCTAATCACAATTAAATCGTAGTCAGTACCTGAATGAGCCATGATAGGTTCCCCTCCTTTTTTCCAGGGTGTAAAAAAGCGATTCCCCCTGTAACCAAAGGTTAGTGGGGTTCCATGGCATGTCGCCGGAGTAATTCCAATGATGATGGAATCCCCCAGAGCGTATGCCCTGGGGGAATTTAAATATCTCTAGGTGTGGGGCTCTTATTTCTTAACGGCTTGTTTGTCACGTTTTACAGGTTTTTCAGCGGATGCTGGTACCGTAAACTCTTCTTGAATGGTGGAGGCCACTTCTTGTTGAGATTTACTTGGTACGGAGCGGGACTTTGATTGGGTAAATTTGCAGAGTCCAAAAGCATTGGCGAATTGGGCATCAATTCCATAATCCTCAGCAAAGATCAATTTATCTCCAAATTGCTCCCGGTAGTGGGTTTTAAATGGAATGGAAGAGCCACCCGTTAGAATGATATAGGTGATGTCATCTGCATAATCCAATCGAGTCCAAACTTCTTCGACAAGGGAGCTTCCTACTTCTTCGATGGATTCTTTTACGATATCGGATACATCGTAGACGGTCCCTTTAAAACTAATTTCATTGGAGCGTATAATCCGATTTAAACTCCAGATCGGATAATCTTTTCCGGTCTTTTCTGGATCGACATCCCGTGTAAACTCATGGAGTCTCTGGGAGAGAAGTTGATAGACGTTAATCATTGCATGACGGGATGTGAAGCTTTGACGTTTGATGATGGTTTCACCATGAAGCGTTTCCACATCCGAGGTACCAAATCCGAGGTCGTTAATGCTTACTTTCTGGATAAAGAGATCTTCATTCAGAAGCTGACCTTCTCTATCGAGTGCAATGTGGAAGAGGGTTGCCATCGGCTGACTGATTACGTACAAATTTTCACGTTTGATTTCAAATTCAATCTTCCGATACGGAAGGTTGCCTTGCTTAATTTCAAAGCTATGTTTACCGATTAACCGCCGTTTTAATTCTTCTTTATAATCAATGTAACTGTCCGTAGGGAGTGCGACGGAGACGACTGGTTCTGCATCAGGGTTTCCCTGAAGCATTAGCCCGGTGCTGACACGGAACATGATGAGATACTCTTGTTCCCGGAACCATGTTGGGCTAAATAAACGTCGTTCGTGGGAGTCAAATAGTTCGTCGTCAGCCGATTGCTCGATGGCTAGTTTTCCAACAAACCACTCTCTGTCGTTACTATTTTCCCGATACATGATGTTATGAGGGTCATTGTTGTAGGTGATTTCTCCTACACGATTGGGTACCACCATGTTCCGAATAAACATTTTGAGAAACTTGTCATTGTTGCGACTTACCACTTTGGTGCCATAATACCCTTGGTCGTTTCCGATATATATAGGTGTACTCATCTCTTTTACCTCCCCTTTGTTGTCGAAGGGCGTCACTTTTGCTTCAATCTTAATTTTATCAGTGCATTATAAGCAGGGTCAATAAAAAAGGCGACATACTCACCTTATTTTTGACGAAATATGACATAGTATTAATCATATTTGTCGATTTATGTATCCTATGTATTTTTAAATAATAAATTTATTGATTGATTTCTTTGCCGAATATTACCCCTTTTTCATAGGATCGTATTTTTATTAGGAGATTCTTTGCAGAATGAAAAATGTGGAGCAATATTGCTAAGGTATGAGGATGTTTATATTTATCGTAAACAGAAAGACGTTTCGTTTCAAGAGGTTATTTTCATAGAGAGGGAAACTGCGGAATCAATGTGAGAATGAAATTGATTCGCTTTCCCTTTGGGGGAGCGTGAATCCCATACTTTTCATTCACCAAAGAATAACATGGAGTGGGTTCACTTGTTATTGTAAATAGGAAATAAGTGTTTGGATAAGAAGATCAATGATTTGCAGATGACAGGACCGTTGAGGAGTTGTATCACTTACGCATGCAATTGTTTAGCCCAAAGAACTCGAAGGGTAGTAGGGCTTGCTAGGAAGTTAGGGGATAAACATCGCTATAAGAGCGGCAACAATGTGGATATATTTACCTCTTCCATGTAAAGGTGGAGTTGTTTGAAAAATAAATGATGAGAGAATGAACGTTAATAAGGTTATTGGATGAAGAAACATTGCCATGCGAATCAGCCCAATATTGTTCCACGTGAAACATTTATGATGAATGATTAAGGATTCCTGGGATTGGCATGGAGGATGATAGGGAATTGGCAGGTTCTTTGTTCTTCGAGTCGAATAAGTAATACAGTAAATAACCTGGTGATGAAATGTATTTTCATGTTGAGTAATCAATGGATAGGAAAGGGCTTCTTTTTCCCAATAAATCCATAACCCTGTTATTTCAGCATGATAGAAACAAAAAAACTTTCTATGGATGCTCACTCGTATTAGTACCTCGATCACTTTTGTTGAGCGAAGTGGGATTGATTAAGGGGATCTGTTAGTTGCTTGAATCGTAAGTCGCTACTCCCGTATCCCTTCCGAAATCGCTGATACTCAGAAGTTATTAGCATCCTACTTATCCACTAATTTGAGAGAGCCGGTTCTCAAGCGATTATCGATCTCCTAACGAAAGAACAACCATACAAAGCGAAGGAGATTGCCGAATGGGTTAGCAAATGTTTTTCCATTATGCACAGGAAGTGATGTAGTATGAATGAAGGAGAACCTTTGTTAACTGAGATGAAGAGGTTAAGGAAGTGTAACTTCCTCTCAAAGGGTTTTCATCCATCTGCAGGCGCGGGGAAGCGATATGCCAGTGTTTTTGATTGCCTAACGTGAAAGAGTAGTTGGAAAGGCAGGATCCATTGAAGTTGTAACCATAGGGATTACTGGCTACCTCATAAGAAAAGGTTTTGAACCTAGCTGGGGGTAGAAGAAGACAAGAAATCAAACCAAGAAAGAAGTAGGCAACCATACGGAAGGTTGCTAGGGTTTTACGTAGTGATGGTATGAATTTGATACCAATATAGGTGGTGTCCACAAGTATGAGAGAGCCGTTTAGTCGCCTATTTGGCATAGCGGATAAAGAAGAACAAGATAGGGACGAGGTTAAGCAACTAGCGGTTCATCTCATTCAACCCAGTCCCTATCAACCTAGGACGATTTTTGATGATGAACGAATTGAAGAATTATGTCAAACTATCCGTACACATGGTGTCATCCAACCGATTGTGGTCCGAACGACTCTTGGTGGCTATGAGTTAATCGCTGGGGAAAGGCGCTTACGTGCAGTAAAAAAAATAGGCTTGGATACGATTCCCGGAATTGTCCGGGAGATGAGTGATACGGAAGCGGCTTCAGCTTCTTTAATTGAGAACTTACAACGAGAAGGCCTTACGGCAATTGAGGAAGCGTTAGCTTATCAGAAATTGATTGAATTGCATGAGTTGACCCAAGAGAGCTTGGCGCAACGCCTTGGAAAAGGTCAGTCAACCGTTGCAAATAAACTACGGTTATTGCATTTACCTGAGCCAGTTCGTCAGGCGCTAATGCGCCGTGAAATCACAGAGCGGCATGCCCGAGCGTTATTGATCCTTAAAGAAGCAGAAGCGCAGCTGATGGTGTTAGCAGAGGTTATCGAGAAGGAATTAAATGTGAAACAGACCGAAGAGCGGATCCGAAAGTTGATGGAAGCCCAACCTCCTCAACGGAAAAGAAAACGAAAATCCTTTTCACGTGATGTCCGCATTGCAATGAATACGATTCGGCAATCAGTGGATATGGTGAAGGATTCAGGCTTAGCTGTGTCTGCGGATGAACAGGAATTTGATGATTTTTATGAGGTTGTTATTCGTATTCCTAAGTGAAAACCGGAATTCATCGAGTTGAAATCCCATCACAGTCATCGAATTGAGGTGTAAAGATGAGTCATGTCGTTGCGATCGCCAATCAGAAAGGGGGAGTGGGTAAGACAACCACTTCCATTAACCTGGGTGCGAGTTTAGTGAACCAGGGTAAGAAAACACTGATTGTGGATATCGATCCCCAAGGAAATACAACTTCGGGTTTGGGGATTAACAAAGCTGAGGTTAATCAATGCATTTATGATGTCTTAATCAACGAAGCACTGATGCAAGAAGTTGTATTGCATACTTCCATGGAAGGGCTCGATGTAATTCCTGCTACGATCGCACTTGCAGGGGCGGAGATTGAATTAGTAAACACATTATCCCGAGAACTCCGTCTTAAACGTGCACTGCAAAAAATTCGAGAAGAATATGACTATATCCTCATTGATTGTCCTCCATCCTTAGGCGTATTAACCATCAATTCGCTAACGGCGGCAGATGCTGTATTAATACCAATTCAATGTGAATTTTATGCGTTGGAAGGGCTAGGGCAGTTGCTTAATACGGTCCGGATCGTGCAGAAGCATCTAAATAAACGATTGGAAATCGAAGGGGTTCTATTAACAATGTTTGATGGGCGGACCAACTTATCGGTACAGGTAATGGATGAAGTGAAGAAATACTTTCAACAGAAAGTATACCAGACGGTGATTCCACGAAATGTTCGGCTAAGTGAAGCTCCCAGTCATGGAAAACCGATTCTTTCCTATGATGCCCGTTCTAAAGGCGCAGAATGTTATGTAGCTTTGGCAAAGGAAGTGATGGGAAATGGCCAGTAAAGGATTAGGAAAGGGACTGGACGCTCTCTTTCCTACAGCACAAATCGAGGAAAATGAATCATTTAATGAAGTTTCAATTACAGAATTAAGGCCTAATCCATATCAGCCACGTAAACATTTTGACGCTGAAGCCTTGGAAGAGTTGATGGCCTCGATTCAAGAACATGGAATTGTTCAACCCCTCGTTGTGAGAAAAAGCATACGCGGATATGAAATCGTCGCAGGGGAACGCCGATTTCGTGCCGGGAAAGAAGTGGGTTTAGCTAAAGTTCCTGTTGTTATTCGGGAATTTTCCGATGAGCAGATGATGGAGATCGCGCTCATCGAAAATTTACAACGGGAAGATTTGAATTCGATGGAGATTGCTCAAGCCTATAAAAAACTGCAGAATCATCTTTCTATCACCCAAGAAGAATTGGCTGTTCGTGTGGGTAAAAGTCGTCCTCATGTGGCTAATTTCCTGCGGTTATTACAGTTGCCTGTTGAATTACAGGAGAGTGTTTCACGTGGAACATTGTCGATGGGACATGCGCGTGCGCTATTAGGAGTAAAGGATCGAGAGATGATGTTGCACTTAGCGCAGAAAGTGGAGAAAGAAGATGCGAGTGTGCGTCAATTAGAGGAATGGGTTCAACAAACTGCGGGTACTTTGCAACCAAAAAAGAAAAACAAGAAGCGTGAAGAGACTCCTTCTGCATATAAACGGTATGAAGATTTGTTACAAGAAGCATATAGTACACCCGTGCGAATTCGACAAGGACGAAAAAAAGGACGGATTGAAATCGAGTATTACTCTCAGCGTGAATTGGAACGATTGGTTGAGATCTTACATAAGGATCGCATTATTGATTAACGATGGGTTGCGGGATTTATCATCCCAAACCCATGTTGGCGTATCGCTTGACAGGGGTTTGTTTTTTGGATCACAACGACATTCTCTATTGGATGATCCATGTGATTGGAAAAGGGGTTTTTAACCTTGATCTATTTAGACAATGCGGCAACAACGTGGCCAAAACCAACGTCCGTTGTTACAGAGATGGCACGCTTTATGGAAGAGTGTGGTTCCAGTCCAGGTCGTGGCGGACATCGCTTGGCTAGGAAATCAAGAAAGTTGGTGGAAGAGACACGTGCTGCTCTTTCCCGGCTTTTTCATACAGAGGCACCCGAAGATATATGGTTTTGCCTGAATGGAACCCATGCAATTAACCAAGTATGTAAGGGCTGGCTACGTCCCGGGGATCATGTACTTACGAGCAGTTGGGAACACCATGCAGTGGCCCGTCCCTTAGCGATGCTTCAACATGAGATCGGAATTAAAGTTACTCATGTTCCTCCAACTTCTTCAGGATTAATTGATATGGATGCCATGGAAAAAGCGATAACCCCGGACACCAATTTGATTGCGATGACCCATGCATCCAATGTGACGGGGGCGATCCTTCCTATTGAAGAAGTTGGCGAAATCGCACGGCATTTTGGAATACCCTTGTTGGTTGATGCAGCGCAAACCGCTGGACGTATTCCTATCGACGTCCAAGCACTTCCAATTGACTTCCTCACCTTTCCTGGTCACAAAGGATTATTTGGACCACAAGGGACAGGTGGGCTTTATGTACGTCCTGGTATTTCCCTTTCTCCCCTCTTGCAAGGTGGAACGGGTAATCGCTCAGAAGAACTTACCCCATTGAATGAACGCCCTTATAGTTATGAAAGTGGAACGCAAAATGCACCTGGAATTGTTGGTTGGCGAGCGGGGCTTCGCTTTCTTGAAGAGAAGGGAGTGGAAGCGATTCACCAAAAAGAACTGGACTTAATTGCTCGTGTGCGTACCCGACTGCAGGACCTGGATGGGGTGAACCTTTATCTGCCACCTTCCCAAAACGTAGCCATCCTTTCATTTAATATGGACGGCGTGGCGAGTGAAGAGATTGCAACCGTTCTTGACCAAGAGTATGACATTGCTGTTCGATCCGGATTTCATTGTGCACCAATTGCCCATCAAAGCAATGGTACGGGGATGAATGGTACCGTACGAGTAAGCCCAGGATATTTTACAACCGACAAAGAAATTGATGCATTCATCCAGGCAATTGAAGAAATTCATAGGGAATTTGCTGGGTGGTAATCAAGGAATAAGATTTGTAGGATGATGGGAAGGAGAGCCATGGTGGTGGAGATGGATGGGTTAATGAATGAATTACAAGGGGTTTTCCCTGAAGTGATTCTAGCAGGAATTGGTTTGCTTGTGGTTTTAGGTTTTTGGATGATGGTGCTTACTGTGCAAGTCCGTCGTCAAAAGCGGTCGATTCAGCGACTAGAAAGTAAATTGGGGAAGGGAGAAGAATTAAAATCACTCCTCGAATCCGATCAAATCGATGGAGATCTTGTAATTGCCCATTTAGAGGGGATACACACACGCCTTTCCAAGCTAAAAGGACGCATGGGTCTGGTGAGGTACAATGCGATAGGCGAGCGGGCTTCCGATCTAAGCTTCTCATTGGCTTTTTTGGATGAGAATAAAGATGGTATTGTGATCAGTAGTCTCTCTGGAAGCCAAGGGGTTTCGTATAACTACGCAAAGCCGATTCAACAGGGGATATCATCCTATCGCCTTTCTAAAGAGGAACATGAGGCGATTGCTCAAGCTTTACAACCAACGATCGAAATGGAGGATGGAGATAACGCATCTCCACATCCAATGGAAGTCATCCAAAAATGACCAATCATCTTAAATGAATCAGGAGAGGGCATAGGAATGATCGTTTTTATAGTGAACCCGATATCTGGTAAGGGAAAAGCGCGTAAGATGTGGCCGGTGTTGGAACACCATTTGCAACAAAAGAACGTTTCGTATCAATGGTATTTTACCGAGCGACCTGGACACGGTATCGAATTGGCTCAACAAGCGGCCCTAGATCAAGCTGAAATTGTGGTAGCGGTTGGTGGAGACGGTACCGTTCATGAAGTAGCCAATGGAATAAGTGGTTTTGATACGATACTGGGTTATATTCCACTCGGTTCAGGAAATGATTATGCCCGTGCCCAATCGATTCCTTGGAATCCCATCGCGGCACTGGAACGAATTTTAGCGCAGCGTACGACCCTACGGGATACTGCTGACTTTATAGGAACAGAAAAAAATGAAGGGAGGATGGTTAATACTGCGGGGATCGGATTTGATGGCAGTGTGACAAAGTGGGTAAACCAATTTCCGTTAAAGAAGTGGTTGGGTAAGTTGTCCTATGTGGTTGGCGTGCTACGGGTTCTAGGGCGTTTTCGCCCAACCGCCGTGACTATCCATGTAGATGGAAAAGAACATCATTTCCAAAAGACATGGTTAATCGCAGTCGCAAATATTCCTTATTACGGTGGCGGTATGAAGATTTGCCCAGATGCTTCCGATCAGGATGGATTGTTGGATATATGTGTTGTGGATGGCATTAGTAAAGGAATGCTTTTGTTCATGTTTCCTCGTGTATTTCTGGGTAATCATATCCAACATCCTGCGGTTCATATTTTTCAAGCTCGACAGGTTCGCATTGAGGCAAAACATGATTTGATGGTACAAATCGATGGGGAGAGTAAAGGAAAGACACCCATTGAGTTTACAGTGAACCCGTCCTCCTTACGTGCGGGATGAGATCAAATTAGCCGGCAGCTATCCTATTCTTTTATCAAACAAATAAGAAGCCGTTCCGCTAGTGGAATCGGCTTCTTATTTGTTTGATAAAGCATGTTGATTAACCAAAACGGGTGAGTTACTTAAAAGGGATGAGTGAGAGAAATTGATTGTTTTACATCCCCCATGATGATTGCTTAATGAGCAGGTTTTACTAAGCAATTTTGTGTCGCAAGGGATAATGCAGCAGCAATGATATCCGCCATTTTCATAACGACACTTAGACGCGTATTTTGAAGGACAAAGTATTCCATAAAGCCAGCAACATTGACGATCCCAGTAATATGAATTTGTCCTACCTCAGGCAATTGTTTATTGACACCAGCACCCGGCTTTAAAGGACCATTCCCGACTTGTATCCAACCTACACTGGATAACTGACCTAGGCAGGCATCTACGGCAATCACCCGGGGTGAACGAAGTTCTTTGCGCATCTTAAGTAGAGTTTGACGAAGGTTTACTGCGTGTACAGGCTCGTCCAATGTGCCATAGACTTGGATATTGGGAGAGGTGATTTTTTCTAACTGAGAGCCGACGAGAGGTCCAAGAGAATCGCCTGTCGATCGATCTGTGCCGATGCATAGAATCGCGTATTCAGAAGCGGTAGGATAGAGCTGGATGGCTTGAGCTAACCAATTGGCGCATTGGTGTTTTGCACTAGGGTGACTATATTGAATACGAGGGGGACTAGAAAAAAAGGATCCGGATGGTTGAACCGGCTCTCGCATAGTCGTGACCTCCGAGGGGAAATATTTCCTTACCAGTATACGGAAACGGATCGGTAAATATACATGGTAAGGACAACCCGGACAAGGGGGATCGATATGCGGTTCAACTTGTGGCAATCCGTAAAGATTAGCATGACCATCGTGGGCACGACAATCGGAGCAGGCTTTGCATCTGGACGAGAGATTTGGGAATTTTTTGGCTCTTATGGGGAAGGAAGTAGTGGAAGTATCCTACTTGCTACCCTCATCTTTTTTGCAGCCATCGTCACGATCCTCCAGATTAGTTGGAGGAATCATACCAGTCACTATTCAGAGATACTCAAGGTGATTTTCCCCGAGCGCATTGCTCTATTCTTCGATGTACTCGTACTTGTCTTTCTTCTCTCGAGTACATTGGTAATGGTGGCGGGGAGTGGTGCTACTTTTCAGCAATGGAACGGTTCCTTCAATATCGGGGTACTGGTGATGGTTGTGGCAGTGCTTGTAATTTTATTTTTTGATGTGCGGGGATTAATGTCGATGAATTTAGTGTTAATTCCAGTGATGACAACGGTCTTGATCTTTGTATGTTTTCATTTTCTCCATATTAGTGGTTGGAGTGCATCATGGTCGGAAACACCGCCTACCTCCCTTCCAGTATGGCCCTCCGCGATAACCTATGCCGCATTTAACATGTTATCATTACTGGCTGTTTTATCGACGATCGGTAAAGAGGTTCGTCATCAAGGAGAGATATGGCTTGCCGGGGCAATTAGTTGTGGAGCGTTAGGAATGATTGCTTATTTGTACAATTATTCACTACTCAAAGTGAAGGACCTAATTTCCCAATATGAGATTCCGTTATTTGCCTTGGTCAGGGACTATTCTCCAGTGTGGGTATTTGCGATTTCCTTTGTTTTATGGCTCGCGATTTACACGACAGCGGTGAGCAATATTCACGGGCTTGCTTCTCGGTTATCCGATTGGGTTCGGTTGCCTCACTGGCTTGTAGGTGGAACGGTGTTGTTGTTGTTACTTCCTTTGACTCAATTAGGATTTGCCACTTTGGTAACCTATCTGTATCCGTTGTATGGTGTATTGAATTTGTTTATCCTGACGATGATTATGCTTTATCCCTTCTCAAGTCGAAGTAAGAAAAAAAGCTTATAAAGAACCACCCATCCGTGCCATATGGCACGGATGATTCATGGAAAAATTGGATAGAAAACGCTTTTTATCCCCTTTTCCAGTGAATTCATTTTATAATAGGAGAAAAGAGAGTGATGATGGAGGTGAGATGTTATGTGGTACACCATTGCGAAAAACCTAGTCGCTTTTGTCCTTCGTTTTTATCATCGCGTGGAGGTAACAGGCGCTTCTAATATTCCGAAGACTGGACCGCTTATTCTTGTCGGCAATCATGTCAGTTATATTGATCCTTTTTATATCGGGGGGTCCTTTCCTCGTAAAGTACATTATATGGCCAAAAAGGAATCCTTCAGCCATCCAGTACTGAATACCATTCTTACCAAGTTAGAATCCTTTCCAGTTCAAAGAGGGAAAACGGATCTACGTGCCATTCGTACTGCCTTTGCCTTTTTAAAGGAAGGAGAGGTCGTAGGGATGTTTCCTGAGGGAAGTCGTAGGGATGATCATCCGATGGAAGAGATTAAACAGGGTGCCGCTTATATCGCTTTAAAAAGCAAAGCACAACTATTGCCTGTCTATATTGAAGGAACTTCCCAGGCCCTTCCTCGCCATGCGAAATGGATTCGTCCTGCTCGAGTAACGATTCGATATGGTTCACCAATATCCGTCGACCCTTCAGGTGGACGTAGAGAACAAGAACGGTTGAGTAACGAATTGCTGCATGCATTGCATCAACTCGCGCAAGAAAAGAGGAACCAACGAGTGAGTTGAAATCCAATGGCGGTCTTTCTATAATGAAGGGAAGCGAGGCAGGTGAATTCCATGGATCGAAAAGCATTTCATTTGGGGGATGTTGTTGAAATGAAAAAGGGGCATCCCTGTGGAACCAATGCCTGGAAAGTGATTCGAATGGGAATGGATATTCGGATGAAGTGCACAGGTTGCGGTCATAGTGTTTTGTTGCCACGGTCTCGGTTTGAAAAACGGCTACGAAAAATTTTGATCCATGCGGATCCGCCTGATGAGTAAGATCATCTAATGATATGGATGCTGAAGATGGAAGAGTTCAAGGCACCGTCGTCAAGCGGTGCTTTCATTATGATGGAGGGTTTTGTTTTAACTGAAGCAAAATGATTAGTAATTAGATTCCCAATCACATAGAGAAGTTGCAACTTATTTTACGGGAGTAAGAAATACCCCAAGGAGATGACAACAATGGCACTTACGACAGGTATCGTCGGCCTGCCCAACGTTGGCAAGTCGACCCTTTTTAATGCAATTACGCGTGCGGGAGCAGAATCCGCAAACTACCCCTTTTGTACCATTGATCCCAATGTAGGTGTGGTAGATGTACGTGATGAACGCATGGATCAGTTAGCAGCGATGGTGAATCCGCAACGGGTGGTTCCCACTTCCTTTCAATTTACGGATATTGCCGGACTCGTAAAGGGAGCTAGTAAAGGGGAAGGACTTGGTAATCAGTTTCTCTCTCATATTCGTGAAGTGGATGCGATCATTCATGTGGTACGTTGCTTTGACGATGAGAACATTGTTCATGTATCCGGAGAAGTGAATCCACTAGAGGATATGGAAACCATTAATTTGGAGTTGGTTCTTTCGGATCTAGAGACGGTCGAACGTCGATTGGATCGAATTGCACGTCAAAAGAGAAGCGGGGATAAAGATGCAGCAGCAGAGCATGGAATCCTCGAGAAATTACATGGGGCATTAACTGAAGGGCACCCGGCCCGTTCGGTTGATTTGGATGAGGATGAGCGTAAGCGCGTCAGTTCCCTCAATCTTTTGACCTTGAAACGGATGCTTTACGCAGCAAATGTGTCAGAGGATGATGTAGCGGATGCCGATGCCAATCCTCATGTGATCGCCTTAAAGAAACAAGCCCAAGTTGAAGGAGCGGAAGTAGTCACCATCAGCGCTCAATTAGAAGCAGAGATTGTTGAATTGGAAGGGGAAGAACGTGAACTCTTTTTAGAAGAGTTGGGCCTTCAATCCTCAGGGCTGGATCGCCTAGTAGCAGCGGCTTATCGACTGCTGGGGTTGGCTACTTACTTTACAGCCGGGGAAAAGGAAGTGCGTGCCTGGACCATTCGGCAGGGGATGCGAGCGCCTCAAGCCGCTGGAGTCATTCATTCCGATTTTGAACGTGGATTTATCCGGGCAGAGGTTGTGGGATATAACGATTTGATGGAAGCAGGTTCCATGGCAGGTGCTCGGGAGAAAGGATTTCTCCGCTCAGAAGGAAAAGAGTATGTGGTCAATGATGGTGATGTCATCCTTTTCCGTTTTAATGTGTGACGATCAGTCGTCAAATCTTGTCAAATGGGGTTCACTCTGATAGAATAAAATATCGTGAATAGGGTACTTACATTTAGGCCGATATCGCCTAGCTATTCACTCCTTGCCCATTATGGGCCGCTTAGTCCAAAAGGAGGTGGAAAAACATGCACAACTATGAGCTAATGTACATTGTTCGTCCGGAATTGGACGAAGAAAAGCTGAACGCTAACCGTGACAAGGTACAAGGGATCATCACCCAGAACGAAGGGGAGATCGTTGAGCTAAAGCACTTCGGCAAACGCCGTCTCGCTTATGAGATCAATGACTACCGTGAAGGGATCTACACCGTCATCACGTTCAACGGAACGGAAGCGACTGTGAACGAACTCGATCGGTTACTCAAACTGAATGATGACGTTACCCGTCACATGGTTATTAATATTGATGATAAAAAATAAGGGCATGAAAAAAGAGAGTATCGGCCCAAAGGGACAGACAGTTCCCGTTGAACTGTCAAACTGACGGGCTGTAGCCCGAAAGGAGAGGTGCCCTATGTTGAATCGGGTCGTACTAATCGGTCGTCTGACGAAGGATCCCGAACTCCGGTATACCCAAAGTGGAGTGGCAGTTGCCAGCTTCCGCTTAGCGGTGGAGCGCCCTTTCACTAACCAACAAGGTGAAAAGGAAGCCGATTTCATTGATATCGTTGCCTGGCGTCAATTGGGTGAAACCGTGGCGAATTATATGAAAAAGGGTCGGCTTGTTGCCGTCGAAGGTAGACTACAAATTCGTAGTTATGAAAACCAGGAAGGCCGCCGAATTCGGATCTCGGAAGTCGTCGCAGATAATGTACGCTTCTTAGAATCGAGGGCCCAGGCCGCTGCATCGGATGCAGGTTCCTATAATCAAGACTATGGAAACAGTGGTGGAAATGGTGGAGGGAACTTTGGAGGGGGCCGT
Source organism: Marininema halotolerans (assembly GCF_900116235.1). Taxonomy (GTDB): domain Bacteria; phylum Bacillota; class Bacilli; order Thermoactinomycetales; family DSM-45169; genus Marininema; species Marininema halotolerans. Next base: position 457,314 of record NZ_FPAA01000001.1, on the reverse strand, counting down.
AGTCCTTCCAATGACCCCTTTGCTGATGACGGAAAACCGATCGATATCTCCGATGACGACTTGCCCTTCTGATATGGATTGGAGCATTCAAGTTGAGAGGAGGAAATCACATGGCACGCCGTCGTGGAAATAAGCGTCGTAAAGTATGTTTCTTTACGGTTAATAAAATCGAGTACATCGATTATAAAGATATCGACTTGCTTCGCAAGTTTGTGAGCGAACGTGGCAAAATCCTGCCTCGCCGTGTAACGGGTACTTCCTCAAAGTACCAACGGCAATTGACCCGGGCAATTAAACGGGCTCGGCAGATGGCTCTCTTGCCTTACGCTACCGATTGATGAAAAGAGAGAAGGGGTGTGGAAACGCCCTTTCTTTTTTTATATTATTTAATGGTAATACAAGTGTGGGAAGGGAAGGCTGAAAAGGAGGAATCTGTCTTTCTTTTGTCGAACAAGCTCCCATAGCCTGACAAAGGAGTGCGGAGCCAATGAGTCGGCCAGAGCGAAATGTCCACATTGCTAAAAGTGTGAAAGTGATCGAATGGCTAAAGACCGAACTGTTGGATCAAATTGCTAACCTATATAAAGGGCTTCATCAAGCCAATCAGTCTTTGATATCGGATAGTCTCGCAAGTTTAGTGATTGTCGTCTATGTTTTGGCTCGCCGAGTAGGGGTGCCCTATCGTGAACTCGATCAAAATGTGGCACGGAAGTTACGTGAACATACAAGAGAAGGGCATCAGCTAGAAGAATGGTACGGCGATCTCTCCCAATTGGAAGAATACATCAACAAGAGGTGACTGGAGTTTGTCCCGATTTGCAGACCTTCGGTTTGGATTGCTAACGTTTGGGTTATTTATTTTATTGATCGTTAGTTTCATGTTGCCGCCAATTTCCTTTGTAACGATTTGGTTTTTACCCCTTCCATTTTTCCTTCATGGTGCTCGTTTTGGGGGACGGTCGCTTGCATTTCCAGTGGCCCTATCTGGATTGTTCATTTTGCTTCTTTTTCCCCATATCTTGCTTTTTTCCTTGTTTGCCTTTGGCGTAGCGACGGGAGCGGCCATGGGATTACTATACCGGCGGGACCGTGTCGCAGGCACAGATGTTGTACTCGGTGGGGTCGTCACTGCTTGGATCAGTATGATTATACTGGTTATTTTAGCAGCATCCTTTACCCACTTGTTTTCCGAGTTAGCGACAAACTGGGATAAACAGTGGCATCTCATGGAACAACAAATGAAGTCGATGGGAACCGGGGAATCACTACCTGATCCAGCAGATCTTAGAAAAGTGCTTCCTGGCATGATGCTTCTTTTGCTTATTCCTTTTCCGATTTTTACCTTTTTGTTGGGACGACGTTTCCTCAGTCGTTCAGGTTTGCCAAGGAAAGAACTACTGCCCTTCCGTTCTTGGCGACTCCCACGCTCTTTCGTCTATTTTTATTTTGTAACACTCATCGGAATCCTCCTTCAATCCAGTTTTGATTGGGGTTCCTTCAACTTATTATTCAGCAATGCGGTTGCTCTTTTATATGTTTTGTTTATCTTCCAAGGGTGGTCATTGATAGCCTACCTTCTTTATGCACGAGGGAAAAGTGGAAGATGGATGATCATTGTGATAGCAATTTCGCTCATTCTTACCCCTGCTACAGTATTGATCCACTTGTTGGGGATCCTTGATTCTGGAACGCAGCTCCGTCACCGAATCAAGGAGAAGCGTTAGGGTCGATTTGCTATCAATTCCAGTGGAGCTAGGGTAAAATAGGCACATAAGCTCGGACTCTAAAGCTGATCCGGGGCGAGGGGTTGTCAACATGCCAAAGTTCATTACTAAGCGCTGGCACGGCTTCCATATGGTTTTTGCAATGGGTTTCATTTTAGTACTCGTAGCTCTTCTCTCGATCTATCGATGGGAATTTAGCTTATTTGGCTTGGCGGTTTTTTTCGTTTCAGGCGCCTTGTTGTTTCAAGCTGAGAGAGCCTTTCGTAAAGAGTTTATCGACTACGTGCAAACTCTTTCGCAACGGATTAAGGGAGCTAGCCAGGCGGCTGTTGATCATATGCCAGTAGGGATCCTCTTATATAATCGCAAAGGGGAAATCGATTGGCATAATCCATATATTCGGGAGATGACTAACCGGGAAGGCTTAGTAGGCCTACCTGTCAACGAAGTGTTTCCTCGTCTCAATAGTGGAGAAACCGAACCGAAGAAGTTTCACTTTGAGGATAGCACCTTTGAAGTGATTCATTATCCAGATGAGCGATTGTACTTCCTGCGGGATGTGACCCGATTAGAACGGTTAAAAGAACTTCATGAAAATGAACGGAATGTTATTGGGTTTCTTCATATGGATAACTTTGATGAAGCAGGCACGGGACTGGATGAACAGGAACGAACACTGTTGATGACCAACGTGACGGCGGCGATTACGCGTTGGGCTCAGGAACACGATATTAGCATGCGCCGGTTTGATTCCGAGAAATTCTTTATGGTGTTGCAACGCAAGTCCCTTGATCAGTTAACGAAAAACCGTTTTGATATATTGGATGTCGTGCGAGAATTAACACGACAAAATAAAATTCCAATCACCCTCTCCATCGGTCTTGCAGCGACAGGGACATCGATGGTGGATCAAACCCGCGCAGCGGAAGCGGCACTGGATATCGCCCTTGCTCGAGGAGGCGACCAGGCGGCTGTTCAAGACGGCGAACGGGTTGTTTTCTTCGGTGGAAAGACCAATGCAGTGGAGAAACGCACTCGTGTACGTGCACGGGTAATCTCCTATGCGTTATCCAATCTGATCCGGGATAGTGAACGGGTCTTGATCATGGGTCATGATCGCCCGGATATGGATGCTTTAGGTGCGGCTATCGGGGTATTAAAATCGGTTCATTACGCAGAGCGTGAGGGTTACATTGTGATGGCAGAATCCAACCCTTCTATCGATGGACTGATGGATGCTGTTGAAGAAGATGAACAGTTACGGGAATCCCTGGTGAATCCAGAACGCGCGTTACAGTTAGTAAATTCAGGGACCTTGCTAATCTTGGTCGACACCCATAAACCTTCCATTACAATCGAGCCTAAATTGGTAGATAAAGCAGATCGCGTGGTGGTCATTGATCATCATCGACGTGGTGAAGAATTCGTGAAAGATCCTGTTTTAGTTTACCTGGAACCTTATGCCTCTTCGACAAGTGAATTGGTGACAGAGCTTCTCCAATATCAGGACGAACGTTTAGAGATGGATACATTAGAGGCGACAGCGTTGCTCGCAGGCATTGTTGTCGATACAAAAAGCTTTGCCTTCCGCTCTGGATCGCGTACCTTCGAAGCGGCTTCCTTTCTACGACGTCATGGTGCTGACTTAGCCATGGTTCAGACTTTACTAAAGGAAGACTTGGATCGTTTTGTGAAGCGGGCTGAGATTGTCAAAAATACGGAAGTGGTATACGATAAAATTGCGATTGCTGTGGGAGAAGAGAAGGAAGTATATGATCAGTTGGTCATCGCCCAGGCAGCGGATACGTTGCTCACGATGAAAGGGGTTAGTGCTTCCTTTGTTATCGGCATGCGTAATGATGGGAAAACAGCCATCAGTGCCCGTTCTCTCGGAGACATCAATGTGCAATTGATCATGGAAGAATTGGGCGGTGGGGGTCATTTAACGAATGCCGCATGCCAATTTGAAGAATTTACACCAACCGAGGCAAGGGTGAGCTTGCTCTCGGTGTTAAGAGAGACCTTCGAGGAAGGGGATGACACCGGATGAAGGTGATTTTCCAACAAGATGTCAAAGGGCAAGGTAAAAAAGGGGAAGTGAAGAATGTATCCGAGGGGTACGCTCGAAACTTTTTATTCCCTCGTAATCTCGCGGTTGAGGCCTCGGCAGGAAATATGAATTCCCTCAAGGAACAAGAACGCCGCGATGAAGAACGGAAAATTGAAGAGATTAACCAAGCGAAAAAGCTTGCTGAGAAATTAGCAGAGACCGAGATTATCTTGCATTCAAAATCAGGTGAGGGTGGACGTCTATTTGGTTCGATCACTTCCAAGCAGATCAGCCAACACTTGAAAAAAGAATGTGGGATTGCTTTAGATAAGAAGAAGATTCAGTTGGACGAACCGATTCGTACCCTTGGGGTGACGAAGATTCCAGTGAAACTTCATCCGAAGGTAACGAGTACCCTATCGGTACAAGTGCTGGAAGAGAAGTGATGAATGAATTGATTTAGTGCTCCACCTGGAGTGGAGCACTTTTTTGTTGTCGTAGGAGGGGAGAGAGAAAATGAGCGAACTTTATGCAGATCGGATGCCTCCGCATAATCAAGAAGCGGAGCAGGCGGTGTTGGGCGCTGTCTTGATTGAGCCTTCAGTGTTGGTCACCGTGACAGAACGAATACAACCTGAGGATTTCTACCGTCAGGCCCACCAGCGCTTGCTCCAAGTGATTATGGATTTAGCAGAACAAGGGGAACCTGTGGATCTCGTAACGCTCACTTCCGAGTTATCAGACCGGAAGCTCCTGGACGAAGTCGGAGGCGTATCTTATCTGACTGAATTGGTTCAAACTGTTCCTACGGCAGCGAATGTGGATTACTATGCTCGGATTGTGGAAGAAAAGGCCGTTCTGCGTAGGCTCATTCGGACAGCAACGGAAATTGCTACGTCGGGTTATTCCGGTGAAGAAGAAATCGCGACAGTAATTGACTCAGCGGAGAAGAAGATTCTGGAGATCTCCCAACGAAGGATGCGCCGGGATGGATTTCTGCCGATCCGCGATGTATTGATGGAGACCTATGAACGGATTGAAAGCCTCCACTATAATCAAGGGCAGTTGACGGGGATTCCCTCAGGGTATGCCGATCTCGATCGGATGACCTCGGGTTTTCAACAGTCGGACCTTATCATTCTCGCGGCACGACCTGCGATGGGAAAAACCGCCTTCGCTCTCAATGTGGCACAAAATGTAGCGGTGCGTGCTGGAAAGCCCGTAGCCATCTTTAACCTTGAGATGTCAGCTCCCCAGTTGGTTCAACGGATGCTAGCAGCGGAGGGCAATATCGATGCCCAAGCTTTCCGTACTGGACAGATGGGGGAAGAAGATTGGGAGAAGCTTACGATGGCGATTAGTAGCCTGGCTGACGCACCGATCTTTATTGACGATACCCCTGGAATCAACATCTTCGATATCCGAGCGAAACTGCGCCGGTTACAGGCAGAACATGGGTTAGGAATGGTGATGATCGATTACCTCCAGTTGATCGAAGGGCGAGGGAAGGATAGTCGTCAGCAGGAGATCTCGGAGATCTCCCGCTCGTTAAAGCTGTTGGCACGGGAACTAAATTGTCCAGTCATCGCCCTTTCCCAGCTTTCACGTGCAGTAGAACAACGGCAGGATAAGCGTCCAATGCTTTCTGATCTGAGGGAATCCGGTTCGATTGAGCAGGATGCGGATATTGTCTCCTTCCTCTATCGGGATGACTACTATAACGAGGAATCAGAGAAAAAGAATATCACCGAAGTGATTTTGGCAAAACACCGAAACGGTCCCGTAGGGAAAGTGGAACTTCTCTTTCTGAAAAACTACAATAAATTCCTCAGCCTTGATTTACGACATGGTCAGGCGATGGGTGGATAATGACAATAAACCCGTCTGTTTTATCAATAACGATGATAAAACAGACGGGTTTATTTTTTGTCGAATCAAGCCAGAACTCAATCGTGATCTGCTTTTTCGGAAGTAAGTAGGCGGTGTGTCAGTAGGAAAAGAGGACTTTGACATTGACTTAGACGGAAGTCGAGCGTTTGAGGGACAAGAATCATTCTTCGAGATTGCTTCCTAAAGAAATGTTGCCCCTGCTCGTCGCTTAAATCGTAATTACTGTAGAGAATTTTTTATTTTTATAAGAGAAGATCGATATTTATCAGGAATATCATTCGTTTTATAGTTATTCAAGGATGAGAAAAGTAAATGGTCGCTGGATTCATCTTTTTCCCGTAACAAATCAATTGCCTCTTCAAAGGATGTTACAAAATAAAAGGGTGAAGGATCACTTGGTTTTATTTTTTTTATTAAATCGCTGACGGGGCCATCGGGAAGTATGATCATTAGTGGGACCTTATGCTTGTTTAATTTCGCTAAGGTTTCCTCAAGGGTATAAAGTCCAGATTGATCCATATAATTAACTTTACTCATATCGAAAATAACGGCCTGCAGTTTTTTTCCTTCCATAATCTTTACCCTTGCAATCATTTCTTCAAATCGGCTAGAGAAACCAAAGAAAAATGGTCCGACAAAACGTTTAACTAGAATATTTCCTCCCTTTCCCCATGGAATGGAGAATTGATTGGCCTGTGTATAGTTAGCAATAAGGTCACCCATCCTCTTGACGAATAAAATAGAGGCCAATACCATGCCGATTGCAACCGCTTGTAAAAGGTCAACAAAGACTGTAAGAACAAGTACCGTCAAAGTGACCATTACATCTGAACGAGGGATATGTCGGAAATCTTTAAATCCGCGGTAATCAATGATGTTAATACCTACTGTAATAAGAATCCCGGCCAGGACAGGCATTGGTATGAGACTGGCATAAGAACCAAGCGCCAATAAAATAATAAGCAACGTTAAAGAGTGAATGATACCGGATAAACGAGAGGTGCCACCCGCTTGGATATTGACTACGGTCCGCATGGTCGCCCCAGCCCCTGGGATCCCGCCTATTAACGCACTAACACTGTTTCCTATTCCTTGTCCAACCAGCTCTCGATTACTCTGATGCCTTTCCCCTGTCAATTTATCTGCAACTAAGGATGTTAACAGTGAATCCAGAGATCCTAATGCGGCAAGAGTTAACGAAGGTAAAAGAATGAGGTTGAATAACTCTGGTGAAAAAGAGGGGGGGTGCATGTCAGGTAACCCTTGAGGTATTTCTCCGATCAGAGGAACTTTCATCTCAAAGATTACACTAATTAATGTGCCTGTCAGCAAAGCAACTAAGGTAGATGGAATTTGCTTCGTTACTTTTGGAAATAAGTAGATGACTGCAATCGTGATGCTTGCTAGGCTAAGAGCTTGTATATTCAACTTGGATAGAGCTTGTGGGAATTGTAAAATCACCTCTAAGGCTTTGGACGAAGTAGGAAGACCTATTAATGGGTACAACTGCAGCAAAATGATAATCACGCCAATTCCACTCATAAAGCCAGATATCACTGAATATGGAATGAATTTAACATATTTGCCAACCCCCATAATACCAAATAACAATTGGAATAGCCCTGCTAGTAAAAAAATTGAAACAATAGTGCCCGTGTTATCTGAAAAAGAAGCAATTATTGTAGCGCTGACAACCGTCATTGGACCTGTGGGTCCACTAATTTGGGTTCGGGTACCACCTAACATCGAACCAAAAAAACCAAGTGCAATGGCTCCATATAAACCAGCTTGTGCCCCTAAGCCAGAAGAGACACCAAAAGCTAAAGCTAAAGGTAGCGCTACAATAGCAGCGGTAATACCTGCTAAAATATCCCTCTGTAAGGATGTCCGATCTAGTGGCAAGTTTTTCATGTCATCACCCCGAAATTTAGATGATATTATTAAAAAATTAATTTGTCAAACTCATGATATTATCAAGTATAGTCCAGGCGTGTTGATAAATCTGGACATAGTAACAGAGAGGAGACGTGTCCGAAGCGGATAGTGTTTTATTCTCTTCGTCAATGGCAAGGCTCTTGTGCACCGAGGCGATTTCTTGATAGCCAACTATGGATACAATACATATGGGGATAGCCGTTTTAGTTAATAAAAAAGACAGAAGGAACCCGTTGCGACAGGCTCCTCCTTTGGTCAAACAAGTATGTCATTAGTTACGATAATATCAAGAAGATGGAATCTAGTCAATGTTCCCACTACCAGGAATAAAAGTGTTGGTACACGTTTGGCACTATAGATGTGACCATATGAGATTTAGGGTGTTGGTATGACCAGAAATGATAGATAAAACACGAACATAAAATATTAATAGGATATAATTGTTCGTGTTTATCGTTGACATCCCTTCTTTTCCTCGATAGACTGTAAAAGGATAAAATTTCGTGACACCTCTTAAAAGGAGGAATGTAGTATGTCGACAGTCGTCGTCGTCGGAACCCAGTGGGGCGATGAGGGTAAAGGAAAAATTACGGATTACTTAGCTGAAAAAGCAGAGATGGTTTCCCGCTACCAAGGGGGGAATAACGCAGGGCATACCATTGAGTTTGGTGGGAAGCGATATAAATTGCACCTGATTCCTTCGGGGATTTTTTATCCTGAAAAGGTGTGTGTTCTAGGAAATGGGATGGTGCTTCATCCCCAAGCCATGGTGGAGGAACTGGAGTACCTTCGTACCCATGGATTTTCCACACAAAATCTTCGCATTTCAGATCGTGCCCATGTCATTATGCCGTATCATATCCGCTTAGATAAGGCGGAGGAGAATCGTAAAGGCGCATCCAAGATTGGAACCACAGGGAAAGGAATCGGCCCTGCATATATGGATAAAGCGGCTCGGACGGGCATCCGCGTTTCGGATCTATTGGACCGGGACCTTTTCGCAAAAAAACTAAAGAAGAACATTGAAGAGAAGAATCGGGTCTTGGAAAAATTATATGATGCTGAGGGTTTCACCTTTGAGGAGATCTATGAGCCCTATGTCGCTGTGGCGGATCAGTTGCGCCCCTATGTCACGGATACTTCGGTTGTGCTCAATGATGCAATCGATCAGGGGCATCGGGTTCTTTTCGAAGGAGCTCAGGGGGTCATGCTGGATATTGATCAGGGAACCTACCCCTTTGTTACTTCCTCCAACCCAGTAGCTGGTGGGGTCTGTATTGGCTCAGGAGTTGGTCCAACAAAGATTCATCAAGTGATTGGGGTAGCAAAGGCGTATACGACACGTGTAGGTGATGGTCCTTTCCCAACGGAATTGCACGATGAAGTGGGTGAGAAAATCCGGGAAATTGGTCGTGAGTATGGGACAACGACAGGTCGCCCTCGTCGTGTTGGTTGGTTTGACAGTGTGGTCGTTCGTCATGCCCGTCGAGTGAGTGGAATCACAGGACTCTCCCTCAACTCGATTGATGTGTTAACGGGACTGGAGACGGTGAAAATCTGTACGGCTTATCGTTATCGCGGACGCGTGATGGAAAACTATCCGGCAAACCTGGATGTATTGGCGGAGTGTGAACCGGTGTTTGAGGAATTACCGGGTTGGCAAGAAGATATTACCGGGGTTCGAAATCTCTCTGATCTCCCGTTAGCGGCGCAACACTATATCGAACGAATTACCCACCTCACAGGGATTCCCCTTACGATATTCTCGGTGGGGCCTGGCCGGGAGCAAACGATTCAAGTTCGTCCAGCATACGCTTAACACAAAGGGTTGGTAAAGGAAAGGGTCTACTCCCATCCTTACCAACCCTTTTCGTTTGGATCATCTGTAGAAATATCTGCTAAGGAATTGTAGTCTACTGAATGGATAAAACAGACGGTTCGTTGCTTCAAAACAGGCGAATCTTCTTATTTAACATCATATATCCGTATAGTTATTTGGGCATACTGCCCATTTATAGCATCACAGAGGGTATTACTCCTCTTCCATCTGGTTGACATCCACCTGGAAGGAACCCGTGGCCGTATTGCCGGATGAATCCGTCGCGGTGCAAATGACGGTGGTGATTCCTAGTGGAAAGAAGGAACCAGAAGGAGGACGACAGATAACTGTCGGGTTGGGGCAGTTATCTGTAACGGTTGGTGCCGGATAAGTAACAATGGTCCCAGCGGGGTTTACGGTTTCCACATCAATATCCTTTAGACCGGAAATAACAGGGGCCTCGGTATCCTTGACCGTGACGGTAAAGGTACAAGATTCAACATTGTTTTGTAACCCTACGGCTATGGCAGTGACGGATGTGGTTCCCACTGGAAAAAAAGAGCCACTAGGGGGAAAGTAGGAAATGCTCAATCCTGGACACTGGGTGACAACAGAGAAATCTACCGTTGCACCGCATTTGCCTGTGTCATTATCGACGAGCAAATCAGGGCAGGAAGTGAAAGCCACACAGTTATTAAAGTTGATGGTAACCGTTCCCTCGTCCTTGTTGGGAACCGCAACATCCTGGCGACCATCATTATTAAAATCGGCGCTAATGATCTCAAGCGAGCCGGTATCGTCCAGGGCGATATCGGATTGGGTAAAGGTTCCGTCACCATTACCCAGAAGAAATAAATTGGGTGTTCCTTCAACAGAGAGTGCAAGGTCGATGATTCCATCGCAGTTGACATCCGTGGTCGTGACAAATTGCACATTACTAATGGGGATGATACTGGAATTAGAAAACGTTCCATTTCCCCCACCTAAAAAAATGACAACGTTTCCGCTATTAATATTCGTCACTGCCAAATCCATATTGCCATCCAGGTTAAAGTCTCCAGATGCTAAAGAGAGGGGAGTAAAGCCGAGGGTGCTGAATAAAGAGAGCTGGGTAAAGGATCCATTGGTATATTTAAAAATGGAGATCGCTCCATCCGTTACCACGGAGTCGGTTTCCGATGCAAGCACCACTTCAGGGAGACCATCGCCATCGATGTCCGCTGCGATAATCGGTACGGGATTGTTTACCGGAACGGAATAGGGTGAACCCGTTGCTGCTACAAAGGTTCCATTTCCTTGCCCCAAAAAGACCGAAAAGTTATTGGAGACACTATGGGTGATTGCAAGATCAAGGTTCCCATCTCCATTAAAATCCGCAGCTACAATTCGAGGCCCCAAACGTGATGGGGAAGTTAACCCGATTCCCCCTGTACTAAAGGTATTGAGAAGCGTAAATCCTTGCCCGGCTTGATTAAGATAGATGGAGATCTCATCATTACCCGTGATTGCGTCAACAGTAGCAAGAGCAAGGTCGATGTAGGTATCGTGATTAAAATCCCCACTGGTAATCCCTTGGGCAATCTTATTGGTGGGAACCGTTAGTTGCGTGGGTGGAACCGTAAAGCCATTTTCATCTCGGTAAAAGACGGAGATGGAGGAGGGTACGCCGTTGGGGACGGCACCCTGATTTGAAACCGCAAGGTCGATGAAGCCATTATGATTAAAATCCCCATTTGTGAGGAATTGCGAATTTGTCTCACCCGTATCTAAGATGAGCGTGCTTGTATAGGCAGGACAGACCATTTAATTTCTCCCTCCTAGTCAATCATTCTGGGTATTGTATGAGCGCCTATTTTTTGGGGTGTCTAATTAAATGAAATGAATACTAGTACAGGGTGAAGATGAGGTCATTCAACTTGGGTGGTTGGGCTTAAAAATTGGATAGGGGGTTCCATATAAAAGAGGAACTTATCCATGACGGGTAAGTTCCTCTTTATCATTACGTTTGAATAGGGGGCCTTACTTATGATAGGTCTCCCCCCGATTGATCTTAAAGGATCGATAGACCTGTTCCAACAATAACATGCGCATTAATTGATGGGGGAACGTCATTTTGGAAAAGGAGAGGGTATAATCGGCTCGTTGCAGTACGGATTTAGTTAAGCCGTAGGAACCCCCAATGATAAAGGCAACTTTACTTCGTCCGTAAGTGGCCAGTTGATCCAGATGATTGGCTAAGGTTTCGGAGGAGAAGGCAACGCCTTGTATAGCAAGTGCGATGGTGTAGGTATCGGATGAGAGTGCACGCAAAATACGCTCCCCCTCTTTGGTGACAATCTGATCGATTTCCGCAGGAGAGAGAGGCTCTTGCCCCTTCTCTTCAGCGATCTCTGTTACCTCGACTTTTGCATAGGGGGTGATCCGTTGTATGTAATCCTCTACACCCATACGTAAATATTTTTCTTTCATTTTGCCGACGGCGATGATTTGAATTCTCATCTGATCCCTCCAACGATGCGTGTTCTTACAACCCGCTCTCGTTTTTTGCCATTATTCGTGATTGGTTTGAGCAGAAAGACGGTAGGAGGGCGTGCTACCACACCAGTGGCAGGTTGCTGTTCCTAGTTCCTCGGGTTCACAAGGAAAGAGGTCAGGAGCGGTTTCTGCTTCATCGACGAGTTGATCGAGTACAACTTCAATATGCTCATTGCAAGCATACCAAGTAATTGAATGGGGTTCAGTTTGATGGGTACCTGCCATGATAAGTCCTCCATTTTCGTCATTCTTTTTAGTGTAGCATGAAGCGGTAAGGGATGCATCCATTCATCCCTCAGTGGATTTGGGTTTAGGATGCTCTTTATTACGGGTCCTTAATGAGTATGGGGAGTCAAATGCTTTTGTTTGCGTTGAGACAGTAAAAGATGATTCAATGTCTGCCGAATCCTTTGCATGGTAGGGTTTGTTGATAAAGCGAGATTCGTCATTTCGAAGGGGTCGCGGGTGAGGTTATACATCTCCCATTGATCGGGTACGGGAACCCTTTTGATGGTGGTATAACATGAGACCTTATCCCAAGGGAAGGGGAAGACGGTTCGCCTATCTTCCTCATCGGGCTGACTCCAAAACTGGGGGTTATCATAATAACGAGAATACTTCCAGCGCTCTGATTGCCCGTTCAGGCCTGTATCGAGGTGGGTGATAATCGTCTCAATATGATTCGGTTGTACCACCGATGAATAAGGGATGCCTAAAATATCCCTTTGATTCGGTCCCCTTGTCACATCATCATCGGTCATGAAATAGATCGGTTCATTTTGAGCGGATTCCCCGTGCTTGTCGATGATAGTGGAAGATAAATCACGTCCCACAAACGATCGAACCTCAATGTGAGATCGCTTTAGCTGTTCAGCAATCGGCTTCGGATCAATCCCTGCCAATCCCAGTAGTGTGGGTAAGACATCCACATGGCTAGTAAGCTGATCTGTGGAAAAATACCCATTGAACAGAGTCGGGGAGTGAATGATGAGGGGAATATGAATGGATTCCTCATAGGCTTGATAAAACTTTTGAAAGATGCCTCCGTGAGAACCAAGTTGATCACCGTGATCTGAGGTGAAAATGACAATCGTATTGTCATAAAAGATGGAGTTTTTTAGTGTTTGAAAAACGTGATACATTTCTTGATCCACTTCTTGTTGGTAGGAATAATAAAGGCGACGATAATGAACTAAATCAAGGATTGGCTGAATAGCCAGGGGATAAAGCTTTTGATAGCTGTGTTGGGCCATGGGCTTCGTCGATAGGGATTCGTATGCACTGGGAGCGGGGGGGATGAAGGGAACGGCAGGGTGCACATCAAAGTTAAATCGTTGACTCGCCTGACTATATAGACCAAACAGCGAAATATCATGGGGATTTAAAAAGGAGGCGACCAGAAGCCAGGGTTGCTGCTCTTGAGGCTGGTTAGCTGCTTTGTATTGTGACTCGAGAGAACGAATCTGTTCAACCAACTCATACCGGTAGGCAATATCGCGGCCACTAACACCCTGGGCAGCAGAGGAAGCCGAATTATGTGGGGTATCCCCCACCGGTTCAGGACCTACCCAGTCGGAAAATCCAAAACTCTGTAAACGATTGGCAGCTAAGTAGATTTGTTCATCTTTGACGATCGGCACACCATCATTTGATTGATAACTGAGAAAGGATTGGCGTGAGGTGCCCGGTACCATGATATCTGCTTGGGAGATATGCCACTTTCCTTTATAAAGAGTTTGATAACCAGCATGACGGAAGTAATCTCCCATTGTAGGAACCGTATTGGCGTCCAACCAATACATATCGGAATCAAACCGATCTTTTGCAACACCTGGTGTCTGGGTGACATTGTGGAGGGAGGGGTATTGTCCTGTGTACAAGGAAGTTCTACTCGGGCAACATGCCGTGCTTGCTGTGTAGTGGTTCTTAAACTCAAATCCCTTTTGTTTAAGAAGTTGTTGGGTTTTTAAATAGGTTGTCCGCCATGTCCGAATCTCCTCGTTTTCATATACAGGGGGAAACCGCTCCTGATCCACCGTAAAAATAAGAATGTTGGGTCGTTGATGTGGTTTCATAAGATCACCTCCATAACAACCAATGGTTTCTTGGCCCAATACAACCAATCGCATAGGAAACCGATCTTTTTAAGGCTATTCGGTTGCAGAGGTGTCCATGAAGGTTGGTTCAATAAAACAAAGCACTCGCAAATGTCGCGAGTGCTTTGTTTTATAAAAGCGCCAGTTTAAGAGGCTGCTTGTAGTTTGACTTTTGTCGTTTGTTTCTTACCATCACGATAATAGGTAATGGTCATGGTGTCACCTACATTTTTATCTTTCCATAGGTAGGAGCGAAGGGCAGAGCCGTTTTTGATGGGTTTGCCGTCCAGTTCCGTAATGACATCCAGTCGTTTAAGTTTTGCCTGATCTGCACTACTGCCCCCTGTCACTTTAATGACGACGACGCCATTTTGAACCGAGTCAGGTAAATTGAGCTGATGACGGTCATTGGCGGTGATGGTATCCAGATCGCGTAATTGAATACCTAAGAACGGACGTTTTACTTCTCCATATTGAATCAAGTCATTAATCGTGGGCTTTGCATCATTGACAGGAATCGCAAAACCTAACCCTTCGACGCCCTGTTCAGCAATTTTTAGGCTGTTAATGCCAATCACCTGACCTGCTGAATTGATGAGGGCTCCACCCGAATTGCCGGGATTAATCGCGGCATCGGTTTGAATCGCATCCATTACCATCGTTTCTGAGACTTGAATTTGTCGATGGGGGGAGCTGATAACGCCTGCCGTGACCGATTGGGAAAATTCTAATCCAAGGGGATTCCCGATCGCAATCGCTGGTTCACCCGCCTTAAGGTTATCGGAGTTGCCGAATTTAGCGACACTCTTTACATACTTGGAAGGCATCTCTAACACCGCTAGGTCTGTTGGTTCATCTTCACCAATCACCTTCGCATTTACTTCTTTCCCTTGATCTTTGCCAGGGATGACAACGCTAACTTGATCAGCGCCAGCGACTACATGGTGATTGGTTACAACAAGGGCTTTGTCCCCTTCTTTTTTGAAGATGACGCCGGACCCAGTCCCTTGTTCAACGGGTTTTTGATCGAAGGAATTTCCCGATTTTTGCAGATTAACCACGCCGACAACTGCTGAACGTACTTTTTGTACAGCACTTGTGATATTGGTATGGACACTGATGGAATTCTCAGGGCCAGTTTCCTCCGAGAGAACGGGTCCTTGGGCAGAGGGCTGAGGAAGAATTCCGGATCGACTCAAAGCGGGTGACAAAGCAAGTACCAGTAAACCACCAATGATCGCTGAAATTAGAGCGACAAAGAATAGGCGAAGAGGACTACTTGAACCCTTTTGATTATTGTAATACCCCACGGTCAATTTCCTCCTTCATAGAACGAGAAATCGGACGAATTTCTCTTACATTATTTGATGGGTGTAGGATTATTATACTGAATCCCTATGGTGCTCTAAAAGGAGGGATTGCAAATGTTCAAAGAAATGTTTTTAATTTTCTGGCTCTAGGGTTTGCTAGCTCCCCTTTTCGCTCAAACTAGAGAGAAAGGGGGCAGGCATCGTGAGTTCAGAAAAAAAGGAAGATTTGACAGATCCATGGACATTGGTAAATTGGGGAGCACAGCTCGCCGATTTAAAAGAATCGGATAATCGGACTCGATTATGGATTGGGGCCATCCTGCAAGTATTGATTGATAAAGAAATGGTAACGATCCAGGAAATCGAAAAACGGATGGCCGAGTTAGAAGGATGAACCTCCTTAAAAAAGAACCCTGCGATCAGCGCAGGGCAGCGGATTCAACAGAGATGTAATGGTACCCGAAGAGATTGGCTGGGTAACCTCAATATGGCTCGCTGTTTAAGGAGGACACTTTTTATTATAACGGCTTTTCTAGCATGAATCATGAGAATCAGATTAGAATTGCCTGTGATTGGTCTTAGGAAAGGGGATGGATTAGATTCGTTTGTGAATGGTTCGTAGAGGAGTCGGTCGGTTGGGCCAGGTTTCGCGGAGGTGAATGTCCTTCCCAACATGTAACCCTTCCTCCTCCAGAATGTTGCGAACGGTAAGGTGTGCCAGCTCGGTTAAGTTGTTATCCTGACTTAAATGAGCGAGATGGATATCCTCTCCTTCTCCTTTGAGGATATCAAGGAGAGCCTCTGCAGCATCTTCGTTGGATAAATGGCCCACATCACTTAAAATGCGTCGCTTAATATTCCAAGGGTAAGATCCCATGCGAAGCATTTCAACATCGTGATTGGACTCAAAAATGAGGACGTTTGCACCACGTACCTTGTCTACAATTCGTTGATTAATATAGCCGGTATCGGTTACCAGCCCTAAAGAGACATCTTCGTTATGAAAGCAAAATCCCATCGGTTGTGCAGCGTCATGGGAAATCGGAAATGATTGCACAGTGATATCCTTTAATTGCAGGGTGGATAACACAGGGAAAATGCGTTGTTGATCAGGATGAATGGCGCCAACACTCGTCGGCAAACTTGTCCAGGTTGCTTCATTCATATAAATAGGCAGTTGATAGCGACGTGCAAAAACTCCAAGTCCCTTTACATGATCAATATGTTCATGAGTGACTAAGAGTGCATCGAGTTGAGTAGGGTCCGCACCGATTTCTTTTAATTTGGCTTCCAGCTGCTTACCCGATAGGCCCGCATCGATGAGAAGACGGATATGATCCGTCTCGATATAAAGAGAGTTTCCTGTACTGCCACTCGCCAAAATACTGTACTTCATGTAAATGATCTCCTCTGACTCAACTATTCATGAATCTTCTCATTGGGGGATGATTCGATGGCTCCATTAAAGGCATTGACATAAAAAGTATGCTTATTGGTTTGAATGCGCCACATGGGTTGTAGTACACGCACTTGATTATCATAGGATTGACTATGGTATCCCAACTGAATATCCACGACGGTCTCTTTTTTTTGAATTTGACCTTTTTCTATTAAGTTGATCAAGGTAGTGGTTGCAGAAACACCTGCTCGTTTGGCACTGTCTTGCGAACCAATGGTTAAACGAGATTGATGAAGAGAGACAAGATGGTTCTCATCTTTCCAGTTCGCTTCTAATTTACCATCAAAAATGAGACGTTTGCCATAGCGTTGATAATACACTTGATGCTTACTATTGGATTCATTGGGCTGAAAAGCATAACGATCAAGGTTGTCAACGTAACGTTCTAAGATTTTCTCCCGATCACCGCTGACCTTGATCGGTGGATCAAAGGTTTGTACCCATCTCCCCTCAGCATCGTGAACCCAGGGTTCTTTAAAAGAGACTACACTTCCTTGCAAAATGTTTACCTGAGGCGGATCCTCTGGTATTTTACCGAGGATCGTAATATCCGCCTCTGTAGCGATCTCGGTCAGCTCTTCCCGAGTATTCGTCGCTTGACCATCCCTGGATTGCTCTGTTCGTGCATGAAGGAGCTGACTGGCAAGGAAGATGTTTAAGGCAAGAAAAGCTACGATGAGTATGCTTTTCGCTTTACTCCACTCCATGGGGAATCACCTTCCTGTACCTCGTTTTTCTACGTAGCTTCTCGTCCCATCCCTTAATTGAATAATCCATGTGGGGATATATGTGACCGTATCTTTATTCACAGCAGCCCGATACCCCGGATGAATGCTGGCTACCTTTTTTTCTAACGTGATCCCTTTTCGGTCCAATTCGGCGAGGAGATCTTTTTTGTTAAGCAGAGTATCCACCTTGGTCATTTTTTTATTGGGTTGTAAGGTGGGATAGATCAGAGAACGATCATAGCTAGTGACGCCTTTCCCAATGGCAGAAAGCCGCATTAAAGCAGGAGTGATCTCTTCCTTTCCGTCCCAATAGACAGGAAGTCCATTAGAGTAAAGCCGAAACCGGTAGTACGGAGTTGATTGATTGGAATCGTTCTCCACCTCGTCAAGTAAGAAATTCCCAGTCCAACCCCCATGGCGTCGCATAAATTGGTAAATCAGATCCAATTGATCGGTGATACTCCCTTTTGTGATCGTAGTGGTATCGGGACGATTGTAGATCATTAGTTCCTTTGCTGTATTGTGTTGAAGGGTGCGTGTCGTATCGGTATACATCGTAGCATGGTCCAGGGTAAGTTTTTTTTCAATTAAATTTGAATCAGGAAATAGCGATAGTTTTAAGTCATTGATCGCGATTTTTTTAATTGGAAATTGCATTTGATCCATTGGTAACGGATCATTTGGGAGATAGAAGGGCAGAGGAACCTCCCGATTTTTTTTGGGTAAGGTAGCAGACAGGGAAGGGGAGTCGAATGTATTCGCTATTTTTAAGCAATCATCAAAGGAGTCCAGCCGTGTTTTGTATTGAATCGTTTCTCCGGTTTTATCGGAGATGAAGCGGGCCGCAAGGTTCCCGGATGAATTCTCGAATATCCATACGCGACTGACGGATGATAGATCCGGTTTGATAAAATCATTGGAAAAAAAGGATTGCGTTATATCAGGTGGGAGATTACGTGAAAAACGCAACTCGATCCCTTGCTTTTTCTTCATCAAGGACTCCCAATCTTTTTCGGAGGGCGTTACCTTTTGCGGTCGAGTGAATTCAGCAAGGGCCAACTTGGATAAGAAAGTCCGAAACGGCCCCTTTTCTAGGCTCTCAGAGAGTAGCTGATGCTTTCCATCTTGATGAATATAAATTTGACCGGGTGCCGTAATTTCATGGATTCCCTTTTTTTCAAAGGGTTGCTTTACGATCTTATGTGGATACGAATAATCGGGAGTTAGCACTTCTTCATAAGAGGGAGAGATATAAAGAAGAATTCCTGATTGCACCAAACTGGTTATCATGAGTACCGTCAGAAGGACGGATTTGATGTGTTCTTTCATCGAATGACCTCCGGTTCGCAGGGGGGCAAGGTAAAGCGAACGGTAGTGCCCCATCCGTAACGGCTATCCATCGTGATCGTGCCGCCGTGGGCTTCGACTATCTCTTTGGCGATGGCCAAACCGAGCCCAGTCCCTCCCATATTACGGGAGCGGGCTTTATCGACACGATAAAAGCGCTCAAAGATCATCTCAAGGTCTTTCTGGGGAATGCCGATCCCACGATCAGAGACCGCGACAACAACAAAACCATCCGAACGACGGCGGGCAGAGACGGTGATACTTCTTCCTTCTGGCGTGTATTTAACCGCATTGGAAATCAAATTGTCTAGCACTTGATCCAATTGATCTCGATCTCCATAGATCTTTGGTAATAAGTCATGTGAGCGGAAAGTGATATCAATATTTTTTTGTTCTGCAGGAATGGTAAAACGCTCTACCGCATCAGAGAGAATCGTTT
The DNA here is from genome assembly GCF_900116235.1 of Marininema halotolerans. Taxonomy (GTDB): domain Bacteria; phylum Bacillota; class Bacilli; order Thermoactinomycetales; family DSM-45169; genus Marininema; species Marininema halotolerans. The sequence continues at coordinate 437,982 of NZ_FPAA01000001.1, read as the reverse complement.
CAACCATGAGTGGTTGGCGGTTAAACCGAACCTTTTTGGCGTCCAAACGTGATAATTGTAAGAGATCGTGAATGAGCCGGGTCATGCGTTCGGATTCTTGACGGGTCACCCGCAAAAAGCGTTTAGCTAATTCAGGATCCTCCATAGCGCCACCTTCATCTAAAGCCTCTAAATAGCTCTTGATCGTGGTAAGCGGTGTTCGTAATTCGTGGGAGACATTAGCGACAAAATCCTTTCGTTGTCGATCCAGTTTATTTTCTTCAGTGACATCTTGTAGCACTGCAAGCAGACCGACTGTCTCTTCAGAGCGGCGAATCGGTGTGAAGGTGATTTTCACCACAGTAGGGTCATCCTCATCCTCCCGATTCAATTCTAGATAGGTTTGCCTCTCCTCGACGAGAGGGAACGAAAGTGGCTCGGAGAGGGGAAGGGCTTGGGTAAGAGGGTCTCCTTTGGCAATCGGCCGTCCGAGGATATTGACGGCTCGGCGGTTCACCACGATGACACATCCACGATCATCGGTGGCGATGACCCCATCACTCATATTGGTCAAGACAGATTCTAACTTTCCTTTTTCCTCTTCATTTTGAGAGAGGGCTTCACGCAGGTGTTGTGCCAGGTGATTAAAGGCAGCGGCGAGTTGTCCAATTTCGTCGTTGCTTTTTACTGCCACTTGGCGATCAAAATCACCTTGTGCCATTTCTGAAGCTTGTTCCGTAATCTCTTTCACTGGGTTGGTAATTGTGCGAGCAAGGATGATGCCAAGAATAACGGTTCCCACTAAGGAGAAGAGAGAAATTTGTAGAAGTTTGTTGTTAATTGTTCGGATGGTTACGTAGGTACTGGTCATGGGTGCTTCGATATATATCGCACCAATTACCTGCTCATTCTCAGTGATGGCTTTGGTATATAGAATCAGCCGTTGATTGTTAGGGCCCCGGCGAAATTGTGTCACATTGGGTTTTACGCCCCGTAAAACAGAGCTGACACGGGGATTTTTTTGACCGATTTTTGATTTGTTTTCGGTTGTGGCGCTCAAAACGATCCCATCCTGGTCGGTGAGTTGGACCATTTGACCGGATCCTTTATCAAGGATATAAAGATTTTGTAATAATTGATCCAATCGCTTCCGCCTTTTATCAGAGTTGGGTTGGGGTTTAGCAAGTTCTTTTGCCATCCCTCCCGGCGAAATCAATAGATCTGCTTGACGTTGTAGACGATCCTCCAAGTCCCCAACATAAAAATCCTCTAACTCTTTAAAAAAATAAACGCCAATTAATTGAATGGCAATCAAGAGGAGAGAGAGGTATATCAACACCATTTTCCATTGAACACTATTAAATAGACGCAACCCCTTCAGAAATTTCATCGGTCTCCTTGGGGATCCCGCATGGTGTAGCCGATACCGCGCCGAGTGATAATATAAGTGGGCTGGCTAGGATCATCCTCAATTTTCTCTCGCAGTCGACGAATGGTGACATCAACTGTACGTACATCGCCAAAATAATCATATCCCCAGACGGATTGAAGCAGGTGTTCACGGGTAAGTACCTGATTCACATTTTTAGCCATATATAAAAGTAATTCAAATTCTCGGTGGGTTAATTCAATGGGGTTTTTCCCTTTAGAAACGAGGTAACTTCCTTGATCGATGGTCAGGGAGCCTACTTGAAGGAGCTGGGAAGACGATGCAGGCGAAGTCTTCTCCCCTTGGTCTCGAGTACGGCGCAAATTTGCCTTTACACGAGCAAGAAGTTCACGGTTGCTAAAGGGTTTGGTTACATAGTCATCCGCACCAATCTCAAGACCAAGTACTTTATCTACTTCCGAGTCCTTTGCGGTCACCATAATAATAGGCAGTTGATGGTGTTGTCTTACTTGACGACAAACTTCAATGCCATCTGCACCCGGTAACATTAAATCGAGAAGAACCAAGTCTGGCGGCTCGGCTAAAATGCGTTCAATGGCCTCTTGACCATCATAAATGCACGTTACTTCGTGTCCTTCCTTTGATAAGTTAAATTGCAGGATATCCGCGATGGGTCGTTCGTCTTCGACAACATAAATTTTTGCACACATAGGCTCTTCCACCCCGCAATAAAAGTTATAAATCAAATTGATGAAGCCATTTGCGGTAAGATTGTTTCGGCGATTCACCGTAGGTTTTTTGCCATGCTGTAGCAAAGGGGGTTCCCTTCGCGAGTCGATCTTGTAGTTGTTGATTATGCGGTTCTCCATATTTATGGATCATCCAACGGAGAAACAAGAAGGATTGTCGATAGGCAAGTGCTTGATTAGGAAGCTCATCAAATTGGTTATTGAGTTGATCGTAGGTATAGAGCGATTCCGTGGGAAGAGGTTCCGTAGGAGAGATCAGTTCAAAACCTAATTGGGTGTACTCTACCCATTGCGCAAAGGCCTCAGTATACCAGAGGGGATAGTTCCCTGCAGTTGTCCAATCCAAGTAATAATGGGTGATCTCGTGGGTGAGTGGTCCCTCTTCATGAAAGAGTTTTCCCCATTCTTTCGGTTGATCGATGGCAGAAGGGAAGTTGTTATTCCATGCTGCTGGGTTGAGTAGATAGACGGCTCCCGAAGTGTAAATCCCATTAGCTTTATGACTTTTAGTTGTTGCGAAATGATCGGCCATCGATGAACGATCTGGAAAAAGAAAAATCGGTAACGTGCGGTGTGGTTTAAAATCGTATCGCTTGGAAAAAAAACGGAGGACATGCTCTGCTTCCTTAGCGATAAGTTTTGCCTCGTTTTTTTGAGAAGAGGTGTAATAGATGATCGTATTTTCGCTTTTAATGGTGTTGGCGTGACGAAATCGCCAGGATTCGAACAGTAAATTTCCCTGATACAACATGGGTTGGGCCAGTGTCATGCCACGATGAGTAAGGCCGATGAAAAGTGCTAGCGCAAGGACCCATAACAAAAATAAAGACCTTCGGTTAAGGGAGGTTCTTTTCTTGTTCATTTTCGCACATTCCTTTGTATGGAACAACAATGCTCTATATTCATTTCCATTTTAACACATTGATAGGCAAAAACGGAGAAGATGAATGGGGTACAAAATGGAATATCGTTGTAGCACTGTCCCTAAGGTGGAATAGACTGGGGAAGTACACAAAATGGATCATGAATCCAGTATGGGTAAAGGTTATAAGGAGGAGTTATCCTTGCGGAACTATCGGCAAATTGCAAGTAAAGCGCTAAAAACTAAAGTGATGCAATCCCATGACCCCCTTGCTGTCTATATACCAGAGACTACCTGGTTAAATAAGGTGGAACTCAAAAAAATGCTGGATCGATATCCAATGGTATTTATTAAGCCTGATAAGGGGAATGGTGGACACGGAATTATACGAATTCGCCGCTATCAAGATTGGTGTGAAGTTCGCTGGCGTAAAGAGCGGCAGCTGATGAGAATGGAAGAACTTCCAAAGCGGTTAGTGCGATACCTCTCACCTTCCCGTCCATACATCATTCAACAGGGAATTGAGATGGCGAAAGTGGATGGACGGCCCTTTGATATTCGTTTAATGCTACAAAAACCGGATACGCGGTGGCTTCTTAGTGGGATGGTGGCTAAAGTGGCAGCGCGGGGCGAATTTATAACGAATCATTGTAAAGGGGGTCTTCCCATCACAGCAAAGGAGGCAATGGTCCGTTCCTTTGGTGAGGGAAATCCTTTGAACGAACTTCTATACAAACATTTATTATCACTTTCCAGTATGACTGCAGAAGTATTGGATGAACGGTTCCCAGGGATAAAGGAATTGGGTATTGATGTCGGTCCTGACCAAGAAGGCCATCCGTGGATTTTTGAAGTAAATACCCGTCCGGATTTGTTTGTGTTTCAACATTTAAAGCACCATGGAGCGCAATATCGTCGAATTCTAGCACGTCGAAAACGATTGGTATAGCAAAAAAGTAGAAAACGGGAGAACTTGTCTCAATTCGACAAAATCTTCTGTTGACGATAAGTAGTCAGCATTGATACTATATTTGGCAAAAGAAGGATTTGCATATGCATAATGAGAAAAAAATGCGGTGCTGACTTCTTTATTTTTCTCTTGTAGCTTAAGGGGGATTGGGCTACAAGGGGTTTGGACAAGTACCGACGAATCGAAAGGGGTTTTGAAAATGACGATCACAGTTGGTGTTTATTTGGGAAAAAAAGATCGGTTCCTGCGTAATTGGTATGATATCCTACCCCGGGGCCAGTTTCCTCTTCTGGTTAAATACTGTATTCAATCCTACTTAAAAGGGGTGTACTTTCCCTTAGATACGATTTGTGATCGTGGGACGTTCCGTGAACGGATGGGAGTGCTTCAGGAATTATCTCCAACACAACGAAATGTTACCTTTACTAAAGAAGATGGTCCGATATTTGATTGGGTAGACAGTGTCGATAATGGCTATCGTAGTGAAGAGATTAAAAGCATATTGAAAGAGACGATTATACATACCTTATTGGAAGAGCCAGAACGAGCGCCTCTTGCTCACCAAACCTATCGGCGTCGATATGGTCATTGGCAAGAGCGTGAGGGGGCAGCGGCGTTAGAGGGGCGTGAAGGTGCTCCTGAACGGAGTACTGCTTATATGAATTCAGATGGGCGTCAAGGTCCGATCCGTATTGAGGAATTGTATGGCGTCAAGGATCCCATGTCACATAAATCCGTCAATGATGTTTCGAATGTGGAGCAGGGTGAGGAACATCCTCCGTATTCACGTTGGGTGAATCGCTAATCAATTAGTACGGCTGGGAGGAAGACAAAAGACAACGGATATCCCGTTGTCTTTTTCTAAATATTTTGTGGGATTGATAGGGATAATGATCGTGCTACGATTGATGAAGGGCATCTCGTACGCGACCGTTGCTACGAATGAGTCGTTGTCGAGCCGTCTCTACATCGATGTTGGCTAAAAGCAGAACAATTGCCGTTTTCACTTCACCACCTGCTCGCTCAAGTGTGCTGGCTGCTTTTGATAGGGATACACCCGTGGCAAGAGAAACAATCTGACGAGACCGGTTTTGTAATTTCTTATTGGTAGGTTTTAAGTCAACCATCAGATTGCTATAGGTCTTTCCGAGGCGAATCATTAAGGTTGTACTTAGCATATTTAATACCATTTTTTGCGCAGTTCCTGCTTTGAGCCGGGTGGAACCTGTCAGGATCTCAGGTCCTGTGTTTGGCTCAATGGCGTAGGTAGCTAGTTGCCCCATGGGAGAGTCAGGGTTGCATGTGATCGAAGCGGTTTTTGCTCCGATGTGGGAAGCGTAGGCGAGTGCTCCCAAGACATAAGGAGTACGTCCACTGGCAGATAATCCGATAAGGAAGTCCGTGGCGGTAAAGTCGCGCGCTTGTAGATCCCTGACCCCTTGATCCTTCCTATCTTCAGCCCCCTCAATCGCATACTGCAGGGCCTTGACTCCACCTGCTATGATTCCTTGAACGGTGCTAGGGTCACTTGAGAATGTCGGAGGGCATTCCGAAGCGTCTAATACACCGAGCCGGCCACTGGTTCCGGCACCCATATAAAAGATGCGTCCCCCCTGTAAGATGGATTCCACCATCGCATCAACTGTATCAGCAATCGATGGGAGTACGTTCTTTACAGCATGGGGTACGAATTGGTCTTCTTGGTTCATCACGGTTAGGATTTCCGACGTTGTCATCTGATCTAACCGATGGGTAGTTTGAAGGCGTTCTTCTGTGATCCAGCGTTGATCATTATTGTCCATGTAACGCCCTCCATAGTAAGAAATCATGCCGCCCTTTCAAAAAGGCGGACTTACGACGAAGTAGGTGAATGGAGGGAATGGGTCTTTGGTGCCTCCTTTGCTGGCGAAGCGCTTTTTCCAGTGTAGGTGTGATCCATTTCACGAGTAAAGCCAAAGAGCCAAGTGAAGAGGAAGCCGGCTCCATAAGCGGCGACGAGCCCGACCATAAAGTGAAGAAGGTGTCCCTTTGCCAAGAGAAGAGCACCTGGGAGGCCGGAGACTCCGATGGCGACTGTGGCTGTCCCCAGTGCCCCTTGAATCGCCCCGCCCACAGCAGCACCTAGACAAGCCGTTATAAATGGACGTCCCAAGGGCAGGGTGACTCCATAGATGAGTGGTTCACCAATGCCTAGAATACCTACAGGCACCCCACCTTTAATGACGGTTTTTAAGGTTGTATTTTTCGTTTTGAGATAGATGGCCAAGGCAGCACCTACCTGGCCCGCCCCAGCCATACCAAGTATCGGCCAGAGAGGATCCAATCCGGTCTTGTTCAGTAGTTCCATATGAATGGGGATTAACCCTTGATGAAGTCCTGTCATGACCAGGGGTAAGAACGTACCTGCAAGTACGGCACCAGATAGAGTTGCGCCTAACATCCCGCCTGTTTCTAATAAGGCTTTGAGACCATCAGTAATTCCATCGGCAATCCATCCGCCGAGAGGCTGAAGCAGTGTATAAGTCGCAAAACCTGTGATCAATAAAGCAAGCGTCGGTGTAATGATGATATCGATTGTGTTGGGAATGAAACGGCGGATATAACGTTCAGTGATTGAAATAAACCAGGCTGCCAAGAGCACGCCAATTAACCCTCCACGTCCAGGAACGAGGGCTTCACCATATAACGAGACGTTTCCGATATCGGGGAAAATAATCAATCCACCAGCAACGCCACCGAGTGCAGGGGTTCCTCCAAATTCACGGGCGGTGTTGATCCCTACAAAGATGGCAAGATAGGTGAATACGACCTTGCTCATGGCAGATAACAACAAGATGATTGGACTTTCTGAAGTGATTCCGAGTAGATTGGCAAGCAACTGGGTGTGAAGAATGACATTGGTCAGACCTAATAACATCCCACTGGCAACGATCGCCGGAATTAATGGAACGAAAATATTGGCCAACCGCTGTAAAAACCGCCTCATCAGAGTCGAGTTTTGATGGGGAGTATCTGCCTTTTCATCCGGTACTTCCTCTGGGGTCATGCCTGTCTCTCCAGCCATATGGTGAGCAATTCTTGCCACTTTTCCCGGACCTAAAATAATTTGGTAGTGGTCGGCTGAATGGACGACCCCTAACACGTCAGAGAGTTCTTTCAACCCGTGAAGTTGAACCTTTGTAGGATCTTTGATTGTTACACGGAGTCGAGTCATGCAATGGGATAGGGAGACCAGGTTTTCCTGCCCGCCTAATAAATTAAGGATGGAGCGGCTTAATTCCTTTTCCTTTTCCAATCCATATTCCCCCTCTATGAATCAAGTTTTCATATTGGTATTGATACAAGGTACGAATGCAAATTTGTAAACATACCACATCGTCTAGTAGTAATTAAATGGGATTGAAGGCATTTTATCACATTGTATAGTAAAGACATAAATTCCGATGGACAAAATTTGAATCGGTTTTTGACAGCTTTTGTCGAAACAAAGATTTGGAGGAGGAAATTTGATGTCTCAGATGGAATCCTTACGTTAATTTTATAGAGATGATTCGGAGAAAAATGAATGTCTATCCATTCATTCTTTTCAAGTATTTCATAATACCAATCAGGTCATCTTTAAATAAATCGGGACTGCCGCCAACGGGGAATGTGTTCGACGGAGGGTGAAATGGGGGGTTAAACCGTTGACCGACTGGCTGATCGCCTTGGGAAAGTACGGTGAAGGGTTCTTAGGGGTTATAGAAGGAAGCTGGGAAGCAACAGGGATTCTATTTGCTCTGCTCTTAGTAATGGTGTTGATGCGACATCAGTGGGCATCTGCACTTCCGTATGGTCTCTATTCATTGCTGGTTCTTGGAGTACTCATGGTATTGGATGCGTTGACAGGTGATTTTCGTTTTATGTGGGTGTATCTTATTGTGTTTGGCTTTTTGCATGATCGGATGCCTATTCAAAGAACCTGGGTATTTGCCTTGTTGTTCTTTGTCGGTCATACAGGTATGAAATATGGATTCGATGTTTTACCCCATGTGGAATCCATTGGTACAGAAGTTGCTTTGTTTGTCTTTTTTGGGTGGGTAAGTGGATTAATGTATCGGAGTCATGCTCGAGCAGAGGAGATCCAACAGGAGAATCGGCACTTATTAGACAAGGTGGACAAGGCACACTCACGGTTGCATGAATACATCGATGAGCTAGAAGAAACTTCGCGCCGGGATTACCTTACAGGTTTATATAACTTTGGAGGCTTTCAGGAGCAGGTAACCAAAAGTTTGTCACGGTGTATGGCAACCGGTCATTGTTATCATGTGGTCTGTGTGGATCTCGTTGATTTTCAACAGGTAAATATGAGAGAAGGAATTGATGCGGGTGATCAATTGTTGGTACAGATTGCTCGTCAATTGAAAAAAAACCTCCCACCTTTAGCGCAAGTGGCACGGTATGATGGCGATCAATTTGTTGTTGGGTTGACGGGTGATGAATCAGCGTTGCGATTTTGCTTGGAAACGGTGGAGAATGTCATCGCAGGTTTAAGGGCAGAACGTTCCTTAGTCAATGTTTGCATTGGCACGGCGACCTATCCAGCGGAGGCCCAAAGTGCTTCAGAGCTGATTCGTTTGGCTGAACATCGCCTTTCGATCGAACAAAAGCGGATTCGCCATCAAGAAGAGGAACGTCGAAGGCATCTTGAAAAGCTATCCGCTGTAGGACAATTAGCCGCTGGACTTGCTCATGAAATTCGTAATCCACTTACCTCAATTCGGGGGTTTATTCAAATATCAGCGACAGAATCTCCTGAGGTGAAGAGGTGGGAGTCGATTATGTTACCAGAAATCGATCGCATCAATGATTTGTTAAAACAGTTCCTCCATTTAAGTGAGACACGTCCGGCTCGCCATACCTTGTTTAATTTGGATCGTTTAATTGATGATGTTCTCCAATTGCTCCATCCGAAGGCAATTTTAATGGGGCATGAGTTAACGCCCCAACCGCCTTCCTCACCGGTCATTATTGAAGCAGATGCAGAGCAATTGAAACAAGTCCTGATCAACTTGGTGCAAAATGGACTCGAAGCATTGGCGGATAAAGGTGTCGTTTGTGTTCGCTGGAAAGAGATGCGTGATCGGATCAGCATTCGTGTGCAGGATTCTGGGAGCGGAATTCCTCCGGAGTATATGTCGCGGATCTTTGATCCTTTCTTTACGACGAAGGGAGATGGGACAGGGATGGGCCTTTCCATCTGTCATCGCATTATTTCGGAACATGGGGGTCAGATTCATGTGACGAGTCAACCGGGAAGAGGGACGACCTTTAATATCCACCTTCCCATCCGGCAAGTAATGAAGAACGAAGATGAACAAGGGGAATCAGCAGGTGTTCCTCTAAAATCGACACCAACCAACCGCAGCGAGGTGGTTGATCGCCTGAATATGTTGAATGCTTCTCCTTCCTAAGTCACCTTTTTGCACCAGGTTCTGCTTCTAGGATACAATGATTCTAGGAGAAAGAAGGGGGCGAAGGGTTATGAGCAAGAAAAATTCGGGTTTTAATATTATTCGTGAGGATTCCACCACCCATGGTGGATATCACACGGGGACACTTAATATATCCAACTTATCCTCTATATTAATTGATGGGGATGAGGCGCGTATTGACCTTGGGCTAATTCATGCCAAAAGCAAGGTGGAACGTGGCATCAAGTTTAGTTCAGATCCTCAGGATGTTCCTGAGGAAGGGAACCCTATTCAATATTGGGTTGTTTGGGTCGCTGTGGACCGAAAAGAAGAGGGCCCTTACTATGCGGGTGTGACGACTTGCTCAATGATTGTTAATCGCGAAGCACGGCGTGGTTGGAAAAACCTCGCTGAACATGTGAATCGTATGGATGATGCGTTAAAGCGTCGGATTAAAGTAGCTGGGTTGCAAGAAAATGAGAAGGCGGCACTCCGCCAACTATTAATTGAAAATAATGCGGAGTGGTGGGAGAATGCTACTGATGAATTAAAGGTCGCGTTGGGATCGGAAGCTAAAAAGTGAACGGTCTGTGAACAAATTCCTACCCAACTTGTTCCTTTATTCTTCCGGGTGTACACTAAAGTCCAGGTTTCGGAATCGTATAGCTAGGACACTAAAAAAAGCGGGCGAACCCCCGCTTTTTTTTGGTTTCTTTTTTGGATGGGGAGCCCCCTTTTTTCGCAACCTATGAGAAAAGGGAGGCGATCCTGTATGACTAATCAATTTACGAGTGATGACCATTTCGCCCGCCATGGGGGTGTACACTTTTCCCCAAATGCCTCGGCTGAAGAAATTAATCAGTTTGTAAATGAAATGCCAGTCGATCAACGGGATAGTTTCTATGAAGTAATTAAGAGCTTATCTGATCAAGGGTTAATCACGTTACACAATGATGGCATTTTGGCAGATGGGGAAGGTCAGGTCGGGGGAAGTAATGATTGTTAGGTTGAAAGAGAAAAATGGTGGAACGGACTATCCGTTCCACCATTTTTTGATGCGTTCCCAGAGGGAATGGATCTTTTCACGAGAAGAACCCGAGGGGGTATGCGCTGAGCAAAGCTGAGTGGGCTCGCTTCCCTGAAGAAACCATACCTTCTCACGTTGCGGACAAGCTGAACTTGCTAAACTCCCAGTCATGGGGTCGACGATTGCAGAAGTAACGCCTTTTGGAGGTGAAAAATGGGTTACTGGTGTATGGGCAAGGGCCTCTTTCATGTAACTTCCCCAAAGGGAGTGGGTTATGCGGGAAGTGCCAGCAGGAATGCGTTTCCCTCGGTCATAACCCAGCCAAAGGGTGGTTTCTAGCTCAGGAGTATACCCTGAAAGCCAGGAATCCCATTCGGTACTGCCGGTTTTACCAAAGACGGGTCGAGCAATCATCCTTTGAACACTGTGTGCGGTTCCCCCTGGTTCAAAGACCTTTTTTAATAATTGAGTCATGACGAAGGATTCGGCTTTGGGAATGATGGGGGTGGCACGGTGGATGTGACGCCCGATGGTACGACCCTCTGCATCAATAATATGATCAATCCCATAAGGAGCGTTTTGAACCCCACTATTGGCTAAGGTTGCATAAACCTTGGCCATTTCCATGGGTTGTACAGGGCTGGTTCCCAGCGCGAGAGATGGGACGGCTTGCAAGGGACTTTGAATTCCCATTCGGCGACCCAGGGAGGTTGTTTGCTGGGCATCCGTTTCTAAGAGGGTATGGACGGCGTAGATGTTGTCTGAAGCTGCGATGGCTTCTAACATGGTAATGGGCCGATGGAAATAATGATTGTGATAATTGGTCGGTGCGTACGTTTCTCCATTAAATTGAAACGCCGTCGGCTGGCTGTTGAATCGGGTAAGGGGAGTATAACCTTGTTCCAAGGCTGCCAGGTATAAGAGAGGTTTAAAGGTGGATCCGGGTTGACGGTGGGCAAAGACACGATTGAATTGTGACTGATGATAATCGCTGCCCCCAACCATGGCTAAAATGGCTCCTGTTTTTGGATCCATGCTCACCAGGGCGCCTTCCATTCCTCTTGGTATATAACGAGCAAACGCTTTTTCTGCAGCATGTTGGCGGCGAGAATCTAGCGTCGTAAATATTTTCAATCCACCACTTCGCACTTGCGATTCACTAAGGCCATATTCTTTTATCGCAGAATGAATCACATAATCGCGAAACCAAGGCGCACGTGCAGGAGTGGGTTGAGGTGGCGGGCCATAGGTAAGGGAGGCCTGTTTTGCTTGGGTGGCTTGTTGGCGAGTGATGGCTCCTGTTGATACCATGCGATCCAATATCAATTCTTGCCGTTTTTTTGCACGTACTGGGTTACTAAGGGGAGAATAATAGCCTGGACCACGGGGAATCCCTGCTAACATGGCACTTTCCGCCAGTGTAAGGGATTGTGCCGGTTTATGGAAATATAGGTGGGAGGCCCGTTCAACGCCATAGGCCCCGTGACCATAGTAAATTTTGTTTAAATACATTTCCAAAATCGAAGGCTTTGTAAAGTGAAGTTCCAACTGGGTCGTAAGAATGGCTTCCTTCCATTTACGACTCCACGTCCGGTCATGGGTAAGATAGAGGTTACGGGCGAGTTGTTGCGTAATGGTGCTGGCCCCTTGAGCGACTCTTCCTTCTTTTAGATTCACAAGCGTTGCTCGAAAAATCCCACGAAGTGAGAAACCGCGATGCTCAAAGAAATGTTGGTCCTCTGCAGCAAGTGTCGCATTAACTAGTGACCGAGGAAGTTTACCAAGATGGACAAGATCCCGATGCTCCCCTGCATCCAACTGATCCAGTACGTCTCCCTCTCGATCAACGAGTTGGGTGGTGATACCAATAGGTGGGGGAGGAAGTGGACGCGATTTCAAATAGAGAAGGGTGACTAGGATGATCGCAGCTGAAGTAATAAGAGCGATACCAAGGAGCCGTAGTAGTTTACGTCCGAGGTTCCACCAGTGGGCTAAGGGAATCTCTTCCCATCCTGCGGGATCGGGTGGTAGTGTGCGGTTGATTTGATCTCCCATCGGTTCGGCCCCCTCTTTACTAAAGGATAGCGTGCGGGGTTCAAATTCCCCCTCACTTGGTAATCCTTGTTAGTATGAGAACGGATTTCTGATGTTATGCGGAAGAAGTTAAGGAATGATTCCAATTGACCAAGATCGAGAGAGAAAACCTTTGTTGATAAGGTTGCAAATTTCGTTAAGGAACATGATTGTCTGCTTGGTTGGATTGCTTTATTCTATAGGAAGGTTCTTATTGGGAGCGTGGCATCACGTTGGACCCACATGAAAAGGAGATAGGATCATGGACATGGAATTATGGTATACCGAAAAACAAACGCCAGATCACGGCATAACGAGTAAAATCTCACGTACGCTGCATCATGAACAAACGGATTTTCAAAGCATGGATGTAATCGAGACCAAAACCTTTGGTCGGATGTTGATCTTAGATGGAATGGTCATGACAACGGATAAGGATGAATTTGTTTATCATGAGATGCTAACCCATGTGGGAATGTCTACACATCCAAACCCAAAGAAAGTGCTAGTTGTCGGCGGTGGAGATGGTGGGGTTATCCGTGAAGTTTTAAAGCACCCTTCGGTGGAAAAAGCCGTTTTGTGTGAGATTGATGGGCGTGTAATCGAGGTATCACGCGAATATTTTCCTGCCATTGCCGGAGCGCTCTCTGATGAACGGGTCGATATCCAAGTCGCCGATGGCATTCAACATATTGAAGCTCATAAAGGAGAGTACGATGTGATTTTGGTGGATTCCACGGAGCCTGTTGGTCCCGCGGTGGGTCTATTCCAAAAACCCTTCTATCAAGGAATATATGAAGCATTGAAACCCGATGGCATCATGGTTGCCCAAACGGAGTCCCCATGGTTTAACCGAGAGTTGATCGCTCAAGTCTATCAAGATATTTCTGGGATCTTCCCAGTCGCTCGTCTCTATACAGCGAGCATTCCAACCTATCCAAGTGGTCTATGGAGCTTTACGTTGGGTTCCAAAGGAAAAGACCCTCTCGATGTTGAAATGTCCCAGCTCCCTGAGTTGGATACGAAGTACTTTCAACCCGACCTCTTCCATGCACTCTTTAAATTACCTCGCTTTGTTGAGGGGTTAACACAAGGGGAGAAGTGAGCATGCGTTTTGATGAAGCCTATTCAGGCAACGTGTTTATCGGGGCAAGCACCGATTTAGAGAAGGCGAGCACGGTGATATATGGTATGCCAATGGATTGGACGGTCAGTTTTCGTCCGGGGTCGCGGTTTGGACCTAAACGTGTGCGAGAGGTTTCCCTCGTGCTAGAAGAATACAGCCCGTATCTTCGCAGAGAATTGACGGATGGGACCTATTATGATGCAGGAGACATTCCCCTCGCTTTTGGAAATCCGGAGAAAAGTATTGCACAGATCGGTGAATTTGTTGCAAGGGTACTTGAGCAGAAGAAAATACCCTTGGGGATCGGTGGCGAGCACTTAGTAACTTGGCCAGTTGTGCGCGAAGTGTACAAGCAATACCCTGATCTAGCCATTATTCATTTGGATGCCCATGCGGATTTGCGTACGGACTATGAAGGCGAAGAGTACTCCCATGCAACCCCTCTTCGCAAAATTGCGGAGCTCATCGGTGAAGAGAATGTGTACCAGTTTGGGATTCGCTCGGGAACAAAAGAGGAGTTTGAATATGCCGAGCAGGGAGGCATTCATTTTCACCCTTTTGAGGTCCTTTCTCCATTACAAAAAGCCCTTCCACAATTGGCAGGGCGACGGGTCTATGTAACCGTGGATATTGATGTACTTGATCCGGCTTATGCCCCAGGGACAGGTACCCAAGAGCCTGGTGGAATTAGTTCACGTGAATTGATAGCATCGATTCATGCGATTGCAGGCTCGGATGTGCAAGTGGTCGGTGCTGATTTAGTCGAAGTGGCTCCAGCCTATGATCAAAGTGATCAAACAGCGATTGTGGCGGCGAAGGTGATCCGTGAAATGTTGATCGGATTTTTTCGATAATGAAGAGTGCACGGGGTAAATGATCGATTAAAGAAAGGAGTCGACGTGGAAAGGTGAAACCTGTACAATTAGCGATTCATTCCACAGTCCATTCCTCTGAAGAAGGGGACGGAGAAGTCATTGAGCAACAATTAGAAGGGTCCTTTGAAGAAAGAGACCGCTATTGGGTACTGAAATATAAAGAAGGATCCAAAGAGTCTTCTGATCAAGTACAAACGACAGTAAAAGCCGGTAGTGATGAGGCAATTGTTATTCGGCAAGGGGTAGTCAATTACCGTCAAACGTATCGTTTGGATCAAAAAACCTATAGTCGCATTGAAATTCCGGGTGGCGTTTCTGAAACGGAAGTAGAAACCCTTGAATATGATCGAGAAAAGGAAGACGATGGGGGAAACATTCGCTTATCCTTCCGTTTAGCGATGGGTGGCGAAGCGATGGGCTCATATCTACTTCATATTCAATGGAAGGAGGAGGCTTAATAAAATGAATATCTTGGAACAGATGAAAGAGAACTTAAAACAAGAGATTCGCCAGGCTGTGATCCGAGCAGGGTTGGCTGAGGAGAGTCAGTTACCTGATGTGGTACTCGAAGTTCCTCGTGAAAAGGCACATGGGGATTTAGCAACCAATATGGCTATGCAATTAACCCGAATCGCACGTAAAAACCCTCGTCAAATTGCTGAGGCGATTGTTGAGGGAATTGATCGACGAAAAGCTCACATTCGGGAAGTAGAGATTGCAGGTCCTGGTTTTATCAATTTCTTTGTGGACCGTTCTGTGTTGACAGAAGTGGTTACCGATGTGATAAAGCAAGCAAATGACTATGGAATATCCAGTGCTGGGCAAGGGCAAAAAGTGCTCGTGGAGTTTGTGAGTGCCAATCCTACGGGGAGTCTTCACCTTGGTCATGCCCGGGGAGCTGCCTTTGGGGATGTTCTCTGTCGAGTGATGGAGCGGGCCGGATTTGCTGTTACCCGTGAATATTACATCAATGATGCAGGTAACCAGATCCATAATATGACCCTCTCCCTGGAAGCGCGCTATCGGGAAGCCCTACAATTAGAGTCGGAGTTCCCTGAGGATGGTTACCGGGGGCGCGATATTATCGAGATGGCGGAGCAATTGGTTAAAGATGAAGGGGACCGCTTCATCCAGTTGGATGCGGAAGAACGGTATCAGATCTTTCGCAAGTATGGCCTTGAACGGTTGCTAGAGAAAATCAAAGAAGATCTTGCGAAGTTTCGGGTGCACTTTGATAGTTGGTTCTCTGAGACAGCGCTCCATCAATCCAAGGCGGTAGAGGAATCCCTCAACGAATTAGAGCGTCTAGGAAAAACCTATGAAAAAGATGGCGCCATATGGTTGAAATCGACGGACTATGGTGATGATAAGGATCGGGTGTTAGTCAAACAAGATGGTTCTTATACCTATATTACACCGGACATTGCTTATCATCGCGACAAGTATAATCGGGGATATGATCGGATCATCGATATCTTTGGTGCGGATCATCACGGCTATATTCCACGGATGAAAGCAGCGATGAGCGCCCTCGACTTTGACCCGGATAAACTGACCTTCCTAGTTACTCAGATGGTCAAGTTATACCAGGGTGGCGAATTGGTTAAAATGTCGAAACGGACGGGTAAAGCGATTACTCTGGTGGAATTGATGGAAGAGGTGGGGGTAGATGCTACCCGTTACATCTTCGCCTCCCGCAGTTCCGACTCGCATCTTGATTTTGATATGGATCTGGCAGTTACCCAATCCAATGAAAATCCTGTGTTTTATGTTCAATATGCCCATGCTCGAATCAACAGTGTTTTCCGCCAGGCAAAAGAGCGCGGATTGACTGTGCAATTTGATGAAGAAAGCCTCTCAGCTTTAATACTGGAACAAGAATATGATCTTTTGCAGAAGTTGGCTGAGTTTTCTAGTGAAGTGGGTACCGCTGCCGAGCAGATGGCTCCCCATCGCATCGTGCGCTATCTATTTGAACTTGCCGGTCAATTTCATAGCTATTACAATGCCCATCGAGTGATTCAAGAGGACGAAAAGGTAACGCGTGCCCGTCTTTCGTTATACCTTGCAACCGCTCAAGTATTGAAAAATGGGTTAAACCTCATCAGTGTGAACGCACCGGAAACAATGTAGTGTAGACATGAAGGAATGAAGGAGGAATACGAAGGGGAATCAGCGAGTTCTGTCCCCTTGAGAAATGATGAAAATTTATTTACTTTCGTTATTATCAGGTGGGATCGTCGGTGTACTCTTCGCGCTCCTTCGGCTCCCCATCCCTGCGCCACCAGCATTATCAGGGGTGTTAGGGATAATCGGTATTTACCTTGGATATCAATTGATCAGCTGGTTTGAGGGTGGAAAAGGCTTGATTCAATGGATTCAAGGATGGTTCACATAGACAAAAACCCGGATGAGGATTACCTCATTCGGGTTTTTTGCTGGATCATCGATTCGATTTGAGTGGGAATGGGGCAAGATTTATGTTCGGCGCATATAGGCGCGTACAGTGAGAGGGGCAAAGATCAGCACGATTACTGCCGACCCGATGAGAGAAATCATAAGATCCCAACCAATCACACCGGAGTTTGCTAATTCCCGAACCGCTGTCACAAGATGGGAGATGGGATTGATGTTGACAAACCATTGAAGCCAATCGGGCATGGTTTTGACGGGTACATACGCATTTGAGAGGAAAGTTAGTGGGAACAAAACCAACATGGAGATACCTTGAACACTGGATGCAGTACGCGCGATGACACCGAAAAAAGCAAAGATCCAACTAATAGCCCAAGAACAAAGGATTACGAGGAGACCTGCGATTGCCACATAGCCAATGCCCCCATCCGGTCGGTAACCCATGAGATATCCCATTGTGAAAGTGAGTACCGTTGCAATGGTGTATCGAATTGTGTCTGCTAGTAGTGCCCCAGCTAATGGGGAAATACGGGCGATAGGAAGCGATTTAAAGCGATCAAAAACTCCTTTATCCATATCTTCTCGTAACTGTACACCGGTTACGATGGATGTGGTAATGACGGTTTGCACGAGGATTCCGGGAATAATGACTGGCAAATAGTTATGCACATTTCCTGAGATCGCCCCACCAAAAATATAGGTGAACATGAGGGTGAAGATAATGGGTTGGAGGGTGACATCAAATAATTGTTCAGGAGTACGCCGGATCTTAAGAAGACCGCGATAGGCCATGGTTAAAGAGTGTCGAATCGTTTGTGTTACGCTTGTGTGGTTTTTTAGCTGATGGGTGGTCGGTGAAATGGTTGAACGACTCATGCGGACACCTCCTCTACATTCTTCGTTTTTTTAGATGATTCCTTTGATTGATCTTCACCGGTAATGGTTAAAAAGACTTCATCAAGTGTGGGTTTTTGCACACTCAACTCAGCGAGGTGGATGTTCGCCTCGCGAAGTGAAATTAATAGATCCGTCACGCGATCAGCATCTGTCATGGGTGCTGTAATTTTTCCATCGAGGGAAGACATCTTTGTTTGTACTTGAAGCACTTGTTCAATCCGCTGTCGGGCAACTGCCGTATCCTCTGGGTTTTTGATTTGCAAATGCAAGGTTGAATTCCCGATGGATGCCTTTAGTTCATCGGCTGTGCCTTCTGCAACCACTTGACCTTTATCAATCACAGCAATTCGATCCGCTAGTTCATCGGCTTCTTGTAAGTATTGCGTGGTTAAGAGAACAGTGGATCCCTGATCCACCAAGCGACGGATCGTCTCCCACATTTGATTCCGTGTGCGGGGATCAAGGCCAGTCGTTGGTTCATCTAAGAAGATCAGAGGGGGCTGTGCAATCAAGCTTGCTGCTAAATCCAATCGGCGTCGCATCCCCCCGGAAAAATGTTTTAATGGACGTCGTGCAGCTTCCGTTAATCCAAATTCCTCGAGCAAGTCCTTTGCCTTTTGCTTTGCTTCGGCACGTCCCAGTCCTAACAAGCGTGAAAAAATAATCAGATTTTCTGTCGCACTTAGTGATTCATCCACTGAGGCATACTGACCCGTCACGCCAATCAACTGCCTTACAATCTGCGGTTCCTTCACAACATCGTGTCCAAAAATTCGTGCCGATCCGGCATCGGGTTGTAGGAGGGTTGCTAGCATACGGATGGTAGTGGTTTTACCGGCACCATTTGGACCCAGTACACCATAGATGGATCCAGCGGGTACGGTAAGATCAACACCATTGACTGCGCGATTTTCACCAAAGGTTTTAACAAGTCCGTGAGCTTCTACTGCCCACTTATCATCGGTTTTCATAGGGTTCCTCCTCGAATCCTGTGTAAAAAAGTGGGATGCATAAGAGTAAGTAAACGCTCATTAAAGGGAGGTTCCCTTACTTATTTTCACTTCACTTTATTGTATGCCAATAGCGAACACTTCTTCCTTCCGCAGATTATTGTTAGTAGATAGGAACAATTTTCCTTAATTTGCGGGATGAACGAAATAGTAACATGGTAAATGAAGAAGTGGATTCAGTTTAGCATGAGGCTTAAGATCGCACATCCATCGAGAGGCGGAGTTTGGCTATAGCGAAGGGAGGAGCTTAGCTTGGATAATCGGTATAATTAGAATTAATTGAAGGAGAGTGAAAAGCGATGAGATATTTATTGATGGGTTTGATATTCATTATCCTCTGTGGATGTAGAGCAGAGGTTGATCAAGGCTTGCCCTATGAACTAGATGGAAGTGCAAGCTATGGTATGGACCAAGATAAAATTTATATTAATACTAATATTCTTAAGAATCGTCGCACTGTCAAAAATATAGATGGGATGTTTACCTTTCAGATAAATGGGCGCAGAATCGAAAAAAAAACGAAGAATCCCATAGTATATGATCAATTTGAGGGTAGTGAGATTGAACCAAAGCTCAAACGTCTACCTCCGGGGAAAAGTTATACGCTGTACATGACATTTCAAGGAGAGGCTAATGGAAAGAAGATTCGATTAAGGTCAAAGAAGATGATTCAAATACCTGGAATAAAAATAGATTATCAATGCAAGCCAGATAAAATCACGATTATTGCGAAATTAATTGGGATCGAACGCCAAAAGGGAAGTTGGGAATTAACAGTACATAATAAAAATGAAGACCCATATCCAGATGATCTAACCGATCCGACCATTGTTGATTTTTATCACAAAGAAGGCGTCGAGAGAACCGAACTAAGTGGAACACTAAAAAGACCGATCCGTGCTCCCTTCTATATCCAGGCATCCTTTTGGAAAGATGATGTTATGGTAGACTGGGTTTCGCCCTATGCCTATCGAAGGGTCGAGTTTGATAAAGACTGTAAGGAATTGTACCGATTTTAAATATTGGGTAAGTTTTATAATGGGAAAAATCATATGAAGAGCAAAGGTCGATTGCTATTAACTTGAGAAATATCTATACGGTGACACTTGCAAAACGAGCACTTTAGGTAAGAGTATAGTAAACTTAATAGATAATTATTTTAGTTTTATAAATTCAACAAGGGAGGATCATTAATGAATATTATTCAGGATTCAGCTAGAAAAATACAAGGCATTATGGAAAAGACGGTTATTGGACAAAAAGAAGTGATTGAAAAAATCTTAGCAGGACTTTTTGCTGGGGGACATATGTTGTTGGAGGATGTTCCGGGTGTCGGGAAGACCTTGTTAGCCAAATCGCTTGCAGTAGCAATTGGGGCGCCATTTTCCCGTATCCAGTGTACTCCGGATTTATTACCGAGTGATGTAACGGGCACCAATATCTTTGATCAACGGACGGGGGAATTTTCCTTTCGTCAAGGCCCTCTTTTTAACCCGTTAGTTTTGGTGGATGAAATCAATCGTGCGATTCCTCGTACCCAATCGGCTCTTTTGGAGGCGATGGCGGAGGGACAAGTCAGTATGGATGGAGAGACGCGAAAGCTTGCGACTCCATTTTTTATTATCGCCACACAAAACCCTGTAGAAACCCATGGTACCTTCCCATTGCCTGAAGCTCAACTGGATCGGTTTTTAATGAAGGTACAGTTGGGATACCCTGCTTTTGAAGAAGAACGCCAAATTTTTCGCCTTTCTCGTAAGGAAGTCGATCATGAAGCTTCCTTATCCGAGGTCGTTAACCTCGCTGATGTGATATCGGCTCAACAAGCGACAAAGAAGATACGCATCACCGCCGATGTAGAACGTTATTTGTTGGATCTTGTGCGAGCAACGCGGGAGCATGAAGAGATTCGTCTAGGGGTATCTCCTCGTGGTACAATTGCGCTTGGGTCGGCGGCACAGGCATTGGCAGGGATTCGCGGTCGCGATTATGTCATTCCGGATGATATTAAAACCTTAGCACCTTCAGTTCTTTCCCACCGTTTGGAGCTTACTTCATCCATTCGCTTAATTGAAAAGAGCAAGGAGGATTTGATTCAAGAAATTGTGGAACAACTGCCTGTACCTGTGGAGAATGACATTGCGGTGGAGACGACGAAGCGATGACCATTCTCTTATGGTTAGGAGGGATGATTGGTGTTTTTTATGGGTATGTGAAGCTTTGGGGTCGAGTGAGTAACAATGCTGTACAAGTAGAGTTACATATTCCACAGCAAAGGCTCTTAGAAGGGGACTTGTTAGAGATTCAGATCCGTTTAGTCAATCATTCTTGGCTTCCCATGCCCTATGTGGAGGTCAATCAACCTTTTCCACAGGGAATTGTAATGATAAGTGGTGAAGATCTTCTCGATCATCTTCGAATCTTGACCTACTTACTCCCCAAACAACAACTCATCCGAAAAATTACCTTGCAATGTTGCGAGAGGGGTCTTCATCGACTGGAAGGAACCGAGCTAAAAACGAGTGAT
The DNA here is from genome assembly GCF_900116235.1 of Marininema halotolerans. Taxonomy (GTDB): domain Bacteria; phylum Bacillota; class Bacilli; order Thermoactinomycetales; family DSM-45169; genus Marininema; species Marininema halotolerans. Next base: position 416,626 of record NZ_FPAA01000001.1, on the reverse strand, counting down.
GGTTTTGGTTTTAGCGAACAGCGCAATTTGGTTCACTCTAAAGGAAAAATTCTTGTACGTCCCCAACGGATTGTGCATCCAGGATGGAAGGTGATCTACCAAGAATTGATGGGGGAGAAGTCCATTCGTCGGTGGTATCAAGAAGATCCTTCACGGCTTGCAGGGGTGCGTCCCTATCACGTGGGAGATCCGTTGAAAAGAATTCATTGGTCTGCAACGGCGCGTACCGGTGAGATGATGGTGAAGCAATTTGAAACGACTTCTCAGAATCAGCTTTATCTTCTTTTAAATCAACAGTTTTTTAAATACCATCGTAGCGGTGCGATGAGTCGCCTTGTCGACTTTCAGTGCCGGCTTGCAGCGAGTGTGTTCGATTATGCTGAAGAAGATGGGCTTCATTATGGGTTGTATACCAATGGCAATTGGCAGGGGGTTCGGCCATTAAGGATCGCTCCTGGTAATAAGCCAGAACATTGGAACCGCGTCGAGGAAGCATTAGGGAGATTGCGGAATGGTGCCAACCTTCCCTTTGCAACCCTAATGGAGGAAGTGCGCCCACGAACACAACCCGGACTTGTGCAGGTGATTACGGCCTACTGGGATGACGATATCGCCAAGGCGTTAACCCGATGGAAAGAGGATGGTCATACCATCAACATTCTGTTTGTTATGGAAGAGGAGAGTGGCAAATTGCCTGTCACGGATAGGTTTAACATCACCCCCATCACGATCCCGAAGGAGGCATCCCCATGAATCGGCTACCCGATCGGATACAATTTCCATATCTGTTCAGTCAAGGGATAGTCGTTGTCCTAATATTTACGGAACTGATGGATGAGTCGATGCTTATCCTGTGTGGTGGGAGTTGGCTGTTCCTCTTTAGGAGTTGGTTGCAAAGGAAGGAGAGACATAGCTCTGCTGGGTGGGAATGGATCTTTGCCCTGGGAGGACTCCTCGCGGTATGGATGATGTTTGTATGGCGAGGTGAGGTTGAAGCGATCTCATTTTCAACCATTCTTTATGGTCTAGGTGGGGCCTGGCTATGGCGGCGTTTTGATGTGTTTTTGTCCCATCATATGGATACGGTTCACATCTATAGCTGGACAGAAACCTGGCAGGATATTTTATGGTTCATTCTTGCTGTCCCATTAGGCTTCATTTATCAGGTCGATGTGAAAGTAGGGATGGTGTATGTTCTTTTCGTAGGAGCGACGATCGCCCGACTGTATGCATTTTGGGAGATGACGCGTAGAAAGGGACAAGGAAAGGAAGCGAAGGGCGGGATATTTTCCTCGGTTCTTTGGCTTTGGGGGGCCATGATCGTCTTTATTCTCACGTTACTAAAATCCTTAGTGGCAACTTCGGTATGGATGAAATTCACATGGATGATGCGTTTCTCATTTATATGGATCTTTTATCATATCGGCGAGGTATTCGAACCGCTTTTTCAATCGGAGTATAAATTACCAAAAGGGAAGATGAAAGAACCTCCATCTTTTGCTGAAGACCTACCCTACACCTTTGACGAAAACATGATGGTGATAGTGTCCATCCTCCTGTTAATTCTTCTCGTCGTCTACTGGATCAAAAAACGCCCCCCACAAGAAAGGGCTGATAGTCAGCCAAAGCCTTCTTCTGCTGAAGAACTTCGGCAGTTTATTGGATGGGAGAGAAAAGCCTCCATCCAGAAGCGCAATGTGAAGGATTCTCCTACATGGATCAGGCGTCGATATCGAGAATACTTACTTCATTTGCGAAAGCAGGGAGAAAGGCGGTTCATTGGAGAGACCGCGAAGGAATTTGCCCATCGCATGGAAGGGGATTACCCTGGAAGTACCGAGTTGACAAACGTATATATGCAAGAGCGTTATGGAGAAAAAGAGATCGAGAGCCAACGGAATTATGTCACCCGTTTATTGCAGGCCATTATAAAAATGAAAAAGGGTTTTATGAAAAAGACCTGGAAGTAAGTATAAGAAAGAGAAATTATGATTTTTATGATATCAAGAAAGGGGAAATGTATAGTGGATGGTTTTTTTTATGTTTTGATTGCTTTTTTGTTTGTTTTGATTGGATACTATTTTTATTATCAGAAGAAATAGGTTGATTGATTTGACCGATATCCGTTGAAATAAACGCTTAATATGCCCTCATCCCCATCCTAAGTTGTTAGGGTCGGGTGAGGGCATATGTAGTTCATCTCAGAGTTTTTCATTATCATTGAGGAGTATACGGCAGATTGATTTGAAAAGTTTCTTCTGTTTTTGATTGAAACAAGAGAAAAGAATATGAGGCTTTACAACGGAAACTCTGTATTCTCCTCGTCCCCTGAAGGAGGGAGAGGGAGGTCACAGGGTTTTCCCCAGCTTTGCGAGACAAGTAGACGAATATATTCGGCATGGGTGAGTGGATCAGGGGTTTCTCCCATCTTTTCACCCTTGGGGGTGATGAAGGTAGAAAGAGTTTCTTCATTCCCCCCGACCTGTTCTAATGCAGTAAGGTAAAGCGAGGGGTCTCGGTCGCACAAGAGTTCATAATGTCCGCGTTCTCCGGTTAAACGGACGGATAAGTGGGGCAGTTTTCCCTCTGATTCGGTATCCGTCGCCCAGAAAGGACCATAAGGAGTTGGTTGGCGGTGATTCTGGTCAAAAGCCTGTGCGGCTTTTAATAGAGATGGGTGAGTGGCAGGGAGGATCCCTAAGCGTGCCCAACTCATCCATGCCATCTCTCCTTCTTTTGGTAGGCTGCATTGTTCTTCCCAGGATGTCAAGGTTGAAGACCATTGTCGGATCATCTCTACTTCCCCTGCGGTTTTCCCTAGATCGATGGCACATCGCAGTGCAGCAAGATGTAAAGGAAACGAGCTTTTCTGAGGTGCATGAGGTCCGCCATGATGAATGAGGAAAGAGACTGCGGGCACAACAGTCGATTGAAATGAGCGGATCGCTTCCAGTTGCCATATCAAAAGAAGCGCATAGGCGGTTTGATGAGGACAAGAAGGAGTGGGTGACAAAGAAGGATCAAGCGAAAAGGTGCGTGGGAATCCCCCATCCGTTCCTTGTTTTTTCAACAGGAAACGGAGGATGACTTTAGCGCTTTTGTGATCCCCAGCACTCCAAAACGCAGTTGCCATACGATAAGAGGATTCCGCAGTATACTGGATGGGTCGTGAGAGAGAGGGAGCGATGGCTCCAGGATGAGCTTTGTCTTCTAAACTTTTAAGAAGCATGATGCTGGAATAATAAAGAGGCGATGCCCAGCCATCGATATCATTGAGACGCTTACAATATTGTTGCCATTCAGTGCGATATTGGGAAAGGATATCGGTCCATGACTGGCGGAGGGTTTCTTGGACGTGTTGGGCGGCTTCCTCTTCCGTGGCACCAAAGCCCATAACGAGGCGAAACCCACCATCCTCAGGGATCTGTATACGGCTTGTCGATGAGGTTGTAGACACCTTATGGTTCTCATCGTGTATGAAGGCAGAGGAAGTGGCAAGAATGGCGACCCCATTCTTCTGATTATTAACCATCCAGTCCCCTTCGCCATGGGGTTGTTGGACGATAGTGGGCGGTGATTGTTCGGGGGCGGCATCCCAATGAACTTCCATCTGATAATCAGTCGGTACGCCTTGTAACGCTTCCAGGCGAACATGCAGTAAGAAGCAGGCGCGTTTGGGGTCGGTAAAGGCTAACTTACTTAGACGAAAACTCCCCATTGGATCACTATTCACTTGGCGAAAGATGGGAACATCTGGGTCAGGACGTTCTATTATACGGATCAGATGATCACTTTCATAGAGACGCTGCCCTTTATTATCGACAAGGACGAGTTCGAGCCGTCCTTGAGGAGTCGATAAATCTGGATAATAAATGTCTTCCACCCTGCCGTTTAAAAGGGTAAACCATACCGGGGAATTGGGGTTGAAGGCTGTACCTAGCCCTTCCCGTACGAGCTCCATGTTGGATGTCATGGGATCCTCCTCCTCTATTCTCTAGGTGAGCATCCGCCAGGATTCAGTGGATACCCTAAGCGATTCCCTATGAATGGGGAGTATTCCTTCTCTTTTTACATGAACAATCAGGCAAGCTGTTTAGTCTGAAATAAATAATTTTTCGGACAATATTGAAAATAATTAAAAATTTTTATATTATGGAAACGTAGTCCAATTACCCCAAGGTTGGCCAGCCGGTGAAGTCAGGCCGGTAGAAAGGAGAGGGATCGTAATGAGGAAAGTTTCTCGGTGGTGGGTAGGATCTCTTGTGCTTTTGGTGGTGGTGGCTGTCGCGGTTGGGGGATTATGGGGTATGAATGGATTTTCTGCCTCGGCTGCTAAGGAAGAAGTGAAGGTACCGTATCGTCTCGATGGGGTAAGTACTAAGGAACAGCGGACGCGGATTGTACGTGCGGGTTTTTCGATTGATGAGGTGGGCAAAAATTATGTCGTCACCACACTAGATGCGAGTGATGCTAAAAAATTAAAATCAATGGGCTTTAACCCTAAAAAGCAAATCACTAGCATGGACTTTCCAAATAAAGATGCAAACTACCATAACTATAACGAGATGAAAGCAGAGATTGATCAAGTAGCCAGTGCACACCCGGATATTGTAAGCAAGTTCAGTATTGGTAAATCCTATGAAGGGAAGGATATCTGGGCAGTAAAAATTAGTGATCAGGTAAATAAAGATGAGAATGAGCCTGAGGTACTCTATGTAGGTGGACACCATGCCCGGGAGCATTTAACCATTGAGATGACTTTAAATCTGATGAAATGGCTGACGGATGACTACGGATCAGACAGTCGTGTTACCAATCTCGTAAATAACCGGGAAATCTACATTGTGTTTAATTTGAATCCAGACGGTAGTGAGTACGATATTAAAAGTGGATCCTATCGATCCTGGCGGAAAAACCGTCAACCTAACAGTGGCTCCTTCTTTGTAGGAACGGATCTTAATCGGAACTGGGGCTATAAATGGGGCTGCTGTGGTGGTTCAAGTGGCAGTACTTACAGTGAAACCTATCGTGGTAAATCCGCCTTCTCTGCCCCTGAAACCGCTGCATTAAAGAAGTTTATTGATAGCCGGGTCGTAGGTGGAAAACAACAGATTAGTACGGCAATTTCGTTTCATACCTATAGTGAGCTAATCCTATGGCCATACGGTTATACCTACAGTGATACCCCTTCGGACATGAGTGTGGATGATCACAATGTATTTGAAACCATGGGGAAAGCGATGGCGAAAACAAACGGATATACTCCCCAGCAGTCCAGTGAACTGTATATTGCTGATGGAGATATGACGGACTGGGCCTACGGACAGCATAAGATTTTTGCCTTCACCTTTGAGATGTATCCCACATCCTCCCGTCAAGGAGGCTTTTATCCTCCGGATGATGTGATAACAGAGGAAACGGAACGGAATAAGGATGCGGTATACTACCTTGCTGAGAAGGCCGAATGTCCCTATGATACGATCGGTAAAAAAGCGCAGTATTGCACCGATACAAGCAAGAAGGGCAAGAAGTAAATAAGAGAATATCGCTTTTAAAGGTGGAAATGAAACACCCAATAACCCCCCTGTCTTCTTGATAGGGGGGTGTTCAACATTTGTAAATGAATAGCAAGTCAATATATGTTTATTGTAGCATATTCTTTTTCTTTAAAATATCTTTCAATTCGTTAAAGGGAATAGGAGTAGAAATGATTGATGTTACCAGAGGCAACACGTATGTTTTACCGTGATAATCATAATACAGTTTAGGCTGTACCTGTACATTCTTCTGTGAGATGGTAGTCATATTAATATCTTTTTTTAGAGTGATCTTTTTATTCGGAAGTATCTTTTGGCTGATATCGGGTTTATTAAAGCGAAAATGCTTATCATCAATTACAACTTTTTTTAAATAGATGGGTGATGAACCTTTATTTAAAAGGTCGTATTCATGAGTTAGGTGAGCTAACTGACCAGGATCACGATGGTCTAATTTTATCAGAGTTCCAGCAGTTCCTGTTTCTACAGAGAGAGCTTTGTTTTGTAAGGACTTATTCTGTACATCTAAAATCCAATGTCCGATTTTCGTATGATAAACTTTGTTTTTAGTTTTAATGGATATAGATAAATTAGTTAATTTATGAAGACCTACTTTTTCTGGAATTAACGTAACATTGAGAATGTGATATTCAAAGTCATCAAAATGGTCACTCGGTTCCAAAGAGGCATGGGATTTTCCTAGATTAAAATTTTCCACTTTAATGGAGGATACCTCTAATTCATTACTAAAGTCATATACCGGAATTTGAATATGTATTTCGTCACCCGGAAAAGAAGCAAAATACCCTTCCCAATTAGTGTAAATTAAAAGTCCTTTGACTTTTGAAAAATCATAGGTATCCTTTTCTGACTTTGTCCACTTTTCTGCACACCCAGTACTTGTAAAAGAAAGAAGTAAAATTATAACTACGTTGAGTATTTTTCTATAGATCATTTACTTCACCTGCTATTTAATATTTCGGAGGGAAGATATAAATTAATTAAAATTAATATTTATAATTGTTATTTGTTTAATTCAAAATCTTAGGCTTATAAGATAGGTGGTGGTATTTTCGAGGATAACACTTTGCGTACTTATCCACAGGGATGGTTGAATGATCAGAGTGAATATATTTTCTTTGGGTTACTTTCCAACGAGAATAAACAGGTTTCCAATAGATACCTACTTTTTGTCCTGTTTTTGCATAAGTTGAAAAAGAGGCTGTTGTGGAATTTGTTTTTGTGACATCGTAACCAAGAGCGGCTGTTAATTTACTATAACTTACATTAACCGTACCAGTGACTTTGTTGGCTACACTTATTTTTTTTGATAATTTTACAGTCCCTGCTCCCCATGCGGTTACGCCTAAATGCCATTTCCCTCCTACACGACTAATCGATTTCTTTTTGTAGACTTTCCAATATTCATAGTAGGTTGACCCATCCTTTTGTTCGATATGTTTTGGTGTACTTGCTTGATCTGCGTAGGACACTTGATTAAAGCCTAGTAGTGATGCGGACAGCATAATAGTGAAGGCAATCAAAAACAATTTTCTTTTCAAATTAGCTACCTCCTAAATTCTTCCCTCCGATCTTTATTATACAAATAAACAACTTTTAATCAATACATTTTTTAATAAAAAGTACTATTTAAAAGAATGAAAAGGCCAATTTCCCCTATAATACGATCGGTAAAAAAGCACAGTATTGTACTGATACAAGCAAGAAGGGAAAGAAGTAAATAAGGATATATATCGATTTTAAAGGTGGAAATGAAACTCCCAATACACGGATTGAACGCCTTTTTACGCACAGAATAGCGACCTCTTAACGAGGCGCGTTCATCGCTATGTGGTTGGCTATTACGGAGGTATGGGAGCAGTTATATTTGTCATATGGGAGATGTATAAATAATATCGTGGTCGTTTCATTAAATTATAATCCAATAATACTAAATTTAATTGATATAGTATACTATAATAGTAATTAATAAGGTCATTCATATAGAGGTGGACGATATACGGTGAAAATTAATCTTAAAATTTTTCATAATCGGAATGTCCTTTTCTATTGGATGGCGGTATGGGCTTCTGCCTTGGGCGATGCCATTCTTATTCTCGCTATCTCGTGGTTTATTGTGGAAACCACGGATTCGGGTGTGATCTTAGGAACATTTATGATGTGCATGGGGATGGCCCGCATTATCTTCATGGTCATCGGAGGTGTTTATGTGGATCGCTTCCCGCCGTTAATGATCATGAAAATTTCTTTGCTGATAAGAGCGGGGATCCTATCCTATCTGATGTACGTGATGGTTTCCGAGATGGAATTCGCGATTGGGCTATATATAGGAGCAATTGTATTTGGAATGGTGGATGCATTCTTTCTACCAGCGGCTGCGGCGATTCGACAACGCCTTGTATCGAGTGAGCACTTCTCCCAATTAAATAGTCTGCTTCTCGTTGCAACACAAACATCTGTAATGGTTGGTCCGTTACTGGGTAGTTTCCTTATTCGTAAAGGAGATTATCTAATGACGGTGGGGGCCGTGATTGCTTTGTTTCTAATTGCAATGGTTATGCTACAGGCGGTTATTCTTCATCAATCCTTAGACATGAAGAAGGAGAACTTAAAGCGAAGTAACCATTCGAAAGGAGCATTTTTCAACGAATTAGTTGAGGGATTTAGATATATCGTGAACACCCCGATTATCCTAACAATGATGATTGTTGCAATGCTAGTCAATGCGGGGGTCAGTGTCCTAACGGTTGCCCTTCCTTTTTTAGCCCAGCATTTCGGAAGCGGGGCAGAAGGGCTTAGTATGATGAATGCCGCGATGGGGTTTGGGGGTGCGATTGGAGCGGTTGTATTTACATTGTGGACGATTAAAATGCCCACACCGCAAATGAATCTTACAGCTTCATTCATCGAAGGCTCGGCGTTGTTTTTTATTGCACTCACGCCAAATCTGTGGGGGGTTGGGTTGTTATTGGGGGTCATTGGATTTACTACAACGGCCATCAATGTGATTGCCCCCAGTGTAAATCAGTCCATTATTCCAAAACCACTTATGGGTCGAGTCGTTAGCGTCATGATGGTTGTCATGACGGGATTGACACCGTTTGCGCAATCATTCGCAGGCTACCTTACTGAGAAAATGTCTACTCATCATGGCTTGATGTATGGTGGGGCACTGGAGCTATTCGCATCAGGATTGGCTTTTTTTATTCCTGCAGTACGTAATTACAGTGCCCACTATGTGAAGAAACGAATTAATCAAAGGGGTTAATTATTGATGAAGGGTCTTATCGATGAGGCATGAGATGATTTGCAAAACGGCGCTATTTATCTTGGGAATTCGAAATTAAAAATAAAAAAACATCAAACGTGGGAATGTATCCAACAATATCGTTTGTAAATCTTATTGCCTATTCCTTGAGAAGAAGTAATAAAAGCAGTATACTAACGATATATTTCCTTATTTTACGAAAGGGGGGAATGTCCGGAATTTTTCTGATACATAAAAAAGATAAACATGAGGAGGACTTTCATTGGAAATGAACACCCAGCAAGAAGAAATGGTTACATCGACTAAGAAGCCATCCCTACTCGGTATCATTACAGAACCGACGACACAGTTTCAACGGATTGCCGAAGGGCCTGTTTTCTGGTCAGCCTTTCTAATTATTTTGCTTTTATCGAGTGTAGTGATGGGGATCACGTCTTATGTTGCGGTACCTCATATGGGTGTAGTGATTTTGGCAGTAGTTGGCGTGTTGATTGGTATACCGGCTGGGCTATTGCTTACTGCTCTCTTTCAATGGCTCTTTTTACTGTTACTCGGTGGAGAAGCTGGCTATAAAAAGGTCTTTGCACTCAATGTCTATTTATCTGTCATTGTACTGCTGGGGTCGATCGTACAAGGAGTTGGCATGTTACTCACCGGTGATGTAGATGCAAAGGATCTCGAAAATTTGACCTCTGTTACCAGTTTAGCAGCCATCATTCCTACGGATACTCATATGATGAAAGCGGTCTTAAGTAGCATTGAGGTTTTTTCTATATGGCATTTAATATTGACAGCCATGGGGTTAACCGTTGTAGGAAAAGTCAGCTCTGCCAAAGGATGGACGATTGCGATTGTGCTCTTTGTCATCGGGGTCGCTTTTGCTGCAGGAGCAGGTGCTCTGGGGGATATGGTTAAGGATTTTGCACCGCCTCAATAATTGATAGAAGGGTGAAAGAATGAACTATAAAAAAATATGGATAGGGACAGGGATTTGCTTGTTGGTGGGGGGCATGCTCACCTTTTCTTTGTTACGGACTTCCCATGGTGAGACCGCTGTCAAATTGGTCTCGATGGAGAAGAAGGAATTTAAGGAAACGATTCTTACCTCGGGTTTGCTTGCATCTGAAAAAGAACAGAACGTGTATATGCAACCAGGGGGAAGCGAAGTTGAGCGCTTATATGTAAAGCCGGGAGACAAGGTGAAGAAGGGAGATCGGTTAGTTAAATTTAAGAATATGAACCAAGTGGATGTGGAAGCGGTCAAATTGGAAGTGGAACGGGCACGATTGAGTCGTGTCCAGTTAAATGATCAGCTTCAAACGTTAAAGAAATCATCCCCTTCACCCACCGCGAATACGGGGAACGATCAGCATACGCAGTCAGGAAACATCGAAACACCTGCTACAGAAAAGGAATTGCGTAATCAGCTTCAACTTGCGAATTTAGAATATAAACAAGCCCAGGAAAAGTATAGGCAAGCCCAGGAGCAGTTAGCGGATCTAACGGTGACCAGTCAACATGGCGGGACTGTAATTCGGGTCAATTCCGGTGAACCTTCCCAGGAAGGGACGGGACCTATGATCACCGTTGCTGACCTTAAAAAGCTAAAGGTCAGCGCGGAGATCTCCGAGTATGATGCGTTGAAAATCAAGAAGGATCAACGTGCGATTGTCCGGGCGGATGCCCTCCCTGATAAGAAATGGTCAGCCCAGGTGACGGAAGTGGGAATGCTGCCGAAGGATGAGAAGATCGGAGAAGGATCCCAACAGATTATGTACCCGGTTTCCATCAGCTTGAATGAAAACGCTTCTCTTAAACTGGGTTCACGATTGATGGCAGAAATTATCCTTTCCTCAAAAAAAGTGAATTCCTTACCCGTCAAAGCCGTGATTAAAAAGGGAAAGGATCATGTCTTTATACTAAAGGGGGAAAAAGCGGTTAAGAAACGAGTCAAAACAGGCAAAACGGGAGAGGGTCGAATTGCGATCATTTCTGGCATTACCCCTTCCGATCGTGTGATTGCCAATCCTTCTCCTGATCTAAAAGATGGAGCGGAAGTGAGCGTCAAGTGATTCACATACAAGGGGTAACGAAGTCGTATGGTCAAGGGAATCTTAAAACGGATGTGCTAAAGGATATTCATTTGACGGTGAGTGAAGGGGAATATGTGGCCATTATGGGCCCTTCCGGTTCTGGGAAATCGACGTTAATGAATATTCTAGGTGCGCTGGATCGGCCTACTCAGGGAACCTATCAATTTCAAGGGAGAGATCTCTCCCAGATGGAAGCTATTGAATTGGCTCGGGTTCGCAACCAGTCCATCGGGTTTATTTTTCAACAGTTTCAATTGCTCTCTCGTTTAACTGCCCAGAAAAATGTAGAGCTTCCCTTAATCTATGCAGGTATTCGTGGTCTCAAGCGGAAAGAGATGGCAACGACGGCGTTGAATCGAGTAGGATTAGCGGATCGGAGAGATCATTTACCTTCGGAACTCTCAGGAGGGCAACAACAGCGAGTCGCGATTGCTCGTGCACTTGTGAATCAGCCGGATTTATTATTAGCGGATGAACCAACAGGTGCATTGGATCAAGCATCGGGGGATAACGTGCTGGACCTCTTTGATGGCCTTCATCAGGAGGGAAAGACCATTGTGATGATTACCCATGATTCAGAAGTGGCAGCTCGCGCGAATCGTCGCATTGACATCTTAGATGGGCGAATCAAAGAGACCTCTCAGGCAGGGGGGAGTGTCTGATGAGGGTTTGGGAAAATATCCGCATGGCCCTTGATGCGATCCTTGCTCATAAGATGCGTTCGATTCTGACGATGCTGGGTATCGTTATCGGGGTATCCTCGGTGATTGTCATTGTTGCGATTGGTCAGGGTGGGGAAGCGAAATTATCCGAAACCTTCACTGGGGCGGGTAACACCGTAACCATTACCCCTGCGATGAAGGTATACGAAAAATCAAATGGTGAACTGCCTCCCGATTTTTTCACGGAGCGGGATTTGCAACAACTCAAGTGGATTGCTGGAGTCGAGGATGTCATCACGACACAGATGGAATCTGGAGACCTTTATTATCGAACCAAAGATTTTAAAGGTGCGATGATTTATGGAATTAACACCAATGCCATCTTAAAAGCAGATGATCGAAAGGTAAAAACTGGGCGATCCTTTGAACCTGCAGATTATCGTGGAGGAAATGCGGTCGCCTTAATAACACCCAGTGTACAAAAGAAATTATTTAAAAATAAGAGTGGCATCGATAAGATTATCCGAGTGGGGAATCAGCCGATTCAGGTTGTTGGAATCTTAGAGGAGGCAGAGGGTCTCTTTGCGATGATTGGGGATAACAATATTTATCTCCCTGATAAGACCTGGACACGGATCTATGGACAAGCGGATATATCGGATATCAAACTAAAAATTGATAAGCAATACTCGGTGGAATCTGTAGGGAAGAAAGCGATTCAAACATTGAATGAGAATCACAGCACAAAGGGCGAATATGAAGTTCAAAACCTGGAGCAAATCGGAAAAGGCATTCGTAACGTTACCAACATCATGACGGCGGTTATTGGCAGCATTGCAGGGATCTCGCTATTGGTAGGAGGCATTGGTGTCATGAACATCATGCTGGTTTCGGTCACGGAGCGAACCAAGGAGATCGGGATCCGTCTCTCCCTCGGAGCGACTCGTTCCAATATCCTCGTCCAATTCCTTACGGAATCGGTGACTCTCTCCTTGATCGGAGGGCTGATCGGCTTGGCACTCGGCTCCTTGATTGCATGGTTGATTGGTATCTTGAGTCCATTACCTACCTTAGTATCGCTACCTGTAGCGATCGGTGCTGTGCTCTTTTCGATGATCTTTGGTGTTACCTTTGGTATTTTACCTGCGAACAAAGCATCCCGTATGGATCCGATTGAATGTCTGCGAAGGGATTGAATTGAGTTTCGACAACATCTCTGACGCGAGGGGAGAAACTTCGAACAAATTGAAGGAACTACAGTAACATTTCCCTACTCCTGGTGGTCAACCAGCTGTAATATTTGAATCCATAGCAGGGTTGATCCCGCTGGAGCATCTATTATTGGGTTAAGTTAGCGCTTATGGAGATGGTATTAAATTGGTAGTCGCATCTTATAAAAAAGTTCCTGTTTTGGGTTTTGTCCCAGTGATGAATAATGCTATATAAGTTACTTATAATCATCGCTATTCGTTGGTATATCGTATTTAGGTTATGCGATATGGTTTTACAAACACCCACACGAGAATACAACATTACTTATTAGATCATTATCAGTGATGGTGGCTTTCTTGTAGTGACGAAGTTAAAGAAACTGAAAAGCATACTTCTCGACAAAATGCTCCCATACGCGTAATGTATGTGGGGCATTTTTTAATTTGTTTCAGATAGATACAGTACTTAAAGTCAAGGTGACGAACTTGTTATCACTGTAACTGTTATCATTATACTTATAACGTTCTATAACGATTGGGAAAAATGACTTAACGTAGGAGGGTAACTAGTCATTCGAAAAGAACTATTATAAGGATTGTGGTTTCTAGTAGTTAAATGATATTTGAGAGAGAAGGAGGAAATAGCCAAAGCTTATAAAAATAAGTCTGTGTATAATGCTCATCTTAGGAAATTTCAATAACAAACATAGAGATAGCAGGAGGCAACGATATGGAGAGGGTTCTTGATAATATTAACCAGGCTATTTATATTGATAGAAAAATAGATCATTATATAAAGGAATTTGAAATAGAAAATTTAAATACGTATATAATTGATTATAATAAATTGTATAATAATATAAAAATATCAAGTATTAGTATTTTTTTTGCTTTGTTTCACCGGGAGTTTAATGTATTATTTAAGTATACTAATACAAGAATACGTAATGGACGCATTACAGCAGATGAAAGTCGTCTGCTTTTATATCTAATAGATGAACTGAAAACTGTGCAAGCAAATGTTAGAAATACTCCATATGAATTTGAAGTAAATCAAGATTATGCAAGAATAATTGAGGAAATGGATAAATTTTTAGAAGAAAGTTATGGAAGTCCAATCCCTAATGGATTTGAACGAATAATTATATTAGAAAATATACCTATGTTTTATTTGAAATCAAGTGTAGAAACTACAACAGCAAAAGTTAAAGGGCTTTTTTCAACAAAACTAATAGGTGAAGGTTCTTACGCTACGGTTTACAAATACAAAGACGAATACTATAACCGATTCTTTGTCATTAAGAAGGCTCATAAGAGTCTTACAGAAAAAGAGCTCGAGAGATTTAGAATTGAGTTTGAAGAAATGCAAAAACTAAAATCTCCATATGTAATTGAAGTATATACATTTGATGAGATGAATTTTCAATATATTATGGAATATGCAGATGTAACACTTGATAAATACATATCCATAAACAACTCTATAATTAAGATGAATGAGAGAATCGGATTAGTTAGACAGATACTTCAGGCATTTATATACATTAGTAGTAAGGGAGTTTTTCATAGGGATATAAGTACTAGAAATATTTTAATAAAAAAATATGATGGATTAAATGTAATAAAGGTTTCTGATTTTGGGTTGGTAAAAAGAGAAAACAGTTGCCTAACAAGTAAAAATACACAATTCAAAGGTTCTTTAAATGATCCTAAACTTGAGGTGTATGGCTTTGATACTTACGAGATACGTCACGAAACATATGCTCTAACAAGATTAGTTTATTTTGTAATGACAGGAAGAATTAACATACGTAAGATGGATAACAATGATTTTGAAGCTTTTATTAATAAGGGGATATCAGATAATATGGAAGAGCGTTACAGTAGCGTGGAGGAACTAAAGTCGGAATTTAGTAAGGTAACAAATAATTATTTTGTATAATTATATCATCTTAGTGACCCAACTGCCTTTATTAAAATTTAAAAATAAAAGTTACGTAAATGTTCTAAAAGTATTGAACCCAAGTTTGTTTACTTGTAGCGATGTTTTTAGGCAAAATAGTAATTTATACTAATTTATGTAATTTATGAGGCGTAGTTATTTACCCAAACCCATTTTAGCCATACAGCGTAGGATATGACATCCGGATGGGTGTTATTTTTCCTAATGAAGCCCAACCTTTGTAAAGGAAAAGGATGTGATTGTATGGCAGTGGTGAGTTTTACGAACCGAAGTCGGAATAATGTTTTTCGATTTATTGTACGGTTTAGAGCGCCCGATCGGGATTGTTTTGTAACAAGAATTGTGCAACCTGGGCAGACCAAAGTAGCTCCGATTCATCCAACAGCTAGGGGCGATGTTCAAGTGACGGCAGGGGTACAGGGGCCACAATTACAGCCGCCCTCTACCGACCCTGAATTTCGGGTGGTATCTGTAAATACAACACCTCGACCGGTGAATATGTCATTGATAGGGAGAGAACGCTCGATTATAGTAAGTAAGGCATTTATCTAACTTCATTTCATACCATTTTTTATTTCATGGTATCGATACATCGATTTACAAAGAGGACCCGTCTCAGAAATGAGAAGGGTCCTCTTTCTTTGTTCATCACATGAATCATTGCTTGTTCGAAGTGTTATGAATGATGGATTGCCATGGAGGTGATTTTCCAACCTTGGTTCGTTTGGTTTACCCAGTAAGTAACGCGTATTCGTTGGATTTCCTCACCCTTGGTATTAAAGCGTTGCCAGGTAGCGCGAATCCAAGCGGCGCGGTTGTTGATGATTTCAAAGTGTTCATCCGTTGACCGACTATCCTCATAATCAAGCTGACGCAACTGTTCGAGTTGGGCCTGAAGATTTTGAGCCAATTCATCCTGGGATTGGGTCATAAGAAAGTCAGCATCTGTAATCATGGAAAGGGGTACATGAAAGAATTTCAAAAGGTTGGCGAGATCTTCTTCTGAAGACCGGGCACATCGAATATAGGTATCGGCATAATTGAAAAACCATTCTTTTAGGGAGTGTTCGGTTGTATTCAATGGAATCTCCTCCATCCAGCTTGTTTTATAAGCGATTAGGTACCTGATCGTCTTCATCATACCCGGAACCCTAGGTGTTAATCCAGTAGGAGACACAAGAATGGGAGATTTCAGATATGTGGATGGCCTATGGTTATGTACGGGAAAGAAGCGAATTTATTGTTGAGAAGTATGCCCTCTATATCTGTGGAGGTAAGATTGAGTTATAATAGATACGATAAAAGAGAATATGTATATTATTTAAAACAAAATAGATGATTATTGTTTGCGAGAATATATGATTGAATGTATCGATGCCGATTTGTTTTCTTTTTGTATGAAAAAGGGGATGTTTTTGAATGGAAGATATGAATGTTCAAATTCTAATATTCCTACTTTGCGCAGGCTTTCTGGCAGCCTTTGTAGATTCGGTAGTGGGCGGGGGTGGATTGATCGCGATTCCTGCTCTCTTATTTACAGGATTACCACCGGCCGTTGCCTTGGGTACTAATAAATTAGCAAGTACTCTTTGTTCCTTTACGAGTACCGTTTCCTTCTTGCGGTCGGGTCACATTCATTTTGGGTTTGTAAAGTGGCTCATTCCACTCTCCCTGATTGGCTCGGTCAGTGGTGCTTATCTCGTAAGACAGATACCTGCTGATTTTTTGAAGCCGTTAATTATTGTCTTATTGCTTTTTGTAACCCTCTATACGATCTTCAAAAAAGATTGGGGTACGGTTTCCTCTTATACAGGGGTCACGGCAAAAACAGGATTTCTTATTGCTTTGGCGTCCTTTGTCATTGGGTTTTATGATGGCTTTTTTGGTGCAGGGACAGGTTCTTTTCTCATGTTTTCTTTTTTAATGTTGGGATTTAACTTTGTCGAGTCTGCGGGCAATGCCAAGGTTTTAAATTTTGCCAGTAATTTTGCAGCACTGATGATGTTTATTTATTTAGATGCCGTCAACTATACGTATGGGGTGCCGATGGCAGGTGCGATGGTGTTAGGGGCACTCATTGGTTCCAAAGTGGCAATTACTCGAGGAACCGCATATGTTAAAGTGCTTTTTGTCTCGGTTTCCCTCTTGATGATTAGTAAACAATGTTGGGATTACTTCGCTTTATGAGAAAGAAGAATTAAGTGCGTTAGCGTAGAAAAACCTCCGCCGATTCATGAATCGGCGGAGGTTTTTCATAGGGCGAAGGGTAAGGTTCTTTTAGCGAGAACGAAATTTTTTCAAAGCCAAGCCAGATAATAACGTGGCACCTGTGGCAAAGGCTGCTTTTTTTCCGTGCTTTTTTAATAACAACATCGAGCCGGTGGAGATGGCGGCTTTTTGTGATTTGGAAAGTTTTTTCCGTCCTTTTTTCGAATCATCACTCCGTAGTTTTTCAATAAGAGTGGTAACAAAAGTGGAAAAAGCGGCTTTTTTTACTTGTTTTTTAAACAATGGGATTCCTCCTTATGTTATATATTCTTTTACCGGTTTGGTAATGGGCTAAACGCCTAATTGTACCCTATGCATGGAAGGGTTGGCTGGTGTGGTAAAGGTGATGAAGAAATTCATTTGCGCTTTTCCTTCTATCTTTTTAGAAAGGTCTCTTGAACGTAGTGCGTTTGGGCAAGTCCAGTCGGGTCGGCCTCGGTTTTAAAGCGGCAGAAGTTGTTGGACCAATCAGAAGTACGCATCCGAAGTGGCAGTTCGTCAGCGGCTAATTGGTTTACAATGATCGTAGCGATTTCTTCAGGCGTTTGTGAAATTCCCGCAGGTTGCTTCTCGCGACTTCCCAAATATGCTTGGAGAACAGGTTCATATACATCTTGTTGGAAGGCACCGGATTCATTTATTTGGCTGAGTACGGTATTTGCAAATTCAGATACAATCCCACCGGGTTCAACAATCATAAACTCGATACCAAAAAACGGTGTTAAATAGGTAGCTAAACTTTCATATAGGCCCTCTAATGCGAATTTAGAGGCACAGTAAATTTCATTTAAGGGTTGTCCAACTAGCCCACCTACCGAAGAGATTGCGACGATCCGCCCTTTTTGACGATCACGCATATGAGGAAGGATCGATTTAATGCATCGAATGACACCAAATGTATTAATATCAAATATATTTTTATATTCTTCTTCCGTTGCTTGTTCAACTGTACGAAGAAATCCCATGCCTGCGTTATTAATAAAGAGATCAATCGCTTCTTCTTTCTCTAGGATCCTTTGGATGGCTGTATCGATGGAGGATTGGGACTGAACATCTAACTGTAAGAGTTCAATACTTAATCCCGTATCCATTAACTCTTGAACTCCCTGTGCTTTATCCAAATTGCGCATGGTAGCATATACTTTCCATCCCGCCTTCGCAAGCGCTTCACTTAACGATAAACCTAAACCGGTCGAGGTACCTGTAATGACTGCTACATTTTTACCCATAGGATGTTACTTCCTCTCTGAAATGACGTGATCTCTACCTAGTAAAGCCCTCTTTGTTATCCTATCCTTAACCATCAACGGCATGGTTATCCTCAGGAAGTCCATCAGGATGAAATACAATGGGCGAAGGAAATGGGTACATCTGAATGGAAATGGATAATTCGATATGGCGACCTTACAATCATGATAGTTGGAGGGTGATGAGGATTTTACAAGAATGGATAGGTTCTATCGATATCGTCTCTCTTGTCGTGTTTCATATTTTTTTCGCTCCGATTGCCTCTTTAATTATTGGCGTCTTAGCCCAAATCATTACACGTAAAGTTTGGGTTGGGGTGATCATCACTTCGATTCTCACGGCGGTGATTACTGTCTGGTTGTATGGACTCGATCTTAGTACCTTTATTTTCATGGTGACGTATGGTGTGATTACCTTTTTAGGATCGATCATCGTGTTTTTTCTGCGTAAGCTATTGAAACGAAGAAAAAGCCCCAGATGAATGCTCTAAACGATGTGTAAAGAGACAACATGGGGTGCTGATCATTCGAGTGATGACAGGGAAAGGGAGTGGATCGAAAGTTCTAGGGGTACCTGATTCTCAATTTGACTGAGCTAAGGTGAATAATGTGAGTTCCGGGCGTGCACAAAAACGAAGCGGGAGGATGGTGGTTCCTAACCCGCGGTTGGTATAGACGAGGGTATCCTTTACTTGATAACGTCCCGTAGGGTACTTTTTTGCCATGGGGGGTGTCAATACTGGGCCGATGAATGGAAACGCGATTTGACCGCCATGACTGTGTCCTGAAAGTTGCATATCAATGATAGCGGGTGGTAACTGATCGGCAAAATCCGGTTCATGTACGAGCAAGATTTTACAGGTTTCATCGGAGATGTTGTTTAAGGGTTTCGCAAGATTGGGTGCTCCGTATAGGCAATCATCCAAGCCGATTAAATAGAGGATATCGTCTCCCCTTTGAATTGGGTGATTCTCATTAAGTAAGAGTTGAAAACCGGCTTGTGCATAAGCGGCACTCACCTTATCAACGCCTGCCTCATAGTCGTGATTACCAAGAATAGCGAACTTTCCTAATGGTGCTTTAATTTTGGCTAACTGGTCTACTACTTGTGGTAAGTAGGGAATATCAGAGGGCGCATCGAGCAGGTCGCCAGTAAATAGAACGATGTCGGGTTGCAAGCGATTTATTTTACTCACAATCTCGTGGATATCGTTGATGGAAATATGATGAGCTGCGTGAAGGTCACTAAATTGTACCACTTTACATCCAGTAAAAGATGCCGGAAGCCTTGGTAAGCGAATCGTTAACGAGTTGGTCTCGATCCAACGAGGTTCAAAGGTATAGGAATAAAGACTGGTGAAAGCCAGACTACCAAATAACCATGTGGCTACATTCTTCAAGAACCTTCGTCGTGTCATGGGTTTTTGCATAGTTTATAAATGTCCCTTCAATGTTGCAATCTATAAAAATAGGATTGATATCGTTTATTTGTTTTAATAATACAAGATATATCCATGAATAAAATTTTATCATAAAAATACCCCTTTGCGTGTCATTGTTTTGAAACGCTCAAATACCAAAAAAATCATTCTCGTGAATGCCAATAGACTAGGCAGAATTTTTCATTTACAATAGAAGTGATGGAAATTCGGCACTTACTGACCATTATTCGGCAGTCGGTGGTAAGGGGGATTCCAGATGGAGCCGGCGTTGTCTGAGCGTATGCTTTGGGAGGTTTTGCACTGCATCGATGAGGGCATTCACGTCGTAGACAGCAAGGGATTTACCGTGTTTTATAATCATGTGGCCGCGAATTTGGATGGATTGCTCCAGGGTGAAGTGATGGGGACACATGTTTTGGAAGCGTTTCCATCACTGACCCCTAAGACAAGCACTTTGATGCGAGTGCTTGAAACGGGGGAGCCTCTTCTTGATCAACGCCAAGCGTATACCAATCGACGGGGAAAACGTGTGGTGACGGTCAACAGCACTCTTCCTTTGCTTGTCAATGGGGTAAAGGTGGGGGCTTTAGAGGTGGCTAAGGACATTACCCGAATCCAAGAGTTATCGGATAAAGTGATTGATTTACAGACGCGTATTAAAAAGGAATCCGGAGATGAAGTAAAAAGTCCACGGGGGCTGTACAGCTTTGATGAGATTATCACTGGGGATGCACGGATGTTACAGGCGATTGAACGAGGTCGAAAGGCGGCGGCAACTCGTTCACCGGTGTTAGTCATTGGAGAGACAGGCACTGGAAAAGAACTTCTTGTGCAATCCATTCACTCGGCTTCTCCACGGCAAAATCGCCCCTTTATTGCACAAAATTGCGCGGCGTTGCCAGCGACTTTGTTGGAAGGGATTCTTTTTGGCACCACACGGGGGGCGTTTACAGGAGCGGAGGATCGTCCCGGTTTGTTTGAGTTAGCGGCGGGCGGCACGTTGTTTTTGGATGAGGTTCATGCGATGCCTGTCGATTTACAAGCTAAGCTTTTGCGTGCCTTAGAGGATCGGGTGGTGCGTAGGGTGGGGGATGTACGCACGCGGGTCGTAGATGTTCGAATTTTTGCCGCCACGAATGAACCCCCAGAAGTAAGTGTAAAGGAGGGGCGTTTACGTAAGGATCTTTATTATCGTTTGCATGTGGTTCGTGTTCAGTTACCTCCTTTGCGAGAACGTGGGAATGATGTAACCTTGTTGTCGCGTCACTTTCTCGATCAATTGAATCAACGTTTTGGCATGAATGTTCAGGGCTTTTCTGCTGAGGTGACCAAGCGGTTTGCTTCCTATGATTGGCCTGGAAATGTGCGCGAACTCGAAAATGTAATTGAAGGGGCGATGAATCTAGTTGAGGGGGAGGAAATCGAGCTGGAACACCTGCCTGTTCAGATGGAATCCTTTTCTCCTGAATTGAAATCGATGGAAGATTTTCCGGAGGGAATCCCCTTACCTGAAAGGTTGTCTCATGTGGAACGGTCCTGGGTGGAGCGCGCCTTACAAGAATGTGGGGGCAATGTTCATCAGGCGGCTATCCGTCTCGGTATACCAAGGCAAACCCTTCAATATAAACTGCGTAAGTTGCAACTGATCCAGTCGTAAGGGTTTAATTTGCCGAAAATTCGGCATCTGATTATATGGGATTCCTCTAAAAGTCGCGTGGGAGCGGCTTTTTTGTTTTGGCACGAATTTTGCATCTATTAAGATTGATTGAAGATTACGTCTCCTATTGGAGGAAGTGGGGGTGAAACGAACGTGGTAAGGAACGAAAAACAAGGCCATCGATTTGGATTGCATCGGGTAGTGGAGCCAAAAGGATTGTTGCCACAGCCTGCGTGGAAGTTGGATGCAAATCCAATCTGCCTAGACAATGAAATGATGATTGATGTCTCATGCCTCAATATCGATTCCGCTTCCTTTAATCAACTAAAAGAAAGTTGCGAACAGGATCCAGTGCGCATAAAGGAGCGCATTTTGCAAATTGTGCGGGAGCGTGGAAAAATGCACAATCCTGTGACGGGTTCCGGTGGCATGCTTATCGGACAAATTGAGCAGATTGGGGACGGGTTTCCTGATGAGGATATTCGGGTGGGAGACCGTGTAGCTACATTGGTTTCTCTGACGTTAACGCCACTTTCATTGGAAGAGATTAAATCAATCGATATGAAGACGGGTCAGGTGCACGTTCGGGGAAAAGCGATCTTATTTGCAAGTGGTCCCTTTGCGGTACTCCCACAGGATCTACCAGAAACCCTTTCGTTGGCGGTTCTCGATGTTTGCGGTGCACCTGCACAAACGGATCGGCTTGTGCAGGAAGGCGATACGGTGGTGGTCCTTGGTGCAGGTGGGAAGTCAGGGTTACTTTCCCTTTGCCGGGCCCGATTAAAAGCGGGATCCAGTGGTCAAGTGATTGCGCTGGAATCCAGTGAAGCCGCCTGCGAGCAAATTAAGGAACTGGGTTGGGCAGACCATGTGGCCCAAGTGGATGCTCGGGATCCGGTGGCGGTGATGGCTATGGTAGAAAAGTTAACTGATGGCAAGATGGCAGATCTGACGGTCAACTGTGTCAATGTTCCTGATACGGAGTTATCAGCGATTCTTGCTACACGGGAAGAGGGAATTGCCTATTTCTTTAGCACAGCCGTCAAATTTACTGCGGCAGCATTGGGAGCAGAGGGGCTAGGAAAGGATGTCCGCATGGAGATTGGCAACGGATTTGCCCCGGGACATGCGGCGCTCGCCTTGGATACTGTACGAAACTTTTCGTCCCTCCGGCGTCTATTTGAAGCGCGTTATGCGGCAACGGCAACTTCGTAAGGGTGAGACGGCTTTTTAATCAGCGAAAGGGAGTGGAATCATGGCACGAGATTGGCGTGAGATTGAACTGTGGAAAGATGTAACCGAGGAACAATGGAATGATTGGTTATGGCAGTTAACGCATACGATTCGCACCGTCGAGGATTTGAAGAAGGTAGTTAATCTAAAAGATCATGAAGTGGGCGGGGTTGGCATCTCCCATAAGACGATACCGCTCAATATTACTCCGTACTATGCCTTGCAAATGGATCCCGAAGACCCAACGGATCCGATCCGGATGCAGTCGGTACCGATCTCTTCCGAGTTGGAACATACCATTTATGATATGGAGGATCCACTCTTAGAGGATACGGATTCGCCAGTTCCAGGACTCACCCATCGGTATCCTGATCGTGTACTCTTCCTAGTCACCAACCAGTGTTCCATGTATTGCCGTTATTGTACACGACGTCGCTTCTCAGGGCAGGTAGGGATGGGCGTTGCCCGTCCACAAATGGATGCTTGTATTGATTATATTCGCAATAACCCACAAGTTCGGGATGTTCTCCTTTCAGGAGGAGACGGTCTCCTCATTAATGACCGAATTCTTGAATATGTGTTGAAAAATTTGCGGGAGATCCCTCATGTTGAGATTATTCGGATCGGAACGAGAGCGCCGGTCGTGTTTCCACAACGAATCACAGAAAACCTGTGCAATATCCTGAAGAAATACCATCCGGTTTGGCTGAATACCCACTTTAATCATCCCTGTGAAATTACACCGGAGGCCAAGAAATCCTGTGAGATGTTAGCAGATGCAGGGGTTCCTCTTGGTAACCAGGCGGTTATTCTAGCGGGGATCAATGATTGTCCCCATGTGATGAAACGGCTCAATTATGACCTCGTGAAAATCCGTGTACGCCCCTACTATATCTATCAATGCGATCTTTCCGAGGGGATTGGTCACTTTCGGGCCCCAGTTTCAAAAGGGCTGGAAATTATGGAGTATCTACGTGGACATAGCTCAGGTTACTCCGTTCCTACCTTTGTTGTTGATGCCCCCGGTGGTGGAGGGAAAATTCCGCTAGCTCCAAACTATATTATTTCGCAAAGTTCTAAGAAGACTGTGATCCGTAACTTTGAAGGGGTAATTACTTCTTACCCTGAGCCGAATGACTATCATGAGCATGATGCGGAGAACTGTGAATTCTGTAAAGCGGCAGAAGGAAAGAATTTGGGTATTGCTTCGTTGATGTCGGATGAGCGGATCAATTTAGAACCCAAAGTGCTTTCAAGGGAAGATCGTCGTGGGGAGTTCGAACGGCGGAAACGGAGAATTAAAGAGCCGAAGAAACAAGCAACCGAACCCACGGAAGCCAATTAACGTGTTGCGCCGACTCGTGACGGGGGATCCATCCCTCGCTGTGATCGGCCTCTCAAAAAACGCAGGGAAGACCACGGTGTTCAACGCCCTGGGGATGGAAGCCTCTCACCAAGGGATATCCACTGCTATGGTCAGTATCGGTGTGGATGGCGAGGAAAGAGATGTCTGGAGTGGAAGAGAAAAGCCGCCAGTTCGGGTGTATAGGGGTTTTCTAGTCGCAACGGCTTCCCCGTTGTTTGAGGAACGACCTGGGGATTGGGAGATCCAAGGAGTGACTCCCTTTACCTCAGCATTAGGTCCCATCGCCATTGCACGAGCCATGCGAGACACACGGGTGAAATTGGCGGGAGTGACCACCGTTGGGCGAGTACAGGAGCTGGAAGTCCTCTTTCGTCAGCATGGTGCAAAGCTTATCTTAGTGGATGGTGCCTATGATCGAAGAGCAGCCGCAAGCCCATTGGTCACCCGTGCAGCGGTTTGTGTAGTAGGAGCATCCCTTGGCACATCCCTCGATGAAGTCATCGAGAAGGCCCGTGGGGCGATCCGGTTACTTACCCTCCCTACCACTACGGATCCTTCTATGATCCAGGCCGTGGAAAAAGCGTGTGCCGAAGGGAAAGTGGTCGGCGTTGGAAAGGATACCATTACGGTTTTTCCAAATCGGTCCTTACTCGTTGGATGGGAAGAACTTCGAGAACGGTTGGCTTGTGATGAATGGAGGGGGCTAGCGCTTCCCGGGGCATTAACGGATACCGCATTAGAACGGTTGATTTCTTTAAGAAAGCCCCTATCCATTGGTTTGGTAGAACCGACGCGATGTTTTGCTTCGTGGAGTGGGATGAGGCGAATGGCCCGATTAGGGGGCGAGATTACTTGTTTACATGCCTTGGTGTTACGAGCCATTGCGATGAACCCAGTCTCTCCAGAAGGATGGAGCTTTGATCCTGCGGAGATGAAAGAGAAGATTGAACAAGTATGCCAGGGGATTCCTGTGGTCGATGTGTTACGCCACGACAGGACATTACCCGATCAGAATGGGCAGGAACATCAGGAGCGCAGATAGCGAGGTGACAACATGGACGCATGGACAAAGGAGGCGCTCCTGTGGCCAGAAGTTTGGGTGAAATTCCGCCCCCTTACTTCCATGGGACAGCGAGCCAAAGGGGCGCTGTCCCCTTTTATGCCAGGGGAAGAATTGGAATGGCAAGAAACACTTGAACGCCAGGTACACCTTCTCACCTTCGCCGAGGAAGATCCTGATGGGGCGGTTCGAATCGAGGGGGCTTTAAGTAAACTACCTGACATTGAGTCCATTCTATTGCACCTTGATCAGGGTGGGGTGCCTGGAATGACTGAATGGTTTCAATTGCAGGAATTTCTGCGCTGGGGAACGCGATTACAGAGATGGGTGAGGGACGGTTCCTTAAATGGATGGCCTGATCTGGATTTAACCGTGTGGCAGCAAGTGATCTCTCTTTTAAATCCAGGACCTGGCTCGCGTATTCAGGATTCCTTTTCCATAAACCGTGGGTTTGATCCGCGACTCGAAACCCTAACAAAACAACAGTTTCAGTTAGAACGGCGTTTCGTTGCGGAAAAAGAGCGTGTTGCAGACCGAATTGAGGATGATTATCCCATTTCTCGGAATCGGGATGGCGAATGGATTGTGGATCGCGGGGCTGCATTTCTGGATGCAATGCGACAGGATGGGCGCATGGAACGAGCGCGAGAAACCACCTTTGAAGTGCTCTTTCGTGCGCTTCCTTCCTCCGAAATGGTGAAGATTACGGAAGAAAAGGCGAGGGTTGAAAGGGAGCAAGTGACCGTCACGGAAGAAGTGTTTGCACGCCTAGCGACCCAGGTCCATCCCTTTGTTCCTGATTTACGAAGAGTACTGATTGCGATTACCCATTTGGATATCGATTGGGCTCGGATGAGAGCTGCGCAATCGTGGCAAGGAGTACGTCCGAGCGAGGGGGATTCCATTGTCATTGCTGCGGGGAGGCATCCTGTGATGGAACAGCGTCTAAAGGAAGAAGGACGGGTCTTTACCCCGGTTGATGTGGAAGTGAAGCGGGGGGTGACTGTTTTCATCGGTCCCAATATGGGTGGGAAAACCGTTGCGTTACGTACGATTGGGTTAATTGTCTCCTTGGGTCACTATGGATTCCTTGTACCGGCTAAGGAATGCAGTATGCCCTTAACTCCATGGGTGACAGCGGTGATTGGGGATGCCCAGGATGTTCATGCTGGACTTTCAACCTTTGGTGCGGAGGTGGTTCGTCTAGCGAAATGGGTAGATAGGTCGGATGCGGGGCTATTGTTATTGGATGAAATCGGTCGTGGAACCAATCCAGTAGAAGGAGAAGCGTTATCTGTTGCGCTCACCGACCATCTGGCTAAGGGACATGGATGGGTGGTTCATGCGACTCACTATCGCGAAACGATCGAGATAAAAAATGTCCGAGTATATCGGACAGGGGGTCTTAATCAAACAAAGAAGATGCCCGTTGTCAATGCTCCAGAAACAGCACGACAATGGCTTCTTGACCGAATGAATTTTTGTTTGCAACCATGGCAGCCAAGTGATGGTTTTCCCCAGGAAGCCTTGACGATTGCGGCTCAATTGGGATTACCGAGTGAAGTTATAGTAGGCGCTCAGAAGCGGATATTAGCAAAAAGCCCAGGGGATAAGTTGCCTGAGGGTGGGGCCAAACCGGGGAAGGGGGACCGACGATGGAAAACCGATTAAGGCTTGATGAGGGAAAGATCCTCCGAGCAAGACAAGCAGCAGGAAATATTGCGTCAGGAGTGGACCGCTTTATCGCCACCCGTACCACGGTGGCGGTTGAGCGGACGGTTCTTCGATTAATGGGAATCGATGGTGTTGATACCGAATGGGTGCCACTTCCCAATGTGGTGACTGACCATGTTCTCGAACGGGGAATGCTTGGTCAAGGAGTTTCACGTGCCGTTCTTAATGCGGTAATTCAATTAGGGATTACACCCCAGAAGGTGGCGGAACAAGTTGCTGTGGGTTCCTTGGATCTGGCCACAGTGCCATCAGTAGATGAGAACATCCTGATGGAAAAGGGAAGGGAACTGGCTTGTGTCGGGTTGAATCGTATACAAATGAACCGTCGGGAACGGGATCAGCGCATTCAACGTTTAGGGGAAGGGAAGAAGCCATATCTTTATGTAATTGTTGCGACCGGGGATATTTATGAGGATGCCATTCAAGGGAAATCCGCTGCTCGCCAGGGGGCCGATATTGTAGCGGTCATTCGTAGTACTGGACAAAGTCTCATCGACTATGTACCCTATGGGGCGACACGGGAAGGTTTTGGTGGTACGTACGCGACGCAGGAAAACTTTAAAATCATGCGCCAGGCACTTGATGAAGTTGGGGAAGATGTGGGGCGATATATTCGATTATGTAACTATTGTTCGGGACTTTGTATGCCAGAGATTGCCGCGATGGGTGCACTGGAGCGGTTGGATGTGATGCTCAACGATGCGTTGTATGGTATTTTGTTTCGGGATATTAATATGCAACGCACCTTAATTGATCAGGCTTTTTCGCGCATGATCAACGGCTATGCTGGGATTATGATCAATACAGGGGAGGACAACTATCTAACAACGGCCGATGCTGTGGAAGCTGCCCATACGGTGCTTGCTTCCCAATTTATTAATGAGCAGTTTGCTACCATGGCAGGATTGCCTGCAGAACAGATGGGACTCGGTCATGCTTTCGAGATGAATCCCGATCTGGAGGATGGGTTCCTCTTGGAATTAGCCCAGGCGCAGATGGCCCGGCAAATCTTCCCTAATGCTCCCTTAAAATATATGCCACCTACCAAACACATGACAGGCAATATATTTAAAGGACATATCCAAGATGCATTGTTTAACATGATAGGCATGTGGACCAATCAAGGCGTACAACTTCTGGGGATGATGACCGAGGCGATGCATACACCCCATATCCATGATCGTAAACTAGCGATTGAAAATGCACGCTATATCTTTAATAATCTCCGCCATTTAGGAGAGGAAATTCAATATAAACCGGGAGGTCGGATCGAAAAAAGAGCCCAGGATGTACTGGATAAATCGCTAGCGATGCTGGAGGAAGTAGAGAAGGTCGGGTTATTTACCGCCTTGGAACGAGGGTGGTTTGCTGATGTGAAGCGAGGGTTAACAGGAGGAAAAGGGCTCTCCGGTGTGTTAGAAAAAGAAGAAGGTTATTGGAATCCCTTTGAAGCTGAGTTGCGTGAACGATCAGGCCTTCCGAAGCGGGAGGAGGTGGGGACGCCATGAATCCTCAAGTAAGCCATATTGATTTGAAGCGGGTCAAGCCTTATGGGGATACCATGGGGGATGGTGCGGTTCAACTCAGTTTCTCCCTCCCAGTTCCCTATGGTGAAGAAGCCAAGGAAGCGGGCAGGCGGCTCGTCGCGAAGATGGGATTGGAGGAGCCCCAGGTCTACCATATGGCAGATCTTGGGGAAGGGTATACGTGGTTGATCGTTTATGGGAAATGTACACACACCATTGACTTTACGACAATCCGTGTGCCAAAAGTAGATGCTACCCGCCTTGATTTTTACGGAGTCAACCAATTTATCCGCGAACGGATCGGGCGGAAGGTCGTCGTCATTGGCGCCTGTACGGGCACCGATGCGCATACGGTGGGCATTGATGCCATCATGAATATGAAGGGGTACAACGGAGAGTATGGACTTGAGCGCTACCCTGAAATTGATGCGTATAACTTTGGTAGCCAAGTTCCCAATGAAGAAATGTTGGCGAAGGCGATGGAGCTACAGGCGGATGCCTTACTCGTCTCTCAAGTCGTCACCCAAAAGGGCGTTCATATTCAAAATCTAACCGAATTAGTTGAACTGGCAGAAGCTGAGGGAGTCCGTGACCAATTGCTTCTCATTTGTGGTGGCCCCCGCATTAATCACGAGATGGCACTGGAACTCGGGTTTGATGCTGGCTTTGGCCCAGGAACCCTAGCTCCCGATGTGGCTTCGTTTATTGTCCATGAGGTGGAACGGAGGATGGGGAAAAAGTAGGCATGTAGTGTGAGTAATCGTTTCTTCTAAGAAGAAATAAAATGAGATGTGCATAGGAAGGCCTTGTTTATCCAAAGGGAGCAAGGCTTACTGCACATCTTTTTTATGCATAGGATAAATAGTTATGGAGGCGTGTGAGGGGCGAAAAGGCTGTGCATTGACATAGTAGGCGGATCGTTCGTTAAGATAGGAGGGTTAGGGACAATCATCATCCTCGAATTCACCTTTTAAAGGGGATTCGCTCGCCTGATATCGTCCTTAACTAATTCGGAGACAAGCACTTTTTTACATCCGCGTCAATGGCAAGCTCTTGTTTTACCACACGTCTCTACGCTCCAACTTTGGATAACCAATACGTAGGCAGTATTATGTACAAAGGGATTAGTTAACTACTAGCACTTGAATACCACCGCAGAGAGTATTTCCAGAAAAAAATACTGAATAATACATAAAATATTGTCGAAACAATAAATAATATTAAGTGATTAATATTCACTCCATTTAAAAGAATCGAGACAGGAACATTGGTGATGGTAACTATAGGAATGAGAAAAACAAAAAGTAGGCGTCCGATTCCTTTATAAATGGACTGAGGAAACCTCATTAATGTCATTGCACTTAAAAAGAATTCATGCATCCCATCAATTTGTTGCAACCATATAGACAGCGTCATCACGGAGAACCAAATGGCATAGGCAAGCAAGATACTGCATAGAACCAGAAAGACATATACGAGTGTATTGAAAGATAAGAATGGAGTCCCTATTTGGTAACAACTGTATCCAATTAAAAAAAGAGCTGGAAGTATATTTCCGAAGTTACCAAAATCGAAACGCCGAAGCGAAACATAAAACTGGCTATTGATTGGTTTTAATAAGATTCCATCAATATCTCCGGAGTTAACCATGCGAGGAAGACCTGCTAGATTTTCGATAAAAAGGACAAATAACATGGACTTAACCAACTCAGCCGTCCCGATTAAAAGCATTAGCTTATTGAAATCCCAACCTTTAATCGTAGTGACTTGACCAAAAATAGTATGGAAAAATAATAATGTGATAGCGAACCAGACAATGCTATCGAGTACATTCAAAAAAAAGTTTGCTCGATACATGAGTGCCATTTTCATATTCATCGCCAATAACCTTTTTATTACACGCGTATAGTATTGCATTCATTTCACGCCCCGACTGAATCGTATTTTTTAAGCCCCCAAAGCCAAAGTAGACGGGATGTTAGCAAAAATACAAGAATCCAGGTTCCTTGGATACAAAGTCCCCACCATATTTCCTTATGTAAAAATTTACCTAAATATATACTCGTAGGAAAATAAATGAGGTAGGAAAAAGGTAGATATTTTAGTATTTCATACAACCAATTAGGTAGTAGGCTTAGAGGAATAATTGTTCCAGCCAAAAATTCTAGTAAAATGTCTACAGTAAAGAAAAAAGAAGATACATCAATAAACCATATTGTTAGTAGACTTATTTGGTAATACATTAAAAAATATAAAATAAAGGAACCTAGAACGGAGAGCAAAAATAATAATACATTATGTTGTTGTATAGGAAGTGTATAGGCTTTCATGGACCCAATGATCCACACGATTGGGATGATAGCCAGGACAAAATGAGAGGTTCTGACCGCTAGATTTCGTGCAAACCAATAGCGTGAGTAAGAGAGTGGTTTTACTAGATATTTAGATAATTCACCCTTACGAATTTCGGTGTTAATTGACCAATGAAAATCAGGTAATAGCAACACTTCGAGTAATTTAGCAAGCAGAACATAGGTAATCATCTCTTGAAGAGAAAATCCTTGAATCGTATCTTTCCCCTCATAAATGGTTATCCACAAATATAACATCGCTAATAAAGGAAGAAACCCAAAAATAATGAACATAAAAATATTCATACGGTATTGAAATAATTGCTGTAATGACAGGCGGAAAATCTTATTGTATGGCTTCATGTTGATCTCTCCCATTACTCACCTTATTCGGTTCAGAAAAGATATGCTCAAGTACATCCTGTACAGGGATACGTTCTTCGCTATAGTCCACAACCGAATAACAAGAGGTGATGTGTTGAAGAACCTCCTTGGCATTCGCAGAAGCAACTCGAATAACTAATGTTTGTCTGTCAATTTCTTCTACTTGATCGTAGAGATTGATGGTATGGGGAATTACAGTTTTGAAGGTGAATCGTAGGTATTTGTAATCACTAATGAATGATTGAATGCTTTGTAATTTTCCATCATAAAATAGGGTCCCGCTTTTCATAATGAGAACTCGATCACATAAATAATGTATATCATCCATATAATGACTAGTCAGTATGACAGTAATTTTCTTTTCTACACAATATTGTTTAAGAAAAGAACGTATTTTTTTCTGTGAGATAATATCCAGACCGATGGTGGGTTCATCCAAAAAAAGAATTTTTGGTCGATGCAAAAGTGAGGCGATTAGCTCACATTTCATCCTTTCTCCAAGAGATAGATTACGGACAGGAGTGGTTAAAACATGCTCGACCCTAAGAAGTTGGGTCAGTTCTTGAAATGAGATGTTGAACTCTTCTTCCGGAATATTATAAATTTCTTGATGGAGTTTAAATGTCTCAACGGGGGAGAGATCCCACCACAACTGATTCTTTTGTCCAAGAACTACACCAATTTGTTGTTTAAATGCATTTTTTTTATCTGTGGGTTTAAAATCAAATACTTTTACCGTTCCTTGAGAGGGATGAATTAATCCGCAAAGTGTTTTGATCAACGTCGATTTACCTGCACCATTAGGACCGATTAATCCTACCATTTCACCTTGTTCAAGTGAGAAGGAAACATTTTCGAGTGCCTTGACAGTTTCAAAGTTTCGGAATACAAGGGATTTTAGGGAATTCCACAACCCTTCTTCTGTACGAACTCTGCGATAGTTTTTGGATACATGATCAACGGTAATGGTATTCATTTTGAGCCCCTGTTCACTATAAATTTTCTTCCCAATACTTACAGTACATTCTATTTTTCATTATTCTACTAGTTTTCTAGTATTTATCAATACAATATATAAGTGAATTCGGTGGACATACCGTACCTGTAACACCCACCATGACTGATACATCAATTCCAAGAATATCTCGCAAGAAGCCGCAGGATCCTTGCTGTTGGGATGGCGGTCTAAGCTTGGAAGTTATTCGGTTAGTAGACGGTAATTACAATAATTCCTATATTTTTGTGTTGGTGTAGGTGGGGGGAGGTTCTAATGGCGAAACTCATCATGAAATAAAGAGAAACAATATGAATCAGAGCACGATTATCTTATTATTATGACGGATTGTAAAATGAAGTGTGATACCCTATAAGGGTAAAAAATGGCCCATGGCCGATTCGTGTAAAATGGGAGTTACCAGACCACCATTTACAGAGGAGAATCAACCATGGGTTATTCACACCTTACTACATACGAGCGTGGACAGCTAGCCACCTTGCACGAGCTTGGTTGGTCAACACGAGCCATCGAAAACCTCTCACATGGCTTATCAGAGGCCTAGAGATCCAAGGGGGAATGGTCGCCACAGCTGGCTCAGGAGATCGAAGGAAAAGCTTACCCAAACAGGGTCTCCTGAGCAAATCTCTCAGCGAAAAAAAACCGATTTGTTCCCAGGGATTTCGTTTAAAATCATCTACCGCTGGCTGTATCAGAAGCGCTTGGTTAAAGGAGACGTTTATGTATTCCGTCACAAAGGGAAACGCCGCCAACCGGTGGAGAAACGTGGGAGATTCACCATGGGGAAATCGATCAGGCAACGCCCAACCGCGTAAGAAAATGAGAAGAAGTTGGCCATTGGGAGCTGAATACAGTGGTATCCCGCCGCGGGAAAAGTAAGGCATGTGTAGCTGCGTTTGCTGAACGTAAGGCGCAGTTATACTTAGCAGTCCGTACCGCTGCCTCCATGGAAAAAGCGGTGGGATGGATCGCGGATCGATTTCCTCAAGATACCTTTCAAATTTCCACTCTCGACCGTGGAAATGGGTTCCCTGCTATGCAACAGCTAGATATCACTTTGCAGACGCTTACTCCTCATGGCCACGAGGAATCAACGAAAATGCTAACGGACTGTTACGGGAATTTTCCCCAAGGGAACCGATTTCGCTATGGTTTCTGACGAAGAACTCAATCACTCCATCTTTCTCATAAACAATCGCCCGAGAAAATGCCTAGGCTGGAAATCCGCTGACGAATCGTTTCTTGAGGCTGTATTGCACTTAGCTTGACAATCCGTCTGGGTTATGTGCATATGGCTTGCAGGTAAAACGACTGAAACCTTTGATAGCATTAGTATTTACCAAGGTTGTTGTACCTCCACTTAAGGAATACCTTATGTGGAGGCGTATTGATTAATGGAATTGATTTAGTCTCCTCCAGGAGCAGCTTTTCCGAATGCTACGATTTTATCTGCAAGAATCGTCATCAAACCACCGACAGGTAATTGCTCAAATGCTTGGGACAACGCTACACGGATATAAGTGATTCCCGCTGTTCCAGCATCCGCAATAGCAATCAGTGTGCCTTTGACGACACGTGGAGCCCCGCCCTCCATTACAAAAACTGCAGTATCCCCAATTGTAATATTACTTGCTTGAAGCAATGCAAACCAATCGGATGCTTGAGATGTAGTTACATCATTGCTATTCTCCATGCGATCCCTCCATATCTACTCAAATTAGATGATTGAGTTTATAAAAAATATTCGAAAAGTAAACATAATATGAAAAAATTATTTTAGCAAAGGTTAGACTTTGCTTATATGAGACGAAAAGACAGCCCCTTAAAAATTATTCCCTCTTAAATGGTTGGCCATCTTTATCTAGATCAAATCAAGAGAAGATCCTTCATTGATTATAAAAAGGGAGCCAGGTCATTTGACCCAGCTCCCTACAGAAGAATAGGAAATTCTCTTAGTAATATAAAAGGGTTCCCAGCGGGTGCAAACGTTCGTTAGTTGTCAGATGTTAGCACGTAAGCTGTTCCTTGTAACCTGTGATCGTTATGATTCATCATGGGTTTCCATGGATGCGCTCATGGAAGGCGATTCCTATTCTTCTGAGACCTTACGGTCTGCAATCACCAAGATGCGTCGTGATGATTGCAGACTGTAAGGTCATTTCATTCATCGGCTAAGTAATCGGTTGCCTCTGGGAAATGAAGTTTAATTTCGTGGTTTTTCGCTTCAATCAAACTAGATAAGCGGTTCACTTGTTTGCTAATCTGCAATGTTTTCTCTTTATATGTCGAGGGTTCAAACTGGGCATGTGTAATCATCATGGTGTCACTTCCATAGTCCGAACGATAGCTTTGTTTATCACTTGTAGCAAACTTCTTTAGTGCAGAGATCTCGCCTCTCATTTGCTTCGCTAATTCAATCGCTGTCACAATCGAATGAAGTTGATCCTTCCATTGAATGGTATGTTGAACATTGGCTTGGTGAATTAGATAATCCAGCTGTAAATACTGGGTGCGTACGCGATCTAATTGACCCGATAGTTCATCGACGGTTTGAGCAGGAGCATCATATTTCTCACCTTTTGGAGCCGTCACATAAGCTACTTGGTTTCTATCAGCAATCAACTCTTGAATGCGTTTTGCAATTTGATTGCGCAGCACAATCGCATCGGCTAGGGTTATTTGCACCATATCCACTCCAAATTATGTACGTATAGTAAATTGAACCATGATGAAAAAGAATACACGATGGTTAATTATGTGGCAAGGGTAAAAGCGATGAAAATCAGCATCATTCCCTTGATCTATTTAACGGTGATGAAATAGTCAGTAGTCAAGTGGTGCAATTCATCTCAACGTTTGCAAAAACTGACTGCTAACCCAGTAAATTTTATCTCATAAAGATGAGAATACTCCTACCTCAACAAAGTTGGTGGGGGAGGTTCAAATGCGCAATTAATCATGAAATAATAAGGATGAAACACTATCAATCAGAGCATGATTATCTTATTATTATAAAAAAGAAATGGTTGTGTTTTGTCCTTTCATATGGAAGTGGATGGAAGGAAATTAATGAATGAATGACCACTCATTTTGTGATACAATAGCCACAAAAGACAAACTAAGTGATCAGTCGAAGGGTTGAAACCGTTATCAAACTTAGGGCCTATATACTAGTCTTCTAACATGTTAGCGCTACAATTCTTCCCGATGCGTAAGGTGAAGAGCGAACACGCATCATTAACTCGGAGCAAGGGAGTGGAAACATTGACTTTTCAAACGATTAACCTCATCCTCTTCCTCGCCGTTTTTGGTTATGGTTTTTTCCTAGCTGCGAGGGCGATCTATGGTCGTTATACCTTTCTCAAATTAGGGGAACCGGCGGATCTGAAGACGGATTGGCAATCATTTTGGACCAATGTTTTTGGTCAAAAGAAGCTCTTAAAGGATAAGAAGAGCGGTTGGATGCACGTTGTGATGTTTTATGGCTTTATTCTTATTCAATTTGGTGCGTTGGATCTTTTTATTAAAGGGCTAACGGGAGGCAAGTATCACTTGCCACTACCAGCATACCCTGTATTTAATCTGTTACAGGAAATTACCACCTTTGCCGTATTGGTAGCGACCCTGTATGCCTTTTATCGTCGGTATATTGAAAAACTGGCTCGTTTGAAGCGGGGATTTAAAGCTGGATTGGTTTATTTGTTCCTGATTCCGTTGATGTTCTCAATCTTGCTGGGTGCAAGTTTTGAACATGTATGGCAAGGGCATACTCTCCCAGCCTGGGCTACCCCCATTTCGGGTACAATTTCCATGTTTTTTGAATGGATGTCGACGGGATCTGCTGAGGTCATGTTCTATGTTTTCTGGTGGATTCATGCGCTTGTGGTTCTTTCTTTCCTTGTGTATGTCCCCCAATCGAAGCACTTTCACTTGCTTGTGGGACCGATTAACACGTTATTCAAGCGACAAGGACCTCCTAAGTTAACTCCGATTGACTTTGAAGATGAGTCGATCACCGAATACGGGAAAAGCAAAATCGAACAATTTAATCAAAAACAATTGATTGACCTATATGCTTGTGTGGAGTGCGGCCGTTGTACCAATGTATGTCCTGCGGCAGGCACTGGGAAGATGCTTTCTCCAATGGATCTTTTGGTTAAGATGCGGGATCATTTGACCGAAAAGGGATCTGCTATTACGTCGAATAGCCCTTGGATGCCTACTTTTGCCTTTGCTGGTGCGAATTCAGCAACCAATATGACGGTATCGAAGGAAGAAGATGGTACCTACGAATATCCGATCAATTTGATTGGTGATGTCATTACAGAAGAAGAGCTGTGGGCTTGTACAACCTGTCGGAACTGCGAAGATGCATGTCCTGTTTCGAATGAGCATGTGGATAAAATTATTGATATGCGTCGCCACTTGGTCATGACCCAAGGAGAAATGCCTGCAGAAGCGACTCGGACCTTTAACAACATTGAGCGGCAAGGGAATCCTTGGGGAATTAGTCGTAAGGATCGGGAAAAATGGACCGAGGGCTTGGAAGAAGGATTGAATGCACCTACGGTAAAGGAAGAGAAGGATTTTGAGTACCTCTTCTTTGTCGGATCGATGGGCTCCTATGATAACCGGAGTCAAAAAATCACGCGTGCTTTGGTGCAATTGCTGGATCATGCGGGCGTGAAATTTGCTACGCTCGGTAAGAAAGAGAAAAACTCCGGCGATACCGCACGACGGATGGGGAATGAGTTCTTGTTCCAGCAACTGGCAATGGACAACATCGCAACCTTTGAGAAACATGGTGTGAAAAAGATTGTTACAGCGGATCCTCATGCTTACAATGTATTTAAGAATGAGTATCCTGACTTTGGTCTCGAAGGCGTGGAAGTATACCACCACACTCAATTGTTGGCTCAACTCATGCGTGAAGGGCGCTTAAAGCCGGTTCATGAGGTGAAAGAGCGGATTACCTATCACGATTCCTGTTACTTGGGTCGTTATAATGAAGAGTTTGATAATCCCCGCTATATCCTTAAATCGATTCCTGGTGTAGAATTGGTAGAGATGGAACGGAAACGGGAGAATGGAATGTGCTGTGGTGCTGGCGGTGGCATGATGTGGGTCGAGGAGCAATCGGGTGTACGGGTAAATACGGCTCGTACCGAACAGGCTCTTGCTGTTAAGCCGAGTGTCATTGGTAGCGCTTGTCCTTATTGCTTGACGATGATGAGTGATGGGACGAAGGCAAAAGAAGTTGAGGATGAAGTGAAAACAATGGACGTGGCTGAAGTGTTGGCACTCTCTGTGGATTTTGATGAGAAACCAGCTGAAGTCGCACCTGGCGTTCATTAATCCGCACTTTAAGTATAGGATCTCCACGGGCGGATTCCCGTGGAGATTTTTCTAATGAATGACTCGGAAGGAAGACACCGATGAGAGACGATTATGAGGTTTTGGGAGTCGCCAAAAATGCATCCGAGATGGAGATTAAACGGGCCTATCGCCGTCTTGTACGGTTGTACCATCCCGATGTCAATCCATCTGTATCAGCCGAACGCCGCTTTCGGGAAGTTAGAAGTGCCTACGAACGGTTGACGCAACAGAAAAACGATCCGTCCCCGGGTGTAACGCCTGAGCAACAACCGGAAGAAGTCGCACCGATGGATGAAATCGATTTAGAACTTCGTAAAGAGTTTTCTCCAGGCTGGCGCCGCTATGCCAAGCGTTATAATGAGGTACAGCCGCAAAAAAAGGCGAAAAGTTGGTTTGCTGTTAGTTTATTGGCACTCTTTTTAGTTGCTCTCTTAATTTTTTCTTATTTTTGGTTAACCGGTAAGTTTAGTGATCCCATGAATTTGGTCTTGGCTAATGGGGATAAAGAGTGGAAGATGGATTTGAAAAAAGTCGGCTACAATGGTAAAGACCCAGCAACCTTAGACCAAGAATCCATCCTTCATTGGTTGAACAAAATTGGTAAGGAAGTGAATGAACCCGCACAAGATGCGACGCTTACGCGGTGGGGGGAAAAGGTCGAACCAGGAAAAGTTGGGCAGGTTCTTGATATTGAAAAAATCCGGGAGGATTGGCTACCTAAGGTGAATCAGATGTTGAACAAACCACAGTCCCTCCCCATGAAAAAGGATCTTCCTCATGTGACTAAGAAGGATTTAACAACGTGTGATCAACAACGCATCGGTACCTACACCACCTATTTTAATAACCAAAATATCAATCGAGTCCACAACATTCGGGAGTCTGCGAAAGCGCTCAATAATCGCATTATCAATCCTGGCAAACTATTTTCCTTTAATCAAGTGGTAGGTGAACGTCGAGCTCAAAGAGGCTATTTACCCGTCGCACAAAAAATGGCGGCGGAATTTAGTGAAGGAATCGGTGGAGGGGTTTCACAAACCTCCTCCACCTTATTTAATAGTGTGGATGCAGCAGGGCTTGAGACGGTTTATCGTTTTTCGTTTAATCGACAGGATACCTATATTCCAAAAGGGCGAGATGCGACTGTTGCATGGGATACACCCGATTATGAATTTCGCAATAACCTGAAAGAACCCATTTTAATTAAGAGTGAAATGGGAACCAACTATATTCGTATTGAGATTTTTTCAACACCGGATGCAAAAGCAGTTCCTCGTACAGTGGTGGCTGCACTGACAAATCTGCCAAGGGAAGAAGCAGCCAAAGACCCCAAACGACCTTCTGCGGTTTTGGATGAGAAGACGATTAAGCAAGGTACGAAAGAATCCAAAGAAGATAAATCGGATTCAGATAATAGCGATCGTCATCACGATGACGGTAGTCATGAAGATCGAGGGCATCATGAGTCAGGGGACGGTGATTCGACTTCGACTGCCCCAGCGACCACCGATGCGGGGCCTTGGAATCCACCTAATCAGCCAGGTGCGACTACTGGAGGTGAAGATACGGGGACGGAGACGACAGGAGGTGACCCTTCGACAACAACCGGTGGAGATGATCCCAATACGGAGGACGGGGATACCGTTGGAGGCAATGCAGAGAACCCCCCTGATCCAGTTACCGCTGCGGATGGAATGGATCGAGTCCTCATAACGAGTCGCACGAGAAATTGATCGCAAAGTGAACACCGAGGGTGGCTTGGTGAATGATCAGAAGATTGCTTAGCATCATCTAGGGTGATCCCATGATAAAAAAGGCACAACAGGTGTCTTTTTTTTTGTTGGCTTTGAAGTAGGGTTCAACATAGAAAAGAAGATCGATCGACATACTAGGAGCACCATCTATTTGTCATGAGTAAAAAGGAGTATACCGTATGGTAACTACACAATACCAACCCTTTCAAAAGGTACAACAATGGGAACAGGATGGGCATGTGCTTCTCATACGTCCTGCTTGTGGGGAGGATGCTGAAGAGTTATACAATCAATTGGCACATGTGGTTGGGGAGGGAATCTATTTAAATGAAACACCTGAATCCCTACCCAACATCAATCAACAACGAGAAGAAATCCTTTCGATTCAACGGGATGGCGGGATGTATACGGTGGTGCTTGTCGATCAGCAAATTGTTGGGGCAGCGATCCTCAGACGGGGATTAAGAGGCACCAGTGATCATATTGTTAAATTCCGTACGTGGTTAACGTCACAAGTTCGAGGGTTTGGGCTGGGTAAAAATCTACTTGAGTATTCGGTCACTTGGGCAGAATCACATCCGGCAATACGAAAAATTAACCTGGATGTTTGGGCCAATAATGAACGTGCGGTTCAATTATACGAAAAGACGGGTTTTAAGGTAGAAGGACGTCGTCCACAGCAAGCCTGGTTAAACGGGGAATATGTCGATGAGTTATACATGGGGAAGTTTGTTTCGTGAGTTGTAGAGAAAAGAAATTGGAAAAAATGATCGTTTCTTCTTTAATAGAGGTGTACGAACCTCCTTTAGGTGGTAATACTTCTGGGCGGGGTACTATATAAGTCCCAAAGAGCATAGAAGGATTACAGTCAATGGAGGAGGTAGATGATGAGTATTCCCCACACGCTTTCTGATACGGTTACGTTAAATAACGGTGTAAATATGCCATGGCTTGGTCTGGGTGTCTGGCAAGCACGAGGACAGGAAGTAGAGGAAGCCGTATCCACAGCCCTCCGCTTCGGATATCGCAGCATTGATACAGCGATGATCTATGGCAATGAAGAAGGGGTTGGACGTGGCATTCGTCAATCAGGTGTTCCCCGTGAAGAAATCTTTGTAACGACAAAGGTATGGAACCGGGATCAAGGGTATGACAAGACATTGAATGCCTTTGATGAGAGTCTAGCACGATTGGGCTTGGACTATGTTGACTTATATCTAATTCATTGGCCTGGGAAGGATCGTTATATTGATACGTGGCGTGCCTTGGAGCACCTTCAGAAGGAGGGAAGAGCCCGGGCGATTGGGGTATGTAATTTTCAAGTTCATCACTTACAGGAATTGATCCAACGCACGGATACGGTGCCAGCGGTCAATCAGGTGGAATATCACCCCCGCCTCGCACAAAAGGAATTGGCCGCATATTGTCAGCAACAAGGCATCCGTTTAGAAGCATGGAGTCCACTAATGCAAGGGGGATTACTCAATCATTCCACTCTGCAAAAGATCGCTGATCGCCATGGGAAAAGTGTAGCGCAGATTATTTTACGCTGGGATATTCAAAATGGCGTGGTTACCATTCCAAAATCGGTTAAAGAACATCGCATTCGTTCCAATGCGGATATCTTTGACTTCACCCTTTCTTCTGAGGACATGGCGCTCATTGATGAGTTGAATCGAGAGGAGCGTATCGGTCCAAGTCCGGATGAGTTTATGATTGATTTTAATTAATGGAAGAGTTTATCCAATTATATAAAGCGAAGCTGAATGAATAGAAAAAGGTGCTCTCATGAATGGGGGCACCTTTTTCTATTCATTGCGCCGAGAATACTTCCATCCTTTCAAGGTTTTGGAGTGCTGTCTGAAAAATCACTCAACACACCTGCCGTGTCTCCCTTAATCCTTCTTTCATATAATCTAGTATTCTACTAGAAAGAAGGGTAGTAATGGTAAGAAATCGAAACGTCTCCGTTATGGATTATAATGTCTATTTGGGTGCCAATTTAAATCTTATTCTTCAAACCACACGGGCACAACTCCCTCCCCTTGCTACCGAACTCTTGCAACAATTTCTTGCTAATAATTTTCCATTACGCGCGAGGTCCATTGCGCAAGAAATTAAAAAAACGAGCCCAGATCTTATTGGATTGCAAGAAATGAGTCGAGTAGAGCTTATTCCTTTCATTGGTACCAGCGCGCCTCGGGTAACCTACGACTTTCTCACGATTTTGCT
Organism: Marininema halotolerans; assembly: GCF_900116235.1. Taxonomy (GTDB): domain Bacteria; phylum Bacillota; class Bacilli; order Thermoactinomycetales; family DSM-45169; genus Marininema; species Marininema halotolerans. Next base: position 375,226 of record NZ_FPAA01000001.1, on the reverse strand, counting down.
TCGTGCATTGCGACAACAGGGATTAAATTATCGCCCCATTGCTGTAGGAAATAATTTTAGTGGCCGGAGTCTATCCACGACGGGATATCTCATTCGTACTCTTGATCGAAATGTCATACTCGCCCGTGTAAATGCTCCTTTTACCTACTCCAATGTTCAAAACAATACCTTTTCCACAAACCTCGTTACCACGGTGGGAGGACAACGGACGGTTGTGAATTTAGGGTGGTCCTCTGTCGATGTAAGGGCATACGGAACCGTGTTTCGTTTTGTAAACACCCGTCTGCAATCCTCCGCTGCGGCTGCACCCATTCGGATGGCTCAAGCCACACAACTGATTCAAAGCTTAAATCGACGCGCGATTCCTACTATTTTAGTAGGCGATTTTAAAAGCGATGCCAATATCAATGCACCCACATATCGGCAATTCCTTCAAGCAGGGTATACGGATGCGTGGCGTGTTGGGGGTAGAGGTGTTGGCAACACCTGTTGTCAAAACTTCAATCTGTTAAATACTCAAAGTACCCTCTCCCAGCGAGTGGACTATATCTTATATCGGCCTCGTAGGCGATTGAATTTGCTAGGTATTGGCCGAGTAGGGATAAGTCAGCGTTCACGCACTCCTCCCCTTTGGCCTTCTCTTTATGCAGGCCTTGTAGCCCGCTTTCGCCTCACACCCTAAGACACCTAACGTTACTTGAACATAAAAAAAACAGACCGCTATATATTGCGGTCTGTTTTTTTTATGTTCATTCATTAAAAGATTTTTTTAGTGGACTGATCTTCTTTAATAATCTCTACAGCTTCCCGAAAGCGCTGGGAATGAATGATTTCTCGTTCTCTTAGGAAAGTGAGGCTATCGATGAGGTCGGTGTCATCGGTCATGTTAATCAGCCATTGATAGGTGGCGCGTGCCTTTTCTTCGGCGGCAATATCTTCGTAGAGGTCGGCGATGGGGTCACCCTTGGCAGTAAAATAAGTGGCTGAAAAGGGGTTCCCTGAGGCGTCATTAAAGAATAGGGCTTTATCATGGCTGGCATAATGTGCGCCAAGTCCTGCTTCTTTCATCTGCTCGGCTGTTGCATCCTTCGTTAATTTATAAACCATGGTTGCAATCATTTCTAAGTGAGACAATTCCTCGGTTCCGATGTCATTCACAAGGCCAATCACTTTTTCTGGTAGCGTATATCGCTGGTTCAAATAACGAAGAGCGGCGGCTAATTCGCCATCTGCACCCCCATATTGTTCAATCAGATACTTAGCCATCCGGGGATCGCACTTATTGACCCGGACGGGGTATTGTAATTTCTTTTCATAAATCCACAAAAGTACTTCCTCCTCCCATGATTACACCTGCCAGGGCCAAGGGGCATCCTTCCAATTCCAGGGGGTTCCAGAGGGACTAGCACCAAATTGGTACAGTGGGCCATATAGCTGTTGATATTGTTGTTTTAATTGATTGCTTTGTAGCGAGGTCGTATTAAATTGTTGGATGGCTTGGGTATCTTCGGGATGGGTATCGAGGTAGAGGGTTAATTCCACAAGGACAAAGTCGAGGGCCTGAATTTGCTTGAGTAGGGTGTAGTAGGCTTGGGTGGACTCATTATTACTCGACTGCTTTTCTGTCAATCCTGTTCCCCTCCTTCCTCTGAAGTGGGAACCTTATAAGGATTGGGATAGGGAGCAAAAAGATCGGGCCACAGTGTTCCGGTCCGTAGCGCATCTTGTGGGGAGTTTTGAGGCAGATTGTATGGTTGGAATCCAAGATAGAGTTGTGGGGGGGTTTCGTAACTCCGATATGGCAAGGGAGGACAGGGATCGAAGGGGCCGATATATGGCCGGTAGTATTTCCGATAGGTGTACATCATGCTCCTCCTTCGAAAACATTCTTCTCTTCAGTTTATTGGGTACGATACAGGGGTTAGAACAACAAAAAGAAGGATAACAAGGGACAAAGTGATCGATTTAGTTTATAGATAGATTTGGATAAAAGTATTAATGTGGATTGTTGAATAATAAAAAATAATATAGTAAATAATCGATGTTGTTGTTTTAATGTATTTTTTATGTAATATTTTATGTGTTCAAGTAGATTTGATGAAAAGTAGATGATAGGGTGTGGTCTTCATTCCTGTATATTTAGGGATGAATGGGTGACTGATAAGTAATAGACCCTATATTACGGTGTAAACCAAAAGGAAGAGGCGACAGCGCCTCTTCCTTTTGTTTACAACAGTGTTTGCTTGCCAATTTCACGGATACAAAGTACCATCATAAAGAAGCGTCATTTTTAATTGGCGATGGGGTAGATGAATGCGTTAGACCCATGAGGGTAACTGTGAATGCATCACCATGTAAAAGGTAGTAAAATTGATCTTGTTTTCATGAGAATGGCTATGGGTTGAGGAAGCAGTAGGGGTGTATTCCGAATTTGGAGGGAGATCTTCTAGTGTTCGAATCTGGAGTGAAAGCAAGTTGGCGGAAAATTATAGCGCCTTATGAACAATCGAGTGTCTTGCGGAGTATTTGGCAGATCATTAATACACTTGTCCCGTTTTTTCTGCTTTGGTATATAGCGTACTGGAGTTTATCAATCTCCTATTGGTTAACTATCATTCCTTGTATATTGGCATCTGGTTTATTGGTACGGGCCTTTATTATTTTTCATGATTGTTGCCATGGTTCGTTCTTTCCTAACCAAAGAGCAAATGAAATTGTGGGAACCCTTGTGGGTATATTAAATTTTTCGCCATTCTATCAGTGGCGATATAGTCATTCCGTTCACCATGCAACCAGTGGGAACTTGGATCGCCATGGGGTCGGAGATATATGGACCCTGACTGTGGATGAGTATCTTGCTATGCCCTGGTGGAAGCGATTAGCATACCGCATGTATCGTAATCCAATCGTCTTGTTTGGATTGGGGCCTTCGTATATCTTCTTGATTAATTATCGATTTAACCGCAGAGGAGCCAGAAGAAAAGAACGACTCAACACCTATATCGTTAATCTTTCCCTTATTCTAATCATTGGTGGACTTTGTTGGCTAATTGGGTGGAAAGCATTTGTTTTAATTCAAGGACCCATCTTCTTGCTTTCAACCTTGGCAGGCGTGTGGTTATTTTACGTACAACACCAATTTGAAGATGCTTATTTTGAAAAGGGTGAGCAGTGGAACTACGTGGATGCAGCGCTTAAAGGAAGTTCATTTTATCGATTGCCAAGAATATTACATTGGTTTACGGGCAATATTGGGTTCCATCATATCCACCATTTAAGCCCGCGTGTTCCAAACTATAACCTCAATCGTGCCCATCATGAAAATCCGATGTTTCAAGATGTGCGCCCTGTAACATTGCTTTCCAGCTTTCGCGCTCTGACTTATCGGATTTGGGATGAGAATCGCAAGAAGTTGATGGGATTTGGGTATATCAAGCGGTTTCGTATGGAACAAAGTAAGAAATAACCTTTGTGGTATGGTTTGCGCTACTTTTCCTGCGCATGTAGAGGGTCATGGGGTTAGTGGTGGGATTTTTGTAATACGATGGTTGTGGAAGCGGTCTTTTGTTTTGTGGAGAGATTAATCCGTTGGGTGGCTCTTTTATAGCCATCTTTAAAAACGGATAGATCATAAGGGCCGGGTTTAAGGTGCCACACAAAGGTTCCATCTTCATCGGTGTAAACGGTCTTCTCCGGTACCTCGACAGGGGGATTTGCCTTTGATTCGGGAACTACGCTCGCTTGAGCGATAGGGTTTCCTTTTTCGTCGGTGACGGTTCCTTTTAGCATAATGGTTTCCTTTGCTTTGGGTTGGTTATGGGAAAACGAACAACCGGTCACGATTGCGACTAAAAATAATATCAGAGAAATGAAGATCCACCGAGTACGATACACAGCCTACCCACTCCTTTTGATGAAAAATACAACCAGGGAGCTTTGACTCCCTGGTTGTATTGTATTAAAGATCTCGCCAATAGAGAAGGTTATTAAAGACATCTTCGGTAATGCGTGTTCCACGGTTATAGGGATTTCCCCCATATACTCCGTTGGTGTGAATGGCGATACTGTGATAGTCACTCTTATAGACAGGGGAACCACTTTGGCCCCCATAGGTATCATTAGCATAATGCAATTTCCGGGCGTAGGTTTGCCGGATTTGATCACTATGCCGCCATTGGGTCCCGTAGGGTTTATCACCTGGATAGCCACTGATGGTTTCCGCTGTGCCAGTTAGGGAGGCGGATTGCCAGAGGAGTCCAAACCATCCAGTGGTCGATCCAATGTTGGAATTGATTTTTATTGCTCCGTAGTCGTAGTTGGTATCTTCGTTTGTCACCCAACCGACTACCGAGTGAAAGCTGACCGCGCTTGCTGTCCCATAAGGGGCACTGCTGCCATCTTTACCAGGGGTGATCGTTGCCCAGGTTGCCCATTTGTTGGTGCTGGTGTTATAAACACAATGACCAGCGGTAACGATGGTATTCTGATTAATAAACCATCCGGTGCACCCACCGATATCACTCGAGATATGGGCAATTGCCCGGTAGGGGTACGAACTAGCAGGCGTGACACGGACACGACTGTCGGTACCAATGATGGACTTGACACCGATAAATGGCAAGTCGTTTTTAACCGTGGTTTTTTTAGTGACAATGGAGGTGGTTTTGTTGCTAACCATCTTCCCTGTTCCTTTGTAACTGGAGGTAGAAGCACCATCCCAATGATTGGTAAATTCATTACTAGAGGGAGCAGTCGGCGTAGTTACCTTGCCATCGTTGGAGACCATGGTATTTGGCGACAGTTTTGTCTTGGCGGCAGATGCAGGACTCGAGAACCCCATCATAGGTACTGCGATGATACAAGCTACAACCAGACCAAACAGCGGGACACGGATACCTTTTTTTCGATTGATCACAAACGTGCCTCCCTAAATTTTCTAATTTTCTTGAAAATTATATCCAGTTAACTAAATATTGTCAATTGTGTGGACAAGCAATCAAAAGTTTGTTTTGTTTGAGTGGGGAGTATTTTATTTATTTAATTTATATAATAAATTTTGTATAATTAATCTATATATAAAATAAATTAATTTAAATTAAATATAAATAGATATTTTATGATTTTTTAATTAACAAAATATTTACCCCTAACAACAGAATTTTAACATTTAAAAATATTCATAATATTTAAACCGTATAAAATTCTTATTACATAAAGGGTACAGGTTTTCGAGGGGTTACCCGACGGTCTTTGACCTTCATCAAGTTCGAACAGAGTCATAGTCGACTTGGGTAAATAAATTTCTGTGTTCAGGAACATTCAATTAGTGCGGACCATTTGCCAATCGAGTGAAAAGAGAGTAATCTTGACTATGGAAGCGTTTTATTTTTTAGGCAATATCTGAACGAGCGCTCGGTTGGAATCTTCATAACTATTACGGAGGTGCGAAGGATATGGCTGAAACAGTAATCTTGGGTGGGGCACGAACCCCTTTTGGTAAATTTGGTGGAGGATTAAAGGATTTATCCGCAGCGGAATTGGGCGGTATCGCGATTCGTGGTGCATTAACGAAAGCGGGTGTTCCAGATGAAGCGGTGGAAGAAGTCATCATGGGGATGGTTCTTCAGGGCGGAGCCGGTCAAATTCCTTCGCGCCAAGCAGCCCGTCATGCCGGACTTCCTTGGGAGATTCGTACGGAGACGATTAATAAGGTATGTGCATCCGGGATGCGCAGCGCAACCCTTGCCGATCAAATTATCCGTGCGGGTGATGCGGATGTCATGGTCGCAGGCGGAATGGAGAGCATGTCCAATGCTCCTTATGCGTTAAAAGGTGCTCGTTGGGGACAACGTATGGGTGATGGTCAAATGACCGACCTGATGATTCATGATGGTCTCTGGTGTGCTTTTCATGATGTGCATATGATTGTCCACGGTAGCAATACGGCCGCTGAGCACGAGGTTACACGAGAAGAACAGGATGAATGGGCTTTGCGGAGTCACCAACGTGCGGCAGCAGCTATTGAAGCTGGGAAGTTAGCTGATGAGATCGTACCCGTTACAGTGAAGAGCCGCAAAGGGGAGATGATTATCGATACGGATGAAGCCCCTCGTAAAGATACGACCGTTGAAAAGCTATCCGGGTTAAAAGCGGTATTTAAAAAGGACGGCACCGTGACTGCAGGGAATGCCCCAGGTGTAAACGACGGAGCTTGCGCCATGGTACTTTCTTCCTCACAAAAGGCGGAGGCGCTCGGTGTGAAACCCATGGCAAAAATCCTTGGTCATGCGGCGATTGGCATGGCGGCAAAGGATTTTCCAATTACGCCTGCCTATGCGATTAAAAAACTATTGCAAAAGCATGATTTATCCGTGGATGCCATTGATCTGTTTGAGGTAAACGAAGCCTTTGCCGCGGTTGCCTTGGCTAATGGAAAGATCCTGGGTTGGGATCACGAGAAAGTAAATGTCAATGGGGGGGCAGTCGCCCTAGGCCATCCCATAGGCGCAAGTGGTGCCCGAATTATCTTGACAATGATCCATGAGTTACGTCGTCGCGGCGGAGGCCTGGGTGTAGCCGGTATTTGTAGTGGGGCGGCTCAAGGGGATGCGGTATTAATTCGTGTGGACTAATGGTTCAATTGAACTCGATATAAAGGGGATGGGATCGTGAGGATTCAACAGGTAACCGTGATCGGGGCGGGTCAAATGGGCAGTGGAATTGCTCAAGTAGCTGCTCAAGCAGGTCTGGTGGTGAAGCTAAACGATCTGAAAGAGGAGTTTACGGCTAAGGGAATGGCCGTGATCGAAAAGAATTTGACCCGTCAAGTGACAAAGGGCCGTCTTTCAGAAGGGGAGCGGGATGTAATTCTTGGTCGAATTACACCAACCACTGACTTAACAGAGGCAGCGTCCAAGGCGGATCTCGTGATCGAAGCGGCTGTCGAAAATATGGAGATAAAGACGGAGTTGTTTCGTCGCTTGGATGGGATTTGTCCAGGGCATACGATTCTAGCAAGCAATACCTCCTCTTTGCCAATTACAGAGATTGCTGCGGCTACCAATCGCCCTGAGCAAGTGATTGGGATGCACTTTATGAACCCAGTTCCGGTCATGGAATTAGTAGAAGTGATCCGAGGGTTAGCAACAAAGGATGAGGTTTATCAAGCGGTGGAGACCCTGGCGAAGGAGATGGGTAAAACACCTGTGGAAGTGAATGATTTCCCTGGTTTTGTCTCCAACCGAATTTTGTTGCCCATGATTAATGAAGCGATTACCGCCGTTTATGAAGGGGTTGCTGAACCTGAAGCGATTGATCAGGTGATGAAACTAGGAATGAACCATCCCATGGGCCCCCTTACCTTAGCGGATTTTATTGGTTTGGATACTTGTCTGTACATTATGGAAACCTTGCATGAAGGGTTTGGGGATTCAAAATATCGTCCCTGCCCCCTCTTGCGTAAATATGTCAAAGCAGGATGGCTGGGGCGTAAAACGGGACGCGGTTTTTACGTTTATGAAAATTGAAAGTCGCGTTTGACGGTAAGGGTCTAGTCATCTGGATCTAGTGAAGTGGGAGAGATGGAGATGAAACTCCAATTAACCGAAGAGCAACACATGATGCGAAGAATGGTACGGGATTTTGCAAAAAAAGAGATATCGCCATGGATCGAATCGATGGATCAAGAAGATCGCTTTCCTAAAGAAGTGGTGAGCCAAATGGGTGAAGTCGGTCTGATGGGGATTCCGATTCCAGAGGCCTATGGGGGAAGCGGAGCGGATTATCTTTCCTATATCATCGCCCTTGAAGAGATTTCAAGGGTGAGTGCTACCGCTGGAGTTATCCTGTCAGTGCATACCTCTGTTGGGACGTATCCAATTCTGCAATATGGTAGCCAAAAGCAACAAGAAACATATCTTCGTCCCCTTGCAATGGGGACCTATCTGGGTGCATTCGCTTTGACAGAACCTCAAGCCGGCTCGGATGCAAAGGGTATTCGTACCCGTGCCGAACGAAAAGGGGATGCCTATATCCTCAATGGTAGTAAGGTATTTATCACCAACGGGGGTGCCGCTGATACCTATATTACCTTTGCGGTGACGGATCCACAAAAGGGTTCGAAGGGAATTACGGCTTTTATTGTAGAGAAGGATACCCCGGGTTTTCACATTGGTAAAAAAGAGAAAAAGATGGGCTTAGGAGGCTCGAACACGGTTTCCTTAACCTTTGAAGAGGCTGAGGTACCCGTGTCGCAACGGTTAGGGGAAGAGGGACAGGGGTATGAGATTGCCCTTGCTAATCTAGCCGGTGGTCGCATTGGTATTGGTGCCCAAGCATTAGGGATCGCTCAAGCTGCATTGGATGCGGCAACCGCCTATGCAAAGGAGCGAGAGCAATTTGGGGGTCCAATTGGTCGCTTGCAGGGGGTTCAATTTAAACTAGCGGATATGGCTACACAAGTTGAAGCGGCACGTCTACTAATTTACCGCGCTGCGACGCTTCGTGAAGCAGGGCACCCTTGTCGACGGGAGTCCTCAATGGCCAAGATGTTTGCTTCTGATACTGCGATGGCTGTGACAACGGAGGCCATTCAAGTATTTGGCGGATATGGCTATACGCGGGAGATGCCTGTGGAACGACTCTTCCGTGATGCGAAAATCACACAAATCTATGAGGGAACCAATGAAATTCAGCGTTTGGTGATTGCACAGGATCTTCTGAGCGATTAAATTCATCCCTTTCCCTTGATCAAACAATGGAAACAGCACATCGGGTTGCTGGAAAAGGAGCGTTAAAGAATGGATTTTCGTCTGAGTGAAGAACATGAAATGATGCGGAAAATGGTACGGGACTTTGCCCTGAAAGAAGTGGCCCCTACCGCTGCCATTCGAGATGAAGAGGAACGTTTTGATCGTTCGATTTTTGACAAAATGGGAGCACTTGGTTTGACGGGGATCCCATGGGAAGAAAAATGGAATGGTGCGGATTCTGATTTTTTAAGTTATGTGATTGCAGTCGAAGAGCTATCCCGTGTGTGTGGATCCATGGGGGTTACCCTTTCTGCTCACCTATCTTTGGCGAGTTGGCCCTTGTGGAAGTTTGGATCCGAAGAACAGAAAGAACGTTTCTTAAAGCCACTGGCTGAAGGAGCGAAAATGGGTGCTTATGGATTGACAGAGCCAGGTTCGGGGTCGGACTCTGCAGGAATGAAGACGACAGCGGTGCGAGATGGCGACCATTATGTCCTCAATGGAAATAAAATTTTTATTACCAATGGGGGCGAAGCAGAGATTTATGTGGTCTTTGCGGTGACGGATGCAAGTCAAAAGCATCGCGGCATTACTGCTTTCATCGTGGAGAAGGATACCCCTGGTTTTTCAATCGGGAAAAAAGAACAGAAATTAGGGATTCGTTCCTCTCCGACTACGGAAATCATCTTTGAAGATTGCCGAGTTCCGGTAGAAAATCGCCTTGGTGAAGAAGGGCAAGGCTTTAAAATCGCCATGATGACCCTTGATGGTGGACGGAATGGTATTGCAGCACAAGCAGTAGGGATTGCACAAGGGGCATTGGATGCGGCAACGGCGTATGCAAAGGAACGGAAGCAGTTTGGACAACCTATCGGAAAGCTTCAGGGGATCCAATTTAAATTAGCGGATATGGCGACGCAAATCGAAGCGGCACGGTTGTTGACCTATCAAGCTGCTTGGTTAGAGTCCAAAGGGCTTCCCTATGGTAAAGCATCCGCTATGGCTAAATTATACGCCGGTGATGCAGCGATGAACGTTACCACCGAAGCAGTTCAAGTCTTCGGCGGTTATGGTTACACCCGGGAGTATCCTGTGGAGCGGTTTATGCGGGATGCGAAAATCACGCAAATTTACGAAGGGACCAATGAGATTCAACGCGTTGTTATTGCGAATTTCTTATTAAAGGAATAATCCATAGGGGAGGAGGGGGTCTCCGTGCAGGATTGGGTTGATCGAATCCGCCAAGGTGAGCGACGCAAAGTGGCCCGTGCGATTAGTTGGATTGAAAATGGGGATGAGCGTCGTGAACCGTTATTGAAAGCCCTTTTTCCTTATACAGGGAAAGCTTGTCTTATCGGGGTTACGGGGGCCCCGGGTGCAGGAAAAAGTACCTTAGTGGATGAGCTGGTTAGTCAAGCGCGTAAACGAGGGAAAAAAGTTGGAGTGATTGCAGTTGACCCGACGAGTCCCTTTACAGGGGGGGCATTGCTCGGGGACCGTGTTCGGATGACTCGTCATGCCCTCGATGCGGGCGTTTATATTCGGAGCATGGGTACACGGGGACATCTGGGTGGATTAGCCCGGGCAGCGAAGGAAGCGACACGTGTGCTGGATGCTGCTGGAATGGACGTAATCTTTATTGAAACCGTTGGCGTAGGACAGTCGGAAATCGATATCATGCATTTGGCGGATACCGTGGCACTTGTTCTCACCCCAGGGAGTGGCGATGCTGTACAGGTGTTCAAAGCCGGTATTATGGAAACAGCCGATCTATTTGTGATTAATAAAGCGGATATGGACGGAACAAAGAAGTTGGTGCATGACGTGGAGGAGATGCTCCACTTAGCAAAAAGTGAAGCCTCTTGGCATCCGCCAATCTGTGAAACCATTAGCAAAGATGGTAGAGGGATGGAAGAACTTTGGACGGAGTTGACCTCCCACCTCGCTTACCTGAAAGAGAGTGGTGAATGGGAAACAAGGCGCTTTGCTCGGCTCCGACGCGAGGTTCAGGAAATTATGGGGGAGGAACTGTCGCGTCGTCTGCAAGAACATGTGAAGGATCCCGCCTTTCAACGTGACTTGGATGAGGTCCAAGCACGGGAGCAAGTTCCCCATGAAGTAGCCCGGCGATGGCTAGCCCGGTTAGCAGTTGAAGGAGGCGACACCCCATGATGGGTGACGAGAATGGGATTCCCTCCCTGGTAAAAAACCAGCGCTTGGTACAAGAACGACGAAGGCAGATTATTCAGGGGGCATTTACGTTATTTGTCCGTAAGGGCTTTCATAAGACGACAACCCGGGAGATTGCCCGGGAATGTGGTCTGTCCATCGGGACAATGTATGAGTACATTCAAAGCAAAGAAGATGTCTTATACCTCGTATGCGATCACATTCATACGGAGTTAGAGCGTCGATTGCGGGAAGCTGTGATGGGGATCTCCACAGGAAAAGAGGGTCTTACTCGCGCGGTCGCAGAACATTTCCGTTTAATGGGTGAGATGAGTGACTATGTTCTTCTGATCTATCAGGAGACAAAATCCTTATCGGAGGAGGCAAAAAAGCGCATCCTCGATAAGGAAAAGGAGATTACCGCAATTTTTGAGGGAATTCTCCAACGTGGAATTCAGGATGGAACATTAACCTTGGAGCCTTCTTTTGTAAAACTTATGGCCCACAATATTATGGTGTTAGGACAAATGTGGACGTTTCGTCGATGGGCCTTGGGAGGGCATTATACGCTGGAAGAGTACACACGCCGGCAAACCGCCCTTCTTTTAAGTGAATGCACCCAAGGGGATTTGGGAGGCGACTACGATGACGAACGAGAGAGTTAAACCGCAGTACCCAGTAAGATTTGTGACTGCAGCGAGTCTCTTTGATGGACATGATGCATCCATTAATTTGTTCCGTCGCTTGTTACAGGGAACGGGAGTGGAAGTGATTCATTTAGGGCATGACCGCTCTGTCGATTTAATTGTTGATGCGGCGATTCAAGAAGATGTACAAGGGATTGCGGTGTCCTCCTATCAAGGAGGGCATATGGAATACTTTCAATATATGATTGATCGCCTACGTGAACGTGGTGGGGAACACATCAAGGTCTTTGCCGGGGGAGGTGGGGTTATTGTTCCCCGGGAAATAAAGGAACTCCATGAATACGGGGTCGCCCGTATCTTTTCGCCGGAGGATGGCCGTGTGATGGGTCTGCAAGGCATGATTAATCATATGGTGAAGGCTTGTGACTTTCCTACTGTGAAGGCGATTACTTGGGAAGCGGAAAAAGCGGTTACGGGTGATCCAGCGGCAGTGGCGCGTTTGATCACCCTTGCAGAAATGGAGCAGGAGACGGGTGCCCAAGGAAGTGTAGCAGCTAAACTTGCCTCCCTTGTGCCGCAACGTGAGAAAAAAGTCCCTGTTGTCGGTTTGACCGGAACCGGTGGAGCTGGGAAAAGTTCACTTACTGATGAATGGGTACGCCGCTTTCTAGCGGACTTTCCTGATAAGCGTGTTGCAATCCTATCGATTGACCCATCGAAACAGCGGACAGGTGGAGCTTTATTGGGCGACCGTATTCGGATGAATGCAGTTCATCATCCCCGGGTTTATATGCGTAGTCTTGCGACACGGAAATTTCGCTCGGAGATCTCCGCAGCTACCAAAGATGCCATTGCCGTGTTAAAGAATGCGGGGTTTGACATGGTGGTTGTAGAGACCAGTGGGATTGGGCAAGGGGACGCGGATATCATTGAGGTGAGTGATGTATCCGTCTACGTGATGACCTCTGAATTTGGAGCACCTTCTCAGTTAGAGAAAATTGAGATGCTCGATTATGCTGATCTGGTGGCGATTAACAAATTTGATCGCAAGGGATCAGAGGATGCGCTACGTGATGTGAAGAAGCAGTATCGTCGGAATCACAATCGCTTTGAAGTTTCCGATGAGGATATCCCAGTTTATGGAACCATGGCCAGCCGTTTTAATGATCCAGGAACGGATCGCTTCTACCGTGCAGTTATCGATCATCTAGTGAAAAAATGCTCCCTTAATTGGAAATCAGGCTGGGGAACAGGTGGAGATTCTGAAGCCGCTCGGATTATCCCGCCAGAGCGTACGCACTACCTACGTGATATTGCGACAACGGTTCGTAACTATCACAAACACACCGAGGAGCAGTCCTCACTGGCCCGGCAATTGTTCCAAATACAAGGGGTGAAAACTCTCCTTCAAGAACAAGGAAAAACGGACGAGGAATCCTCATTGGAAGCATTAGTCGAAGCGGAAGAAGCCATCCAAGAGACCCTTGTGCCAGAAGCAAAAAAAGCCCTAAAAGCCTGGCCTAATATTAAGAAGACCTATGCTCAAGACGAGTTGGTTGTGAAGGTCCGGGATCGGGAAATTCGTAATTCCCTCTATACGGAAACCCTTTCTGGGACGAAAATCCCCAAAGTTTCCTTGCCTCGATACAACGACTGGGGAGATATTCTTCGTTGGCAGATGCAAGAGAATGTTCCAGGCCAGTTTCCCTTCACTGCGGGAGTATTTCCCTTAAAGCGTGGGGATGAGGATCCTAAGCGAATGTTTGCGGGTGAGGGGACACCTGAGCGAACCAATAAGCGTTTTCATTATCTATCTGAAGGGGAGCCAGCGAAACGTCTCTCTACCGCCTTTGATAGTGTGACCCTGTACGGGCGTGATCCGGATGAGCGTCCGGATATCTATGGGAAGATTGGTGAGTCAGGGGTTAGCATCTGTACGTTAGAGGATATGAAGAAGTTGTATGCGGGTTTTGATCTGTGTGCTCCATCAACGAGTGTATCCATGACGATTAATGGACCTGCACCGATTATTCTTGCGATGTTCCTCAATACTGCGATCGACCAGCAAGTGGTGCGATTCCGGGAACGAGAGGGACGGAGCCCTTCAACTGAGGAATTCCAGGAGATACGAAGTAAAGCACTTGCAGCTGTACGTGGTACCGTCCAAGCGGATATCCTGAAGGAAGATCAAGGGCAAAACACCTGTATTTTCTCAACCGAGTTTGCTTTGAAGATGATGGGGGATATTCAACAATACTTCATTGATCAAGGTGTGCGAAACTATTATTCGGTGAGTATTAGTGGATATCATATCGCTGAAGCCGGGGCAAACCCTATTTCCCAATTGGCGTTTACCTTAGCCAATGCCTTTACCTACGTGGAGTACTATCTTTCCCGGGGAATGAAGATCGACCACTTTGCTCCCAATTTATCATTCTTCTTCTCCAATGGACTCGATGCCGAGTATGCGGTAATCGGACGGGTGGCGAGAAGAATATGGGCCGTTGTAATGAAGCGATTGTATGGAGCCAATGAGCGCAGTCAAAAGTTGAAATACCATGTGCAAACCTCCGGGCGTAGTCTTCATGCTCAAGAGGTGAATTTCAACGACATCCGCACGACCCTACAAGCGTTAATGGCGCTTAACGATCAATGTAATTCCCTTCATACCAATGCCTATGATGAAGCGATTACCACGCCTACTGAAGACTCAGTACGGCGGGCGATGGCCATTCAAATGATTATTACAAAGGAATTGGGTCTTGCTAAAAATGAAAACTCTCTTCAGGGTTCCTTTATCATCGAAGAGTTAACCGATCTAGTAGAGGAAACGGTCCTGCAAGAATTTGAACGGATCTCCGATCGCGGTGGGGTACTGGGGGCGATGGAAACCCAGTATCAACGTGGAAAGATTCAAGAGGAATCCCTTTACTATGAGACGAAGAAACACTCTGGGGAGCTTCCGATTATTGGGGTAAATACCTTCCTGAAGGAAGGGGAAGTTGAAGAGATGGAATATGAACTAACACGTGCAACCACGGAAGAAAAGAATGCACAAATAAATAACCTTCGCGCCTTCCAAGAAAAACATGAGAGTCAGGCCGATAAAGCCCTTCAACGATTAAAGGAAGCGGCACGCCAAGGGGAGAATCTCTTTTCTGAACTAATGGAGACCGTGAAAGTGGCAAGCCTTGGTCAAATTACCGAAGCCCTCTTTGAAGTGGGTGGACAGTATCGTCGTAATATGTAGTGGTAGGTAGTTGATAAGACCCGCCCATTGATGAGGGCGGGTTTTATTTATTAAAGCTTTTTAAGAACTTCACAGGTATGCGGTTGGGGAGAAGATAATAACCTTACCAATGATATTTTCTGTATGGTGCATCCATGAAGCCTCCGAAATTATCTTTGTGGAGTTTCAACAGGGGGAGTCAAGGCAATACTTCGTGTAGAGAAAGATGCTCATTTTTACGGATCCCTGACCTTAAACGCTATTCGACACTTTTTGTTGCCGGTTGGTTGACTTCACATTCAATTTGGTTAAAATAGACATACAATGACCCATGTACGTACCTAGATGGAGCGGTATACCGTCCCACTATGGATTTAGGAAGGAAGTGTCCTCATGCCTGAAAACTTGGCCAAAAATCTTCCCCTTGAGGAGATTCGCGAGACTGCGATGGTCGACCTGGCCTATGATATATTTCGTGAAAAGGGAGAGCCGATCTTATTTCGCACGCTGATGGATCAAATCTCTAAAATGAAGGGGTTTACCAAGGACCAACTGAACCACTATATGGCCCAACTCTATACGGAAATTAACATTGATGGCCGTTTCATCTGTGTTGGGAAAAGTCTGTGGGGTTTACGTGCTTGGTACCCTACGGAGCAAGCAACAGACTCTGCTGTCGCTCAAAATGTGAAAGATGACTTTACCGATGAGGATGAAGATGAACTCTATGATGAGGAAGCTCCATTCGATATCGATAACGAAGATTCTGGTGAAGAGGATTATGATGGCGATGAAGCCGATTTCGAAGAAGAAGAGGAAGAAGGTTTTGAAGAAGAGGAAGAAGATGATGAACTTGATGACGATGAAGATTAATTGAGAAAATAATTATTGTTATACCCAAGGGAAGCACCTAAATTTCGAGGTGCTTCCCTTGTTGTGTTTCCATTTTTCTAATATAATAAGTGTATAAATTTACTTTTTAGGCGGGTGTTTTTATGGGTCTTTATTATGAGGAGGAAAAATTAAATCCACTTTGGGGAATATGGCTCCGAACGCGTGAGGTAATTGGGGAAAGAATTCATGCCACCACAAAAATGCAAAAATTAGTATTATTAATATTATTCGGTCTTACCCTTAATTTGGAAAGCGCTTCCATTAGGGGGCTGGGTGACCGAATGGAACTTTCTATGATCCTCATTGTGAGTGTCCTATCGTCGATCGTCGTGGGTTTCATATGGTGGTGGGTGATCAGTTTTCTGCTCCATTGGATGAGTCGATTACTGGGAGGAACCGCTACCTTTCTTGAAACACGTCAAGCAATACTATGGGCAACCCTTGCCTATACGGCAAAACTAGTGATTTGGATTCCTCAACTACTGATCTTTGGAAAAGAAATGTTTACGGATCAGACACCGGTTTTAGATAGTAGCATGGTGTTGCAACTGTTGTTTATTTTGTTTGTCATTATCAGTGCAGTTTTTTCTATTTGGCTCTTCGTGATTCTCTCGAAGGCCTTAGCAGAAGTACATGATTTAACAAATTTCAGAGGGTTTGGCGCTATTATTATTCCTATCTCCGTATTGATAGTGCTTAAGGCCATCATTTCAATATAAATCAAGGAGAATGAATGGTTATGTTTAAGAAGAATATTTTAAACTATCTATTTCGGCCGAATGACGAGATGGACAGCGTCCTATCTTCTCAGCCATATTGGAGTATTTTGTGGGCAGCTCTTTTCGGTGTAACGTTCTTAGGTACACAGGTGTTTGTTATGAATGGAGGCGAACGGTATGCCTTCCCTGAATTTTTCATCGAAATCTTATACAAAGGGCCTATTATAGGAATTCTCTTTTGCGGCATTTATGGTACCACCGTATTTTTATTGGCCAAGTTAATTCGTGGTGAGGGTTCCTATCTGGCCACATTGACTTCCTATGCTTGGTCGACGTTGATTTACAGTGGTCGGTTACTTCTTGTCCCCTTGCAATTGCTCTTATTTGGAGGCGATATGTTTTCGAAAGTGACGGTCGCTTCGGATGGAAGCTTTATACTGATAACCATTTACATACTCGTTGTAATCGTTGACATCCTTTTGCTGGGATGGTTTATCCGTACGGTGGTTCTCAATACCATGGAAATTCATGAATTCCGATGGTGGCAGTCCTTATTGATCCATTTCTTATCCATTAGCATGGTATGGTGGACTTCGTTAAAAGGGCTTAATATCTTATTTTTTCCTGTTTAAAAATTAGTTTGGAAAGGATAAAAAAATGGGAAAAATTAAAAATATTTTTAATAAAAAAGGCTCATCAACACTTGAGTATGTCATTATAATAGCTGCTGGAGTAGCAATAGCAGGCTTGTTACTAATGGCGGTACAAAACTTAAATGCCGAAGGATCTTTAAAGAAAAAGATCATTGCTGCAATAAATGGAGAAATTTCACCGGGTGGGGGAAGTGGGGAAGTTTCTGCTCCTAAACAGAATGAGATTGAAAATAAAGATCAACCAGGGGACAAGCTTGCAAATAACGATAAGGAAAAAGATCACGAGGATAAGACCTGGGCAGATAAGATGGAGGAGGTCCCAGGGCTCGGTTGGGTTGTCAAGAAAACGCGCGATCCTGTGAACAATACCGTTGGGAAATTTTATGGGGATCATATCAAAGGTACCCTCGGTGGAGACATCATTGATGGGGTCGTTGGTTTCTTTGATCCGAGTGCGGGCATCTATGAAGAAACCACGGGGAAAGAATGGGATACCGGTGAAAAGTTAGGTTGGTATGATCGGTATGCTGAACCTATTGGAGCCTATTTCATCGAAAAAAAGATTGGCAAAGGGGGTAAATTACTTAAGAAATTAGACGGCAAACTCTTTGGTGGTTGGACAACAAAGAAATTTGATAAATATATCGGTAAACCGTTAGGCGAAAAGCGTGATGATTTTGTTGACTGGGCTTGTGATCGCAATTCATCCAGTGGGATCACTCCAATCGGCGTCCAGGTGGCATTTGCAAGTGGTGGGGATGATAAAGGTTTTGGTTGTGATCTGGCGGAACAAGTATTAGGTGGAGGCGATAAGAAAGACCCCGGTGATAAAAAAGACCATGACTCGAGCAAAGGGAATGGAAATTCTTCTAAATATACGAATGATCAAACGAAAAAACATGTCCATGAAGGTGAAACCACTTATGCTTCACAATCTCCTTACGATGGAAAGTGGAGCGGGGAAGGGCTTCATAACTGGAAAAAAATGAAAGAACGAGTGAAGGAAGATGGATATGAGTTTGATGAGATCTTATTGGATGAAAACACCGGGGTGCGTATGGTGACTGTAAGGAAGGTTGGACATGATCCACAGAAGATGAAGAGATATGAGCGGGCAAAAGAAGTACTCGAAGAATTAAAAGATCCAAATCTCAGTGACAAACGAAGGAAAAAATTGGAGAAGCAAGTGCCGCCAGATGTAAAGGGGAAAGATCCAGAGGATATCGATCCGAAAGCACTCTCCAGAGTAGAGAGTACCGTTCCAGATAAGACAGTCTACCCGGAAAAATATTCCAATACAGAGATCAATGAGTTGGGTGACAAGGCGTTAGAAGGTTATATGAAGAAGAATAATGGACCATTACCCTACAATCTGAATCCGAATGGCAAGGTGAAGCCGGTTAAGTTTAAATCCAAAGTGAAAGGTCCTGATGGTAAAACCTTTGAAGTAGAAGGGTATGTGGTACCTAAACCAGATGGTTCCATCGATTATATCGACACCCACTATCCGAAGTTTGATGAAAGTGGGAGCGTGAAGAAAGAAAAATAAAGGAGGGTGGGGAATGGATCAACGTCTACTTTCCTTTTTAGAAGCGCATCGACCGGATAATATTGATGTTGAGGTGGTATGGGACTATTTGATCATGTTCGTAGAGGATGAAGAGCTAACTCTGCAACAGTTAATGAACGAATATCAGCGATACATGGACGGAAAAATGTGCGGATCACAAGGCATTGCTTTTATTAGTCAATGGGATGGAACGATGAGAGCAGGAGTCGGAATGAATAAAGAAACTTGTGATGAGACTCTTTTTCTCGATCATTGGAAAAAAGTGATGGAGGAGTATAGAACGAAATACGGGGAGAAATAACTCCCTCTAAACTAAAACGCCCACCTGTACAATCCAGGTGGTCGTTTTAGTTTAGAGGATCCAACAGTGGTGCTCTTCAACTGTGCCATCCATATGCTAAGATACTCATTTGGTATAGGGACTGATAGAGAGTCACTCATTGGTCTTCTTCCTCGTATACTAGCAGTAGTTCCATAGTAGGAGAGGAAGCCCCTTGACCGATAATCAACCGTGGGATCGCATTCTGAACAAATTGGATGCGATTCAGTCGGAAGTACATGGGATGAAAGTACAATTAGCTTTACTTGAGCAGGCACAGGAGCAACAGAAAGGGTTAGAGAGTGGAGTTAGTCACGATCAATTAAAACAGGCGATGAATTCCCTACAAAGTCAACTTGCCACCATCAGTGAAGAGTTGCGAGGAGATTCAGTTTTGAAGATGGAAATGGTTCAAGGGAAGCTCAACAAAAAAGTGGAGATTGTGCGTGGGGAGATCCATCAGATGAAAGCGTCCCTTCTAACAACCTTGATTACCACAGCAGGTGTTTCCATTACACTCTTAAGCCTGATATTCGGAGTCCTTTTACGCTATCTTGCATTGTAAGGTCAAGCTTAAGCCAACTTGAAAAATGGCAACCCTCCTTTTAGGGACTAGCGGATAGATGCGGCGGTTAATAAAGAATCAAAGCTGAAAATACTGGTATAGTCAAATGATTTTGGAGGAATTCCCCTGCTTGACAAAGCCCCCTGCCGAAGATAAACTAAGCGATGGGCTAATGGAGCTTGTTCGAGGAACAAGCCAAAAATCTGCGGTGTGTATATCCGCAGATCGATGATATATGCAAAAAGCGCCCCCTACTTTAGGGTGGTGCTTTTTTTCATTGTGAAAGGATAATTGGGTACGATAATCGGAGGAGGGCCGATCCATGACCAAGTTTATTTTTGTTACCGGCGGTGTTGTCTCATCCCTTGGGAAGGGAATCACAGCGGCATCTCTCGGCCGGCTGTTGAAAAACCGGGGGCTGACTGTTACCATTCAAAAGTTTGATCCGTATATTAATGTGGACCCAGGTACGATGAGTCCGTATCAGCATGGGGAGGTTTTTGTTACCGATGATGGAGCGGAAACAGACCTTGATTTGGGTCATTATGAACGTTTTATTGATATTAATCTCTCAAAAAACTCCAATGTAACGACGGGGAAAGTTTATTCTTCGGTGATTAATAAGGAGCGTCGGGGGGATTATCTGGGTGGTACAGTGCAAGTGATTCCGCACATTACCAATGAGATTAAAGATCGTGTGTATCGTGCCGCGCGGGAAACTCACCCCGATGTGGTAATCACAGAAATTGGTGGGACTGTGGGGGATATTGAAAGTTTGCCATTCCTCGAATCCATCCGGCAAATCAAGAGTGAAGTGGGTCGAGATCGCGTGATGTACATTCATTGCACGTTGATCCCAGAACTCTCAGCAACGAAAGAACTAAAAACAAAACCGACTCAACATAGCGTGAAAGAATTGCGTGGGATTGGGATTCAGCCCAATGTGATTGTTTGTCGGACAGAGCATTCGCTGTCCGAGGATATGAAGCGGAAACTTGCGCTATTTTGTGATATTGATTTTGATGCCGTTATTGAATGTAAAGATGCAGAGACCTTATATGAAGTACCGCTGATGTTACAAAAGCAAGGCTTAGATGAAATTGTGGTGAATCACCTTGGGTTAGGTGGTAATGCACCGGATATGAGTGAATGGGTTGCCCTCGTGGATAAGGTGAAAAATTTATCAAGCAAAATTAAGATTGCAATCGTGGGTAAATATGTCGCATTGCATGATGCTTATATGAGTGTGGTGGAAGCTCTTCGCCATGCAGGCTTTTATAATGATACCGATATTGAAATTATGTGGGTTGATGCGGAAGAAGTGACCCCGCACAATGTAAAGGATTTGCTCACAGGAGCGGATGGAATCCTTGTGCCTGGTGGTTTTGGTGATCGAGGAATTGAAGGGAAAATTACGGCGGTGCGTTTCGCCCGGGAACAACAAATTCCGATGCTTGGCATTTGCCTAGGAATGCAAGTAGCAACGATTGAAGGGGCTCGCAATTTGCTTGGTCTCGATGGGGCAAACAGTTCCGAAATTGATCCAGAGACACCCCATGCCCTGATCGATTTGCTTCCAGAGCAAAAGGAAATTGAGGATCTTGGTGGGACGATGCGTCTTGGTTTGTATCCATGTAAGTTGGAGTCAGAAAGCTTGGCACATCAAGCGTATGATACCGGATTGGTTTATGAACGTCATCGTCACCGATATGAATTTAATAATGAGTACCGTGAACAGCTAATTGAAGCGGGCTATCGATTCTCTGGAACCTCACCAGATGGTCGGCTTGTGGAAATCGTTGAGTTTACCAATCATCCGTGGTTCGTGGGTTGCCAATTCCACCCGGAATTTACTTCTCGTCCAAATCGTCCACAACCGCTGTTTCGGGACTTTGTTGCCGCATCTTTACAGGAACATTTAAAGGCTACTAAGTAGTAAAATCGTTGTTCGAAAAGAAACCTCTTTAACTTAAAGGGGTTTCTTTTTTTTTTTTTGAAGGGGCCTTGCGAGGGAGTGGAGAGGAATCCGCCTTAGCGATGAAAAGGTCTTTTTGAAAGGGTTTTTCAGGTGCAGAGGAGGAATTTTGGGGGGACGTACGAATTAATTAAAGAAAGCAGTCCATAGGTTGTAAGACCAAAGACCAATATCTAACCAGTTTCGCCTATATAAAAAAAGAGGTAGGTATACTGGTGGAAGAGGAGGGGATTCCCATCGAAGCGGGTAGGGCTGAATCGCATGAAAGAGGAACATCGGTGTCACTTTCGGATAAAAAGGTCCTTGTTGTCGATGATCAGTTTGGGATTCGTGTGCTACTGAAAGAAGTATTCAGTAGGGAGGGTTTTCAGGTTTTGCAAGCGGCAAATGGAAATGTAGCCCTTGAGATTATACAAGTGGAAGACCCGGATCTCGTTTTGTTGGATATGAAAATGCCAGGGATGGATGGATTAGAGTTATTGCGGCATCTTCGAAAGGAAGATCTCTCCCCTCGCGTGATTATGATGACAGCATATGGTGAATTAGATATGGTGAAGGAAGCTTCTAAACTGGGTGCTCTCGCCCATTTTACTAAACCCTTTGATATTGAGGAGTTACGTGCAGAAGTTTTGCGGCAATTAACGACCGAACTAGAATAACCGATTGAGGAGGGATAGCATGTTAGAGGCAAAACTTCGTTTGAGAATGAGTCAAGCTGATGCTCATTATGGGGGCGACTTGGTAGATGGTGCACGCATGACCGCCCTTTTTGGCGATTTAGCGACAGAACTTCTTATTCGTCATGATGGTGATGAAGGGTTATTTGTTGCTTATGACAATGTTGAATTTTTAGCTCCGGTCTATGCGGGTGACTACATCGAAGCGAGCGCAACCATTACGAAAGTAGGAAATACTTCTCGCAAAATGTCATTTAAAGCGATGAAGGTAATTGAAGCCAAAATTGATACGGCGGTTCCTTCTGCAGCGAGGGTATTGGATGAACCGATCCAAGTGGCACGTGCTTCAGGAACCTGTGTGGTTCCCAAGGATAAACAGCGATTACAAAAGGGTTAAATTGATTCATCATCAAACAGTGTGAATCATTTGAACTTTATGTTCTTGTTCATGTTTGATTAAATGCCTTTCCTATAATGGAGGCCAAGGGGCCTCTTTTTTTCAACTTACGAGAGAGGTTGGAGACCGATTTATGGACCCATTGATTATTACAGCCGCGTTGGTTGGCGCAGAAGTGACACGCAAAGATACTCCTCATTTGCCGTTAACTCCCCAAGAGATCGCGGAACAAGCAGCAGAGGCTTGTGAAAAAGGAGCATCGATCGCCCACATTCATGTGCGGGATACAGAGGGACACCCGAGTCAAAATCGAGATCTTTATGAAGAAACCATTCTTGAGATTGAGAAGCGGTGCGATATGATCGTTCAGGTTTCTACAGGAGGAGCAGTTGGTATGACTCCTGAAGAACGCTTGCAACCGGTGACACTTTCCCCTGAGATGGCAACGTTAACAACGGGGTCTGTTAACTTTGGTCATGGTGTTTTTTACAATTCCCACGCGGATATTCAACAGTTTGCTGCTACTTTGCAAAAGTATCAAGTACGACCGGAGTTTGAAATTTTTGATACAGGGATGGTTCAGACAGCATTGTCTTTGGTGAAGGAGGGGTTGGTTGACGGCCATCTCCATTTTGATTTCGTATTGGGTGTGCCTGGGGGGATTCCCGCTGATGCAAGACATTTGTTGTTGATGGTAGATCAACTGCCAGCAGGGGCTACCTGGACCGTTGCTGCTGTGGGTCGTCATCAATTGCCCATGTCTGCTTTGGGAATTACATTAGGAGGCCACGTAAGGGTGGGGTTGGAGGATAATCTCTATTATCGCAAGGGTGAATTGGCGACTAATGCTTCATTGGTCGCTCGAGTAAATCGATTAGCCAAGGAATTGGAACGACCCATCGCGACTCCTGAAGAGGCACGGAAAATTTTGCATATCAATAAAAAAAGGGGTTAAAGGAAGGATTAGAGGGAAAACCCCTTTAATGGATAAAGGGGAGAAAGCGAATGCAGAGAAAGCGACTGTGGAGGTTTTATATTTCATTGCATTATCTACTCGCAGGGCTATTTTGGCTGATGATTAGTGTGATGGTCTATACCAATCAAATTTGGATTTCGCGTAATGATTGGTTGCAATCCTTTTATCCTTTTATCTGTTTCCTTCTTTTTGCGACGAACCTTTGGAAGTGGGTTGGCTCCCTCCGAATTACGAAGGAGAGAGAAATTCCATAATCATAATTTTATGTGCAATCGGGTAAAAGAACAGAGAATGCGATTGGGTTAGAATCAATTGGAATGGGTGAAGAGGTCTTCCAATTGATGGATCACTATCGGATTCTTAGAGCGAGTGATATAATAGCAGAATGAGTGGCTTACCTCTTCGCGCTGTGATCCAGTGGTATGTACATAGACTGCGTCGGGTCAATACCTTGATCACATCAAGTGCGAAGGGTTGATTTTTATCTCAAGGAGGATATTTCTATGCCTTTAGTACCAATGACCGCGTTTCTCCCTCGTGCAAAAAAAGAAGGGTTTGCGGTAGGCCAGTTTAATATGAACAACCTTGAATTTGTACAGGGGATTGCAGCGGCTGCGAAAGAAGAGCAATCTCCTTTTATCTTTGGTGTATCAGAAGGGGCCATGCGCTACATGGGACTTGAATATGTTGTTGCAATGGCTGAAATTGCAGCAAAGGAATCCGGTGTTCCTGTAGCACTCCATTTGGATCATGGTAGCAACTTTGATGTTGTGATGAAGTGTATTCAGGCAGGATTTTCTTCGGTCATGTTTGATGGCTCTCATCATCCTTATGAAGAGAATATCGCGCTTACCAAAGAAGTCGTTAAAGCAGCTCATGCTGTAGGGGTATCTGTGGAAGGGGAACTCGGCACCATCGGTGGGGTTGAAGATGATTTAGAAGTAGATGAAGCGGATGCAGCGATGGCAAAGCCGGATGAAGCGATTCGTTTCTGGGAAGAGACAAAAGTAGATGCCTTGGCGATTGCTGTAGGGACTGCACATGGAATGTACAAAGGTGAACCTAAAATTCACTTTGATATTATCGATGAGGTTGCCAAACAAGTGGAAGCACCGATTGTGCTTCACGGGGGAAGTGGAGTACCCGATGCAGCGATTCAGGAATCAATTCGCCTAGGCGTAGGCAAAATTAATGTAAACACCGAAAGTCAGGTGGCTTGTACAGCGGTGATTCGTGAAAAATTGGGTAATCAGCCAGAGATGATCGATCCACGTAAATACCTCGGCCCTGGTCGTGATGCGATTAAGGAAACTGTACAAGGGAAGATGCGCCTGTTCGGAAGTTCAGGGAAGGCCTAACTCAATTGTTTTTTACCATTTTCAAGAGGTGAAGCATATGAAATTCTTTATTGATACAGCAGATGTGGAAGAGATCAAGAAAGTGCATTCTTGGGGACTCCTATCCGGTGTTACGACCAACCCCAGCCTTATTGCTAAATCCGGTAGGGAATTTACCGATGTCTTGAACGAAATTTGTGATATTGCAAGCGATGTGGAATCGATTAGTGCTGAAGTGATGTCTGATGATGCCGAGGGGATGATCAAAGAGGCAGAGCCCCTTGTGAAAATCTCTGATAAAATCACGATTAAGGTACCAATGACGATTGAAGGGCTAAAGGCCGTCAGTCATTTTGCTCAACATGGTATCCGTACCAATGTCACCTTAATATTCTCTGCCAATCAAGCATTAATGGCAGCCAGGGCAGGCGCTTCTTATGTGAGTCCTTTTCTTGGTCGATTAGATGACATCAGCCACGATGGTGTGGAATTGGTTGCACAAATCGCCCGGGTTTTTGATCTTCATGGAATCGATACACAGATTATTGCTGCGAGTGTGCGTCATCCTCTGCACTTCACCCAATCGGCGGAAGTAGGAGCTGATATTGCTACGCTGCCTTACAAGGTTATGGAACAGATGATTAAGCACCCGTTGACAGATCAAGGGATAACGAAGTTTAAGGAAGACTGGTCCAAAGCAAATCAACGTTAAATCGATCACCAACAAAGGGTTACCGGTGAGGCCAAGGCCTTGCTGGTCTCCCCTTTTTTGATTGTTAAGAAAAATTTTCCATAAACCATTTGAACATCCTCCTTCTTTAGTGAAGAAGGGATGTAGGAGAGGTGGGCGAGCATGGAAAAGTTAATGATCAAGGGAGGTAAACCGCTTAGTGGAGAAATTAGCGTAAGCGGGGCTAAGAATAGTGCAGTGGCTTTGATTCCAGCTACATTACTTGGAGGATCACCTACTGTGATTGAAAATCTTCCTCAAATTAGTGATGTAGAGATATACGAAGAAATTTTGCGGGATTTTGGGGCAACTGTTACACGGGATAGCGATTGTTTAACCATCGATACCTCCTGTGTAATCAATACACCCATGCCCAATGGAAAAGTAAAGAAGTTAAGGGCCTCCTATTATCTGATGGGGGCGTTGTTGGGCAGGTTCGGCGAAGCGACAGTGGGTTTACCCGGGGGGTGTAATCTAGGTCCTCGTCCAATTGACCAACATATTAAAGGTTTTGAAGCATTGGGAGCAGAGGTTTCCCATCGCAATGGGGCTATTCACCTTTGGGCGAAAAAGCTGACGGGGGCGCGAATCTACCTGGATGTGGTGAGTGTAGGGGCTACGATTAATATCATGTTAGCGGCCTCCCGTGCTGAGGGAAGAACCATTATTGAAAATGCTGCCAAAGAACCTGAGATTATTGATGTCGCCACCTTACTTACTGCAATGGGGGCCCGAATCCATGGAGCAGGTACGGATGTCATCCGCATTGTAGGGAATTCCGACTTAATGGGGTGTCGGCATTCGATTATCCCGGATCGCATTGAAGCAGGAACGTATATGATTGCTGCTGCTGCAACAGGTGGAGAGGTTACGGTGACCAACTTGATCCCAAAACATATGGAACCGGTAACGGCGAAGTTACGTGAAATGGGAGTGACCATCGATGAGGGTGATGAAGCCTTACGAGTCAGAGGCATGGGTCCATATCAAGGGATTGATGTGAAAACACTTCCATACCCGGGTTTTCCCACCGATTTGCAGCAGCCTCTTACCACTTTGTTGACACGGGCAGAAGGGACAAGCTTAGTCACAGATAATATCTACGCGGCTCGCTTTAAACACGTGGATGAGTTAGGCCGTATGGGTGCTTATTTACGAGTGGAAGGGCGTACTGCTGTGGTTGAAGGGGGAACGCCTCTCCATGGAGCCCAGGTGCGGGCTACCGATTTACGGGCCGGAGCGGCCCTGGTTATTGCGGGGTTAATGGCAGAGGGGGTAACGGAGATTGCCGGAGTAGAACATGTTGATCGAGGATATGAGAACTTGGAAGAAAAGTTACGTACGTTAGGTGCCGAGTTGTGGCGTGAACAGAAGTAAGGATGACTTTTAGGTTTGACATATCCTATGGGTGCCTAAAATAGGGATATGTCCCTCTAAATGACGCGATAATTCAACACGCAACGACGAAGAAATGTGTTACGTTTATCTATGGATGTTACCAAATACCCGTCCCAACGGGAGGATTGTTTCTTTAGATAAAGGAAAGAGGGGATTCAGTATGGAAAGAAGTCTAACGTTAGAACTCGTTCGGGTGACGGAAGCCGCGGCTGTCGCCTCGGGTAGATGGATGGGTTTTGGTAAAAAAGATGAAGCAGATGATGCTGCCACAACTGCAATGCGTAAAGTCTTTGACACAATTCCTATGAGAGGGACTGTGGTGATTGGTGAAGGGGAAATGGATGAAGCGCCCATGCTCTATATTGGTGAAAAATTGGGCCTTGGCTACATGCCAGAAGTTGATGTAGCTGTCGATCCCCTTGAGGGTACAAACATTGTAGCCAAAGGAACATGGAATGCGTTGGCGGTGGTAGCTGTCGCAGAGAAGGGCAATTTACTTCACGCCCCTGATATGTATATGGATAAAATTGCCGTTGGTCCTCGTGCGGTAGGGCATATTGATATTGATGCGCCGGTGGAGGATAATTTAAAAGCGACGGCGCGTGCGTTAGGAAAAGATGTGAAAGACCTCGTAGCGGTGATTCTTGATCGTCCTCGCCATGATAAACTGATCGAAGAAGTCCGGAAAATGGGGGCCCGTATCAAATTAATCTCTGATGGTGATGTTGCCGCTGCGATTAATACCGCCTTCCCCAATACGGGGGTCGATATTTTACTTGGTTCTGGCGGAGCTCCCGAGGGAGTCTTATCGGCAGTTGCTTTGAAATGCCTTGGAGGCGAGATTCAGGGACGGCTTCTTCCCGAAGATGAAGAACAGGCTGAACGATGCCGGAAAATGGGAATTTCCGATCCGCATCAAGTGCTCCACATGCAGGATTTAGTAAAAGGCGAGGACGCGATCTTTGCTGCTACAGGGGTAACGGACGGTGAGTTATTAAAAGGGGTTCGTTATGAGGGCCAACATGCAACCACTCATTCTGTCGTGATGAGGGCTGCAACGGGCACGGTTCGTTTTATCGATGGAAAACATCGTCTCGATAAAAAGCCATTTTCTCTTGAATGATGGCTTTCCTATTCGCGATTGATGGAACCTTGGAAAGAAGAGTGTGGTGAAGGAATTGCAGACGGATATCTCACTCCGGGAGATGGAGAATCAACGTTTGACTGATCTATATCAGCTAGCGAAGGAATATCAAGTGCCGTATTATGCACAACTGAAAAAACGGGAATTGATCTTTGCCATATTAAAAGGGAAGGCAGAAAAAGCAGGATTGCTGTTCATGGACGGAGTCTTAGATATTTTACCGGAAGGGTACGGATTCCTGAGAACGATTAACTACCTGCCTTCGACAGAGGATATTTATATTTCTTCTTCGCAAATTCGGCGTTTTGATCTCCGTTCGGGTGACGTTATATCAGGAAAAGTACGACCGCCAAAAGAAAACGAACGTTATTATGGTCTATTGCACGTGGACGCTGTCAATGGTGAGGCCCCGGATGCTGCAGCGAAGCGGCCTCATTTTCCGGCATTAACGCCACTCTATCCGGAAGAACGACTGGTGATGGAGACGCCATCCGAACGTCTTCCTGGGAGAGTGATGGACTTAATCACTCCAGTGGGTCTTGGACAACGAGGTCTTATAGTTGCTCAGCCAAAAGCCGGAAAAACAATGCTTCTTAAAGAAATTGCCAATAGTATCAGTACGAATCGACCGGATATTGACTTATTTGTTCTTCTTATCGATGAACGTCCGGAAGAAGTGACGGATATGCAGCGCTCTGTTCAAGGAGAAGTGATTAGCTCTACCTTTGATGAAATGCCAGAGAATCATATTAAAGTAGCGGAGTTAGTTCTGGAGCGGGCGCAACGATTAGTGGAGCATGGGCGGAATGTGGTGATTTTGATGGATTCCATTACCCGTTTGGCACGTGCCTACAACTTAGTGATTCCTCCCTCTGGCCGGACCCTTTCTGGGGGAATTGACCCTGCGGCCTTTCATAAACCCAAGCGTTTCTTTGGCTCTGCCCGTAATATTGAAGAGGGTGGGAGCTTGACGATTTTAGCAACTGCTTTGGTGGACACCGGATCGCGCATGGATGATGTGATTTACGAAGAATTTAAAGGGACAGGCAATCTTGAATTGCACCTGGATCGCCGTCTATCTGAACGGAGAGTCTTCCCTGCAATTGATATTCGACGTTCAGGTACCCGTCGTGAAGAGTTATTGCTTACCGAAGATGAAATGGATAAAATTTGGAGCTTGCGTCAAGCCCTTGCTGAAGGGCAAGAGAATACGGAAAGTATCCTCAAAAAGCTAGCGCATACCCGAAACAATGAAGAATTCCTCGCAACATTAGAAAACCACTCGGATACTCGTCATTCTTCCTCTGCATAAATGAAGATGCTACTGTTACCGATCTCTTTCATCGTATGGATAGGGTATTTCAACGAAGGATTCTACTGTGGAATTAGGCCTTACCATGGTTAGAAAATCCAAGGTAGGGATTTGTCTGAAGAGGCAATAGAGGAAACCTTTCGTAATGAATCGGTTTTCTATTTTGTTCCGAATGAGTTAGACAATGACGATGGTTGCTCCAACCTGTATTACATGCTATACTCAATAGTGTTTGCATTTGAGCGTGCAAAAGTTTGGACCCGGAAAAGAGGTGAGAATCTATGAAAGCAGCGATTCATCCTGAATATAAACAAACAACGGTCACCTGTGCTTGCGGAAACACCTTTGAAACGGGTTCCACGAAAGAAAACCTGCGCGTGGATATCTGCTCTGCTTGCCATCCTTTCTACACTGGTAAACAGAAGCGTGCAAGTGCTGGTGGACGCGTGGATCGGTTCAAAAAGAAATACAACATGTAATACAAATAGATATTGGTTTTTAGGAGAGAACAGGCAAGCATCGCCGCTTGCCTGTTCTCTTTATGGAACTATATAGGGGAGGATCGAACTGGCTATGAATATGATTGCCAGGGATGGATGGATCGAGATCATCTGTGGTGGGATGTTCTCGGGGAAGAGTGAAGAGTTAATTCGTCGGATTCGACGAGCGCGTATTGCTCGTCAAAACGTATCGGTTTTTAAACCTGTGATTGATGATCGCTATCGATTGGACGCGATCACTTCCCACAATGGAATCCATGCTGAGGCGGACACCATTGACCAAGCAAAAGAAATATTAGCCAAACTAACCACCGGTACGGATGTAGTGGCAATTGATGAGGTTCAATTTTTGGATGAGGCAGTTGTTGAAGTTGCTCAATCCCTTGCGGATCAAGGTATTCGGGTAATCTGTGCCGGATTGGATCAGGATTTTCGAGGCCGTCCCTTTGGACCGACACCTGCGTTGCTTGCTGTGGCGGAATATGTTACGAAACTTCAGGCAATTTGCATTCAATGTGGGGGAGCTGCTAGCCGCACACAACGGTTGGTTCAACCTACCCCTTCTGACTCTGAAGAATCCGTGATACAAGTCGGTGCTTCAGAGCAATACGAAGCCCGTTGTCGCCATTGCCATCAAACGAACCGGCAATCATTGCCGGAGAACTTTTCATCTTCCTGACGCAAACTAGCGTTAGGGAGGTGTTTTTTATGTGGGGAAGAATCCTAATGATCTTGTTAACGGGTCTCTTTGTATGTACGACGGGTTGTGCCAAGACGAACATGAGTGGTCAAGAAAAGAGTTACGATCATAAAGAAAAGTTGGGCACCGAATCCAATCGTCGTTTTGAAACCAATAATTATGATTACATGCATGATGATGGGCGCTTTGGCATTCGAAACGCGAGTCCTAACTTGGATACAAGTGATTGGGCTCAACCAACCGATATGGATGATAAAGCACGAGTGGAACGCTCGATATTGCAAATGGATGGCGTCAACAATGTTGAAGTGAAAATTTTGGGGGGGCATTTAGCAATCCGTGTTATGCCTACTAAGGATATTGCCCAATCCGATTATGAAAAGCTTCGTCGGAGGGTATGGGAGCGCATTCAAAAAGAGATGCCCCGCTATGAGATACGGGTTCGTGTAGGGAGAAGTCGCTGGGATCCACGATCGTATTTACCTTGGTGGAATGGGTGAGCTCGTGCCTGAGCAATTAACAGGCTCGGGCTTTTTTGTGGATCAAAAAAGAATAAGGCAGAATCCTTATAGGATTCGCCTTATTCTTTGGCTGGATTCGCTGTCGTTATGTTGAAAAAAAAGCAATCATTCCGAGGGTCATATTATAGGTAGCGTGAACCACCATCGTAGTGCTTGTGTTATACCGATTGCGTAAAAAGCCAAGAGCGAGACCCACAACAAAAACGATGGCAGTTGAAATACTAAATCCATAATTGCTATGGACGATCGCAAAGATAAAGGCAGTAAACACTACACCAAAGCGGGGTTGGAGAGCGCCACGAAAAATGGATTCTTCCCCTAAGGCTGCTGATAAACCAAGTGTTAAAATGCCGGCTACTGAGCCATACAGCGGTCCGAGCATATCTTCAGTAAGCTTTCCAACCTGTGGATCGGTACCAATGCCAATCAGTTGTCCTAAATGTTCAAGGATGGGGCCAACAGTAACTAAGAGGAGACCTGAACCCAAACCGATGGCGATCTCTTTTAGGGAAGGTTTTACAAGTCCTAAGCGAGCCAATGCCTGTGTAAAAGTACGACGACCACTTAACCACCCAACACCCATCATGGCAATAAAGAAAAAGCAAATTTGCTGTGTCCATAATGGAACAATGGGATTTCCCTCGGTGGATTCAGTCGAGAGTTTCGCCATATTTTCTATCCCAAAGGATAGGAAAACAAAAAAATAAGCGATCACAAACATTAAAATCGAGAGGGAAGTGGAATGAACGCGATTCTTTATATCCAGGGAAAATGGGAGCGCCACACCTCGTCGAATGATGGGGATAAATAAAAGGAAACCCAAGATTGCAGGTGCGATTAAACTCCAGCCCATAAGGGATATTCTTGGACCCATATCAAAGGGAAGGGAAATTGTATCAATGGCGTTAGATGACGCCATTATGAGAAAAAGTAATCCACTCATTAATAAAAGTAAAAAGCCTAGGCCAAGCAGAATAGAAGAGGTAATGACCCAACCCATACCGGAACCCTCTGATTGATTTCGACGGGCTTCTCCTTTATTGGCTAACCATAGGACGAGAATTAAAGGAATGAATTGAAGAATGGTTAAAAGTACATCAGAAATCATTGAATTGTCTCCTTATCAGCGGGATTTTTCCGGGATAAGTACTTTTGGGAAAATGGAAAGGAATCCGGTTGCTTCCACTTCGTTAAAATGATCATACCATAGAAGGAGTTAGGGAAAGCACATCTTTGAAGCAATCGCGCTGTTATTCCCTGGGAAATAGGACTTTTGACGGTGAACAGGGGGTTCACCTATAATAAACATAGTGATTTTAATTACGATAGGAATGATCCATCGGTCGATGGTGACGGGGATCTCATCAGACGTTTAGGAGTGAAGCAGTGTGTTGGAGCGTTTAGAATCGATCCGCAATCGTTATGAGGAATTGAACAGGCTATTGAGTGACCCGGATACACTTTCTGACTCAAAAAAGTTACGGAAATACTCGAAGGAACAATCGGATTTAGAACCAAAATACCATGCATATTGTGAGTATAAGGAAGTCAGCGCCCAGTATGCCGATGCGAAAGAAATGCTTGATCAGGAGAGTGATCCTGAGATGGTGGAGATGGTAAAGGGTGAGCTAGTTACCCTGGAGAAACGCAAAGTGGAATTAGAAGAAGCGATACGCATCTTGCTGTTGCCGCGCGATCCGAATGATGATAAAAATGTCATTGTGGAAATTCGTGGGGCGGCGGGTGGAGATGAAGCAGCCTTGTTTGCAGCGGATCTCTATCGGATGTATACCCGCTACGGTGAGCGGCAAGGATGGAAATCAGAAGTGATGGAAGCCAATGCGACTGGGATGGGTGGCTTTAAGGAAATTATTTTTTCGGTGCAAGGTCAAGGCGCTTATAGCCGCTTAAAATATGAAAGTGGTGCACATCGAGTACAGCGCGTTCCTGCAACCGAATCAGGTGGGCGGATTCATACCTCTACAGCGACGGTAGCGATGTTGCCAGAAGCGGAAGAGGTCGATATTGACATTCACGATAAAGATATTCGCATCGACACCTTTTGTTCCAGTGGTCCTGGGGGGCAAAGTGTCAATACAACCAAGTCTGCTGTGCGGATCACCCATATCCCCACCGGAGTGGTCGTCTCTTGTCAAGATGAAAAATCTCAGATTAAAAATAAAGATAAAGCCATGCGAGTGCTTCGTGCACGGTTACTTGATCGTAAACAACAAGAGGAAGCGGCACGAATGGCTGATGCACGTAAAACCCAAGTAGGAACTGGGGATCGAAGTGAGCGAATTCGTACTTACAATTTTCCACAGAGCCGAGTGACGGATCATCGCATTGGGCTGACTTTACACAAGCTGGATATGGTATTAGATGGAGAACTCGATGAGGTAATTGATGCCCTTGTCCTTGAGGAACAATCAGCGTTACTAAAAAATGCGGAATAAGCTTTCCGTAGGGTCGATCCAGGCAGATGCCTGGTTTTATTTTGTTGATGGGAGGGATAAAGGTGGCGGATAAGAAGCCATGTACATTAAAGGAAGTTTGGCATCAGGCTGGTCAACGATTAATTAACGCGGGCTGTGAGGGAGGCACTTTTGAAGCAGAAGTGATGCTTCGTACTTTACTCGGATGGGAGCGGTCCCAATTTTTTCTTCAGCTAGCGACTATTTTTCCAGAATCCTTAGAGCAGAAACTTGATGGATGGATTCATGCTCGGATCGAGGGTGTGCCTTTACAACACTTGACAGGGCAGCAGGAATTTTATGGGCGATCCTTTGTGGTCAGTCCCCATGTATTGATTCCACGTCCCGATACCGAGATTTTGGTGGAAAGTATCCTGCATCAAGCGGATTCACTTTCTAAACGCAATTCCCCTCTCCACTTTGTTGATGTAGGAACAGGGAGTGGAATCTTGGCGATTACACTCGCCGCAGAATGTCCGGAATGGAAGGTTACGGCTATCGATTGTTCCGCCGAAGCTCTTATGGTAGCAAAAATCAATGCTGAACGGCATGGGGTGGGTGATCGAATTCAATTTCTTCAAGGAGAGTGGTTAATGCCATTACAGGCGTCCCAACAGAAGGTGGACATGGTGGTTTCTAATCCTCCTTACATTCCATCCATTGAAGTGGAGAAGTTGGATGGTGAAGTGAAGGATTATGAGCCCCGTCTCGCTCTAGATGGGGGCGAGGATGGGCTAAACCCCTACCGAATCCTTCTTCAACAAATTCCACAGATTCTTAGGCGTCCTGGTTACGTTGCCTTTGAAATTGGTTGGGATCAAGGGGTAGCCGTCACCGAACTTGTGAATGCCCTCTCTTGTGTAAAAAACACCAAGGTGATTCCAGATCTTGCGGGTCGAGATCGTGTGGTTACCTTTTCAATGACGGACTGTGAATCGTAGAAACTCGATAGAGAATGGTTTTTTTCGTGTATTTTATGATTAAACTTCCCCTGGGTTGTCCATACTGACGGAAGAGACCGAATGGGGAGGATTTGATCATGAATTTTCGCACTATTATTTTCTTCATCCTTAGTTTAGGTGGCGTGTTCTTCTTACTTGTTGGACAAGGGGAAGGGTTTTTATCTGGAGAAGAAGCGGTTACGGTATCAGCAGAAGGAAAACAAAGCATTCCTAAACAAGCGATTCGCCTTCGTATTTTGGCCAATAGTGATCGCACCCAGGACCAATGGTTGAAGCGTCAGGTGCGAGATGCCATTTTGAAAGAGATGGGAACCTGGGCGCAAAAGCCAAACACCATTGAGGAAGCTCGTAGAATGGTACGTACGCACCTCCCAATCTTACAACAAATTGCAAAAAATACAGTGGATAAGCATGGCTATTCGTATCCTGTAAAAATGGATTTTGGTAAAGTACCTTTTCCAACGAAATTATATGGGGATCAAATTTATCCCGCTGGAAAATATGAAGCACTGTTGGTGACGATTGGTGAAGGGAAAGGGGACAATTGGTGGTGTGTACTATTTCCTCCTCTCTGCTTTGTCGATATGAGCAATGGCGATGCCGTACCGAAAGATGAGAAAGGGGGGGCCACTACACAAGCGTTGGCTTCTAATCAAGCGTTAGCCGCCCCAATGCAAGAAGTTGCTTCTTCCGATCAGAATAAAAATACCCTTGAAGTTCGGTTGTTTTTCTTAGATTCGTTAGAGGAATTTTTCTCCGGTTTATTCAGTTAAAAAGAATCCCCTTTTCCAGAGCAACAAGGAAGGGGGGATTCTTTACTTGCGAGTGAGGAGATTATGAATTTAGGGGGTATCTTCGGATACCTCCGTGCGAATGCGTACCTCGCCTCGATCACCATTGATTTGACCAAGGGGAAATACCTCGGTTCGTATTTGTTCACTATGGGTAAGAAATGAAAAATCACGGCGATCCAATAATCTTCGTCGCTGATGTAGTTCTGCCGTACCTCGAAGTTGAACTTGACCGTCCATAAGGAAACTGGCGCGCATCCAGGATTTTAAGATTAATGAACCAGAACGAATCTCACAGGGCCATGTTGACGGAAGAAGTGGCCCCCCTGAAGGGCGAACACGGACATCATAGGTTAAACGATGACTTTGATGATCCCAGTAAAACTTTCCAGCTTCTTGTCCTCGCGCGTTGTGAACAGAGGAAACGGCCTCCCGACTGATCGCGAGTAGTTCAATGAAAATCGAAATGCTTATCAATGGGGTGTTTTGTTTTGTGAAATTCCCTCCCCGTAAGAACCATCGTTCGTTTCCACGTTGAAATTCATCGGGTACCGACATGGGTTCACCTCCTATTACGTTGTTGCTTCTATAGTTTGAGGAGAGAAAGTGCGGTTTACCCGAGGAAATTCCTGCCCTGCCTTCATTAATCAGTTCTAAAAGGGACAAGCAGGGCATAAGGTGGAAAGAGAAGAATTAGGCTGGGAAGGGGTGTATGACTTGTTTACAGTGCGTAGAGCGAAACCGGAAGATATCTCGGAGATTGAAAAATTGTTGCTTCACGCTGGTTTGAACGAACGAGGGATCGAGGAACATTTGCCTTTCTTTTTAGTCGTAGAAGATCCCACATTCGAACCAACACGATTGGTTGGAACAGCAGGCATGGAGGTATATGGAAACCGTGGGTTATTGCGTTCCTTTGTCATGGAAAATCACTCTTGGAATGCAAAATCAGCCTTGGAGTTAATTGAAACCGTGCTTGCCTTTGCGAAGAAAAGTGGATTAACGGAGGTCTATTTATTAGCCGGGATATCAGGCAATATTTTTGAGCATTTTGGTTTTCGGCCGGTGGTGTGGGAGGAAGTTCCATTAGAGATACGGGAATCGAACCACCTCTATCAATCAGAGATGGCAGGAAAAGAGTTGGTCGTATTTAAGGGTGAGCTGGTAACTAGTGGATCAAGTTGATTGTGGTATGATGATAAAAATGAAGCGTCAGAGATAGAAAGGGCTAGGGATTGATGAAGACGAAGTTGTGGCGAGTCAATGAACAATGGGATGAGGCAAAATTACTTGACGATCCAAGTATTCAAGAAGCAGCTGCCCTGATACAACAGGGGCGGCTAGTGGCTTTTCCTACAGAAACGGTGTATGGCTTAGGAGCGAATGCTCGCTCTGGGGAAGCGGTGACTTCGATCTTTACAGCGAAGGGGAGGCCATCGGATAACCCACTGATTGTACATATTGCTGATACGAGTGCCCTTGATGATTGGGCAGAGATGCCCTCGCAAGGGACTACCTTATTGCAAAGGTTTTGGCCGGGGCCACTC
This sequence comes from Marininema halotolerans, assembly GCF_900116235.1. Lineage (GTDB taxonomy): Bacteria > Bacillota > Bacilli > Thermoactinomycetales > DSM-45169 > Marininema > Marininema halotolerans. The sequence continues at coordinate 338,270 of NZ_FPAA01000001.1, read as the reverse complement.
ACATTGGTGATTAGGCATAAAGGGACTTTGGCACAAGAAACAACAGCAGGCTTGACAACGGTAGGCGTGCGGATTCCCTCTCATCCGGTGGCACGGGCGTTGTTGCGCTGTGCAGCTGTGCCTGTCGCTGCTCCCAGTGCCAATCGCTCAGGGAGGCCGAGCCCAACTACTGCGGAACATGTATGGCAGGACTTAGCAGGACGAATCGATGGAATCGTTGATGGTGGGATGACCGGTGTGGGTGTAGAATCTACGGTGGTAGATGTGACAGGGGAGGTTCCCGTGTTGCTCCGCCCAGGAGGCATTACCTTGGATCAATTGCGCTCGGTTGTTGGAGAGGTGCAAGTGGATCCAGGCCTTGAACGAGAAGGTGAAGTACCACGTTCTCCAGGTATGAAGTACCGTCATTATGCTCCCCATGGCCAGATGTGGTTGGTTGCTGGAAGTGGGGATAAGCAACGTACAAAAGTGAAGCAATTAGCTAACGAAGCCATTCAACAGGGAAAACGGGTGGCGATTCTGACCACAGTGGAGAATAAAGATGCCTATCCCACAGGGCATGTCCTTTCACTAGGTAGTCGTGAAAATCCTGCCTCCGTCGCTCAAGGGCTCTATGCGGCGTTACGTACCTGTGATGATATCGGAGTGGATATCATCTACGCAGAAGCATTTCCTGTGGAAGGCCTGTATCATTCCGTAATGAATCGTTTGCTGAAAGCGGCAGAGGGGCGGATAATCATCGATTAAAAATAATGAAAGGGAGATTCCATCGAAGGTGGGATCTCCCTTTCATTAGATAGGCTTGATGATTATCGATTTTTCGATCTGAAAAAAGTGGACTTTAGATCGGCGCTTTGCGCAACCACATAGACAAGCCGATCCTTTAGATTGGCAACGACTGGATCCATTGCTTGAAATACTCCTGTAGCAATATTGGTTAAGCTCGGAGAATAATTGACACGAAAGACGGGATACGGAAAGCAGTTAGCTGGAAGAGGTACTCCTTTTTGCGCGAGGGTATGTTGATTCCATGCGGCCCCTATCGTTTCATTAAAAATTCGACGGATGATTTCTTCATTTACAGCAAATTCCTCAACGGGTTCCCCTCCTCTTTCTAAATCTTGGACACCTAAACAAATACGTTGGAGCGGATTTTGGGTTAATCGTTTAAGTGATGTCAGGTATCTTGGGGTGGCGAGCTCTATTTCGATTGTACCGATGATGGCCATGTTAAGGTCTCCCTTCCTATGTTGTGTTGATAATACATGTACGTCTAACCAGGGGGAAATGATTGGGCATGGATGAATGAGCGGATACCCTGTATCGATGGATATTTATTTTGCGTTCTTATGTAGACATTGTTGGAGAAGAATAAAACCCGTAATTCCTATTTAAAAGAAATTATGGGCTTATTAAAATTATGCAGGGCTAGCTAAAGCGAGTGACTCTGACATCTTCGCATTGAGCCGTTACAAAAACGAGTTGATTACCCATTTCTGTGATAATCGGTTGCATTGCTCCAAATACGGCGGTGGCAATATTGTTTAAAGTGGGGTCATAGTTGACTAGAGCTGTCGGATAAGGGAAGCAATTCGCTGGAAGAGTGATGCCCCTCTGGGCTAAAGTATGTTGATTCCATGCCGCACCAATGGTTTGACCGAAAATTTGACGAATCAATCCATCGGCTACACTCTCCCCTACTCCAGCAATGCCTAAAGCGATTCGCCGTAAGGGTTTTTGGGATAATCTTTTAAGTGAAGTATAGTATCTCGGCGTATCGAATGCGAAGTCAATGGTTGTGATATTTCTTGCCATGATGTGTTCGATCCTTTCACTTGGTACTCTGTTGCTGGGTTATAGTATGTTGATAGAAGTGAATAAGTTTGGACATTCTTGTAACATATCAAATATTCTGATAGTTAAGTATCGGGGGTACTTTGAGGTTTCGATGTCATATGCCGATGATTACAGCAGTCAAGTATAAAAAATTTAGGCGTATCTACTATTGAGATGGTATATAAAAATGTAACCATTATAAAGATAGATATAAATGTTATTATACCCCTATGTAATGGTTTAAATAATAAAAGAGAGCGGATATCCGCTCTCTTTTATTATTTAAAATCATTACAGCCCCAAAGTAACTTTATTTGCCATATAACGAATATAGGATTCCATGGCATCATCATCGACGGCTTCGAGCTGGTCATCCTTAAAGAGTTGAAATTTTTTCAGCTGATAATACTCCCGTAGAGCTTCTTCGAGGGTTAAACCCTGCTGAAGAAGATAAATGGGATCCACAATCTTACGCAATACGATTTCATCTTGCAACATGAACATTTGGGCATGGATAGGATGAAAAATGTCTTCTGCCACGCCATTTGCATAAAACTTCTCGAGGTTGTGTCTACGCTCTGCTTGTGCATGGGAAATTTTCTCAAAACCAACTGGATGAATGTCCTTTAAATCAGCCAGAAAGTTTTCTGTTACATAAAAAGCGATTAACAGGGATTGTTCAAACACCTTTTGAAAACGTGTACCATGGGGAGTTTGATCATTCATGATCAACTCATCAATATGTTGAATGTACTTCACATACGTATCGACAACTTCACTAACGATATCTGCCTTTGATGAGAAGTATTTATATAATGTAGCTTTACTTATATCCATAATACGAGTAATTTCATCCATTTTCAAGGATGCAATCCCGTGTTTTCTAAGGGTGGGAATCAACTTTTGAATATACTTCTCACGTTGTTTATTCCCTTCCATTTCTTTTGGCATAAAGATACCCCTTCCTGTACATCGTAACCATTATAGCAAATTTAAACGTCGTTGACCAACGACACTAAGTGAACTTTTTTTATTAAAAGTGTTTACTTAGTGTTCTTGGTGTGTTATTCTGTCCATGCTTGAAATTTTAAGGAGGGAATCAATTTGAAGATCGTTAACTTGGGGACACAAGGGCTCAAGGTTTCCCAACAAGGGTTAGGGTGTATGGGCATGTCCGAGTTTTATGGCGATACAGATGAAACCCAAGGCATTCATACGATTCATCGAGCGATTGAGCTAGGTGTCACGTTTTTAGATACAGCAACCGCATATGGATATGATGATGAAGGGCCAAGCTCCAATGAACGTTTGCTTGGCAAAGCATTAAAAGGGAAGCACGACCAAGTCGTCATTGCCACCAAATTTGGTCCCCTCCGTTCCAAAACGGAACATTTAGGGCTTGATGGCTCTCCTGAGAATGCGAGGAAAGTATGCGAACAGAGCCTTAAAAACTTGGGGACAGATGTGATCGATCTTTACTATTTACATCGTGTCGATCCCAATATTCCGATTGAGGAAAGTGTTGGTGGGATGGCTGACCTTGTGAAGGAAGGGAAGGTTCGCTATTTAGGTTTGAGTGAAGTGACCGTGGATCAACTAAAACGAGCACAAGGGGTTCACCCGATCTCAGCAGTTCAAACAGAGTACTCCTTGTGGTCGCGAGATGTTGAGGAAAATGGGGTATTGCAAGCCTGTCGAGAATTAGGTGTCGGCTTTGTACCGTATAGCCCACTCGGTCGCGGTTTTCTAACCGGGAGTCTAAAGGATCGTGGTCAACTCAAAGAAGGCGACTGGCGATTGCATAATCCACGTTTTACTGACGATGCCTTTGCAAGCAATCTTAGAATTGTAGAAGGCATCGAGAAAATGGCAGCGGAGAAAGGGTGTACCCCCGCACAACTTGCGTTGGCCTGGGTTCATGCTCAAGGGGAGGACATGGTTCCCATTCCGGGAACGAAGCGGATAAAGTACCTCGAGCAAAACATTGCTGCCTTGGATGTTCAACTAACCCATGAAGATGTACAACATCTTCAGACGTTGGCTCCGGTTGGCCAAACTGTAGGAGAAAGATACTGAGTTTGGTAGCCAAAGAAATTACATGAAATCAATGGGATCCATCTGTTCGACTTAAGAACGGTTGGTTGATATAAATATCAAAGGGAAAAAGGAGCAGTCATCCATGTCTAAAGTAGCGATTATTACAGGTGCAAGTAGTGGAATTGGTCATGCAACAGCTTTAGAGTTAGCGCAACGGGGCTTTCCGGTGATGTTAGCTGCTCGGCGGGAAGAACGGCTTAAAGAACTACAACAAGAAATCGAGGCGATTGGGGGGAAAGTCTCCTATCGCGTGGTGGATGTTACCTCTTACGCTGAAATGGAAGCCTTGGCAAAGGCAACCGTTGATGAGTTTGGTAGGGTGGATATCTTAGTGAACAATGCAGGGGTGATGCCGATTTCATTCCTTAATAAACGAAAGATCGATGAATGGGATCAGATGATTGATGTGAACATCAAAGGGGTCTTGTATGGAATTGGGGCCGTTCTTCCTTATATGGAAGCTCAAAAATCAGGTCACATCATCAACATTTCTTCTGTCGCGGGTCATATTGTAGGGCCTGGTAGTTCGGTATATAGTGGGACGAAATATGCAGTTCGAGCAATTACAGAGGGACTGCGTCAAGAAATGAAGTTCGGTCAGAATGTCCGTACCACGATTATTTGTCCAGGTGCTGTAGAGACAGAACTAACCAACACCATCACGGATAAAGACCTTGATAGAATTCGGGAACAGTTTAAGAATATGAAGGTCCTGGAAGGCAAAAACATCGCAGATGCCATTGCCTATGCAATAGAGCAACCCGAGCATGTTGATGTAAACGAAATTATTGTTCGCCCGACAGCACAATCGATGTAAGTTGGATGATCAAGCAAGGGCCTTAACCTAAGGCCCTTGCTTTTTTTGTGCTTTTGAATGCATGTTCTTTTTGGACAATCCCGTGCATAACCTTGTCACAGACAAGCAGGGTGGAGGGAGAGTAGGGGATGGAATTGTCCACGCCTCAGTGGGGGCAGCTTGTCACTTTATTGATGGTCGCTGTAGCCCTGGGGATGGACGCTTTTTCCCTGGGAATCGGAATTGGCATGCGTGGGATTTTACAGAGGCAAATTGTAGTGATCAGTGGAACCATTGGACTTTTTCACATATTGATGCCTTTAATGGGGTTTGCGATCGGTCGCTATTTGGGGAAGGTAGTGGAAAACATCGCTGTGATGACAGGTGGCGGAGTCCTTTGCTTCCTGGGGATCAATATGATTTGGAACGCTTTTCGCAGTGAAGAAGAGGCTCGGGTGATCAATACAAGATCAATGATGGGAGTCTGCCTCTTTTCGATTAGTGTGAGCTTAGATTCATTGTCAGCGGGTCTTTCCCTTGGATTGTTTTCAGCGGATATTTGGTTGACCGTTATCCTTTTTGGCATGATGGGCGCAATAATGGCGGGAGCAGGACTTTTTTTAGGGCGTCATGTTGGCACATGGATTGGCGACTACGGAGAAGCGGTTGGGGGAGTGATTTTATTTTTCCTCGGTCTGCGTTTCCTATGGTGAGGGAGAGTTTATGACAGAGTCCCTGTGGCTAAGTACGGCGGTTGGTATGTCTGCATTCCTAGGCGTTGGGATCGTCCTCGTATGGCGCAACCTGTCAAAACGATTAATTGCGTGCTCCCTTAGCCTATCGGCTACAGTAATGTTGAGTGTTGCCCTTTTCGACCTATTACCCGCAGCGGTGAGTGCACAGGGAGGGTTTGTCCACTTAGGGCTTGGGATGGGAGCCGCATTAATAACGATGCTGGGTCTACATCGTATGTTGGATTCCCAGCAAGAAGTGGAGAATCCTTATAATCGACTCGGTGGCTACCTTGCCGCTGCGATTGTTGTCCATAATATCCCTGAGGGTGCCGTGATCGGAGTGGGTTACGGCGCAGAGCCAGAACTTGGTTTCACCCTGGCCATAGCGATGGCGATTCACAATATTCCTGAGGGAGTGGGGTTGGCGGCTCCGTTACTTGCAGGGGGTCGTTCACCGATAACGATTTTAGGCATTAGTTTGATCGCGGGAGGGGCATTGCCCTTTGGTACATGGTTAGGGGAAATCTTTTTAACGGATTCACCCGATTCCGTCGCAGCAGGCTTGTTTTTTGCCGCAACGACAATGATTTGGGTCGTCGTAAAAGAAGTGATGCCAAGGTCTTGGCAAATTGAGCCAAAGGCAAGTGCATGGGGATTCGGTCTAGGGTGTATGCTTTCTTGGGTAATTCATCTTTTTCATCATTGAGAAAACAGGGAAGCGATGAATCGGATTACTTTTTCTCCTTTTAAGGGATAATAAAAGGCAATTTGAAACGTAACGGCCGTAAGGCCGTTTCTATTTGTGTAAAAGGCGGTAAAGGATAATGAGGGGAAGCCATTTGAATCAAAAGCACTTTTCTTTGATACAGTGATGAGATGAGTACGCTGTTGTGTTCAACATCGTTGCGATGAATTACAATCAAGATACAAGGGTGGCTCGAGCAAGGAGGTAACGGGATATGAAAAAGGTGCTCTTTGTCTGTACGGGTAATACATGTCGTAGCCCAATGGCAGCAGCGATGTTTGAGAAAATGGCTGAAGAAGCTGGCTACGATGTAAACGTGCGCTCCGCAGGTGTATCCGCATTTCCTGGAGGAACTGCATCAGAGCATGCAATCAAGGTATTACGAGGACGAGGGATCGATGGGACATTGCACCGTTCCAGTCCGCTAACCCGAGAATGGGTAGAATGGGCGGATCATATTTTTACAATGACAAGGGATCACCGACGGATGGTTGTATATACGTTCCCTGAAGCAGCGGATAAGGCGGATACTTTGAAGGGCTATGTACAGGGAAGCACTTCGGTATCCCGATTGGATCAATTGGTTGCTGAATTTGAAGCCAAACGAGCTTTATTAACAAATAGCAATTTGGCACAGGGCTCTCCCGAACGAATGCAAATGGAAGTTGAAGTGAAGCGACTGGAAGAATCCTTGCAAAAGGAATGGCGACGATCTGCTGCGATGGAAGGAGATATCGTTGATCCCTTTGGGGGCAATCTGACAGAGTATCGACGCTGTGCTGAAGAAATCGAAAAATTATTGCTGCAGATTCTTGCAGGCTGGAAGCAAGAAGAGGAGAACCCTCCATCTTCATAATGGAATTTTGGTACGATGGAAAAGAAGATTTTTAAACGTGAATGATAATGAACAGCTTATTCAGGGGGTTGTAACGATGAAAGTGATTATGGGATCCGATCATGGTGGGATTCAATTGAAAGAAGCGCTCAAGACGGTGTTAGATGAATTGGGCGCGGAGGTTGAGGATGTCGGGTGCAATTGTACCGATTCCGTGGATTATCCCGATTATGCTGAGCCCGTGGCAGAACGAGTAGCAGCTGGTGAATTTGATCGAGGAATCCTGGTCTGTGGTACAGGAATCGGGATGTCGATCGCAGCCAATAAAGTAAAGGGGATTCGCTGTGCAGTGGTGAGCGATGAATTTTCTGCTCAGATGAGTCGAGAACATAACGATGCCAACATCTTAGCGCTTGGTGAACGGGTAGTGGGCGCAGGTCTAGCAGCAAAAATTCTTCGTACCTGGCTAACGACGGAATTTACTGGAGGTCGGCATAGTCAACGTATCACTAAAATTGACCGAATTGAGGGAAGGGAAGAAGGGTGAGGAGTGGGTTTCATCACGAGATTCGAGAACGCGTTATACAAGTAACAGAAGAGCTTTTAGCAGAGATACCACTGGGTCCAGGTCAAGTGTTAGTCATGGGCGTTAGCACCAGTGAAGTGGTAGGGAGCCGCATAGGAACCGATGGAAATGATGAGGTTGCTACTGCGATTCTAGAGGGAGCCAACCATGTGCAGGTACGGCATGGTTATCACCTTGCCTTCCAATGCTGTGAGCATTTAAACCGTGCATTGGTTGTGGAAAGGGATACTGCCAGCGTGCTAGGGTTGACAGAAGTGAGTGCAGTTCCTGTTTACCATGCAGGAGGAGCGATGGCATCGCGGGCATTTCGCGGGTTTACCAAGGGGATGCTGGTGGAATCCATTCAAGCCGATGCAGGGATCGATATTGGAGAGACCATGATTGGTATGCATCTAAAGCCCGTCGCGGTTCCCGTACGTCCCACTCTGCGTCAGATCGGGGAGGCCCGGGTGGCTATGGCACGGACACGTCCTCGTCTAATCGGTGGTGCACGCACCATCTATGTATTGGATAAGGAAGATTAATTTAATTAAAGGGGAGTTCCATAAACCGATCCCCGAAAGTTCATAAGGATCTGTTACAATGAAGCGTGACATCACCATTTTGCATGGAGAGATAGAGGGGGAATTTAGTTGGAACATGTACGGCAAACGGATCCAGAAGTTGCAGCGGCGATAAGCCAAGAATTGGGTCGGCAACGAGGGAAAATCGAATTGATCGCATCGGAAAACTTTGTCAGCCGCGCAGTATTGGAAGCCTTAGGTACCGTGCTGACCAACAAATATGCAGAAGGGTATCCTGCTAAGCGGTACTATGGTGGCTGTGAATTTGTGGATGAGGTAGAGGATTTAGCGCGAGAGCGTGCGAAAGAACTGTTTGGTGCGGATCATGCCAATGTTCAACCCCATTCAGGTGCGCAAGCAAATATGGCGGTTTATTTTGCGGTATTGGAACCAGGTGATACCGTACTCGGCATGGATTTGGCGCATGGTGGACACCTCACTCATGGAAGTCCGGTAAACTTTTCGGGTAAGCTGTATAATTTCGTAAACTATGGCGTTGATGAGACGACGCATCATATTAACTACGATAAGGTAAGGGAAATGGCAGTCAAGCATCAACCGAAAATGATTGTTGCAGGTGCGAGTGCTTATCCGCGTACGATCGACTTTGCTAAAATGAAAGCGATCGCTGATGAAGTAGGCGCGATGCTCATGGTGGATATGGCCCACATTGCGGGCTTGGTAGCCACAGGGAATCACCCAACTCCAGTTCCTTATGCTGACTTTGTCACGACCACCACCCATAAGACGCTTCGTGGTCCCCGTGGGGGAATGATTCTTTGCAAAGAAAAATATGCAAAGGCGATTGATAAGTCCATTTTCCCTGGTATCCAGGGAGGACCCTTAATGCATGTCATCGCTGCCAAAGCAGTGGCATTCAAAGAGGCACTGGGGGATAATTTCAAAACATACTCCAAACAAATTGTCGACAATGCCAAGCATTTGGCTGAAGCACTTATGGAGCGTGGCTTTGACATCATTTCTAAGGGAACGGATAACCACTTGATCCTGATTGACGTTCGTAATACCGGTCTTACTGGAAAAAAAGCAGAACATCTCCTCGATGACGCAGGAATTACTGTCAACAAAAATGCAATTCCCTTTGATCCGGAGAGCCCCTTTGTTACAAGTGGAATCCGCATTGGTACAGCGGCTGTCACCTCACGTCATATGAATGAAAGTGCCATGATAGAGATTGCGGATATTATGGCGCAAGTCCTTAAAAACCCTGAGGATGATCAAGCGCAACAACAAGCCCGCCAGCGGGTGGCGGAACTCACAGCAAAATTCCCCTTATATGCTGATATGGAGATCTAATTCGAGCAATATTAAGAAAGCACACCCTCGTAGGGGATCTGCGTTGGGGTGCTTTCTTTCGAGTGAATGAAGGCGATTGGAGGCTTCTCTTTTGAGTAACGTATATGTATTTGACCACCCTCTTATCCAACACAAGCTTACTTATATTCGCGATAAAGAGACAGGAACCAAAGAGTTCCGAGAATTGGTGGACGAGGTGGCCGCGTTAATGGCCTATGAAATTACCCGAGACATGCCATTGGAGGGAGTAACCGTAGAAACACCCGTCATGGAGGCTTCTTGCAAGGTGTTATCAGGGAAGAAGTTAGGTCTTGTTCCGATACTCCGGGCAGGACTTGGGATGGTGGATGGCATACTACGCTTGATCCCCGCGGCAAAGGTTGGGCATATCGGGCTTTACCGTGACCCTGAAACCCTTGAAGCCGTTCAATATTATGCAAAGATGCCTTCGGACATTGGGGAGAGAGAGCTGATCGTGATTGACCCCATGTTGGCCACCGGCGGATCGGCTTCTGAGGCCATTCGTATGATCAAGGAAATGGGAGCGAAAAATATTCGGATGATGTGCCTAATTGCCGCCCCTGAAGGAATCGAACGGTTGCAGAAGGATCATCCCGATGTCGATATCTATGTCGCTGCGGTGGATGAAAAGTTGGATGAAAAGAGTTATATTGTACCCGGACTCGGTGATGCAGGAGATCGTCTCTTTGGTACCAAGTGAAGTGTGAATAACCTTCTTCTTTTCCGGTGAGAAATTACCGAAGAGAGAAGGTTTTTATTTTATTCAGGATGAATTTTTCTTGCGAATAAAAAGAAGAGGTTACGTGCTTACTAGTCTGAGAAGAACCTGATTCAGTTAGGAGAATTTGGGGTCAATCGTTTCTCCCTGGTATTTGTGACAATGTGTTCATAATCCTAGGCCGGGAAAGCGTTGACATGGCGCAGAATCCTTCGGTAGTATTAAACAGGGAACACTTATGGGTCTAAGGGACTACGCACCGTGAAGGCGCTCCAACCAATTGCAACACCTCCCATTCTATGAATGAAGCGTGGTGTGTGATGTGAACAAAAAGAGTGACAACCCCTGGAAGATGGTAGCGGTCCTCAGTGCTTTAGGTATTGAGGTCGTCATCCTTACGCTTGCAGGGGCTTGGACGGGAAAAACCTTAGATGCACAGTGGGAAACGGAGCCGGTCTTCCTAGCAGTTGGAGTTCTCGGAGGATTGGCGATCAGCTTTATTGGTGCGGCCTTTACCATCCGGTCCTTTTTGAAATAGAGGAAAGCCGTTCTGTCCCAATAGGTGTCCCGACAGTGTTCCGCCCCGTTTGGCCAGTTGTTAGGGAAGTGCCCTCTTTTCGGTAGAAACCCCTGGGATTCAAGGGACATGACGACAAGGGATGATTAGCCATGGAAGCATTGGATCTCAGAAGACGCCGTATTACGATTCTCTCAATCATTCCTCTTATTATTTTTTTGCTACTTTGGATGATCACACCTTATCAACCCTTTTTTGCCGGATTGACTTTGGGTGCAGGCATCAGCCTGTGTAATATTCTCTACCTAGCCAGGCGGATTCGCATCATCGGCGAAGTGGCGGCGGCAGGTTCCCAGCCTCGGTCGGGAACGGGACTTCTCACCCGAATCCTGTTGGTGGCCTTCGGCATTGGCCTCACTTTCCGCTATCCAGAGTGGTTCGACTATCGCTCGTTCCTACTCGGTTTGCCGATGAGTTATGTGCTCCTAATCATTGTGGAATACTGGAGCATAGGCAAGGAAAGATTATCCAATAGAAAGGGGTGAGCTAAACAAATGGAAGCAACACCGAAGGTGGAGTTTCTCGGTCTCACCTTTGACGTCACGGTTATTGCCGGTTCCCTATTCACTGCTGCGTTAGTTCTATTGATTACCATTCTTGGAACTCGTGGTAGGGCGATGCGGCCTGGCAAGTTTCAAAACTTCGTGGAGATGGTCCTGGAGTTTATCCGCGGCGTCAACAACATGAGCTTTGATTCAAAGAAAGCAGAGCGGTACATTGGGTTTTCCTTAACACTATTCCTCTTTATCTTTATCGCTAACCAGTTGGGCGTTCTGTTGATGATCTCCGCAAAGGTTGATGATCCGATCCCTTGGCTTGGTTTGACAAAAGAGGTGTTGGAATCATCCCACGATGAAGTTGCATTTTTCAAATCACCGACGGCGGATATTAATGTTGCCATTGCGTTGGCACTGGCAATCACGCTCTATGCGCACTTTATGGGGATGCGTAAAAACATAAAGGGATACCTTTCCCATTATGTGAAGCCTTACTTCTGGATGCTGCCCCTCCATCTGATTGATGAGTTGGCAAAACCCGCTACCCATGCCATGCGGCTATGGGCAAACATCTTTGCTGGGGAAGTGCTCATCGTGATCCTGCTGGGTTTCGCCAAACCGCTGATCACAGGTGCACCTTTGTTGGTTTGGATCGCATTTTCACTCTTCGTCGGTACGATCCAAGCATATATCTTTACCGTGCTAGCAACGGTATACATTTCACAAAAGATTTCCGACGAACATTAATTTCGATATGGCCCGCTGTTTCCTAGAAAAAAAGCGGTTTATAAAAAGGAGGATGCAACAAATGGAATTAGGAATTCTCGCAGGTGGAATCATGATCGGTCTTGCTGCATTGGCTGCTGGTATTGGTAACGGTATCTTGTTCAGTCGCTACTTGGAAGGAATTACTCGTCAACCTGAAGCGCAGAGTCGTCTCTTTGGTCAAGCGATGATTACCCTTGGTCTTGTTGAAGCGTTGCCAATTATCGCTATCGCTTTTGGTATCCTGCTACTCTTCAGAGTCATCGGAGTATAAGGCAGAAGAAGTCGCCAATAGGCGGGGGAGTGTTGATCCCCGCCTTGCTTGATGTAATGCTGGGTAGCACGAAGAGCAACGGGATCGAAGGGAGTGAACTCTGTTGTTATCATTAAACTTGGGTACGATGTTGACCCAACTTGTTATTGTTCTCGTCTTGATGTTTCTCGTCACCAGATTTGCGCTGAGACCGATGCTCAGCACCATGCAGAAACGGCAAGATCACATTGAAGAACAGATTTCTTCTGCTGAAAACAACCGCAAAGAAGCGGAGAAGTTGTTAGCTGAGCAACGTGAGGCACTAGACGCGGCTCGCGTTGAAGCAAAGGAGATCCTTGAGCGCTCCAAAGTACAAAAGGATCGTGAAGCGACTGAAATCATTCGTGAAGCAGAAGAACGTGCCAACCGCATGGTGAAGGATGCTTCCTCGGAGATCAACCGAGAAAAAGAAAAAGCCCTAGCTGAACTACGTGATGAGGTGGGTCGTCTCTCGATCTTACTCGCTTCCAAAGTGATGGAAGAGGAGATGAATGAGAGCCAGCAAGCCAAGCTGGTGGACCGTTACCTTGAACGGGTAGGCGAATTACAATGAGCCAATCCATCGTAGCAAAACGGTATGCAAAGGCATTGTTTCAAGTTGCCTCTGAGAAGGGTCGTCTCGATGAAGTGGCACAAGAGTGGCAAAGTGTTGTGGATGCACTTGACCATCATCCAAAGTTGATTGGGTGGCTCACTCATCCCCGTGTGGCGGCGGAAGAGAAGAAAGTTCTCTTTGGTAAACTATTTGCCAATCTATCCGATACGACTCGCAACCTACTGTTCTTACTCATCGACCGTAACCGTGAAGATGTGATTGAAGCAGTGGGGACCGAGTATACGAAGTTGGCACATGAAAGTAAGGGAGTCGCGGAGGCAGAGGTGGTTACTGCCCGTGCCCTAACAGAAGAAGAAGAAAAAGAATTGATTGCCGTATTCCAAAAACAGATTGGAAAGTCACTGATTGTAAAAAATCGTGTGGATTCTGATCTATTGGGCGGCGTGATTGTAAAGATTGGCGATCGTCTCTATGACGGTAGCCTTGCCGGCAAATTGGAGCGGTTTAGAAAACAACTAACCAGCTCCCGCGCAGGCTAACTCGGATCGGAAGGATAGGGGTGAAACCATGAGCATCAAACCTGAAGAGATCAGCTCGCTGATTAAACAGCAGATCGAACAGTTTCAAGGGGACATCGAAGTCGTTGACACGGGGACCGTTATTCAAATCGGTGACGGGATTGCTCGTGTCCATGGACTTGCAAACGTTATGGCTGGTGAGCTCTTGGAGTTCAACGGTGGCGTCATGGGTATGGCGCAAAACTTGGAAGAAGCCCACGTTGGTGTAGTAATTCTTGGACCCTACACGGATATCCGTGAAGGCGATCAAGTAAAGCGGACGGGCCGCATCATGGAAGTGCCTGTTGGGGATGCACTCCTTGGTCGTGTTGTGAACCCGCTTGGTCAGCCAATCGATGGCAAAGGCCCAGTGGAAACCTCCGAATACCGTCCAATTGAATCCCCCGCACCGGGTGTTATGGATCGGAAATCGGTTCATGAGCCCATGCAAACCGGGATCAAAGCGATTGACTCCCTCATCCCAATCGGCCGTGGCCAGCGGGAGTTGATCATTGGTGACCGCCAGACGGGTAAAACGACAGTGGCTGTGGATACGATCATCAACCAAAAAGATGAGGATATGATCTGTATCTATGTCGCCATCGGTCAGAAACAATCGACGGTGGTTGGCGTCGTTGAAAAACTGCGCAAAGCGGGTGCGATGGATTATACCATCGTTGTATCGGCGAGTGCATCTGAGCCTTCACCGCTCCTTTACCTCGCACCTTATGCTGGCTGTGCAATGGGTGAGTATTTCATGTATCAAGGCAAGCATGTTCTCGTTGTATACGATGACCTGACAAAACAGGCAGCTGCCTATCGTGAACTTTCACTCTTGCTCCGTCGCCCGCCAGGTCGTGAAGCGTTCCCTGGGGATGTTTTCTATCTGCACTCCCGGCTCCTTGAGCGTGCAGCGAAGCTCTCCGATGAAAAGGGTGGCGGCTCCTTGACCGCACTTCCCTTTATCGAAACCCAAGCAGGCGATATCTCCGCTTATATTCCAACGAACGTGATCTCTATCACCGATGGACAGATCTTCCTCGAGACGGATTTATTCCACTCCGGGGTACGTCCTGCTGTTAACGTCGGTACCTCCGTATCCCGGGTAGGTGGGGATGCACAGGTTCAGATCATGCGCAAAGTAGCCGGCCCGCTAAGAGGTGAATTGGCTCAGTTCCGCGACCTTCAAGCCTTCGCTCAGTTTGGTTCTGATTTGGATAAAGCAACCCAAGCGAAGCTGGCTCGTGGGGAGCGTCTCGTTGAGATCATGAAGCAGGGTGAAAGCGCTCCGCTCGCAGTCGAGAAGCAGGTGCTTTCCATCTATGCGGCTACCCGTGGGCATCTTGACGATATCGCTGTCGAGGATGTTCGCCGCTTTGAAGCCGAACTTCTTTCCTTTGCCGATGCCGAGAAGTCCGATCTGATGCGCAAAATCCGTGAGGAGAAGAAGCTCACCGAAGAGATCGAATCCGGTATGAAGGAAGCGATTACGGACTTCAAGAAGGGGTTTGCTCCTTCTAACTGACGGCCTAGCTGTCTCCACTGAACACGGGTCGGCATGACCGACGGAGGAAAGGCGGTGAACTACCATGGCAGAAAACATGCGGGATATTAAGCGGCGGATCGGCTCCACTCAGAACATGAAGCAGATCACCAAAGCGATGAAATTGGTTGCCGCTGCAAAACTGCGTCGGGCGCAAGAGCAAGCGCAGGCATCCCGGCCTTACACGGATAAGATGCGGGAAGTAATCGCATCCGTCGCCGCTGGTGCAAAAGGAATTCAACATCCCATGTTGATTTCCCGTCCAGTAAAGAAAACAGGGTACCTGGTGATCTCTTCTGATCGAGGTCTAGCAGGTGGATTTAATGCGAACCTACTCCGTTCCTTGATGAAAAATATTAAGGAGAAGCATCAAAGCCCTGAGGAGTATGGGATCTTTGTGATCGGACGCAAAGGTCGCGACTTTCTAAAACGGCGGGAGTATCCACTTATTGCAGAGGTTACGGGTCTTTCTGATTCCCCTCAATATGCGGATATTAAACCCATTGCACAGCAAGCTGTTCAAATGTTTGCTGAGGGTGCCTTTGATGAGCTTTATCTTGTCTATAATGAGTTCATCAATCCGGTAACCCAGCGACCTGTTCAAAATCGCCTCTTGCCATTAGCGGAAGTAAAGGCAGAGGAAGAGTCAACAGGGATCCAAGCACTTTACGAATATGAGCCTTCACCTGAAGAAGTACTGGAAGTGATTCTGCCTCGTTATGCAGAAACCCTCGTTTACAGTGCACTTTTGGAGTCGAAGGCCAGTGAGTTTGGTGCACGGATGACAGCCATGAGCAGTGCGAGCGATAACGCCACGGATATGATTGCTAAATACACGCTTCAGTACAACCGGGCGCGTCAAGCAGCGATCACCCAAGAGCTGGCGGAAATCGTCGGCGGAGCGAATGCCCTAAGCTAAAGCTTCTGCTTTGTTAAATAGAACGGATCGGAGGCGAGTAGGTTCGTCTTCGATCAACCAACTGTTTGTTATCACGTTCTGTGCTAGGCATGGGACAAGAGAATCTGCTGGCGAACATTTGCTAGTGGACTTTAAGGAGGGAAACGGATGAGCACCGGACGCGTCAGCCAGGTAATGGGCCCAGTCGTCGACATCGAGTTCGATCGTGGTCACTTGCCGGAGATCAACAACGCGATTACCATTCAACAAAAAGCGAAATCCGAGAACGAATCGGATATTAACCTGACTGTGGAAACGGCCCTCCATTTGGGGGACAACATGGTACGTTGTATCGCCATGTCTTCCACCGATGGTTTGGTCCGTGGAACAGAAGCGATCGACACAGGAAAAGCTATCACGGTTCCTGTAGGTCGCTCTACCCTGGGCCGCGTTTTCAACGTAGTGGGTGACCCCATCGATGAGAAGGGCGAGGTCACTTCGGAGACCAGCTACTCCATTCATCGTTCGGCTCCAAGCTACGAAAACCTCTCTACCCAAGAAGAAATTCTCGAAACGGGAATTAAGGTCGTTGACCTCCTAGCACCCTACGCCAAGGGTGGTAAAATTGGTCTCTTCGGTGGTGCGGGTGTAGGTAAAACTGTTCTCATTCAGGAGTTAATTCACAACATCGCGCAAGAACATGGTGGTCTTTCTGTTTTTGCTGGTGTGGGTGAGCGTACCCGTGAAGGGAACGACCTCTATCATGAGATGAGTGATTCTGGCGTTATTGAAAAGACCACCATGGTCTTCGGTCAGATGAACGAGCCGCCAGGTGCCCGGATGCGCGTAGCGCTTACAGGTCTTACGATGGCGGAATACTTCCGTGATGAAGAAGGGCAAGACGTACTCTTCTTCGTGGATAACATCTTTCGCTTCACCCAAGCGGGTGGTGAAGTGTCCGCGCTTCTCGGCCGGATGCCTTCTGCGGTAGGTTATCAGCCCACCTTGGCAACGGAAATGGGTCAGCTCCAAGAGCGGATCACCTCGACCAAAAAAGGATCGGTTACGTCGATTCAGGCGATTTACGTGCCTGCGGATGACTACACGGACCCAGCACCAGCTACCGCCTTTGCCCACTTGGATGCGACCACCAACTTGGAGCGTTCCTTGGCAGCAAAAGCGATTTTCCCAGCTGTGGATCCATTGGCATCCACCTCTCGGATTCTCTCCCCAGCGGTTGTCGGACAGGAACACTACGACGTCGCTCGCGGAGTACAGCAAATCCTGCAACGTTACAAAGAGTTGCAAGATATCATCGCCATCTTGGGTATGGATGAACTTTCGGAAGAGGATAAACAGATCGTTGCCCGTGCACGTCGCATCGAGAAATTCCTCTCCCAGCCAATGAACGTGGCTGAACAGTTCACCGGCCAACCTGGTAAATATGTACCAGTAAAAGACACGGTGCGAAGCTTCAAAGAGATCTTGGAAGGGAAGCATGATGACCTTCCTGAAGATGCTTTCTATATGGTTGGTAGCATTGAAGAAGCGGTAGAAAAGGCGAAGCAGCTCGCTTGAGGCTAGGAGCTGAAAGGAGAGAATGTCCATGAGTACCACGCAATTGGACATCGTGACACCCGAGAAGAAAGTGTACTCGGATCAGGTAGACATGGTGACCGCCCGGGCAGCCGAAGGGGATATCGGGATCCTTGCGAACCATGCCCCCTTTATCAGCCCGCTTCAAGTGACTGCGGTCAAAGCGAAGAAAGATGGTCAGGACATCCTTATTGCCATCACTGGTGGCTTTATGGAAGTGCATGACAACAAGGTTACCATCCTTGCTGAAACGGCAGAACTACCATCCGAGATCGATGTGGATCGAGCCATTGCCGCTAAAGAGCGCGCCGAAGAGCGACTCGCTGGCAAGAAACAAGAAAACGTTGATTTCGAACGCGCACAACTTGCACTGCAACGAGCTGCCGTTCGGATTAACGTTGGGAAAAGCCGTTAAAAGGATTTTCTATAAGGTTAGGAAAAAGACAGGTGGGATACTCCCCGCCTGTCTTTTTATTTATTGCGGATGTCGGGTGTTGTTGGTTAGTCGTTCGGATGGAGCAAAAAGACGGATTCCTCTAAAAAAGGCAGTGCAAATAACTGAGGTCAGTCCAATCGAGTCGACATAACAAACGTCTATCTTTTAAACTTTATGAGCAGATCGGTTAATATAAGAGTGCCTAAAATATAAAAATAACGGAAAAGCTGCTGATAAGCCAGTTACGAATAGAACTACAAGACAAATCCACTTCTCTTTTATGTTATATTTGCGTGATTCGTTGAACATAAAGATTATAAAAACAAAACAAGATAGTAAAAAATCAGCTACGAAAGAAGACGAAACGGGGTTATCAAATAACAAAGTGACTATTAATTTAAAATCAAAATCATTTGTTATAAGAAACTGCGAAAAGATGTAATAAGGGAGGATTGTGCCCACTACCACTAGAAATAGATAAATTTTTCTCATTTTTTATACTCCTTTACAGATCGTGATGGTCGGTTAGCCTTTCTATCTCTTCATACTTGCTCATCCATCTATTCGGGGGAATTCTTTTAAAAACCTTTTTCATTCCTCCTACAATGGCGAATTTCTCCCAATGTAACGAGTATAAAAATTAGGGGATCGACAAAATGAATCGGTTGGCTAAGCCGGATGTTAAAGGTTCCCTCATTAAGGGATGTTCGAAGGGTATGCGCTAGTAATTAAGATCATTCCTGCTATAATCATACTTCTGTTCTATCACTTGTTCGGTTTAAAGTGGTTCGATGAGGCATTATTTGATATAATCAGAACTGGACGAAAAATGGTAGTCCTAAAGTTTGTATTATCTCCCCTGTAAAAGGCCTAGAGTTGTGGTGGGTCGCTTCGAATCCCTGCCTTATGGGGAGGGTGATAAGGTGTGTGCAACGAGAGGATGGAGGGGTACGATGACGTATACCGCAAGTTATTTGGCGGTGGCTGTTTTTTTCCTCTTGGGTCTAGCCTTACCGGTAGTGGCGTTGACGGCGGGGCGTTTTTTGCGTCCTGATAAACCTTCAGCGGAAAAGTCCATCTCCTATGAGAGTGGGGTTGATCCTACTGGGGATAGCTGGGTTCAGTTTAATGTACGTTATTACCTTTTTGCGCTACTCTTTGTCGTTTTTGATGTGGAGACGGTATTTCTTTATCCCTGGGCGGTCGTATATGATGCGTTGCGAGCCGATATGGGCTTATTTGTCCTGGGTGAGATGCTGTTCTTTGTCTTCTTTTTAGTGATTGGTCTCGCATACGCCTGGAAAAAGAAGGTGTTGGAATGGACCTGAAACTGGAGGGAATCTCCCCTGAATTAGAAGCGGAAATCAAACGGAATGTCTTTACCACCACATTGGATCAGGTGAAAGCCTGGGCCCGTAGTAATTCCCTCTGGCCGATGACCTTTGGGTTGGCTTGTTGTGCAATTGAGATGATGGGTACGGGTGCGGCCCACTATGATTTGGATCGGTTTGGCTCCTTCTTTCGAGCTTCCCCACGTCAGTCAGACGTGATGATTGTAGCGGGAACGGTGACGAAAAAGATGGGGCCTTTATTGCGCCGTCTCTATGATCAGATGCCAGAACCCAAGTGGGTGATTGCGATGGGTTCCTGTGCAACAGCAGGTGGCCCCTATGTAAAGTCCTATGCGGTGATTAAAGGGGTGGACCAGATTGTACCTGTGGATGTTTATATTCCTGGGTGTCCACCTAATCCTGCGGCGTTAATTTATGGGATCAATAAGTTGCAGGAGAAGATTCGCTATGAGGCAAGGACCGGACAGGGGGTAACTGAGCAGTGACGAAGGAAGAAGAAAATCAATCGAATAAAAAATCAAAATCATCAGTCGATAAAGAAAAAAACCGCTTTTCGTCTCGTCAAGGTGAAGAGAAGCAGGCGTCTGTCGAACAAGCGGGTTCTGAGGAAGAAGCTTTCAAGGAATCCCCTTCAAAACAAGAAGAAAAACCAGCGGCAAGGGTTTCGCCACAAGTGAATTCCGCGAACCCTTCGGAGCTAAAAAGGAAAGCGGCAGCGGCTGCAAAGGAGGCAGCCTCCTCCAAAGTAAAGGCGGGAGCTGCTCGTAAGCGGCCGGTTGTAAAGCCAGTCGCAGAGCCATTGGAGCCTTCACCGAAGCAACCCTTACTCGATACCTTTCTACACCGAGTAAAGGAGGAATTGGGGGAGGAAGTGGTACTTGAAGGGTTTATCAATCGGTTAAACGGACACTTGCCAACCATGATCATCCCTGCAAGTCATTGGCGCGAAGTTGCCTATTTTCTGCGTGATGAAAAAGATTTTGCCTTCGATTATGTGCAAAATTTTTCTGGGGTGGATTATGAGACGCATATGGAAGTGGTCCTTCATCTGTACTCCTTAGCCAACCAGAACCGCCTGTGTATTCGAGTGAAAACCGAGCGGGAATCGCCGGATGTTCCCTCGGTGGTAGAGGTTTGGCCTGCGACAAATTGGCACGAACGAGAGACTTATGATTTGCTCGGGATTCAGTTTTCAGATCATCCGAACCTCTGTCGGATTCTCATGCCGGATGATTGGGTTGGGTATCCGCTACGAAAAGATTATCAGCCTTACGATCAAGAGATCTAAGGAATGCTATTTATCCATGGAACGGGGAGGTGGGTGTCACTTTGCATGCCATGACCTTCATCGGGCCAGTGATTCTGCTGGGCGTTGTGCTTGGTTTCGTCACGATGGCCATTCTCTTTGAACGGAAAGTGATCGGATGGATGCAGGGGCGTCATGGTCCGAATCGTGTAGGGCCATGGGGAGTTTTGCAATCGGTTGCGGATGTTTTGAAGTTGTTACTGAAAGAGGATATTATTCCGCATCAGGCGGATCGACCGCTTTTTAAGTGGGCACCAATCATTGCTTTTGTGCCAGCCTTTGCAGTACTTGCGGTGATTCCCTATACACCCACGGTGTACTTTGCTGATATCGGAGTAGGACTTCTCTACTATATAGCCATTTCAAGTATCACGACGATTGGAGTACTTGCAGGGGGATGGGCCTCCAACAATAAGTACGCACTTCTTGGAGCAATGCGTTCCGCAGCGCAGATGATCAGTTATGAGATCCCGTTGGTGATGGCGGTGATCGGCGTCATCATGAGTGTAGGTTCTTTAAACTTGATGACCATTGTAGAGGCGCAGAAGAACCTGTGGTTTATCCTTCCACAATTTATTGGGTTTGCTGTGTTCTTTGTCGCATCGTTGGCTGAATTAAACCGAACACCCTTTGATTTGCCCGAAGCAGAGTCGGAGCTGGTCGCTGGGTATCATGTGGAGTACACAGGCTTTCGCTTCGCCTTTTTTATGCTGGCAGAGTATGTCTATGTGTTTGCCATGGCAGGACTGACAACGGTACTGTACCTTGGCGGCTGGAATCCACTCTTTGGGATGACGTTTATCCCACCGATCATTTGGTTTGTTTTCAAGTTCTCGCTGATCGTTTTCTCTCTCTTTTGGATAAGGGCGACACTTCCCCGAATACGGATTGATCAATTGATGCAGCTTGGCTGGAAAGTCCTTCTCCCACTCGCATTAGCCAATATCTTTCTCTCTGCGATCCTTAAGGAAATTCCTTGGATTGGACAATTTTATTGATCGGAATACCCTGACAAAAGGGGATCAAATCCGACACTTTCTCAATTGCCTACACATTCAACGACTATGGGTACAAGGAGGATGAGCGATGAAAGGTTTGCTCAAAGGGATGGGCGTTACGCTGAAAACCATGACAAAGAAGAAAGTGACACACCATTACCCTGATGAACCCTTACCATTGCCGGATCGGTTTCGTGGCATACAACATTTTGATCCGGAAAAATGCATCGTGTGCAATCAGTGTGCACGGATATGTCCCACTGACTGTTTGACATTGACAGGCCGAAAACACCCGGATCCAAGTAAACGTGGCAAAATTATTGATACCTATGATATCAACTTTGAGATTTGTATCCTGTGTGATCTTTGTACAGAAGTCTGTCCTACCGAGGCGATTGTGATGACCAATCACTTTGAGATGGCTGCCTATAGTCGTGATGATCTATTTAAAAACATGGAATGGCTCCATGATAATAATCGCCATATTCGTAAGGAGAACAACCTCAATGCAAAGGGGGTGAAGTGATGGTGGTCACTGGAGAGTCCATTGCCTTCTTTGTTCTTTCCATGATGGCAATTGGTGGCGGGATGATGATGATTAGTGCAACAAAGGTGGTTCATATGGTATTGTCGCTCGCATTCAGTTTGTTGAGTATTGCCGGGATCTATGTGCTCTTGCATGCTGAATTTTTAGCGGTGGTTCAAGTGTTGATTTATACGGGCGCCATCTCCATTTTAATGCTTTTTGGAATCATGTTGACAAAACACCATGTTACTGAAGAAGATGATCAGTCGCCTCGGCGATGGCATCCCTTCCTTAGTTTTTTAGGGGTAGGGGCTCTCTTTGCCATCATCATGGGGGTGATCTATCAGACTCCCTTTGCCAATAACGAGGAAGTAACCCAATCCTACTCGTTAGAAGCATTAGGAAAGGCCGTATTTAAGCAGTATGTGATTCCCTTTGAACTTACCTCGATCCTGTTGTTAGTTGCTCTAGTAGGAGCAGTGATTCTGGCGAAAAAGGAGGCCGATTCCTAATGCCAGCGACGTCATATCTTGCCCTGGGTGCGATTTTATTTTGTATTGGTCTTTATGGCGTATTGACGAAGAGAAATGCCGTGCTTGTGCTTTTTTCCATCGAGTTGATGCTGAATGCTGCCAATATTAATCTCGTCGCCTTCTCCAAATTTGGATTATATGCGAATCAGATGGGGCAGGTTTTTACACTGTTCACGATCACCATTGCTGCAGCAGAGGCGGCAGTCGGAATTGCGATTTTGTTTGCCCTCTATCGTAATCGGAATACAACCCATGCGGATGAATTCGATACGATGAAAGGCTGAATGTCCACGCTTTCACTTTGATTGAAGGTCGGGTGATTCCATGTCAGATTTTGCGTGGTGCATACCACTGTTTCCGTTGTTGGCCTCACTCCTGTTGACGATGGGTGCCCGTCGTTATTCGGATGGTGTGGCTTCGTTGATCGCTTCTTGCGCCGTATTCATTTCAGCGGCGATTTCCATCGGTGTGTTGATGGAAACGTTGAATACAGTTGTTCCCACCGTTCATCATTGGCGCTGGCTTTCCTTTGGCGATCAGTCGATTACGGTTGGAGCAGAAGTTAACCAATTGAACGCCCTTATGCTGGTCATTGTGAGTCTCGTCAGCTTTTTAGTCCATCGATATGCCCGTGGCTACATGGCAGGGGATCGACGGATGGCTACGTTTTATGCCTATTTGTCTCTCTTCACGTTTTCGATGTTGGGCCTCGTTATTTCGCCGAATCTATTGCAATTGTATGTTTTTTGGGAGCTGGTAGGTGTGTGCTCCTTTCTGTTAATTGGTTTCTGGTTCTATAAACCTGAAGCAAAACGGGCGGCAAGAAAGGCATTCATCCTGACTAGAATCGGCGATGTAGGCCTTTTTATTGCGGTAATCCTTACCTTTTGGCAGGTTGGAAGCTTTGAGTGGGAAGCAATTTTTGCCGCGATTTCCGCGAACAAGATACCACCGGAGATGATCACCCTCATTGCGCTACTCATCTTTGTGGGAGCCGTGGGGAAATCCGGCCAGTTTCCACTACATAGTTGGTTACCCGATGCGATGGAGGGGCCTACCCCTGTGAGTGCACTGATCCACGCTGCGACGATGGTAGCGGCAGGGGCTTACCTGGTGGCTCGGGCATTTCCTATATTTGCGGCATCGGATGTTGCACTCGGTACGGTCGCTTATGTGGGTGCCTTTACCGCGATTTTTGCAGCAACAATCGGATTGGTACAAAACGATATTAAGCGAATTCTTGCTTGGTCAACCGTGAGCCAGTTAGGCTATATGATGCTTGCCCTCGGTTCTTCTGGCTATGTTGCGGGTATCTTTCATTTGACCACCCATGCCAGCTTTAAAGCGCTTCTCTTTTTAGCAGCAGGAGCCATCATCACGATGCTTCATCATGAGCAGGATATCCGTCGAATGGGTGGGTTGTGGAAAAGCCAACGAAGGATTGGTTGGTTGTTTTTAATCGGGTGCCTTGCGATCACGGGGATTCCGCCGTTTTCAGGATTTTTCTCAAAGGAAGAGATTCTTACTGCGGCCTGGTTAAGCGGGCGGGTGGATTTATTTTTGGTCGGAGTGGTTACCGCTTTTCTTACCGCTCTTTATATTTTTCGTCTCTTCTTTCTCGTATTTATGGGGGAAGAACGGGGGAAGATTGCGCCAAGTCAAATTCCGCGGGTGATGATTTGGCCAATGGTGTTGCTTACCATTCCAGCGATCGGGGCAGGATTCCTGGCATGGATACCTGCCCATGGATTTAGTGACTGGTTAACGAAAGGAACAGGCATATTGGCTGCACCCCAAGGGGAAGCACCTGGTTGGATCCCGCTTTTAACCCTTTTGCTTTCTTTAGCAGGGGTGGGTGTGGCATGGCTTCGATATGGGCGTGGAGCCGTCACGATACCGTCACAATCCCAAAGCGTTACTGGAATCCATCACCTGCTCAGCCGTGCTTATTTTGTGGATGATCTTTATCGATGGGGAATTGGGAAGCCCTATCGTTGGCTAAGTATCTTACTGTCATGGGTGGATCAACAAATCATCTCTGGAATCGTCTCGGGGGTTGGTGCGTTGTTTCAGGCTGGAGGGCGAATCGGATCCCGAATGCAAAATGGGCAAGCCCAGACCTATGCCCTCGTGAGTCTACTTGGATTGGTGATCGTGATTGTGGGACTGACTGCGGGGAGGTGGTTTGGTTGAACATGTGGCTGAGTGGCATGCTATTTTCACCGTTGATAGGTGTTGTCGTCCTTTTATGCTTACCAAGGAAACGAGGTCAGTTGCACCGTGTGATGGGGTTATTCGGTACATTGCCTCCGTTACTTCTCGCCTTCTATATCGCCTTTCAGTACAACATTCAGCAAGGCGGCATCCAATTTCGCGAGCATCTACCCTGGTTCAGCATTCCATTAGGTCAAGGACAATCGTGGGAGTTTGCTTATCAATTGGGTGTTGACGGATTATCCCTCTCCCTGATCATCATGACGGTGATCATTACGGCATTAGCAGCGATCGCCTCCTTTGTCATTAAAAAGAGAGAAAAAGGGTACTTTCTTCTCTTTCTATTGTTGGAAGTAGGGGTATTGGGTGTATTCTGTGCACGTAACCTTTTTCTCTTTTTCATCTTCTTTGAAATCACATTAGTAACCATGTTCTTTTTAGTTGGGATTTGGGGTCAGGTGAATCGCGAGCGTGCAGCGAATCAATTCCTTCTTTATAATGGTGTCGGCT
The DNA here is from genome assembly GCF_900116235.1 of Marininema halotolerans. Lineage (GTDB taxonomy): Bacteria > Bacillota > Bacilli > Thermoactinomycetales > DSM-45169 > Marininema > Marininema halotolerans. Next base: position 312,845 of record NZ_FPAA01000001.1, on the reverse strand, counting down.
CCGCTTTGATGTTACTTGGCTTTATTGGGATCCAGTCACTCTTTCAGACGATGGATATGGATCAATTGCTTGGGATTATGAGTAATCAGCAAATGATGCTCGCCCTTGCCCACAATGAAATGGCACAACGGGTGTTGATGGGATCCTTTGTATGCATCGTCCTCGCCTTCGCCATAAAGCTTCCCATATTTCCTTTCCATACCTGGATGGTCAAGGTACATACCGAGGCCCCGCCGGCCGTGGTGATGATCCATTCGGGTATCCTACTAAAGATGGGAGCGTATGGATTGATTCGGTTTGGCGTAGAGCTATTTCCTGCGCAGGTCAAAGAGATTGCCTTTATTTTGGCCATCTTGGGATTGATCAATCTGTTAGTTGGGGCGGTGCTTGCCTTTAAGCAGACGGAGTTAAGGCGCATTCTTGCCTATTCCAGTGTGAGCCATATGGGGATCATCCTATTTGGCATCGCTTCGCTCAATCTATCGGGATTAACGGGTGCGGTTTTCCAGACGGTGTCCCATGGTTTTATTTCCGCTCTATTGTTCTTCTATATCGGTCGACTGTATGAGCGGACGCGGACAACGGATATCACAGAGTTAGGTGGACTTGCTGCACCGATGCCCGTGATGACAGGAATCCTTCTGATTGGAGGTTTAGCACTGCTTGGATTGCCAGGTATGTCTGGTTTTATCTCTGAGTTTCTGGCATTCCTGGGTCTTTTTCATACACAGCCCACGATTGCCGTTATCGGGACAATGGGGCTTGTATTCGCTGCGGTTTATACCTTACGAGCCGTTTTGACGATTGGATATGGACCGACGGAACCCCGCTGGCAAAAATTGACCGATGCTCGTTGGACGGAACTTATCCCCATGCTCACAATGGTTGGGGGAATCCTCCTGATCGGGATATGGCCAGCTGTATTGGGTGATCCCATCCAGTCCACGCTCACCCAAATTGTCGCCCGAATAGGAGGGTAGAGGGATGAAAACATTGATCGACTTCGATTGGACCGTTATGGCTCCCGAATTAACGATTGCAGGGATGGCAGCCCTCTTATCGGTCATCGACCTGTTTCTCCATCCGAATAAAGATCGCCGGTTTTTCATGTGGCCGACACTGATTGCGATTGGAACGGCAATCGGGTTTGTGGCTACGCAATGGGGAAAGCCAGCGTATCAGATATTAGCGGATACGTATCGGGTGGACGATTTTGCATTCGTCTTTAAAATGATCCTCCTTATCGGAACGGCACTGGTTGCGGTCATCTCCTATGGAGCTTTTCGAAGGGAGAAGGGGTTTGCAGAGGGGGAGTATTATTATCTCCTTTTAGTGGCCCTCTTGGGTGGCATGGTGATGACTTCCTCTGGGGATCTCATCACGCTCTTTGTCGGATTAGAGCTCCTTTCCATCGCCACCTATATTCTCGTTGGGATGCGAAAGCGCGCCATTACTTCCAATGAGGCCGCTTGGAAGAATGTTGTATTAGGTGGGGTAGCGTCCGCTTTTATTTTGTATGGCATGTCCTTTTTATACGGGCTTACTGGGAGTACCAACCTCTTCACGATGAAGGAGCGGTTAGGGGAAGCCCTGACAAGTGGGTACGACCTATATGCATGGTTGGCGTTGTTTTTGATCGTATTTGGCTTTGGTTTCAAAGTAGCGGTCGCCCCATTTCATATGTGGGTACCCGATGTGTATCAAGGGGCACCTACACCCATCACCGCTTTTTTAGCGGTTATCTCAAAAACCGCTGCTTTCGCATTGATGTTGCGGGTTTTCCTTACCGGCTTTTTACCGTTGTTTCAGGGGGGTGGAGGAACCCTCGTCGATGAGGAAACGGGAGGGAGGCTTCTTCTGACTATGGCGGGACTTTCGATGATCCTTGGGACGGTGATCGCCTTGCGCCAACAAGATGCCAAGCGGTTGCTCGCCTACTCCAGTATCGCCCAAGCAGGGGTTATCCTCGTTCCCATGGCGACATGGGGACCCTTTCTCTTTCCCAGTACCGTATACTATCTAGTGGGTTATTTATTTACAACACTCGGTGCATTTACCGTATTAATGCTGATTGAAGGAGATGCAGGAGATAGCAAACTGTCCTCCTTTGCGGGTCTTTCCCGGCGCGCTCCCCTTACCGCTGGGGCGATGGCCCTCTTCCTCCTTTCGTTAGCAGGGATTCCCGTAACCGTTGGCTTCTTTGGCAAGTTTTATATCTTGATGAATGCGATCGTGACCGGATCCCCTGAGCACTGGGCAATGTATCTCATTGCTGGCATCATGTTAATGACCACGGTTGCCTCCTATTTCTACTACTTTGGGATTATTCGCATGATGTATTTCCGTCCCCCTCAACGAAGAGAAGGTTTACGGGTTCCAGTCGGTGCCATGATGGTCATTGGCATCGCATTTATTGCGACCCTCGGTCTCGGTTTAATGCCTCAGTGGATATTGGGTATCCTGGGGAATTTGGATTGGGGAGCAGCCTTATCGCCAGTGAAGTGACGGAGTAATTTTTGTGGTCGGACCATAAATATAAGCCGCTGATGGGCGGCTTTTTCTGTGGTCAGATGGACCGGTAATCATCCACCCTTTATATGCTTTTGCATTACCTACAAGACTTTCTGCTTATTTTGTTGCTTCTTGGAGATGAATGACACGATAAAACATCCACTCTAAAGCGGTTAATAGGAGCCCCATTGTGAGAGCCGCAGAGTGGCTGATGAAGAACCATGGAATGGCGTAGGAGATACCGAGTAGTACCCATGCGTATAAAATAAGATCGATCAATAATAAGGTTGAGAGGCTACGGGCGGGGGTAAGGAGATAATAAACCGCAGTGCCGACAAAGGAGAGACAAAGAGCGATCATGACCAAAATTTGCGGTGGTCGTGAAGCAATCTCTGAAAGTAAACGGTCGGCCAATACTAATACCATCCAGCAACTAGCCCAACGAACAAGGAAGGAGAGGATCATCCAATAATGCCTCCATGGTTGTGATTTAACCGTAGTATACCACTAGATTAGTATCCGATGTCATTAATAGGAAATCGTTGCGTTCAGTTTCGATTTGAGGTAGCATTGGAATATCTTGAATTCAACTATACAAGGAGTGCATGGGATATGGATGGAGCGACGGGCTTCGCTATGACTGCACTCGTCAATATTGTAATTTCTCTTGCCTGTATTGCTTTTTGTTGGTGGATGTTGCAAAATATCCGCTTGGATGTGTTTATGCGAGAATCCCAAGGCGCAAAAGGAAAGGCCTTGTTAGTCGTACTTTCGATTGTACTTGGCCATGGGTTAGCTGTGTTTATAATTGATTACACAAGTTGGTCCCGACTGCTTCCGCATTTAGTCGGTTAGGGACTCCCTGGAACATTCTCGGTTGACCGTATATCCCGTTGATCCCTCGTACAGAATGGTGGAAAAAGGGTTGGGAGACGGTAATGATGAGAACACGAGAGTGGATTCGTAGGGGACTAATCCTTGTGTCGGCTGTTTTTTTGCTTGCGACGACCCCACAACCACAGGCTGAAACAACATTGACAGAAGCACTGATTAAAGCGGGTGCTACACCTGAAAAATACATGTTGCATCATGGCAGTCGAATGCCTAATTCAATCTCCTTGAAAAGCCTTCCCCATCAAGTGGATCGCCTTGCAAAGGATTTTGGCTTAGGTACGATGCATAAAGCGCCGGTGGCTGAGGGTCTCAGGTGGACAGCTGAGGGCACATGGGGACGAAACTTGACCGTGGAATGTAACGTTATTGTTGATAAGCCAGAGGACGCCTATGTAAAACCATATCTATCCATTCAAGTAAAGGGGCATGGGCGTCCCGATGAAGGGCTGATTCTTGCCCGGGACCACATGATTCAAATTCTCCGACAGTATCATATTCAACCTCGCACTCATTTTTCTATCCAAGGTACTTTATCCAAATTGACTGATTCCTATGGGCAAAAAGATAAGACGATCCAGCAAGTGCTCACACGGCTTGGGGCACGAAAAGTGGAGTCCATGAATACGGATCGTACGACCAGTGTGTCCGCGTATACTCCTCTTTTTTCCGGGGGGCTGGTAACTAAAGGTGGAGAGATGAATGTCCAGGCGGCTGCCAAGGTAGCTACCGATGACCGACATGTAATCTTGACCCTGGGTACCCCGATTATCACGATTGAATATTAGTTCGCGGAGGGAATAGCTTTGGAAAAAATCATTGTTCGGGGCGGCAATCGCCTCAAAGGACGCGTTCGTGTACACGGAGCGAAAAACGCGGTCCTGCCTCTGATCGCAGCCTCCATCTTGCCATCCCGAGGAAATCTTGTTATTCAAGATGTTCCGATGTTGGAGGATGTAAAAACCATTTCAGAAGTACTCAGAAGCTTGGGCGTGCAGGTTGACCTAGATGAGGAACGCTCAACGATTCAAATTAATGCGGAAGCATTGACTAGCACCGAAGCTCCCTATGAATTGGTTCGTAAAATGCGAGCTTCTTCATTGGTAATGGGTCCTCTTCTTGCGCGAAAAAAGCATTGTCGGATTCCTTTGCCAGGTGGATGTGCAATCGGAAGTCGTCCCATCGATCAGCACCTTAAAGGATTGAAAGCTTTAGGTGCGGAATTTGAAATTGGGCAGGGCTTTATTGAGGGACGTGTGCCTGATCGTTTGCGTGGAGCTAAAATTTATTTGGATGTGGCAAGTGTAGGAGCCACCCAAAACATTATGATGGCGGCGGCTCTTGCTGAGGGTCGAACCATTATCGAAAATGCTGCATGTGAACCCGAAAACGTCGACTTAGCTAACTTTATCAATGCGATGGGTGGACGGGTTCGTGGTGCCGGCACGGATACGATCCGCATTGATGGTGTCGACTTTTTACATGGAACAGAATACTGTGTGATTCCGGATCGTGTAGAAGCAGCTACCTATATGGCAGCCGCTGCGATTACCCGTGGCGAAGTGTTTGTAGAAGGTGCCCTCTCTGATCACTTAAAACCCGTGATCGCAAAGATGCGTGAAATGGGTGTTGAGGTATTGGAGGGTGAGAATGGGATCCATGTACGGGCAGAAGGGGATTTAAAGCCGGTCAATGTGAAAACCCTACCCCATCCTGGATTTCCAACAGATATGCAGTCGCAAATGATGGCTCTTTTGCTTACTGCGAATGGTAACAGTACGTTAACGGAGACGGTTTTTGAAAACCGTTTTATGCATGTGGAAGAAATGAAACGAATGGGTGCCAAGATGAAAATCGACGGTCGCACAGTGATGATGGAGGGCGGACATTCCCTCTCTGGTGCAACGGTTCGTTCTACCGATCTACGTGCAGGGGCCGCGTTGGTATTGCTTGGCTTGATTGCAGAAGGTGTTACCGAAGTGACAGATCTGTTTCATATTGACCGAGGCTATGTGGACTTAGTCGGGAAGCTTCGTGGTTTGGGTGCGAAAGTGGAACGTATATCAGAGGAAACAGGTCAGGAACGGATGCAAGATCAGCACTCATACGCATAACCTATTTGCTTACAAAATACCGCAGATCCCTGCGGTATTTTTATTTTTGTAACACGGGGTAGCCAACTTTTTTGCTCAGCAACTTCTACCGTTTCTTGATTCGACATAAGGTGGTAAAAGAGGTTGTCCTTATGCGACAAAGAGGAGGCGAAAGGGTTGCACAAAGGAATGTTCTTGGTGGGGTTGCTATTAGTTGGGGTGATGGTTGCGATACCAGCACTGCTGGTACATCATACAGCGAGTCCAACTCTTGTCGAGCAAGGGACACAAAGTAAGGGCGGCATGAAAAAGTCTAGTTTAGAGAAGAACGACGTGTTAAATGAGCCCAGTGTTACCGTTTACCTCAGCCACGAGAAACGAAGGATTACTTTACCTTTGGAGAGGTATATTCGCGGGGTAGTGGCAGCAGAGATGCCTGCGGACTTCCATGTGGAAGCGTTAAAAGCACAAGCGCTTGCTGCGCGTACCTATATAGCCAATCGCCTATCAAAGAATAGTTTTCCCGATATGAAACAATGGGGAACCAAGGCGAAGGGTGCACAGGTAACCGATACCGTACAACACCAGGCCTTTGTAACGGACACCGTATTACGGGAAAAATGGGGAGCAAAGTACGATGCCTTATCAAAGCGAGTCAATGAGGCAGTCGCATCAACTGGGGGTGAAGTCATCCAATATAACGGGAAACCCATTTATGCTGCTTTTTTTTCTACGAGCAATGGTTATACCGAGAACTCAGAGGATTATTTCACCGAAAAGATGCCTTACTTGCGCAGTGTAGCATCTCCCTGGGATCGTCAGTCCCCGAAGTATGAAACGAAAAAAACCTTTAGTCTCGCTGAATTGACCCAACGCATTCAAAAATCGACTGGGAAACAAATTGCGATGGCTACCTCCACGGGAAATGGCATCATGCAGGTAAAGGATCGAACACCTGGAAATCGAATTGGTCAGCTTCGCATTGGGGATCAGCTTTTTACTGGTCGTCAGGTGAGAGAAGCGCTTGGGCTTTCGTCCTCGGATTTTTCCTGGAAAGTAAAGGGGAAGGATATTACTTTTACAACGAAAGGGTACGGGCATGGTGTCGGGATGAGTCAGTGGGGCGCTAACTTGATGGCCCAGCAGGGAAAGAGTGTACAGTCGATCATCAAACATTACTATCAAGGGGTGGCCATAGCGAAAGGAAATTGGAAATAGATCGTCCATCTTTTGCTCAGTGGAGGATTCTCCCTGTCATGAAATTATGATCAGGTACTAATTTTGTGGTACAATCATGGCAGTGAACGAGGAGTTTGTGTCACCACTTTGCAGAAGAGGGGATTATCGACATGATCATCCAACCGAAATTCCGCGGATTCATCTGTACGACAGCTCATCCCGAAGGATGTGCAACCCATGTTCGTGAACAGATTAACTATGTGAAAAATCAACCTTCCATTCAGGGGCCGCGCAATGTTTTGGTGATTGGGGCATCGACTGGCTATGGATTGGCCTCACGAATTAGTGCAGCCTTTGCTGCTAAAGCTGCCACTGTGGGGGTCTTTTTTGAAAAGCCTGCCTCAGGTAAACGAACAGCGACTGCAGGTTGGTATAATACCGCAGCATTTGAAGAAGAAGCCCACCGCGAAGGGTTGTATGCAAAAAGTATTAATGGGGATGCTTTTTCCAATGAGCTAAAACAGGAAACCATTCATTTAATTAAACAAGATTTAGGACAAGTTGATTTAGTGATCTATAGCCTTGCATCGCCCAAACGGAAGCACCCTGTAACAGGGGAAGTCTTCTCTTCGGTACTTAAGCCGATTGGCGAGTCCTATACGAATAAAACTGTTGATTTTCATACAGGAACGGTATCAGAGGTGAGCATTGAGCCTGCCAATGAAGATGAAATTAGGCAGACGGTTGCTGTAATGGGTGGAGAAGATTGGGAGATGTGGATCGATGCCTTGGACAAAGCGGGTGTACTCGCAGAAGGGGCGACTACCCTTGCTTACTCTTACCTTGGTCCATCCTTGACGTGGCCGATCTACCGCGATGGCTCGATTGGGAAAGCCAAGATTGATTTAGATGCGACATCTCATCGATTGGATCGTCGTTTAAAGGAACAGGGTGGGCGTGCTTATGTCTCAGTAAATAAAGCGGTTGTGACCCAATCCAGTTCTGCCATTCCTGTTGTTCCACTTTATATATCCATTCTCTTTAAATTGATGAAAGAACAAGGAACCCACGAAGGTTGTACAGAACAAATCTACCGTTTGTTGGCAGAACGTTTATATGGCGGAGAAGCTACAGTCGATGAAGAGGGGCGCCTCCGCATTGATGATCTTGAGATGAAGCCAGAGATACAAGATGCGGTTACCCGTCTCTGGTCAGATGTAAAGACGGAAAATATTAAGGATATCTCGGATCTGAAAAGTTACCGCGAAGAGTTTTTCCGCCTATTTGGTTTTGAATTTGAAGGGGTAGACTATGGGGCGGATGTTGATCCGGAGGTAAAGATACCGAGCATCAACGAATAATGAGTGCGGGTCATACAGTGATAAGAAATTAATACAGCCCAAGGAGCGGGATGGATTAACATAGATCCTACACCTTGGGCTGTTCACTGTACACTTTTTAAGATCTGCGGGTGTCAACACACGATTAGAACGGGAAGGCGTTCATGTAAAATAGCTGATTTCACTCGCAGGAAAATACTTAGTAATCACGTTTTCAAGGTGATCCCTTAGTTGTTGCATTTGATCCTTTGGATAGACGTATTTTGAGCGTCCATATCGTCCCCATTTTTTTTGACGCTCTTCTTCGTTCATATTTAGCTTGGTTTTGGGATAGCGCTCTTGTATGATGTTCTTGGCTGTTTTGGTAAACCGATGGGTAATTAACTCAAAATGAAGGTCAGACAGGGCGTCATCGGGTAGGCTCTCACGTAATTTGCGAAAAAGTTCCTCATACCCCTCTTCCCATCCTTCATGGATCATGATGGGAGCGACGATAAAGCCAAGGGGATAGCCTGCTTGTGCTACTTTACCAGCGGCTTCAATTCGCTCGTTTAAAGGGGAGGTGGATGGTTCGAAGTATTTAACCACATAATCCGTATTAATGCTAAAGCGGAAGCGTGTGTGTCCATGATGCTTTGCGTCCAACAGGGGATCCACATGGCCAAATTTGGTGACAAAACGAAGGCGACCGAGTTCTTGCTCGCCCATAAATTCCACGGCTTTTTTTAATGAGCCCGTTATATGTTCAATCCCCACAGGATCTGAAGTGCATGCAGCTTCAAAACGGGTAATTTCAGGAGCTCTTTCGTCGATATATTTTTTAGCGGCTGCAAAGATTTCCTCTAGATTAACATAGGCTCTCACATAGGGGCGATTGCCCATGGTTGTTTGCAGATAGCAATAGTGACAGTGTCCCATACATCCTGTTGCAAGGGGAATTGCATACTCAGCCGATGGCTTTGACTGGTCAAAGCGCAAAGTTTTTCGCACCCCGATGACGAGGGTGTTTTTTGCATTGCGATACTTTTGTAGTTCGGTCTCGCCAGGTATCCCTCGTACTTGATTATGGGAAGTGGTTCGTGAGATTGGTATACCAGAATCTTTATAGCGTTGATAAATTTCTTGCCCTAAAGGATATTCAAGGGCGCGGGGTTCAAAAAAGAGTAGATCGGGTTCGAAGGGTTTCATTGTTATCACCTGCAGTTAGCATAACCTGCTTCCCTGTGGTGATACGGTCATATCTACATCCCAAATATGGTAAACGTATTGCTTGGTACGATGACCCAGCTGTTTTTTATACCAAGTTACTTTTCTCTTTTAATTTTGTTGCAACAATTACCTGAATACTTAAGTAGGGCGCTCAAATGTATTCATACAAAAATAGAATGCTTTAATTAATCAATGCGCTTTAAAGGGGTGTTTCACCCTTCTCATTACCAAACTAATAATCTATCGACGAAAAAAATATGAAAATAATTGTTTGGTTGGTATGAAAGTTTGATTTTGTGTCGAGAATGGTTGCTGAGGTGATAACCTAATGAAACCAGAAGACAATAAACCGGTAAAGCCGGTCCGTAAAGTCTCCAGTCTCAAGTGGAAACGCCTCTTTGCTAAAAAGTGGTTTTTCCCAGCTGTCTATCTTGCGACTGCAGCACTTATCCTAAGTCTGGTATGGTGGTATCAAGGCGCCCAAAACTCCGGCGTAAATAAGACCAATACCAGCTGGGAAGATTCGTTCAAACAGGAAGAACCCACAATTGGCAAGAGCGAACACATGAAGTCTCCAACAAAAGAGATTTCAAAAACGGTTGAGTCCATGGGTTACTATGATGAAGCTGCTTCTGAAAAGTCAAAAGAGGCTGCTCTTGTAAAATATTCTAACACCTATTGGCCTCACCCGGGTCTGGACTATGCACGAAAAGATGGGAAGTCCTTTGACGTATTGGCGGCGATGGGCGGTAAGGTTCTCCTTGTAGAAGAGAACCCGTTAACGGGACATCAAGTAGAAATTCGTCACAACGACGGAGTCGTGACGATCTATCAAAGCTTAGCTGACGTGTCCGTTAAAAAAGGGGATACGGTTTCGCAAGGGGATACGATTGCAAAAGCGGGTCGCAATAACTTTGAAAAAGAAGCAGGGATTCATCTGCACTTCGAAGTTCGAAAAGATGGTGAGTCGGTTAACCCTGCGCAATATCTAGGGAAACAGTAATTCGATTTTCTAGGATTGATTCATCGCCACCTCCTTTTGAGGTGGTTTTTTTTTGGTGCTTTCGGCTGAATAGACGGAAAATTTGCCTGAAAACGGCTTGTCACGGCCTGTCAGGTGAGAATAACCGCTGACACGTCTCATATAATGTACCAGACATTGAGAGAGGGAGGCGAGGGGAGTGCACGATTACATCAAAGAGCGGACAATCAAAATTGGTCGCTATTTCGTGGAAACCCGGAACACCGTCCGCACGATTGCCAAAGAGTTTGGGGTTTCCAAGAGTACAGTACACAAGGACCTAACCGAGCGACTACCCGAAATCAACGCCGAATTGGCCAACCAGGTTAAAGAAATATTAGAGTACCATAAGTCAATCCGTCATTTACGAGGTGGCGAAGCCACAAAGATTAAGTATAAACGTACTCGTCCCCAGAAAGAAAATAAGGATTTAGAGACGACGATTAAGGTTTAAATGAAATAAAGGCATCGTAACCTCGCCTGCTCTTGTAGGAAAAGAGTGAAATTTTCCGGGCTCCGGTTGAAATACATAGCGATGGAAGGACCGGTTCCAAAGGGCCGGTTCGCCGGTCCCGGCAAGGTGATAAACAACCATTGATGGAGATGAGGATGCACCCTCGTTTCTTTTTGCTAACCAAATAGGGAAAGGATGTAATTTCCTGGAGTGGATGACTTAGAGTGTAGACTTGTACTTCCAGTTACGATATATTTTATCTATGGAGCAAGTGCAACTGACAGGATTTATCAAGCCGTACATATAGAAGAATGCGGTTTTTCGGTTGGACGAGCTACCCGATGTTTGCGTTAACCAACTTTTTGCTGCTCGGAGAGGATAACCAACATGCAGGGGAACGATGACAAGCAACCCCGTGTGCGGGAAGACGGCAAAGCGGATAAGCAAAGGGTGGCCTCCCACGAGGGCGGGGACAAATCGCTGCCTCGGCGGGAGGGCTCTCACGTCCCTGAAGCCGAGAAGGAAACAGACTTTCCCACAGTGCGGGATGACATGAAATTAGCAGACCATAAGAAAGCGATGGATGTTCCGATGGAGGACCCTAAAGCGGCATCAAATAGAGACGTTCACGAGGGTCAACGGGAGGGAGCCACAGTGTCCCAATCCAATGATGATGAGAAGACATATGCCTCGGAGAAGGCGCATCACTCTCACGAGGATGATCATCAGGATCAATCACAAGCTCATGAACAGGTCTCTTCTACAGAGAAAAACTGGGATGATCTCAAAGTGGATCAGAAGGATGGTATAAAGAATCACGATCAAGATGACTGGAATGAACCACTCCAGAATTGGGAAGGTCATTTGGATCAAGACTGGGGTGTCTCTCCAGAATCAGAAATGGATGAAAACCGTCCCAAACCTGTTGGTGAATTAAAATGGAAAAAAGAAGAGGCTGTGGGGGAGAACGAGGAGATCGTCTCTGCCATGGATCAACAAGAAGAACTCCCGTCTGACCCAAATCCTTCTCAAAAGGATAAGGATGACGAAAGTAACTTTTCATCACCCGAACCAGAGGATCCATGGACCGAGGTCGAACCACCTGGGAAAACCAAGAGGACGCGGCGTAAGGTGTTAATGTTTACCTTGGTTTGGCTGCCTGTGTTATCTCTTGGTATGCTGATTGGTGGTGTGCTGATCGGATACAGTGTGATTGGCGAAGGATCAGCTGGCGATGTATTTAGTACCCAGTTGTGGGAGCACTTATACAATTTGATTTACGGGTAAAGGGGTATGAAGAAAGCCCGGTCATGCTATCCAATGGATGGCTTGGGCGGGATCTTTTATGGTTGGGCAGTGCTGTTAGTGTGGGGCGGATCATGAAAAGTAGGGAGGAGGGATCCCGATGAATGTGCCCAACCTGCTTACCATTTTTCGGATCGTTCTCATCCCAGTGTATTTAGGTTTATTTTTCTCCGATTTACCGAATCGTCTGTTGTGGGCATTCGGTGTATTACTATTAGCAGGGTTAACGGATGTGTTAGACGGTTATTTAGCCCGCCGTCATCAGCAGGTGACTCAGATAGGTGTCATGCTGGATCCCCTTGCGGATAAACTGATGATGTTAGCCGTGTTTCTTTCCTTATTGATTTCCCAAATGATCAGTATCGCTGCTGCTGCTGCGATATTTACCCGTGATGTGGGGATGATTTTATTGTCTGCGTTTTTTCACTTTCGTGGCAAGTTAACCGTCCCTGCTAACTTAATGGGAAAATTGACAACCGTGTTATACTACGTAGCCCTCTCGCTCTTAATGTTTGAATTCCCAGTGGGGAGCGAATTCTTATGGGGTGTAATTATTTTCTCCTTCATAACATCATTAATCTATTTGCTACAATTTAAGATGTTGAACCAACGAACGATGTAAAGAAGGGTATCGAGGGATGCCCTTTTTTTCTGGAAATCTTTACCGGGGGTGTCAGTGTTGGCTGAGAAGAATGTCATTCGGGCGTTGATGGTACAAACGCCCTCTTTGCCTGGGAATTTAGGCAGGGTAGCAACAACAATTGGACAGATCGGAGGCGATATTGGGGAGATCGAAACGGTTCAGGTAGGTCCTACATGGACGATGCGTAATATCACCGTTCATTGTGATAGTGAAGCACATTTGCAGGAAATATTGGAGGCACTCACGCTACTGGAAGGCGTCATTATTCACGCAGTTTCAGATGATGTGCTTCAAGCGCATGAAGGTGGAAAGATCCATATGAAAAGCCGTCTGGATATCCGTTCGATCTCAGATTTGCGACGAGTATATACGCCAGGGGTCGCTCAGGTGTGTCGTGAGATTGAGGAGGATCCAGAAAAGGCACGGATTTATACAAGCATAGGGAATACCGTTGCCATTGTAACCGATGGCACTGCGATTTTAGGGTTGGGAGACATTGGGCCTGTTGCAGGAATGCCTGTAATGGAAGGCAAAGCCGCACTATTTGACCGATTTGTAGGGATTAGTGCCATTCCGATTCTTTTGGATACAAAAGATCCCGATGAGATTGTACGGACGGTAAAAAATATTGCACCAGGCTTTGGGGGGATTTTGCTAGAAGATATTGGATCTCCGCACTGCTTTGAGGTGGAAGAACGATTAAAAGAAGAGTTGAACATCCCCGTCATGCATGATGACCAACATGGTACCGCCGTAGTTACCTTGGCAGCGGTTATTTCAGCTTGTCGAAGTGCAGGGATTGAGTTGAAAGATGCATCCGTCGGACAAATCGGACTCGGGGCTGCGGGGCTAGCTATATGCAGGATGTTTAAAGCTTATGGGGTAAAGGAAGTAATGGGTGCTGATTTATCTGACGAGGCCAAGGCACGTTTAACCCACTATGGTGGTGAGCCTGTTCATTCCTTAACGGAGTTGATGGAGCGCTGTGATATTGTGATTGCTACGACCGGTGTTCCAGGATTAATTAAAAAAGAGTGGATTCGTCAGGGGCAAGTGATCCTTTCTCTTTCCAATCCTAAGCCGGAGATTGAGCCGGAAGATGCCTTAGAAGCGGGAGCTTCCTTCGCAGCTGATGGTCGTCTAGTCAATAATTTATTAGGCTTTCCTGGCATTTTCCGTGGAGTACTTAATGCGCGATCAACAAAAATAACGGAACCGATGTTAACTGCAGCGGCGGAAGCAATTGCAGCTTGCACGAAGCTAGGCCACCTTGTGCCGCATCCATTGAATCAGCATGTGCATCAAGTGGTTTCTGAAGCCGTTGAAACCGTGGCACATTCAAGTGAGTGAGACAAAGTTAGGGCACCGAGTTCGCTCTCGGTGCCTTTATTTTAAGCCATCGCCACTAGTAAGCGAGGGACCATCTATAGTCTAAGAACCGAATCCTTCTTTCATACATGGAAAAAGGGCGCTTTCTCATCAGGATTTGGCATGATGTGCTACAATAAATGGGTGATTGTCCACGAAGCAATCAATGAATTGGATATACCTTGGCATCGATTGTGAAGGGAGCGAAAAAGATGGAAATGAATAATCAACAAATCCAGGAGATACTCCCCCACCGATATCCATTTTTGATGGTGGATCGCATCTTGGAATGTGAGATGGGTAAACGCGCAGTGGGATTAAAAAACGTGAGTATTAATGAACCGTTTTTTCAAGGACATTTTCCTGGATATCCAGTCATGCCAGGCGTACTCATTGTCGAGGCTTTAGCCCAGGTAGGGGCTTGTGCTGTACTGGGAATCGATGAAAATCAAGGGAAGCTTGGGTTTCTAGCAGGAGTTGATGGTTTTCGTTTTCGTGGTCAAGTGAAGCCTGGGGATACCCTTACACTCGAAGTCGAATTGGTCCGCTTACGCGCTTCGATGGGTAAAGGAAAAGGGGTAGCGAAGGTGGATGGTCAAATCGTTGCCGAAGGGGAACTACTATTTGCAATTGCTGATCCTAATGGCTGATTTTAAATGATATGCACATAAGAATGGATAGAAACAATCAACCGGTTGGTCCTTTCGGTACACAAATCGTGTGCAGGGAGGGTCAACCTTTTTTTAGGGGGAATTACCAAACGCGAAGAAGAAGATAAAGGAGACCCCATAAAAGGAGGGCTATAAAGCTTGCATTGAACATCCCGATTACCGAATCAAGGGGGTCAGGCTCACCAGGTGTACGGTTGTGGGTTGCGGACATGATCGATCCCTCCGTTCTTATGAGGCAGATATCCTTAGCTTCACACACCGATTCACTCACAATTCCCTCCATTCTTTGTAAAGAATTAGTTAACTTCAGGATTATCCCGTAGTTCAAAAGACCTTTTATCTCGTTGGCAAGGGGGAAGGGGAATGATCAACGAGAGAAAGAGAGAGGTGTAGGGTTGTGAAAACGGTAACGATCGTAGGTGCACGTCCTCAATTTATTAAAGCCGCTCCAATTTCTCGAAGTTTGCGAAAACAAAGTAAAGAGATCTTGGTCCATAGCGGACAGCATTATGATCAGGCGATGTCGGACATCTTTTTTAAGGAACTGGATATTCCTACACCTGATTATCACCTTGGAGTGGGTTCAAAGGGTCACGGTGCTCAAACGGGAGAAATACTGGCTCAGGTCGAGGAGGTTTTATTTCGAGAGAAGCCGGATTGGGTGTTAGTCTACGGTGATACAAACACCACGTTGGCGGGGGCACTTGCAGCGGCTAAGTTGCAAATACCCGTCGCTCATGTGGAGGCTGGTTTGCGTAGTTTTAACAGAAAGATGCCAGAGGAAGTAAACCGAGTGTTGACTGATCATATGTCGACTCTGCTCTTTTGTCCTACGGATACCTCGGTTCATCATTTAGCAACGGAAGGAATTACACAAGGGGTCATGCAAGTCGGTGATGTGATGGTGGATGCGATTCGTTATAATCGGCTCATTGCTGGTGAATCTTCTCAAATACTTGAACGAATCGGTTTAGAGAAGGGATCTTATGTGTTAATTACCCTTCATCGTGCAGAAAATACGGATGATCCTAAGCGATTAAGTGCAATTGTTCGAGCCCTTAATCAATTGTCTGTTCCCTCTGTGCTCCCTCTTCATCCGCGCACGCGAGGCAGAATGAAGGAACATGGATTGACTTTCAATAATCCAAATTTGTTAGTAATTGAACCCATCGGGTATTTAGACATGCTATATCTTGAATCACAAGCTCTTAAAATTTTGACTGATTCGGGCGGGGTACAAAAAGAAGCGTTCATATTAGAGGTTCCCTGTATTACTATGCGTGATGAAACGGAATGGACAGAGACCATTGAACAAGGTGCCAATTGTTTAACAGGTGCGGATGAGTGGCGGATTATCGATTCAATCGAAGGGTTTTCAGCAGATTTTACCCATGTCCCACCTGTATTTGGAGATGGGTATGCGACGGACCGAATTGTCGATCACCTCTTGAACTACATGAAGGTAACATAAGGTTATACCGCCCTGTTGCCTGAGAAAGGAAGATGGGTTGCTGACTATGAATGTAAAGGCATTGATTATTTCTCATATGTATCCAAATCCAGCCAACCCGATGGCGGGGATATTTGTTCACAACCAAGTAAAAGCGCTTCGAGAAGAAGGGGTCGAGTGTCGTGTTCTTTCTCCAATTCCTCACTTACCCTTCTATCCAAAATGGCGAGACTATCAACGATTTCCCCGGACAGCAACCATGGATGGGATTCCAATCCGATATGTGCCGACATTTATGGTCCCTGGTGGATGGTTTTTTTCTGCGTACGGATATTTTTATTTTAAGGCGTTGCAAAACGAAGTAGCAGAATTGCGTAGACAATTTTCCTTTGATCTTATTCATTGTCATACCATTTTTCCAGATGGGTATGCGGGTACAAAATTAAAAGATGCATTTTCAACGCCTGTCGTTAGTACAATTCATGGATCGGATATTCGACTATACCCCCAACAATCCAAAGGGGTATATCGAAGAACGGAAGAGGCTTTGCGGAGAAATAATCATGTCATTACCGTGAGTGAAGAACTAAAGCGCGATGCACAAAAGCTCATTGCTGGAGTCGAAGCGTCAACGGTTTATAATGGCTTTGATCCCCATCGCTTTTCACCCACGTGTCAAAAAGAAGCCCGGGATCAATTAGGGGTTCCCCAAGATATAAAATCGATCCTGTACGTGGGCAACTTATACAAGGTGAAAGGACTTCATGTCCTGATTGATGCCTTTGCCAGACTGGCAGCAACCGATGATCAAGTTGCTCTCTACCTTGTAGGGGGAGGGCCATTGGAGGGGGAGTTACAAAGACAAGCAAAGCAAGCAGGCGTCCGTGAGCGCATTCATTTTATAGGACGACGCCCCCATGAAGAGATCCCCATTTGGATTAATAGTTGTGATGTTGTGGCATTAACGAGCTTGAGCGAAGGAATGCCCTCGATCATTATGGAAGCCATGGGTTGTGGCAAACCAGTCGTGGCAACGGATGTCGGTGGGATCTCTGAGGTATTGCAACATCGTCGGACGGGCTTCTTAGTAAAGCCGGAGCGACCCGAGGAAACGGCACAATGCTTATCCATTCTTTTAGCGGAGAATGAGGGACTTGCCTACGATATGGGGGAACGTGCATTTACAGAGTCAGGGGCACTTACTTGGAAGCGAAATGCTGAACAAATCATTAGTTTATATGAGCGAGTATTAATTGATCATAAGCATTCAGTAAAAAATAGAGGGTGATAAATAGTTATCAATATGGTATATTGTCTTTGTTATATTTGAAATATTATACATCAACCCCAGTTAAACCCTGGAGGGAGATAGGGATGTGTGGGATAAAAGGATGTGGCTTGGAGAATCCTTTTTAATTCGTGATTAAATCCTTCCTATTTCATTCATCATTTGTTCTAGTCGGCGATCGATCTCCATAAGCTATTAGGTGAAGGGAGCGGTGGCCGATTTTTTTAATGAAGGGGATATTGTGATTTTTGTGCATTTTATGTAAAGAAAGATTTAAAAATCCATGGAAATGATTCTCCGGTTCACTCCCCTATGGTACATTGAACGCGAGTTTTGTCAGTTGATGTAGACAGAAGAGAGGGAGACGATTGATACGGTATGGAATCGTTGGGTGTGGTCATATTGCAAAAAAACATGTGGAAGCCATTCAAGCGACGGTGGATGCAGAGTTAATTGCTATTTGTGATCGAGACAATAATCGCCTTTCCCGCTGGTTAGCGGATGGAGTGAGAGGATATACAGATGTTGAAACGATGTTGCAAGAGTCTCCGGTTGATGTGGTATGCATCTGTACGCCCAGCGGGACTCATGCAGCACTGACGATTCAAGTGGCGCAGGCTGGAAGACATGTCATCGTCGAAAAACCGATGGCACTATCCCTTGCAGATGCTGATCGAATGATTGATGTATGTAGAGAACAAGGGGTCAACCTTGCAGTGGTTCATCCCAACCGTTTTCGGCCAGCGATGGAAGTGTTGAAAAAACGAGTGAATGAAGGTGCTTTCGGCACCTTTAGTCATGCAAACGCAACGGTTCGATGGAATCGCGATCAAGCATACTTTGATCAGGATCCTTGGCGAGGCACCAAGGAGATGGATGGCGGAGTCTTGATGAATCAAGCGATTCATAACCTTGATCTCTTGATATGGATGATGGGGGAAGTCGAAGAGGTATCATCGTATCAAGCGACACGGCTGCGAGACATTGAAGTAGAGGATGTCATGGTTTCGGTGCTTCGTTTTCGTAGTGGGGCACTAGGAGTGATTGAAGCGGCGGTTACCCTTTATCCCAAAAATTTAGAGGAGACGCTTTCCCTTTTTGGTGAAACGGGAACCGCAGTGGTTGGGGGACCAACGGCAAATTGGATTCAATCTTGGCAATTTGCTGATCTTTCGCAAGAAGAGGCAACTGAAACCATACAACAAATTACGAAGAACCCCTATGGAAAACCCGGGCATCAATGCCTCATTGAAGATATGACAACAGCTATCAAAATGGGTCGTCCCCCTATGATTACAGGGGAAGATGGAAGACGTGTTCTTGCTTTGGTAAATGCTTGTCAACAAGCAGCTGCCACAGGACAACCCGTTCGATTGGATGAATCGATAGGAGGGATAAAACGATGAAAACTCCTTTGATGGATCTGAAGGGACAGTATGAGTTGATCCGTGAGCAGGTGAACCAAGCGATTTTACGTGTGTTAGATAGTGGTCAATATATATTGGGACCTGAGGTAAAGAAGTTGGAAGAAGAGGTTGCGCACTTTGTGGATGCTTCTTATGGCATTGGTGTAGCCAACGGGACCGATGCCTTGGTTCTCTCTTTAGATGCTGCGGGAATTGGACCGGGTGATGAAGTGTTAACCACGCCCTTTACCTTCTTCGCTACGGCTGAAGCAATTTCTCGTGTAGGTGCAACACCGGTATTTGTTGATATTGACCCAAAAACCTATAACTTGGATCCTGATCAATTGGAGACCCATCGAACAGAAAAAACCCGAGCGATTCTTCCTGTTCATATTTTTGGTCAAGCAGCAAATATGGTCGATATCATGGCTTGCGCCCGTGATCACCATTGGTTTGTGTTGGAAGATGGTGCACAAGCGATCGGAGCAGAGTTTAAGGGGCATAGGGTTGGTTCATTAGGGCATGCGGCTACCTTCTCCTTTTTTCCTACGAAAAATCTTGGGGGATATGGCGACGGTGGCATGATCGTTACTAACGATGAACATCTTGCTACAAAAATCCGTAGCCTCCGTGTGCATGGTAGTGATCCCACTAGCAAATACATTAATCGACAAATTGGCTATAACAGTCGCCTCGATGAATTACAGGCAGCTGCCTTACGTATTAAATTAAAATATTTAGAAGAATGGAATCAAGCACGCAGAGAATGTGCTCAGTTATACGATCATTTACTATCAAATCTACCGATTGGTACGCCTCAGGTATTGGAAGGAGCCACTTCCGTCTATCACCTCTATATCATTCAATCCGAAGAGCGCGATGCTTTGATGGCTCATTTACAAAAGCGAGGGATGGCTACCAATGCGTACTATACCGTTCCTCTTCATCTACAAATAGCCTACCGTGAACTGGGATACCAAGTGGGCTCCCTTCCTCATGCGGAGGCACTTGCAAAACGCACATTGGCTCTTCCCCTCTACCCAGAAATGAAGGAAGAGACCATCTACCAGGTTGCAGATGCGGTGAAGGAATTTTACCAAGGGACGGTGTAACTGATGCCAAACATCAATCGTATGGTTCCAAACAATGATGCCGACTTCCTCGTAACCATGAATCCTGTTTCAGGTGGGGTGTACCCAGATATCCGTGATCGATCACTGCAGATGGAGAAAATCCTGGAAAGAATCAATCGTAAGAATGCAGTGATTGGTGTCATCGGTTTGGGGTATGTTGGACTTCCTTTAGCTCTTGAAAAGGCGAAGGCGGGTTATCATGTCATCGGTTTTGACATTCAAGAAAAACGAGTGGACATGGTGAACCAAGGAATCAATTATATTGGGGACATCATTGATGAAGAGTTGGCTGACACCGTGCGCCGTGGCGGCTTAAAGGCAACAGCGGATTATGCTGACCTTGCAGATATCGACGCCGTAGCTATCTGTGTCCCTACCCCGCTTGACCGATACCAACAGCCGGATACATCCTATGTGGAAGCTTCTGCGAAGGAGATTGCAAAACGGTTGCATCCGGGAATGCTCGTCGTATTAGAAAGTACCACTTATCCAGGCACGACAGAGGAAGTGGTTCTACCGATTTTAGAAGCGGGAGGGCTCAAGGTTGGCGAGGACTTTTATCTCGCCTTCTCTCCTGAACGGGTGGATCCTGGAAATAAGGTTTTCAATACCAAAAATACGCCCAAAGTGGTTGGGGGTGTTACTCCAGCTTGCACACAAGTGGCTGCAGCATTGTACCGCAATGTCCTCGAGGGTGAGGTGGTAGAGGTATCGAGTCCGGCGGTTGCAGAAATGGAAAAGATTTTAGAAAATACCTTTCGGAACATTAACATTGCGCTAGCCAATGAAATGGCTGTTCTCTGTAATAAAATGGGAATCGACTACTGGGAAGTGGTCGAAGCGGCAAAATCAAAGCCCTACGGCTTTATGGCCTTTTACCCAGGCCCAGGTCTAGGAGGACATTGTATCCCGATTGACCCCTATTACTTAACTTGGAAAGCTCGAGAGTATAAGTATCATACGCGGTTAATTGAATTGGCAGGGGAAATTAACAACTATATGCCGGATTTTGTTGTGGAACGCTCGATGCAAATTTTGAACCGTTACCAAAAATCGATGAGTGGTGCAAAGGTACTTATTTTAGGAGTGGCCTATAAACGGGATATTGATGATATGCGCGAGTCACCTGTGTTGGAGATCATTGAGAAGCTAGAGAAATGCGGTGCTGAGCTATGGATCAATGATCCGCATATCCCTGCATTTACAGTGAAAGATCATCACTATGAAAGTATGGAGTTAACTGCGGATTTACTTCAAAGTGCGGATTTGGTTTTAATTACGACCGATCATACGGATTATAATTATGATATGATCGCAACCCATGCGCGGGTAATTTTTGATACAAGAAATGCAATGAAAAATACAAAAAACATTCAAGGGGACTACGAAAAAATATAATGAGTTAATTCAATGGAACTATTAAAAGTGCTTTAGAAATAGGTAGATGATTCGTCGAAAGGAGGGGTACAATGAACCAATGGATCCATCCGTCAGTGAAGATTGGGAATGGAACCACTGTGGGGTACTTTAGCGTTGTTGAAGAAGATGTTGTTTTGGGCGATAATGTCACCGTTGGCAACCACGTGACCGTCCATGCAGGTACCCATATTGGAGACGGGACGATGATCGCTGATAACGCTGTGATTGGTCGGTGGCCTCGCCCGGCTAAGACGAGCACGGTTAAAGTGGATGCTGATCTCCCTGGTTTAAAGATTGGGGGAGGGGGAACCATTGGGGCAAATGCGGTTCTCTATCGGGGTAGTACCATCGGCGACAATGTCCTTATTGGTGATCAAGCGCTGGTTCGGGAGAAGTGCCTGATTGGCGATGACGTGGTAATTGGATGTCAAGTCGCGGTGGAAAACCAAGTGGAGATTGGATCTCGAACGAAAATACAGACCAATGCGTATATTACTGCTTATTCTCGGCTTGAAGAAGAAGTTTTCATCGCACCTGGAGTAACGACAACCAATGATAACTTTATGGGTAGGACAGAGAAACGCTTTCAATTGATCCGGGGTCCTATCATCAAACAAGGGGCCCGAGTAGGGGGAGGGGCGATACTCCTCCCAGGCGTTGTTGTTTCTACAGAAAGTTTTATTGCAGCGGGTGCAGTCGTTCACCGAGATACGGAACCGGCTACGGTGTACATCGGAGTACCTGCCCGTTCTCATAGACCGGTACCGAGGGAGGAGATACGCAACGGTTAGATACGGTAAAGGGGCCAACTATGCTTTCGAAGATTAAACAGCTGTTCTCGGACTCAGCAGCTTTTGCAATGGCGCTGATGGGGAACAAAATTGTGGCTTTCTTATTGGTTCCGGTTTATACCCGTTACCTGATGCCCTCACGCTTTGGGGATTGGGATATGACCAATACGATTGCGATGGTAATCACGTACTTTTGTATCTTGGGGACGGATACGGCCTTTGCTTTTTATTTCTTTGAAGCGAAAGATGAAGAAGATCGCAAGGGGTATTTTACCGCCGCCGTCTTTTTCCCATTTGTGATCAGCCTATTCTTCTTAGTGCTTTCATTCTTTCTCAGTGAACCATCAGCACCATTCATTTATGATTATCCTCAAGGGTATTCCCATCTCATAACATTAGCCATCCTAACCATTGTGGCGAATGTCATTATTCAGCAAACCTTGGCTTACGCACGTTTTGCTCGCCAGGTAAAAACCTTCATCATTGGAACCATGACCTTCGTTATTGGCTCCAGTTTAGCGAGTGTGTGGTTTTTGGTTGAAGGGAAGATGGGTGTCCTCGGTATTTTCTACGGTCAAATCGTGGTGCAATCGGTGGTTGCCGTGGCACTTCTCTGGCATTATCGTCATCAATTTACTCGTCACGTAAAGAAAAAGCATGTGATGGACTTGGTGAACTATGGTTTTCCGCTTCTTCCTACTCTCCTCGCTTTTTGGGTGATGAATGCGGTGAGTCGCCCGATCATATACCATTTGGTGTCTGCAGAGGCAGCGGGGGTATTTGGATTAGCGGTTCGTTTTGCTAGTATTATTGCTTTAATAACATCGGCATTTCAGCTTGCTTGGCGTCCGTTCTCTGTCTCAATCAAAGATCGTGATGATGCACAGCGGATCTATAGTTTGCTTGCGCGTGGATTTCTCGTGCTTGGTACGTTCTTTATTATGGGTCTTACTTTTTCGATTCAACCGGTTATCAAATGGATTGCAGGGAAACCTGAATACTATGATGCATATCCCTATGTTTGGATGCTTGCCCTGGGTATTCTTCTCAATACCATGCATTTACTCGTGGGTGTTGGATTATTGATTAATAAACTGACCAAAACGATATCAAAGACCTTTATGGTTGCTGCAGCCATCTATCTGGTCGGTAACCTTGCTCTGGTACCTATTATTGGTGCTTGGGGAACCGGTGCGATGACCGTTCTTACGTATTTGTACATCTTTCTATCGATCTATCGGAAAGGTCAGGCGGCTTATCCCGTTGATTTCCGTATGCGATCCATGATGACGTATCTTACGCTATTTATTGGTGTGATGATTGGTATCACTTGGATGCAAGTGCATCATTGGGCGGGTTTGTGGCTTTGGTATCTGGCAGCAATCGCACTGATGTCAGCTGCAATTGTTGTAACCGGTGTGTTTAATAAAGACGCTGTAAAAATGATTAAAGGTTTGCCTTCTAAACTCATGAGTAAAAGGTGAGTGTTGATGACTTCCTTACGCCTCCCCCGACAGCAACGTCTTCACCAACTTTTTCACTTGATGATTGTGTTTGCCGTATTGGGTCCGACATTCGGAGTCCCAATGGGTAATTTCAAGATGACCTTTTTTCGCATGATCTTTCTGTTGCTGATGGCTGGCGTACTGATTCGCTGGACAACACAACGGCATATGGAATCTTCCCATATGGGAGCAGTCCGTTGGCATGTCGCATTCTTCGCTTTTTGGATTATCTATGCCCTCGCCTCTGTTGGTTGGGCGGGACACCTTCAATATGGCTTAAAGTACAGCGTTTTTCTCGTGATGATGATCGTACTTTGTCTCTTATTCCCTTTCTTTTTGCAGGATGTCCGTTCATTAGCGCAAACATCGCGTGTATTATTTGGCGCGTTCTTTATCATCGTCACCTTTGGGCTTGTCGAATCATTAACTTTTTGGCACTTGCCCGCATCCCGTTATTGGCAACGGGATGCTCCTAACCCCACTTCCTTTTTTACCAATCAAAATGATTTTGCTACGGTACTCACTCTCGGATTGCCTTTTTTAATCACAGCCCTTTATATGCTCCCCATTTCACGGAGGGCACAGGGCTGGATTTATGCAACAGGGATTGTTACATTGTGTGATCTCTTTATTACAGGTTCACGAAGCAATAGTGGTTTTGCTCTGCCGTTGTTGTTAGTGACTTGGCTTATCCTCATACCCTTTACGGTTGCAAAAGAAGATCGCAA
Organism: Marininema halotolerans; assembly: GCF_900116235.1. Lineage (GTDB taxonomy): Bacteria > Bacillota > Bacilli > Thermoactinomycetales > DSM-45169 > Marininema > Marininema halotolerans. Next base: position 288,440 of record NZ_FPAA01000001.1, on the reverse strand, counting down.
CCGTAAAAATTTGGCGAAGGGGTTTGGGCTCGTCGTATTAGCTGTACTAATTACGACGTTGCTCCTCTCTTCTGTTCTCTCTCAGCAGACGCGGGATAAACTGGGGAGTACATTGGGAATCTTTCAGCATCTACAGTCCTGGAGTTTACCTCAGGACGATGAAGTGCTGGATGGAGACGAGGAGCAGAGTCGGGATCAAAGTGTTTCCATCCGTAAAAACTTAATTTTACACGGCCTTCACTTCCTAAAAGATAGTCACTATATGGGAGTGGGTGCAGGCAATATTGAGTTTTACATGAAGGATGCTTCTGGAGTGGGTACAAAGGTAAACATGCATAATTGGTGGGTAGAAATTCTAGTTAATTTTGGTGTCCCGATCTTCCTTCTATACATGGGCTTGTATGGGTGGCTTTTATGGAGGCTACTGCGATTGGCTCGAATCAAAGGAAATGCCCAACTCCCTTTGATTATTCGCTGGGGAGCGACTGCTAGCTTCATCGCTCTGATCGGATACTTTTTTGGTGGCATGTCCCCGAGTACAGCCATTCATTTTACACCCATGTGGATCGTATACGGTTTCGCGCTGGCTGTCGTGGCGATTGGAGAGCGTAAACGATGGGCTGATGAGGGAGGAGGTGCTTTATGGGCGGAGAAAAAGTCATGGTCATGAGCTCAGTTCATGGATATAACGACTCTCGGATTTTTCATAAGCAAGCTTGTTCATTGCACCGGGCGGGTTATCAAGTGGAGTTGCATGCTCTGGCCGATTTTCGTGAAAAAGAGTTGCAGGGGATTCGCATTGTCGGCCTTCCTATTCCTAAAAACAAATGGGTGCGTTTATGGGGAGGTTGGCGTCTTTTTCAACGGGCAATAAAAAGTAAGGCAGCTCGCTTTCACTTCCATGATCCAGAGCTATTACCATGGGGCGTACTCCTTCATTGGATCACGCGACGCCCTGTCATTTACGATGCCCATGAAGATCTCCCTAAGCAGATTAGCACCAAACCCTGGATTCCAAAAGGGTGGCGTAGACCACTTGCACGGGTGGCCGATTGGGTGGAGAAGGGGTTGGCGAGTCGACTTTCTGCAGTCATCACAGCCACGGACCCGATCGCTTCCCATTTTACTTGGAACCGTCACGTCGTCACAGTGAAAAACTACCCCGTCCCATTTGAAGAGAGTACCCTTGCTAAGAAGGTTAGTGAACGCGAAAATCAAATTGTTTATGTGGGTGGAGTTTCTTATTTACGGGGGTATAAGGAGATGATTGCGGCCATGGATCATCTTTCTCCTGACTTAAACGCAGAGCTTCATCTGATCGGACCCTTGCAACACATCGATCCATCGGATCGGGTAGAAGAAGAATTGCGTAGCAAAAACGTAACGTTACATGGACGAATTGCCTTTGAAGAAGTGGGGACATGGTTGACAAAAAGTAAGGTAGGGCTTGTTTGTCTTCATCCGATTGAAAATTATCGGGAATCCCTACCGATCAAACTTTTTGAATACATGGCAGCAGGCCTTCCTGTTGTGGCAACGGATTTTCCCCTATGGCGACAGATCCTTGAATCCAGCGGGGCTGGATGTACAGTCAACCCCTTGAATCCAAGGGAAATTGCGATCAAGATTGAAGAAATCCTAAGGGACTCCTCATTACAGGATCAATTATCTAAAAATGGACAAGAAGCCCATCGGCGTGTTTATAATTGGCAGGTAGAGGAGAAGAAGTTATTGGCGTTATATCGTGACATGACACCGCTTGCAGGACACAAAGGGGGAGCCGTGAGTCGGGCTTAAGTTTATAGGGCCCGCTACTTTGTCTGAACAAGGATGTGAAACCGTTGCGTATCTGGATAGCTAACCATTATGCGGTACCGCCTCGGCTTGGAGGAATTACCCGTCATTATGAATTAGCAAAGGAATGGGTTGAAGAAGAAGGGGCTGAAGTTACCCTTTGGCTTTCTTCCTTCAACCATTCACGGAGGCAATTCGTTGACGAAGCGTTCAGGAAAGAGAAGGAACCTATAAAAGGCCTTCGCATGAAATGGCTATGGTCGTTTCCTCATCGTCAAAACGATCTGCGTAGAATGGTGAACATGGTTAGTTTTGCAGGACTCTTTTTCATTGCTGGCTTGTTTCGGACAGGGCCTGATGTCATGGTCGCCTCCTCTCCTCATTTATTAACGCCATTTGCTGGATGGTGGTTGTCTCGTATAAAAGGATGCCCCTTTGTCTTAGAAGTGAGAGATTTGTGGCCGGATACCTTGATTAAAATGGGTGGGCTAAAGAAACCATGGATGGTGAAAGCGCTCACGTGGATGGAAGGCTTTCTTTATCGAAAAGCGGATAAAATTGTGGTGCTGACAGAGCATCAACGTCGTTTTATTATCGATAAGGGCATCCCAGAAGATAAAGTGACCTTAATTCCAAACGGAATTCTTCGCAGTGCTTGGAAGCCTTCAGAGGAGCGGCGTCTTCATGCACGTCAACAGATGGGTGTGAAGCCACATCAATTTGTTGCCCTTTACGCAGGGGCGCACGGACCTGCCAATGCTCTGGAATTCGTACTGCGTGCCGGAAAAGAACTCCCTCCTGATTGTGCCATTGTATTGATTGGAGATGGTCCAGAGAAGAAGAAGTTATTGCATATCCGGGAACAAGAGCAGATCAGTAATGTTTTCTTTCTTGATCCTGTCACAAAGGATGAGATTTATGATTACATGGATGCGGCAGACTGTGGAATCATTTCCCTCGCCAATAATGAAATCTTCCGTGGGGCACGCCCTAACAAATTGTTTGATTACTTATACACTGGGAAACCCATATTGACGACAGTGGATGGGGAAGTGCGGGAGATTCTGGAGGAGAGTGGAACCGGAATCTTTAGTGGAGCAGAGGATTCCCAAGGAATTGCCAAGGGAATATCGCGTCTTCGCGAGTTATCGTCCACTGAAAGAAAAGAGATAGAAGAGCGGGGGCTTCAGTATATCGACCAATATGGTGACCGGGAGAAATTAGCCCAACAATTTTACGAAAATCTTCGCTTCTTTATGCGTACGCAAGACATCGAGTCGATGGAGGAAATAAAAGCGAAGCATTGATGTATTCATGTCAAAATGTTAATTGGGAACCCCTTGGTGAATGCGCCTAGGGGTTTTGATTTTTGCCCAAGGCAGGGTTTGTTAAATGAGTCGAAGGGAACAACAGTCATAGAGCAGTTGTTTGTTGGACATACACGGTAATTCGATGGAATAAGGACGGTGAATCCTTTGAAACGATATGGCTTATTTATTAATGGCAAATGGATTGAAGCGACAACGGATGAACGTTTTGAGGTGACAAATCCAGCCACTGGCGAGATCGTAGGCAATTGTGCAGACGGAGGCGAAGCAGACGTTGAGCGGGCGATCACAGCGGCGCATGAAGCTTTTCCCGCATGGTCTAATCAGACAGCAAAGGAGCGGGCAGAAATCTTGCGCCGTGCCTATGAGTTGATGATTGCACACAAAGATGAGTTGGGAGAAATTATGACCTTGGAGCAAGGAAAACCCATCCTGGAAGCGAAGGGGGAAATACAATATGCTGCTGACTTTGTAGAGTGGAGTGGAGAGGAGGCAAAGCGAATCTATGGTGAGACGATCCCTGCTTCCGCAACAGATAAGCGAATTTGGGTACATAAACAACCGGTGGGTGTTGCAGCCGCAATAACCCCTTGGAATTTCCCAGCGTCGATGATTACGCGTAAAATCGCACCTGCCCTTGCGGCGGGATGCACCGTGGTAATTAAACCTGCCCAACAGACTCCTTTAACCGCCTGTCGTATTGTGGAATTGTTTCATGAAGCGGGGGTACCAAAGGGTGTCATTAACTTAATCACGAGCACGCATGCCTCGACGGTAGGCGAAGCATTGCTTAAGGATGAGCGTGTACGTAAGGTTGGTTTTACGGGTTCGACAGCGATAGGAAAGGTTCTCATGAAGCAAGCAGCGGATACGATGAAAAAGATTAGCCTTGAGCTAGGGGGTCATGCACCGTTTATTGTATTTGCTGATGCGGATCTGGACCGAGCTGTGGATGAAGTGCTTTCAAGTAAGTTTCGAAATGCAGGACAAACCTGCGTCTGCGCCAATCGTATTTATGTTGAACAAAGTATTGGTCAAGCCTTCGCTGAGCGACTTGCGCAAAAAACGAAGGAATTAAAGGTCGGAAATGGTATGGAGGAAGGGGTAGCGATTGGCCCATTAATTGATAGTGCTGCTGCTGATAAGGTGGAAGGACAAGTGAAGGATGCCGTTAATAAAGGGGCAAAAGTGATGACAGGGGGTCATCGCCATACCAAAGTCGGAAAGCACCCTGGTCAGAAGGCTCATTTCTTCGAACCGACGGTCTTGCTTGACGTAACCGATGAAATGGAAGTGATGCGAGAGGAAACCTTTGGGCCAGTGGCTCCCATTCAATATTTTTCATCCGAAGAAGAGGCCATAGCAAAGGCCAACCATAGTCGCTATGGGCTAGCTGCTTACTTTTACACGGAAAACCTTGCTCGGGCGATTCGTGTATCCGAGAAACTAGAATTTGGCATTGTTGGAGTGAATGATGGCACCCCTTCAACGGCACAAGCTCCCTTTGGTGGATTCAAAGAGAGTGGGCTTGGACGCGAAGGGGGAAAATATGGCGTGGAAGAATATTTGGAGACTAAATATATCTCCGTGCGTATCCAATAAAATAAGGAATTGCTTCATGCCATTGAGTTTAAAAGAAAGCCAGGGTGAATGAAATGCTCTGGTTTTTTTGTGCCGATAACAAAGGGGACGGGTGTCCCATTCATCAAATTGTCAAATTGTAATCCAACCTTTGAATCGAAATATTGTACGGTGGAGGGGATATCAACCGAAAGTTCTAGTTGGTTAATCATCGCGCATAAGTTCAATCGAGGAGTATGGACAGCCTGATCTGATGTATACGAAGGGTATTTAGGAATTTTTAGGGGAACTTTTTTACAGGATAACCGTTTAGCTATACAGAAGCCTATGTAAGGAGAGTGGACTTCCTTCAGGTCCGTCACCGATAACCGCTCACATCGTTGGGCGAAAGGGAGTGTTTGTAACAATGAAAGTGCTGGTTACTGGAGGAGCTGGCTTTATCGGTTCCCATACCGTTGAATTATTATTAAAAAAAGGATTCCAGCCGGTGGTTGTGGATAACCTCAGTACAGGACAAGAGGACTATCTTTATGGCGAGGTTCCCTTTTACCGGCTTCCTATACAGGATGAAGGTTTAATGGAAGTATTCGAGAGAGAACGCCCTCATGCAGTGATTCACCTTGCGGCCAATGCGAAAGTTACCACGTCTGTCAAGGATCCACAAGCCGACGCAGCGACGAATATCATGGGAACCCTAAGGGTGTTAGAAGGGTGTCGTCAATATGGGGCGAAAAAAATCGTTTATGCGTCCTCTGCCGCGGTGTATGGGAATCCTCAGTACCTTCCCATCGATGAAAATCACCCTGTAAATCCCCTATCGCCTTATGGTATTTCTAAATATACACCGGAATCCTACTTACAGGTATATAGTCAGCTATATGGACTTCGTTATACAGCCTTTCGTTACGCTAATGTCTACGGTGTTCGCCAGCTACTGGGTGGGGAAGCCGGTGTCATTCCGATCTTAATGAACCAATTGATCGCAGGGGAGACCTTTACGATTGATGGAGATGGTGATCAATCGCGAGACTACATCAATGTGGAAGATGTGGCGGGTGCGAATGTCCTTGCTCTCGATAAGGGTGATAATGAAATCTTTAATCTAGGAACGGGTCAACGAACGACCTTAAATGAACTGATTGCTTTAATGGAATCGGTTTTAGGAAAAAAAATAGATACGGTGCATGGACCTGATCGACCAGGGGATATTAAGGATAGTTATTTTGACATTCAACGGGTGACGGATACCTTAGGTTGGTCTCCTCACGTCCATTTATCGGATGGCCTCACACAGACCTATGATTATTATCAAGAATTAGCCCTGGGATAATTGAATGACAGTGCTAAGGTTCTGTAGGGTTGTTGTTAAATCGTTGTAAAATCGCCATGGTGACATATTGTAAAAGAGAAGAGACTCAAGTATACTGAGTAGCAGTTGAAACATAGAAAAGTTTGGTTGGAGTTCCCTTTTGGGGAGAGCCTACTATTTATTTACGGCAGGAGTGGTTTGCGGATGCGATCAAAAGCAACGGCTTACGAAAGCGATTCGCAAGCGCGACCGGAACCGATGCAGAACGGAAAATCAGGCTGGTATCCCCTTGTGAAGCGGGGGTTAGAGATTGCTTTTTCGATCGGACTATTACTCTTTACTCTGCCTGCGTTGGTTCTGACGGCTATTGCGATTAAAATCGAATCCAAGGGCCCGATCTTCTATAAACAGGAACGGGTGGGACTGAACGGACGTCGGTTTCATATTGTAAAGCTCCGCTCAATGCGGACGGATGCGGAAAAGAATGGACCTCAGTGGGCGGCAAAAGATGACCCACGAGTTACTCGTGTAGGGCGCTTTATACGTAAAACGCGTATTGATGAAGTCCCACAGATAATCAACGTGCTACAAGGGGACATGAGTTTAATTGGTCCCCGACCGGAGCGGCATGTATTTACGGAAAAGTTTTCTGAGGAAATTCCTGGATTCAAACAACGGCTTTTGGTGAAGCCAGGATTGACAGGATGGGCCCAAGTCAACGGGGGCTATGATGCAACCCCGGAGGAAAAATTTTCGCTTGATATGTTTTATATCCAGCGTCAATCCTTAGCCCTTGATTTAAAAATTCTTTATCGAACGGTTTGGGTCGTGTTAACCGGAAGCGGAGCTCGATAAAATATAGGGTGTAAAAAGAGGGTTGCCATGGATTGGCGACCCTCTTTGCGAATCATTATTTATGAAGGATAGAACATCCCTATATTAATCATCCATTATATTTTGGTATCCCCAAATTCTCCCCATGGTCCTTGATTAAGAAATCAGCCAACGTAGGGATAGGTAGAAGAGCAACCAAAGGGGAACGCTCATAAAAGCTGCGTTGAAAATGCCCAACCAAAAGGTTTTGCCGACTACCATGTAGTTCATCAGGGGCACCTCCGATACCTCTTAATGACTATATTATACGGCAAAGTCCGTTGAAATAGTGAGCATTCGGGGAAATGTAAAGGAAATGTAATCTCCTGGAGATCTTAATTTCATGGAGTGTAAAGCGCGAAGCTCATTGTAATAAATAATGAGTGTATAAGGTGTTTATTAACATACAAGTATGTGTCATTTAATGAATTTAGTGATGATTAAAATAAATAATAAGTGTTTATCGATTGATTATATAATTGAAAACGTTGCGGGATCTGTTAAAAGGATAGGGGTTTGTCATCGATGCTTTGGGTACTTGGAATTAAAGAGGTACACGATGGTTTCTTAGCATGACGAGAAGAAGTCGAATTCAAAATAAAAAGAAAATCCTTCGCATAAAGGGAAGTGCAGAATGGGTGAAGGGGATAAGGAGTAGAGAATGTACGCAAAGATGAAACAACTATTTTCAGATTCAGCGGCGATTGGCATGGCACTGATGGGAAATAAAATTGTGGCGATGTTGTTATTTCTCGTTTTTGCTCATTATCTCAAAGATCCTCAATATGCAGATTGGGATATGACGAACACGGTTGCGATGATTGTTACTTATCTTTGCGTGATGGGTACGGACTCGGCATTTGCTTATTATTTCTATGAGGCTAAGGATGAGCAGGATCGGAGGGGGTACTTTACTGCTGCGGTGTTTATGCCTTTCTTCATCAGTCTGCTTTTCCTAGGGGTAACGTGGATGATCGGATCACCCGCTGCGACATTACTGTATAAGAACGCAGATGGTTACCAACATCTCCTGCTGCTAGCGATGCTGACGGTAGTCGCCAATGTGGTGATTCAGCAAATCCTCGCCTATGCAAGGTTTGCGCGTCAGATGAAAATCTTTATGGTGGGTACGATGGCCTTTGTGATCGGATCAAACCTGATCAGTGTCGGCTTTGTTCTGCAAGGAAAGGGCGTTGTCGGAATTTTTTATGGGCAAGCAATCGCGCAAACGATTGTGGCACTGCTGCTACTGGGATATTTCCGTAAGCATTTGACGCGTCATGTTACCCGAACCCATGTGATGAACTTAATACGATATGGCTTACCGCTTTTGCCAACGTTACTCACCTTTTGGGTGATGAATGGGGTGAGCCGTCCCATGATTTATCACCTTTATTCGCCTGAGGAAGCGAGTATATATGGAGTTGCCGCCCGGTTTGCCAGTATGATCGCATTACTTACTGCATCCTTTCAATTGGCTTGGCGCCCCTTTGCGCTGTCCATCAAGGAGCGAGGGGATGCGGCTCGGATATATAGTGTAATTGCGCGTGGATTTCTTGTTGTCGGTACATTGTTGATTTTATTGCTCACATTTATCATTCATCCGCTCATCCTTATCGTTAAAGAAGATTATGGTCCGGGTGCTTACCTGGTGTGGATGATCGCCTTTGGTGTGATCATGAACACGATGCACTTAATCGTGGGTGTGGGTTTGCTCATTGATAAGCAGACCAAGGCGATTTCAAAAACCTTTCTCATGGCAGCCGTCCTCTTTTTCATCGGGAATGTGGTTCTTGTCCCTTGGTGGGGCGCTTGGGGAACGGGAGTGATGACGGTAGCGTCGTATCTCTATGTGTTTTTCGCGATTTATCGCAAAGGGCAACGTGCATACCCTGTAAATTTCCGCTTCCGTTCGATGGGGATCTACCTTATTATCTATCTCACGGTGATGAGTGTGATTTCGTGGAGCCAAGTAAATCACCTACCGGGATTATGGATGGAGTATCTTGTCGCAACGTTCTTATTGATTGCTTCTGTATTTGCGTCCGGGTTGTTTCATATGGACTCCATTCGCTTCATCCGTCAGCGACTTCCTCGATTGGTCTTCCCCCGGTAGGGGATTGTATTGATCTTCCATAAGATAGGAATGATCAAGGGTGTCGATTAACCTAATAATAGAAGTGGTTAGGAGGCGTGTGAGGGCAAAAAGAGCTTTGCCATTGACCTAGCGGAGGATTAGACGATGGCGAGCGTTTTGGGCATGAAAAGGATGATTTACTTCAACTGGATAATGGGATATTTATCCGTTGACAACGATAAACGTGGTGATATAGGATGAGTTCATTACATTTTCATAGTGCGCGACATGCTTTTTAGCGTGTTCTCTTATCAAGAGAGGTGGAGGGACTGGCCCGATGAAGCCCGGCAACCAATCGTTATGAAAATAACGATAAAGGTGCCAATTCCTGCAGAACAGTTATGTTCTGGGAGATGAGGGAGGAGAAATCAACTTGACGAATCCTTTCTGCATCTTGCGGAAAGGATTTTTATTATACAGGCGGTGAATTCATGATTCAGTTGAAAGAGATTGAAAAAATCTATCCCTCACGTAAGGGAACTACATCCGTGAGTGCCTTAACAGGGGTGGATCTGGATATTAAAGCGGGTGAGATTTTTGGTATCATCGGCCGAAGTGGGGCAGGGAAAAGTACATTGCTTCGACTGATTAATGGATTGGAAACTCCGACTTCTGGTGAAGTCTGGGTGGATGGAAAAGAAATGTCCCTGTTGAGTGAGAAGGAATTGCGACATGCGCGTACAAAGATCGGAATCATATTTCAGCATTTTAATTTACTATGGTCGCGCACGGTATGGGAAAATGTCGCTTTTTCCCTCGAAGTGGCAGGGAAATCGAAGGCGGAGATTCAAGGGAAAGTGAATGAATTGCTGGAACGAGTGGGTTTGTCGGATCGTGCTCATGCCTATCCTTCTCAACTTTCTGGGGGGCAAAAGCAACGCGTTGGCATTGCACGTGCCTTAGCAAATAACCCGACGGTTTTATTATGTGATGAGGCGACATCCGCATTGGACCCCGAAACCACGGCATCCATCTTACAACTCTTACGGGATATTCATCGCGATATGGGGATCACTATGGTATTAATTACGCATGAAATGAGTGTGGTACGTTCCATTTGTCAGCGCGTAGCCGTGATGGATGATGGTTACATCATTGAAGAAGGGAAGGTATCGGATGTGTTCAATCATCCGACTCATCCCGCGACCCGACAATTTGTGCGTCAAACAGAGATGGAAGAAGATGTCCAAGGGGTTGGCAAAGCGATCACCAACAAGGCATTGGGCACGGTTGTACGCGTTTGGTTCCGTGATCTTCCTTCTACGTGGAAGCAGCTTGGGGAGGAATCCGAGGCGAAAGGGGTTCATGTTCATGTTCTTGCCGGGAGTACGAAACCCTCGGAGGCCTGGACCTTTGATCTGGAGGGAAGTGGCGAAGGAGTAGCAGGTGTACTCGATCTTCTCAGGGAGACCGCTGTGAAGACGGAGGTGGTTACGGTTGTTTAATGAAGTCGATTGGAATTTAGTTTGGCAGTCGCTAGGGGAAACCGTTTATATGGTAGGAATCTCCTCGGTTTTCACAGCCCTCTTCGGTATTCCTCTAGGAATCCTGTTGGTAATTACAGATAAAGGGCACATCTGGCAACAGACTGGGTTGCAAAAGGCAGTGGGTGCGGTGGTTAATTTTTTCCGCGCGGTTCCCTTTATTGTGTTGGTACTGTTTTTGTTTCCGGTGGCAAAGTTCTTGATAGGAACCAGTTTAGGGCCCACAGCGGCCACGATCCCGTTAATTGCAGGAGCCGCCCCCTTTTATGCGCGGATTGTAGAGACTGCATTACGAGAGATTCCATGGGGAGTGGTAGAGGCCGCTCGCGCGATGGGGACTTCACGTTTGGATGTGGTTCGCAAAGTGCTGCTACCAGAGGCAACCCCTGCATTGGTTTCGGGGTTAACAGTAACCTGTGTCACCCTGATTAGCTTTTCTGCCATGGCGGGAGTTGTTGGAGGAGGGGGACTTGGTGATGCGGCCTTTCGCTATGGTTTCCAATCCTTTAATGATGGAATGTTGTATATGTGTGGGATTTTACTCGTCGCCCTGGTTTTTCTTGTGCAATGGATAGGGGATGCAATTACGCGTCGATTAGATAAGCGGTAATCCTTATGTAGGTAGAACGATGCAGTTTAAAAATTTGATGGTTGGAGGAAATGATTGATGAAAAAGAAACTTGGACTGATTGCCTTAGGTATTGCTTTGGTCGCCTCTTTGAGTGCTTGTGGGGGAGGCAATGAAAAAACGTTAAAAGTAGGAGCATCCCAGGTTCCCCATGCTGAAATTCTTAATCATGTGAAACCCCAATTGAAAAAAGAGGGTGTAAATCTTGAGGTCAAGGTCTTTCAAGATTATGTGTTGCCTAATAAGGCAGTAGAAGAAGGTGAATTGGATGCGAACTTTTTCCAGCATGTTCCCTGGATGAAGGCGACCAATAAAGAACGCGGATGGCACATTACCGATGTGACACCGGTTCACATCGAACCCCTTGGTGCCTATTCGGATAAGATCAAAAACAAATCGGAATTAAAAACCGGGGCTACCGTCGCATTTACCAACGCGACGAGTGAACAAACACGAGTTCTCTTGCTTTTGGATAAAGAAGGCTTGATCAAACTGGATAATCGCAAAGGCGATAAGACGTTGAAAAATATTGTTTCCAACCCTAAGAAGCTGAAATTTAAGCTGATGGAGGCGGCTACTTTACCACGGGTATTGGATCAGGTCGATCTTGCAGTAATTAACACAAACTATGCCCTGCAAGCGAAAATGGACCCGAAAAAGGATGCGATTTTCCGGGAAGGACCGGATTCCCCCTATGTGAATGTTCTGGCAGTAAAAGAGGGCAATGAAAATAAAGCAGCAATCAAGAAATTAGCTAAGGCTTTGCATTCCAAAGAGACAAGGAAGTTTATCGAAAAGAAATACAAAGGGAACATTGTTCCAGCTAAATAAAAAAAGGAGGGCGCCATTTAAATGGGGCCCTCCTTTTTTTTCGTGTGAATGAGTATTTGTCAGGACTGGGGGAGGGGTCTTGTTATGAATAACGAGGGCGGTACTCTTGTTTCCCCTTGTCTACATGAGCCATGCCACTCGTTTGTTCGGCGATTTGATCCAGGAGGGGTTGCTCCTCTCCCACAGGTATCCAGAGGGGAAACGATACGGTATCCGTAAATCGAGTGGATTCCATCTCGTAACCGCTTTGGCGTAATTCGTGCTCCACTTTTCCCATTACATGATAATCGACGGTAATGGTGAGATAACGATGGAGTATCCATTCAAGGGTTGGATTTTGATCCAATCCAGTAGCAGCGGAGGCGCTATAGGCACGAATTAATCCACCAGCACCTAGTTTAATTCCGCCAAAGTAACGAGTTACCACAATGACCGTGTCCGTCAGTTCACGGTTTCGAATGACTTCTAAAATGGGACGCCCAGCCGTGCCTGCTGGTTCGCCGTCATCCGAGGAACGTTGAAGATTCCCGTTCTCGCGAACAACATAGGCATAACAATTATGATTCGCTTCTCGATGCATTTTTGAGATCTCTTGTACAAAGGATTGTGCTTCGACTTCCGTGTCGACACGATTAATATAGGCAATAAAACGAGATTTTTGTATGTGGAGTTCGCTCTCACTATAGCCTGAAACGGTGAGATATGAATGAGATTTCGGCAATTTCATCCGCCTTTCTATGTCGGAAAATCCTTAATTGTTCTCGATGGATGAAAAAGGAACACTGGATATAGGAAGCTTTGTCGAAAGGGTAGCCGCATGATGAGAGCTTGATCTATTCTTGGAATCACCAACGGGCGAACTTGTCCCGGTGAAAGGATGAGTATCCATGGTCTTCATCGGTATATCTCCTATTTATCAAGAATGTGTAGATTTGAATGCCTTATCATTACGGTATGTCCCCCAACAAGAGCCGGTTGTATCGATTCAAGTGAACGTCTCGAAATTAAAACGGTATCGGGTGGGTTTGGCACCTCCACCGCATGAAAAGGATGGAAATCCTGAAGCCCCTTCCGAAACATCCCTTGCATATCAGCTAGACCTTTGGAGAGGGCCACCGTATAAAAAAAAGGGTCCAGACGATGCTGGCTCCCTATCAGTGAGAAAAGTAACACATCCCCCGATGTGAACTCATGGGAAGTTTGGAGGTGTACATCGAGTAAAGGTTTATGGTTTCATTCTTTAAATAAAGAGCTGAAGGGAAAGTGTACCCCAACCCCATGCCACTTTTATTCTTCAGACTTCGTGTGAAAGGGTTGGACCGGTTCCTTTTTCAACCCCAGTTGTGTTCGGAAAAGATCACTTACACGTTGACGCTCGGAATCTTTAACGAAGAAATACCACAGCTTTAATCGACGGTTTTCCCCCTGTAACCGTTCAGATTGAATCTGTTCTTTCGGAATCTTTCTGTAGATCGATTGTAGACGGAGTGCATCCTTTGGTGAGATGCTCATTGATAAGTTGTTGCCGACACTATCGAGTAGATCTCCGACCTTTGTAATGGAATTTAGGCTGACCGCAGAATCAAGTAATTGGGTGATCACTTCCTGCTGACGAAGGTTTCTACCTGCATCCCCTTGTGTATCGCCCTTTCTCATGCGAACATAGGCAAGGGCTTCGCTTCCATTCAAGTGTTTCGGGCCCGGCTTGAAGGAGGCAATTTTACCGCCGATCATTGCTTGTTTAAAAGGGAACTTGACGTTGACGTCTACTCCCCCTAAGGCGTCCACAACGTCTGTAAACCCTTTGAAGTTTACTTTAATGTAATAATCGATAGGCACATTGAGAACGTGCTCGACGGTTTCAGCGGTGTTTTTGATTGAACCAGGACCATTTGGGTTTACTTTCTTTCTCCCGAAATAAGCAGCGGAGTTAATTTTGTGATATTCTCCTCCCGTATTTGCGATCGGAACGTAAGTATCGCGAGGAATGCTCACAATCCGTACAGTGTGTTTACTCGGGTTAATAGCAGCGAGAAGGATGACATCAGGGCGCCAATTGGAAGTGGCATCACGAGAGTCTGCCCCCAAAAGAAGAATAGAAAATGGCTCATTCAGGGTGACTGCTTTCTCGCGCTTGTCCGTTTGATAGGGGTGATAGGTCTGGGTCATCGTTCCCCATACTTGATAGAGAAAAACCCCTACTAAGGTAAAGAGAAAAAGGAAGCTAAGTAATGTGATCTGTATCCAGCGCTTCCTCCGGTGCCTTTGTTTTTGGCGATCTGACCGACTACGGTTTACTCGGCTTTGCTCCATGCGGTTGTTAGCCATTGAAATCCCCACTTTACGTCTATTCAGAGATTCCCCCCACGTATCCAGTATCTTTCTTCATGATACTATCCCCGTTAGGGGTGCTCAAGAGAGAAAGATCATTGTTAAGAAAAAAGTAGAAAGGCCCACTCCCCCAGGGCCTTTTTTTAATTGGATATTACGGAAATACCAAGGTCATCTCTACTTCTTAGCATGGACTGTTCTCTGCAGATCATGTAATTTCGTGATAAGCTAACCCTATCCAATATGGAATGAGATGCGGAGTTGGATATGATGAAGAAGCAAGTAGGAATGGGGATACTTTTGTTAGTGCTGTTAGTATCCGTCTGGTTGTTTATCAATCACCGGGATGGTGTGTCAAAAAGAGATCAAGAGAATGATAAAGAAGCGGTACACCATGAATGGGTAATTAAATGGAAAAAAGGAAATCCGGATCCTGCGTTTTTAGATACGGTAGAGGTATTGCATACGACGGAGGAAGGCGTTGGAGGAGAGCGTATGCTTGTGCGTCTTCGACCGGGTATTAATGAAGATGATTGGGAAAAGCGGTGGTCCACCGATGAGGAAGTTGAGTATCTTCATCCAAATCTCAAATATAAAGTGGAACAGCTTGAGGATAGTACGGTAGGCGGGGTCGCTTCTCATTTGTATTTTTTAGATCAAATTAATGCAAAGGAGGCCTGGAAGTCCGTGCATCTTCCACAGCGGGAAAAACCTGTCACCGTCGCTGTGGTCGATACGGGCATTGATTTAAAACATTCTTTTTTGCAACCATGGCTAACGACAGGGAGTAATTTAAAGGAGCCTGCTAACGAGCCGCAGGATAAGTATGGACATGGAACACATGTGGCTGGCGTGATTGCAGAGGTTTTGCGTGGATTTCAAAAGAAAAAGAATGTCACCATCCCGATTCAAATCATGCCGATTAAGGTCATGGAAGGGAAAGATGATGGTGATGTTTACTATACTGCAGAGGGAATTCGGGAAGCGGTACGGAAAAAGGCGGATGTCATCCTTTTATCCCAGGGAAGTTGGACCTACAGTGAGGCTATGGCTGATGCGGTCACCATGGCTGAAAAAAAAGGGGTTATCGTAGTGGGGGCAGCTGGTAATGCAAGGATTGACCCACAAGGAGTGATTCAATATAACCGCCCACTCTATTATCCAGCTGCCTTTCCGACCGTATTGGGAGTAGCATCTTTGAATGCCGCAGGGAAGGTGGTTCCTACATCCAATGGAGGCGCTGGCGTCGATGTGGCAGCACCCGGTGATGAAATCTGGACGACTACCTTAAAAGGAAAGTTTGGCAAGGACTCAGGAACGTCCTTTGCTGCACCACAAGTGGCTGCAGTTGCAGCGCTTATTCGTTGTGAACACCCGGATATGACTCCAGCGGAGGTACGGAATCTCATTCGGCAGACGGCTAAACCGCTTGGAGAAGAGCGTTGGGATCTATTAAGTGGTTATGGGCGTCTCGATGTTAAGAAGGCACTTACTACGACATTAAAGCTCGATATTCATGAACCCAATGATACGAAATCAAAGGCCACCCCTTCTCTCCCTAATCAAAGGTTTGAGGGGGCGATTCAAGGGAGAACGGATCGGGATTGTTTACGTGAACATATCGAGGATGGCGGGACATTGACCTTTTCTACCCAAGCAGAACATCGAAACGATCTTGACTTATCTGTCCAATTGGAAGAAGGGGAACGAGCGACTTATCATGGGAGCGAGCTTCAAGAGGTGCGGTTAAGTATCCCACCAGGCGATGTCACTGCATGTTTCTCCACAAAAACGGAGAAAACAATTCCCTATCGTATCGATAGCCGCTTTCAACCGGGACCGGATATGTATGAGAACAATGATTACTCTTGGAATGCTGCGAATATCGACCTACCCCGCGGTTTTAGTTATGTAGAAGCCACGCTTCATAAGAAGGGTGACGATGATTGGTATCGTGTAAAGGTATCTAAGCCGGGGAAATTAAAGGTGCAGGTGGGTGTGATGACTCCGCGAAACGATCCTGTCCTTACCCTTTATGGTAAGGGAAAGAAGAAAGGGCAGTGGGATAAAAAAGGAGATGGGGAAAGCGAAGAAGCGACGCTCCAAGTTTCTCCTGGGATCTGGTATATACGCGTCTCGGATTATGGGATGAATATCGTGCCTACCCCCTATCATCTATTTATTCATTATGATGTAAAATCTTGAACGAGAGTCACTTTGCGAAAAAGGGTGATCGATTCCTCTTCAATTGCTCGAGTTTACCCTTTGCAAAGGGCAATGCTAATGCCCATACGATGGGGGTTATTATTCATAGGAAGCTTCCGAATAAAGGACTTATTACATCCTGGTATTGAATGCGAGCGATGACAGGGGTGGTAATTTCTGTTTTTTTATGGAAGATTTAAGAGAATCCGTTAGCCGTTACAGTCTCCCTTTCTATCCATAGACTAAGGTAGAAGAGAAAACAAGGGAGAGACGGCCACGAATGAAGACACGTGAACAAAAGAGAATCGAAGGGCGATTATCACAGAACCTTCGAGGAAGGAAGATGATTACACACCTTCCTTCTCGTGGGCTAATCATCGTACGGCCAGGGAATTATGTATTTGCAAAGGATCTGGTCTTTGATCCCCCAGTGGAAGGAAAAAACAATGTCGATACAATCAACGCGATTACGATTGCAAGTTCAAATGTTCAGATCAATTTAAACGGGTTTACGTTATCTCAGAAAGTGACTCCTCATCATGCTTTTCATTTACCTTTACAGAAGAGGTTTGTGGTGGGGATCCGCGTGTTGGACGGCGTGCGCAATACAGTGATTCGTAATGGGACGATCAGGGGATTTGCTTCCGTCGGTGTTAGCGCGATTAAACAAGACCGGAGGAACCCAGCGGCGATTAATGACCTTACCCTAGAAAGCTTGGATCTTCTGCGTAATGGAAGGACTAGCAATGTCAATCTTCCAGGGTTTTCTTCTGTTGCTGGGGGTTATGCAGTAGGAGGCGGCTATTTTCAACCGACCCCACAGGATGAGGAAGTCCTTGTTCAAAATAAAAACATACGCATATTCAACGTGAATGCCTCTGAAAATGGCCCCGACTATCCACAGCCCTTTACTCCGAACCAGTTCATAGACGCAGGAACCACCACCTTTTGTGAAAATGTCACGATAGGCAACTCCCAATTTAATCGCAATACGAGCACTGATTTTGCAGTGAATGGACTTTTTGCCTCGGATTGCACCAATGTCCTTATAAAGAACTGTGTCGGAAACGGGAATCGAGGGGTCATTGAAAGTATTGGTATTCTTGCAGCATTCATCAATAAAGTAACCGTTGAAGATTGTGTTGCAAATCGGAATATCATTGGTGGTTCGAGCAATGTGCAAAGCGGTTTTTCTGACTCTGCAAGCGCCGTAGGGTTCGCATTTGAACAGGATACTTCACTAACCGTACGGCGATGCACTGCCAAGTTTCAAGTGGCAAGCTTTAGTGCCCAACGATGTACTGGCTCACAATGTTTTGTCCCTTTTCTCATCACACGTGCCCATGGCTTTCGGTTTTTTCGTACGAAGCAAGCGTTATTTGAGAACTGTATAGCAAATGGCAATATCCTAACTGCCGGAGGTAGAACCCCTTCTTCTGCTGGAGAAGCAGCAGGGTATATGTTCAATGGAAGTCGAATTACCATGCGTGATTGTGTGGCGATGAATAACCGCGTCATCCTTACTTCTCAACCTGGTTTTACACATGGTGGTTTTGGTTTCTTCCTCGGATTGTTTGTCACCGACAGTGGGACCTTTGGACAGGTTCGAAATCCGATCTTCCCTTTGCTTTTTAATGTGCTATATGGACGTAACATTGCACGGGGAAATGGGTGGCGTTTGACTAATTGCAAGAGAATAACGCCAGGTACCCCTGCCTCTTCTGGTATCTATCTACAAAGTAATAAAGGGGCAGTGGTCAACGGTGCTACCTCATCAAGAAATTTAGGAAATGGATTGCGATTAGATACCGGTTTTGTCATCGTTAAACGGAATAGCCCCCCTGTTGAAATACCGACAACACAATCATTCATTTTAAACAACCGGTTCATTGATAATAAATGCAAAGGCATTAAAAATACCTCCCATGGAAGGAATGTGTTTTTTAACAATGTCGTAAAGAATAATGGAGTATAAATATTTTTTTAATGAGGTAGATTTTACGTCGATTGCACAGGAGGGTTCGATTTAGAGAACAGGCTCTTTGCTCACATAGGTGTGATAACGGCGTACATCCCTCTTGTATAAGCAAGGGGGGATTTTTGTGGGCATATGTCAAGTTATCAATGGGGTGAGGATATTCATAGAAACCGACAGTTTGACAAAGATGGGGGAACTGGGAAGAATAGTCTCCCTACTTGCCATGTTGATAGGGATCATGTATTCTAAAAATGGATTTCAAATGATAACGGACCCTTTATTTAGAGGGCTCAATGTCCGCTAATACCATGTTATACTGGGGAGTCTTTTTTTCTTTGGAATGATTGAGTTGAAGGGAGAGCTGCTCTGATGGATCACACCCGTCGCAGTCTATTTACTTCGGAATCGGTGACGGCGGGTCACCCGGATAAAATCTGTGATCAGATTTCCGATTCCGTCTTGGATGAAATTCTTTCTCGTGACCCCAATGCTCGTGTCGCTTGTGAAACGTCGGTAACCACCGGCCTTGTTTTGGTGGCTGGAGAAATTTCGACGAATTGTTATGTAGATATTCCACGGATTGTACGTGATACCATCCGTGATATTGGTTATACACGGGCAAAATACGGTTTTGATGCTGCAACATGTGCCGTTCTTACTTCGATTGATGAGCAATCTGCGGATATTGCCGCGGGTGTTGATGTGGCGTTGGAGAAACGGGAAGGTTCGATGAGTGAAGAAGAAATCGAAGCCATTGGTGCTGGGGATCAGGGGCTAATGTTTGGGTTTGCTGTCAATGAAACCCCTGAGCTTATGCCTTTGCCGATCTCATTGTCTCACCAATTGGCTCGTCGCCTTCATGAGGTACGGGTAGATGGCACCTTGGAATATTTACGTCCAGATGGAAAAACCCAAGTTTCTGTAGAATATGAAGGCAATAAACCCGTGCGCATTGATGCGGTGGTAGTTTCTACGCAGCATGCGGAAGAGATTACCCTTGGCCAGATTAAAGAAGATATTCAAAAACACGTGATCGAGCCTGTTGTACCACAATCCATGCTGGATGAGAACACTAAGTATTTTATCAACCCGACGGGCCGCTTCGTTATTGGGGGGCCGATGGGGGATGCGGGTCTCACCGGTCGCAAAATTATTGTGGATACCTATGGTGGATATGCACGCCATGGGGGCGGTGCTTTCTCTGGTAAAGATCCGACGAAAGTTGATCGCTCAGGTGCCTATGCGGCTCGTTATGTCGCAAAGAATATTGTTGCTGCGGGTCTGGCTGACAAATGTGAAGTGCAACTGGCCTATGCTATCGGGGTTGCCCGTCCAGTTTCTATTCGTGTGGAAACTTTTGGAACAGGTAAAGTAGACGAAGTAGAATTGGTCAACTTGGTTCGCAAGCATTTTGATTTGCGGCCGGCAGGAATTATTCGTCAATTGGATCTGCGCCGCCCAATCTACCGTCAGACAGCAGCTTACGGTCATTTTGGTCGTACGGATGTCGAACTCCCTTGGGAGAAAACCGATCTTGCGGAAGTTCTTCGCAAAGAATCCTCTCTTTAATTAAGAAGAACAGTTAAAACCGTAGCCCTGGGCTACGGTTTTTTATATGGGTGTTCTCGTGGATTGTACCCCTTGAACACCCATGTTCAGTGGTGCATATACTAGGGGCAAAAGGAGGGCATATCCCATGGCACTAATTCTGTGGACGGTTGTGGTTTACGGTGTGCTAAGGTGTCTTTTGGTCCTTTTTAGCGGAATATTCAGTTATAAACTATGTCCAGGTACCCATCGCCTTGTTTTAATGACGGAAAATAGCCAGGGTGCCATAGAAGGTGTAATTCGGGCCTACTTTCTTCGCCAACAGGCTCTTGGCTGTCGAGCGGAGGTCGTTTGTGTAGATACGGGGTCGTCGGATGATACTCAATCGATTTTAATGAGGTTGCAACACTATTATCCATCATTAGAGATTCGTATTCTTTCTGGAGGTGCGATGACGCATCCGTCTCTTTGGGGACAAGATGCATCGGTAATTGATTTACGCTGTCGAAACCAACGGGAGTGTTTTACGTATAACTAATCGAAGGGAATGGGGCGGAGAGAGGAGATCCAATATGGAGGTTATGGTGTATCAAGTGAAGGGATCATCTTGGATAACTCTTGACCGAACCATTGATCAGCTTTTTTGGGGAATGCAAGGGGTGGAAATCGTGGGGGGTGGGGTGCGGTTTCCATCCCTTGGACAAGCCTATGAGTGGATTGGAGAGCCATACTCTCGTAACGCTATTTCAGCAACTGCTTTGGAAATGGAAGATTGGAAAGGAAGAGCGCAACCAATCCAGCATCTCGAGTATCGAGCACAACGATTACAGAGATGGTTAGCTGGAAGGTCATTATTATGGCCAGAAGTACGGAGTTTCGTAGCCTATCAACAAGGAGCAAAGGTGAGGGAGGATAAATTACGATCCACCGTGCAGTGGCTTCATTTGACGGGACGTGCCGAACTTCTTCCTGGAGTCACTCAAACAAGGGCGCCGAAAAACCGTCAATGTTTGCGTTGCGGTGGCGGTCAGAGACGAATTCAACAGGTGGCGTGTGCACGTTGCAATGGTCCTTGTTTACTTTGTGAGTCCTGTGTGATGCTTGGCGGAAGCCGGTCATGTCTTCCCTTGATACGGATCCCTTTCACTTCCGAACAAAAAGGGGTGCAAAGGATACGACTCATTTCACCGCCGTTAACATCGGCACAACGAGATACGATGGAAGCTTGTCAACGTTGGTTCTCCAGCACAAGATCAGAATTACTTGTATGGGCGGTGACGGGTTCTGGGAAAACAGAAATGCTTTTACCTGTTCTTCAGCGCGTATTGGCTTCGGGTGGAACGGTTTTATGGACGGCGCCAAGACGAGATGTCATTAAAGAACTGTCACAGCGTCTTGGACAGGCTTTTCCTGGGGTTAAACAAGTGACTCTTCATGGGGAGAGCCAGGAGGTTTGGGAAATCGGGCAGTTATTTATTGCAACAGTGCCCCAATTGATTCGTTTCTATCAATTTTTTGATCTGGTGGTGGTTGATGAAGCCGATGCATGGCCCCTGTATGGGGATACCATATGGGAAGCGGCTGTGATACGAGCGACGGCGGCTGGCGGTAAGAGAGTAGCAGTAACAGCAACCCCAGCTACACCATGGAAGAAACAGGTGAAAGCGGGGGAACTGACGGCGGTGACCCTCCCCGTTCGTTATCACGGTTATCCTCTACCTGTTCCAAAGCTGATCAAGAAGCGATCATTGTGGGCACGCTTGCAACAAGGTAAGTCAATCCCTTCTCTTCTCTCTTTCCTTGATCAGGTGGTAGAAAAGAAGGGGCAAGCGCTATTATTTGTTCCGCGGGTGAAGGATGCAAAGACACTCCTTCGTTGGTTAAAGAATGCGCTTCCTTCTACCTTGTACCAAGGATGTAGCGTTGTCTCAGGAAGAGAAGAAGCCCGAGGGGAGAGAATTGCCGAATTTCGTCATGGGAAGCGTTGGTTACTGGTTACCACGACGATCTTGGAACGAGGCGTAACCGTTCCGCGATGTCATGTTGCTGTTTTGGGTGCGGATCATCCGATTTTTGACCAAGCATCCCTGATACAAATTGCCGGTCGAGTAGGGCGCTCCTCATCGTATCGCGCTGGCGAAGTACATTTCTTTACTACGCTTTATACGGATGTACAAAAGGATGCGTTACGTGAGATTGTCGCGTTAAATCAATTAGCAAAGCGTTGTGGGTATCTTGTAAAAGAGTATAAAGAGGAGGGAGAAATTCCGTGAGAAGCTGGTGGGAAACCCTGTTTCATACCCCGAAATGTCGCCTATGTGATTCTCCTCATTCCGCCCCCGCGTGGGCACCCATTTGGCGAAGGGTCTGTTCGCCGTGTATCGAGCGCTTGGCTCCTATTCAGGGAACAATTTGTCCCCGCTGCGGACGAGCACAGTTGGTCAGCGAGTTGTGTTGGGATTGCAAGAAATTAACTAATCCTCCCCTTACAGCTAATCGAAGTAGCCTCTCCTATCTTACATACTCACGAGCGTGTATTCATCGATTGAAGTACCAAGGTCAGGTAAGTTTAGCTCCACCCTTGGCTGAAATGATGGTCCATACCCTTTTAGAGGCACGATGGTGTGTGGATAGCATTACATTTGTTCCTCTCCATTCGACTCGTCTATTTGAGCGGGGGTTTAATCAAGCAGAGATGCTTGCACAGGAGATTGCAAAGCGTGTCTCGCTTCCCTTGGCTCATTGTCTGGAGCGGGTGATTGAGACCCCTGCCCAAAGTAGTCGGGGGAAGCGAGCACGCCAACAAACACTGGTGGGTGCGATTGTATTAAAAGAGGGATTGGAGCGTCATGTCCGATCAAAGCATTGGCTTTTGATTGACGATGTTTATACGACGGGTGCGACTTTACTAGAATGTGCGAGGACCTTGAAAAAGGCTGGAGCGAACAAGGTGTACTCATTGACCCTGGCGCGTTAATGGGGAAGTTCAATCCTGAAGATTGCTAGTTCAGATAGAGGGAGAGGCGAATGAAAAGGCAATAAAAAAGGTATAGGTGCGCGGTTATTAGGGAAGAAATGAAATTAGAGTTCTCCTAAACTACCATTTACGGAAAAGGAGTGTATGTCGTTGAATAAAGCGGAATTGATCGATCAGGTTGCAGAATCGATGGGAAAGACAAAGAAAGAGACAACGCTATTGGTGGAAGCCGTTTTGGATAGCATTTCTGAGGCATTACGCCAAGGAGAGAAAGTCTCGCTGATCGGATTTGGAAATTTTGAAGTAAGGGAACGGGCGGCTAGAACCGGACGTAACCCACAAACGGGAGAAGCCATTCAAATTGAAGCGAGCAAAGTCCCAGCATTTAAGCCTGGCAAACAATTAAAAGAAGCTGTCAATTAAGCCTTTATTACCGCCTACTCCATAGGCGGTTTTTTTGTTGTCAGAAGATGGGGGCGTTTTTTGGTTGACAAGAAACCACCTGTAAACGAAAATTAAAAAAATGGACTGCTATCCAAACATTCAATCAAAGAACAGGTTTAGGAGGATATTGGTAAGAGGGTAAACGGATGATCATTGTTGTACGATTCAATGATCATGATGAGGAAAAGAAAGCCTAATTAGTGAGGTTGAACACAGAATGTTTCGAATCACTCTACCTGTCAAGGAGGCGTTACCCATGAAAAAACGTCGGTTACTATGGCTTCCCTTACTACTCATGGTCACACTGATCTCTGGTTGTGGGCAGTCCAATGATGGTGGATCAAAGGATGTATTGGAAATCGGAACGGATGCAGCCTACCCCCCCTTTGAAAAACAAAAGGGTAACGGGGAAATCACAGGCTTTGATGTGGACATTATAAAAGCCATTGCAAAGGCTGAAGGGTTAAAAGTTCATGTTCAGCACACGGGTTGGGATCCGTTATTTGAAGCAGTGAAGCGTGGCAAAGTGGACGCAGGTATTTCAGCCATGACGATCAATCCTGAGCGGCAAAAGAAATTCGATTTTTCAAAACCTTACTTTGATGCTAAACAAACCATTCTCTTGCCCAAATCATCCAAGATAAAACGGTTGAAAGAGCTTAAAGGAAAAAAAATTGGTGTCCAATCGGGTACGACAGGTGAAGCCGTCGTTCAAAAAACCTTTGGGAAAACCTATCAGGGGCTGAAGGGGTATGAGGATACTCCAGGGGCTATTGATGATTTATATAATGGACGTGTTGATGCAGTCGTAGCCGATGATGGAGTGGTTAAGGATTACTTGAAGAATCGGATGAAGAATCAATTTCAAATGGTGGAGGATCCATCGTTTGAGCCCGAGTATTACGGAATCATTGTTAAAAAAGGCAATAAGGAATTGCTAGATAAAATTAATGCAGGCTTAAAGAAAATCCAGAGTAATGGTACCTATGATGAAATTTACACCCAATATTTCGGAGAGAAGAAGTGATTCTCCAATAATACAGGGAGTGCGATGCACTCCCTGTATTATTCCCTCTTTATTGAAGTGGGTGAGAGTAGGACAAGCTATTCTAGAAATCGGAGGGGAATGACACCGGTTTACTATCCAACCACACGGTTTGCAAAATCTGCATTTGCATTGAAGGGCTTCCTTCGGAGTGTGGATACTGTGGATAACTCTGTGCATAAGTTTACATTTGGAGAAAGAAAAAACTGCTATCCACCATTTTTAATCTGAGGAAAAGGGGATGCCTCATGGATTGGTCTGTCATCGTGGAGTATAAGGATTTGTTCATCCGAGGGCTATTTTATACAACCATATTAACAATTGGGGCAGTATTGACGGGTCTCGTGATTGGGTTGTCATTGGGGTTGATGCGGTTATCGAAGAAGTTAGTCCTTTATTTCCCGGCAAAATTGTATATCGATATTTTTCGAGGAACGCCTCTCTTATTACAGATCCTATTTATTCACTTTGCTGTTCTGCCAGAGGTAGCGAAGGTTTTTGGATTAAGTAGTCCAGATGCAATCTTATCGGGTTTTGTTGCCCTTTCTTTAAACGCAGGTGCCTACATTGCGGAAATTTTCCGCGGGGGTATACAATCGGTCGAAAAAGGTCAAATGGAAGCGGCACGTTCTCTAGGAATGTCGCATACACAAGCGATGCGCCATATTATTTTGCCGCAAGCCTTTAAACGTATGCTTCCTCCCCTTGGGAATGAATTTATCGCGTTGCTTAAGGATTCATCCCTTGTCAGTGTGATTGCGGTCAATGATCTGATTTATGCTGCACAAACCACTGCCAAGGTGACGTGGGAGAGATGGGTACCTTATATCACAGCCGGTGTGCTTTATTTTATCCTTACCTACCTGTTGTCGAGGGTCGTTTTCTGGTTAGAAAAACGGTATAGCACCGAAGGAGAAGGTAACCTAGATGATACAAATTGAAGGATTACACAAGCGATTTGGTAAGCTAGAAGTGCTCAAGGGGATTGACCTTCAGATTCGCAAAAAAGAAGTTGTCTCCATTATTGGTCCCAGTGGTTCAGGGAAAAGCACCTTGTTACGCTGTATGAACCTATTAGAAGAAGTGTCTGCTGGAAAAGTGATGGTTGATGGACAGGATTTAACCAGCACACATACCGATATGAATAAGGTGCGAACAGAGATGGGGATGGTTTTTCAACAATTTAACCTCTTTCCTCATAAGCGGGTCATTGATAATATTGCTCTGGCCCCGATGGAGGTTCGTAAATGGAAGCGAGACAAAGCTGAAGAAAAGGCATATGCCTTGCTTGAAAAAGTGGGATTACGGGAAAAGGCAAATAGTTGGCCAAGTCAACTTTCAGGTGGACAGATGCAAAGGGTTGCCATTGCGCGTGCGTTAGCGATGGATCCGAAGGTGATGCTCTTTGATGAACCGACATCGGCATTGGATCCGGAGATGATTGGCGAGGTGCTAGCAGTAATGAAGGCGCTAGCAAAGGAAGGAATGACCATGGTAGTGGTAACGCATGAGATGGGATTTGCTCGGGAAGTATGTGATCGCGTATTGTTTATGGATGAAGGAATCATTGAAGAAGAGGGTTCACCTGAACAATTGTTTTCTCATCCCAAAAAAGAGAGAACTCGGTCATTTCTGGGTAAAGTTCTCTGAGAAAAAATCTCCAATTAAAGTGTTTTTTCCTTGACTTTCCCTGAAGACGGGTGCTATAGTGTAGTGGCATGGAGAAGGGCTACATACTCTTTTACATGTGCATCACATTATGAAGGGATTGTTCTTATGCTGGGCAAAGTTAAATGGTTCAACGCGGAAAAAGGTTATGGTTTTATCGAGCGTGATGGTGGCGAAGACGTATTCGTACACTATTCTGCCATCCAAGAAGAAGGATTTAAATCGCTTGATGAAGGTCAAAGCGTAGATTTTGAAATCGTAGACGGACCGCGTGGACCCCAAGCTTCTAATGTAACGAAGGCCCTATAATCTAACATCGATTTCAACCCCTCTGGTGAGAACTAGGGGGGTTTTGGTTTTGGACGCACGCGCTACCCTTTGTTTGTCGCCATTTGTCGGAATCGTGTCGATTGGCATAAATTTCTGTTTAAATTTCGTTCAAAAAGGGAGGTATGTTTCTGAAAAAACGGGAATACATACAGTAGAAAGCGAGGAGGGGGAATCGCTTAATGAAATATAATGTGCGTGGGAACAACATTGAGTTGACTGATGCTCTCCGTGAGTATGTCGAAAAGAAACTGAGCCGGATGGAGAAGTACTTTGACTCCACCCAAACAACAGAGGCATTCGTTTCGATGAGTGTATTCAAAGACGAACACAAAGTGGAAGTGACTGTACCTTTTCCAGGTGTTTTGGTTCGTGCGGAAGAGGCTTCTGAGAATATGTATGCATCGATTGATAAGGTGCTTGAGAAATTGGAACGCCAAATCCGTAAATATAAGACGAAGGTCAACCGGAAGTTCCGGCAAGATAGCACACTTCGTAGTTTTGAAAATGGGTCATCCCCTGAAGCGCAGACAGCGACACTCGATGAGGAAGAGGATAATGAGTTTCAAGTCGTGCGTACGAAGCGCTTTAATTTAAAACCGATGGACATGGAAGAGGCGATCATGCAGATGGATATGCTGGGTCATAACTTCTTTGTCTTCTCAAATGCAATTACGGATCAGGTGAATGTGGTTTACAAACGGAATGATGGCCGATATGGTCTCATCGAACCGGAATGAGATCGGCGGCTTTTTCACCAAAAAGTAGCGGCTGTGGCCGCTACTTTTTGGTGTGGTTGATTAACCTTTTGTGAAAAGATGAAAATGAGGTCCTTTTTTTGTTAAACTAATAGATAGTATCTTCCATTCGGACATCCATTCGGAAATGAATTCAAACATGCCCTAATGGGTGTTAAGATGAGTACCTGAGCCTCATGAAAGGGATGACGGCTGATGTTAAATTTATTACGAAAAATATTGCCTAATGCGAATGAACGAGAATTAAAGCGGTGTTATCGAATTGCCGATCACATCGAGGAATTGGAAACAGACATTTCACCTCTCACCGATGAACAACTACGTGAGAAAACTGAAGAATTTAAAAAGCGTTTTGCTGATGGCGAAACCTTGGATGATCTTCTGCCCGAAGCCTTTGCGGTTGTACGTGAGGCAGCAAAACGTGTTTTGGAAATGCGTCATTTCTATGTCCAATTGGTTGGTGGAATTGTTCTACACAATGGAGACATTGCAGAGATGAAGACTGGGGAAGGGAAAACCTTGGTTTCAACGTTGCCGGCTTATCTAAATGCATTGTCTGGTGAAGGAGTGCATGTTGTTACCGTCAACGATTACTTGGCTCGTCGGGATAAAGAATGGATGGGTCAGGTTTTTCAATTCCTTGGCTTGACCGTGGGATTAAATTTACCTGATCTCTCTAGTGAAGAAAAGCGCGAGGCTTATCAAGCGGATATTACCTTTGGAACAAATAATGAATTTGGTTTTGATTATTTACGGGACAATATGGTGCTTTATCCTGAACAAATTGCCCAGCGAAAACTCTCCTTTGCCCTCATTGATGAAGTGGACAGTATCTTAATCGATGAAGCGAGAACTCCCCTCATTATTAGTGGGCAAGCCAATAAAGCCACCGACCTCTATTATGCAGCCGATAAGGTAGTCAGCCGTTTGAAAGAGGAAGAGGATTATACCGTCGATATTAAGACCAAGAGTGTTACGCTTACGGAGAAGGGTGCCGATAAAGTAGAGACCTTCCTCGGTGTGGAAAACCTCTTTGATGCAAAAAACATCACCGTAAACCATCATATCCAGCAAGCGCTTAAGGCGCATGTCATTATGAAGCGGGATTATGATTACGTGGTAAATGAAGATGGCGTGGTCATCGTGGATGACTTTACGGGTCGGTTAATGCAAGGTCGTCGTTACAGTGATGGTCTACACCAGGCGATTGAAGCAAAAGAAGGGTTGCAAGTGCAACGAGAATCGATGACGTTGGCTACGGTTACCCTGCAAAATTATTTTCGTCTGTATGATAAGCGGGCGGGGATGACCGGGACGGCAAAAACGGAGGAAGAAGAATTCCGTAAAATCTATGGCATGGATGTTGTCCAAATTCCTACGAATAAAGAGATGCAGCGGAAGGATCATTCTGATGTGATCTACAAATCGGAAAAAGGGAAGCATCAATCGGTCGTGGATGAAATTGTGAAGCGGCATGCGACAGGGCAACCGCTTCTCGTCGGTACCGTTTCCATTGAAAAATCAGAACAGATTTCCAAACTGCTGAAGAAGCGGGGCATCCCGCATCAGGTTCTTAATGCGAAAAACCATGCGAAGGAAGCGGAGATTATCTCTCAAGCTGGGCAACGTGGTTCAGTTACGATTGCAACCAATATGGCCGGCCGGGGGACTGATATCGTACTTGGTGAGGGTGTGGATGAGTTAGGTGGCTTGCATGTGATGGGGACGGAGCGACATGAAAGTCGTCGAATCGATAACCAGCTTCGCGGTCGGGCAGGTCGTCAAGGGGATCCAGGATCCTCCCAATTTTATCTGTCCTTTGAGGATGATCTCCTCCGTCGCTTTATACCAGAATCCTTTCAAACACGGATTATGAATATGAAGATTGATGAAGATACTCCGATTGAGGGACCAGGCATTACTCCAGCGATTGCGAATGCGCAAAAACGGGTGGAAGGAAACAACTTTGATGCTCGTCGTTGGGTATTGCAGTATGATGATGTTCTCAATCAACAACGGGAGATTATCTATGGGCAACGCCGGCAAGTATTAACGGGTGATTTGGCAGAGCTGCGAGAAATTGTTTTGGGTATGGGTAAAGGGTTAACGCAACATACGGTCGATGCCCATCTCTCAGATGATGACCTCCCAGAAGAGTGGGATATGGAATCCCTTGCAGATTATCTGCGAAATAACCTCTTTAATGAGGATGAAGAGCTTAATGTGGATGAGTTGGAAGGGTTAGAAAAAGGAGAATTGGTCACTGAGATTTATGAGCAATTTGAAGAAGCCTTTAAGGCACGGGAGGAATTATTAGGTCCAGAGCGAATGGAGGATTTCTCTAAAGTTGTGATGCTTCGCACGGTCGACCGAAAATGGATGGATCATATTGATGCAATGGATCAGTTGCGTGAAGGAATTCATCTACGTGCCTATGGACAAAATGATCCTTTGCGTGAATATCAATTTGAGGGACATGAAATGTTCCAAGAGTTGGTGCATGAAATCCAAGAAGAAGTTGTCCATTATGTGATGAAGGCAGAGTTTGAAGAGGATGAAGAGATCGAACGAGAAGAAGTGGCTACCCAACAAACGACTTCGGGTGGCGGTTCCCCCAGTAGTGAGGCTGAAGCTCCGAAAAAAGAGCCGATTCGTAAATCGGATAAAGTAGGGAGAAATGAGCCTTGCCCGTGTGGTAGCGGGAAAAAGTATAAACATTGTTGTGGTAAAGCCGTGAAAACTGGCTGACCTTATCAGGTCTCACCAGGGATCAGTTGATCCCTGGTGTTTTATGGTTGGGTTTGATATGATTCCGGTGGTACGTATTGAATGTCAAGGAGAGGGTAAGAGATGTTAATCAGTGAGTTACGGCAAGAGCTTACCAATACAGCCAAGCGTTTGGCGGATATCAGGGGGTCTCTTTGACCTCCCTAACAAAGAAAAACGGGTAGAAGAACTGGATCGAGAAATGACAGATCCATCGTTCTGGAATGATCAGGCATATGCGCAAAAGGTGATTGATGAATCCAACCGGTTAAAAGCACAGGTGCAAGGTGTGAAGGAGTTAGAAGCCGGACACGAAGATTTGGTTGTTATGGCGGAATTAATCGCAGAAGAGAACGATGATACATTGCTAGATGAAGCCGAAGAAGGGGTTAACGAACTGAAGAAGACACTGGATGTATTTGAACTCAACCTTCTTCTTTCTGAACCCTATGATAAAAACAATGCGATATTAGAACTTCACCCAGGAGCAGGAGGTACCGAATCTCAGGACTGGGCTGAAATTCTCTTGCGTATGTATACTCGCTGGGCAGAGCGTCGTGGCTTTAAAGTAGAGACGCTCGATTATTTACCCGGAGATGAGGCGGGTGTAAAGAGTGTAACCCTCCTCATTAAAGGACACAACGCCTATGGGTACTTGAAGGCCGAAAAGGGAGTCCATCGATTGGTGCGGATTTCTCCCTTCGATGCCTCCGGGCGTCGCCATACTTCCTTTGTATCGGCCAATGTGGTTCCGGAGATTGACGATGATGTCGAAATTGATGTACGGACGGACGATTTAAAAATCGATACCTACCGTTCGAGTGGTGCAGGTGGACAGCACGTGAATACGACAGATTCTGCTGTGCGCATCACACACCTTCCTACCGGTGTGGTGGTTACCTGTCAGTCTGAACGTTCCCAGATTAAAAACCGTGAACGAGCGATGAAGATTCTAAAGGGTCGATTGTTAGAGAAGCAATTGGAAGAGAAGAAACAACACCTACAAGATATCCAGGGGGAACAATCGGATATTGGATGGGGTAGCCAGATTCGTTCTTATGTTTTCCATCCTTACAGTATGGTGAAAGATCATCGGACTTCGGTAGAGTCAGGCAACGTGCAGGGTGTTGTCGATGGGGATCTGGATGCCTTTATCGAAGCGTACCTAAGAAAAATGATTGATGTTTCATAAAGTGAAATAAAGAGATGCCCCCTGGTTGCCTATGTATTCATGGCAATAAGGGGGCATTTTTCATTGAAACAAAAGGATTCTTAAATGGATTTTATGATTGATAACCAAAACTTCTTACGGGAAGAATAGCAACGATCTCGTGAAAGGGGTGGGCCGGAAGTGTCTCCAATCGGAAAAAAATATCGATGGCTGATTTCATGGATCATCGCCCTTTTTAGCATGAACCTTCCTTTGTCAGCATCTGCAGCGTATATCACATCGGAACAGGCCTGTAAGGATGCGAGATGTTGGCGGTTTTCTGCAAATGTGGAATATATCCCAGGAAAAAATGATGCCTTGCAACAAGGAAAAGTCTTCTACTTTAATGGGAAGCAGGGAAACCGGTTAGAAGGAAAGCTGTCTTCCGAAGCAGTACCATCCGAAGTAGTAACCGAGGTATATGATGAAAAATATCGTCCACTTTTTCAACGTGTGGTGAAAGCGAAGGGGAAGTCTGTTCATTTTTCGCTTCCCTTTCATGAAGTAGGAAAAGGGAAGCGATGCGTGTTTATCTATTTTCGCCAAGGGGGACCGAACACACGGTTAGAGGGGACATTGTGGTATTAACTTACATAGGATTCATTAAGAATCGGAATGTGCGAAGAGTGGATAAACGGCTTATTAGCGATTGATTTCCCTTTACGTAGATGAATCGTTCATCATTAACGTCCTCTACATTGACAGCCAGTGGTTGACTCGTACACGGAAAGGTCCTCGGAATTTAAATACAAGAAATAACCACACGTATCAATATGGAGTACTTGTTCGTGTGGTTATTTGGATTGGAGTCAAATTTAATGATGTTGTGC
This sequence comes from Marininema halotolerans, assembly GCF_900116235.1. Taxonomy (GTDB): domain Bacteria; phylum Bacillota; class Bacilli; order Thermoactinomycetales; family DSM-45169; genus Marininema; species Marininema halotolerans. The sequence goes on along the minus strand of NZ_FPAA01000001.1, from coordinate 256,388 downwards.
CACAAACCAAGTGCGGTTAAAGCGGTGAGTGAATAGATCTTCTTGGGGAATGCAAAAGTAGAGCATTCCCAACCCTGTCCCCTCATGCTCAAGAAGGCTCGTGTCTACTTGGAGAAGTAATACCCAATCATCGGTTGGAATACCTGAATGCTGAGAGCATTCCTGAATAACATTACCGGATATCTCCAGGGGTTGGCCAAAGGCTTGGTGGTCCCCATCCTCTCGTTCTTCAAGATCATAGAGTTGATCCATTAGATGGAAATATAGCTCATTCATATCGGTTGATGCTTCCACATCAGGCAGTTGTTTTTCCAGTGAAAACGTGATCGATCGCTCCGGAATTAATAACTCCCGGGACATTTCATCGGGAAGGAGCGCCGGTCGGAGGTCTGCTCCCATCGCTTCCCGATAAAAGACAACCCAGGCATCAGGTGAAGGTGGTGTTGGGCGATGGATATCATCCAAGGAAATAAAAAAGTAGAGCATCCCCCTTTTGGGAAGGGAGCTCACCGTGCCAGTTGCAGCAAGTTCCTCAAGATTGTACTGGGCAAGGAAACTGAGCATGCGACCAGGTACTTCTGGATACCGTTCATCCATCGGCAAGTCGGGGTATCCGCCAAATTTAGATGTGCCGATAGGCAGATCCTCCTCTTCCGCTCCTGGTTGTATTTGAAGATAAGGGATGAGCGTGGAAAGAATCTCCTCTTCCATCTCTTCCAAACCACTTTCAGTTAATACATGACGAATCTTATTTTCTATAGGTTGGGACATTGAACCATCGCTCCCTTCTCATCATCTTAACGCTTGACCCACATCCTAGAAGTCGCTGTCTCTATTTTACCTGAAAAGGGGGAGTCTCTCCAGGGAGGGTTACAGAGGTGAAAGCAGGTATACTTTTGTGTTAAGATCCAGGTATCTAAAAATGGGTAGAAGGAACCATGTACCCATGATTCGTGTGGAAGGATTGGGAGGGATAATGTTTGCAAATTAAGTCGATTGAGCCTACACCAAGTCCTCACTCCATGAAAGTGAATTTGGACCAAAAGGTATCAAAAGGAGCGACTTATACGGTTGATCGCAGTGAGGATGCTCCGGAGTATGTGAAGCATATTCTTGCGATTCAAGGTGTGAAAAGTATTTTTCACGTGGCAGATTTCTTAGCGATCGATCGGGATCCAAAAGTGGAGTGGCAACAAATTCTCCCACAAGTACGAGAAATTTTTGGGGAGAAGTCATCGGCAAAATCCTCTGAAGAAGGAACATCTTCTTCCACTGAGGAAGCCTTTGGTGAAGTGAAAGTGTTTTTACAAACCTTTCGCGGTCTCCCTATTCAATTAAAATTGGTCTCCTTTGGTGAGGAGAAGCGGTACTCTCTTCCGGAACGGTTTGCTAAAGCCGTAATGGAAGCGCAATCTGCTTCAGCGAATATGGTGATGGAACGTAAGTGGGAAGAGCGTGGTGTCCGATATGGAGAGTGGGATGAAGTAGGAAATGAAGCCGTACAAGAGATTGCGGCTGCCTATGATGATGCTCGTTTGCAAGAATTAATTAAGCAAGCCTTTGCTCAAGGGCCTGGAGATGCCTCACCCATGAAGCGGCATTCTTATCCGGTCACACTAGAGATGATGGAGGACCCTGATTGGAGAAAGCGTTATGCCGCTTTAGAGCAGATGAATCCAACGCTCTCCGATTTACCTGTCTTATCCCAAGCACTGTCGGATGAAAAGGCAACGATTCGTCGCTTGGCAGTCGCCTATCTGGGAAGTATTGAAGAGAAGGAAGTGCTTCCCCTCCTATTGAAGGCCATGCATGATCCGTCAGTTACCGTTCGCCGAACAGCAGGAGACTGCTTATCGGATTTAGGTGACCCCGAAGCGACACCTGTGATGATTGAAGCGTTACGTGATCCGAGTCGGTTAGTTCGATGGCGTGCAGCCATGTTTTTATATGAATCAGGGGATACCCGAGCCATTTCGGCGTTAAGCGATGCGCAAAATGATTCGGAGTTTGAAGTAGCGATGCAAGCACGAATGGCATTGGAGCGCATTGAAAAAGGCGATGAAGCAAGTGGTTCCGTGTGGCGACAAATGACCAATCGGAATCAATCATCGGAGGGGTAAGGGAAGTGTAATAAGGATTGCGTACAATGATCCGCCTCTTCTATTCTAGTGGATTGTAAAATGAAAATTGGGTTGGGTCGACATAGGGTGATTTGGCCTTAACAAGAACGGTGGATATCATCTGATATCCACCGTTCTTGTATTCCATCCCAGGTCATAAGCATTTTCTTCGGTCGTCCGATGAGAAGAGAGTATTTCCTACTCTCGCAAGTCTGACTTGGATTTGATAGAATCATAGTAACTCTATAAAAGCCGAAGATACAGGAGTTGTGAAGGGAACGTAGAGTTTTTTTGCTGTGGAGGTAGCGAGATTATGGGCAGGAGACTGATTTCGCCAGTAAATCCCTATACCCAACGGATTTTTCCAAGGGCCTTCATGTATGGGAGTGCTAAGATGAGTCGTTCCTCGATTGTATGGGTCCAGTTCTGTTGCGGAAAGAACCAGAGATCAATTTGGACAAACCTTGGTCATTTAGACGAATCATAAAAACATGCGAAATCAAGTCAATCTCATGAGTGGAGGCGAAAATGCATGGAATGGAAAAATATTGTTGTCGAAAAAGAGAGTGGTTGGGCACTTGTCACCATCCGTCGTCCAAAGGTTATGAATGCCCTTAATCAGGAAACGTTGCAAGAATTGAGTGAAGTATTGGATACGCTTGAAAATGATGAGGATGTTCGTGCTTGGATTTTGACAGGTGAAGGCGAAAAGGCCTTTGTAGCAGGTGCAGACATTAAGGAACTACGTGAAGTGCCTACCTCTGCCGAGGCGGAGCGATTGGCAAAGCGTGGACAGGCACTCTTCTCTCGCATTGAAGACTCGGCTAAACCGGTGATTATGGCAGTGAATGGGTTTGCTCTCGGAGGTGGGTTTGAACTGGCGATGAGTGGAGACATTTTATTGGCTGCAGAAAATGCTCGGTTTGGACTACCTGAGATCAATCTGGGTGTATTACCTGGATATGGCGGGACACAACGATTGGCTCGTTTGGTTGGTAAGACGACAGCTAAATATCTATGTTTAACAGGGGAAATGATCCCTGCCCAAGAAGCCCTTCGTATTGGATTGGCGCAAAAAGTCGTTCCAGGGGATCAATTGTTGGCAGAAGCGAAGAAATTGGCGAGTTTGTTAGCGACAAAGGCCCCAGTCTCGATGACAGCGATTAAAAAGACGATCAATCAGGGTGTAGAGACACATCTTTCAGTGGGGTTATCGTTAGAAGCCTCACAATTTGGCGTTGTTTTTAATACAGAGGATCGCCTAGAAGGTATGGATGCTTTTTTAGAAAAGCGTAAACCCACTTTTAAAGGCCGTTAAGTGCGAAAAATCGACCCGTTATGAACACGGAGTAAAACTTGTCGTTTCCCGGGAAATAATTGTTCGAAGGACCGTTAATTGCTGAAGCTTCGACAGGAAAATTCGCTCCCTTTGACAGCGTCTGAAAACCTTTCTCCGTACCCTTGATGACACTGGGCGAATGACAAGCATTTGCTGACCTGTTGCGATCGCGATAGGTATGAGGAGGAAGATATGATGAAAATGGTGAGTGAAGTCGTCCATACAGTTCCTACTTATCTATGGGCCCTTCTTTTATTCGTTGTGGTAGGTGGCGTCATAGTTAGTCAATTAAGTATTCGAAGGCGATCTGCAGAAGTGAATGAATTACAACGTGCCTTCGATGAGCCGTACACTCCCTTAGGGGAGAAAAAGAAACCTTCTTTGGATGACTGATGGAGAGTAGTTAGTGAATATCTAGGCACCATCCGGTGGAAGCCGGTATGAAAACGTCGGGTAAGGTGACCGGCGTTTTTTTTTGTGAAAAATTTGGGGTGTAATGGGATTGGTGAAGATTTGGCCTCCTGTACACCTCCAAATGCAGGTTATTCAACACGCCTGATCTCTATCCCTTATCAAAATAAAGGATCAGTATTTATTAATTATTTGCAGCGACATGCTTCCTTGTTATGATTCTCAATGAACGCTATGTAATTTCTGTTTAAGCTCAAATAGGGTATAATCAAATGACAAACTGACAAGATATTGGGGGAACTTTAAAAAATGAGAGGTTCCATGTGGAGATCAGTGCTAGTAGGAGCGTTCATAGTGGTTTCATTAACGGCGTGTAATCAAGAGCAAAGCAAAAATAACCAATCGTCAGCTTCCGCTTCACCAAAACAAGTATTTAGTAACAATTGTTCGAGTTGTCACGGGGAACAACTGCAGGGTGGGATGGGTCCCGATATCAGTAAAGTAGGAGAGCGTTATTCGGCGAAGGAGATCGCTGCGATCATTGAACATGGTCAAGGGCAAATGCCTCCGCAAAACCAACTGGAAGCGAAAGATCGGGAGAAGCTTGCTCAATGGCTTGCCCAAAAAAAATAGACGGTACGAATATCACAATGCTAGAAAATTAGCGGGTCTCTAAGACAATCACCTTGGTTGGGCACATTAAAAATGCCAAACCAAGGTGATTTATTTTATGGGTATAAATTGATGATAATCATATGGATATGCAAAAAAAATAAGCGATAAATAACGACGGGTCGAAAATTAATTGATGATTATAAAAATTATTACAGGGAAGAACTCCCTGAACAAAGGGTGAATTTCTCATTGAATAAATATTAATTGAGTTGTATAATCATACGAAATCGATTTTTTGGAGGAGAGAAGAATGAAAGTAGCCGTACTTGGGGCATCGGGTTATGGCAGTGCTGAATTGATCCGGTTGTTAGAAAACCACCCCCATGTTGAGATCGAAGCACTGATTTCTTCCTCCCAAGAGGGAGAAGGGTTGATGAATGTTTATCCACACCTTTCTCATATAAATAGGACCTTGGAAAAATGGGATGTAGAACAACTTTCCTCTCGGGTGGATGCGGTCTTTTTCGCGGCACCTGCTGGCGTGAGCAGTCAGCTGTTGCCAGAGGTTGTGGAACGTGGATTGATTGCTATTGATCTAGCGGGTGATTTTCGGTTAACACCAGAGGAGTACCGCGTTTGGTATGGGAAAGAACCTGCTATGAATTCATGGATAAGCAAAGCGGTGTATGGGTTGAGTGAATGGAATCGAGAGGAAATAAAAACCGCACGCTTACTAACCAATCCTGGTTGTTATGCCACAGCGACTTTACTAGGGCTTTTGCCACTAGCAAAGGCTGGAGCGATCGCGAAGGGGCCCCTTATCATCGACGGAAAATCGGGGGTATCTGGCGCCGGTCGCGGATTACAAACCAATCGTCTCTTTAGTGAGGTAGAGGGAAATCTTTTCCCATACAAGGTAGCGGAGCATCAACATACCCCGGAAATTGAGCACTATCTTGAGCGGATGGGTGGTGCTTCCCACGTAGTTACGTTTACGCCACAAATCGTGCCAATGAGTCGAGGGATTCTTGCGACGATTTATGCCCCGGTAGAAGCGGGATGGACGACTCATCAATTGCGGGAAGCCGTTGCAACTACCTATCATGAGCATCCATTTATTCGCTTATGTGAGCGAGGTCGTTGGCCGCGTACAAAGGACGTTACTGGCAGTAATTTTTGTGATTTGCAGGTCAAAGTGGATGAGCGAACAGGGATGATCATCACGGCGGTAGCGATTGATAACTTGATGAAGGGAGCAGCGGGCCAGGCGGTACAAAATCTGAATATCATCATGGGTTGGCAAGAAACAATGGGCTTAAAAATGTTGCCGCTGTATCCGTAAAGGAAACGGACGGAGAGGAGATAAGAACGGATGGATTCTATGGCATGGGTGGAACCCCATGAGAAAAAAAGTACTTTTACACAAGTGAAGGTGCCTACGATTACATCCCCTAAAGGTTTTACTGCATCCGGCTTACATGCGGGGATTAAACGCAAACGAAAAGACCTTGGCATGATTTATTGTGAGGTCCCGGCAGCTGCTGCCGTGGTTTATACGACGAATGCCTTTCAAGCGGCACCACTGGTGGTCACTCAAGATGGTATGAAAGTCGATGGGTATATGCAAGCGATTCTAGTTAACAGTGGAAAAGCCAATGCATGTACTGGAGAACCTGGCCTTCAAGACGCTTATCAGATGAGACAGTCGATTGCCACGGAGATGGGATTACCAGCATATCGAGTTGGAATTGCCTCTACGGGTGTTATCGGTGAACGAATTCCTATGGAACCACTGACGCGTGCCGTTCCTACATTGGTTGAGCAATTGGGAAAAGAAGGGGGCGATCCTTTTTCCCAGTCGATTTTAACGACGGATACAGGGGTGAAGGTTGTTGAAGTGCGCTTCTTTATTGATGGCAAAGAAGTACGCATTAGTGGAGTTGCCAAGGGGTCGGGGATGATTCATCCCAATATGGCAACCATGCTTGCCTTTATGACAACAGACGCTGTCATTGAACCTTCCCTACTACAAACCCTGCTTCGAGAGGTAACCGATGAGACGTATAACATGATTACAGTGGATGGCGATTCCAGCACAAATGATATGGTCGTTGCCATGGCAAGTGGGATGGCGGGCCATCGAAATCTTACACCAGAACATGAGGATTGGCTCACCTTTCAACAGGCATTTGCCTTTGTCTCAAAGGAACTCGCTCGGATGATTGCAAGGGATGGCGAAGGAGCGACCCGATTAGTTGAGGTGGAAGTAAAGGGGGCACGCACCTTAAAAGAGGCCCGGCAAGCTGCTAAAACGGTTGTGGGTTCGAGTTTGGTGAAAACGGCGGTATATGGGGCAGATCCTAACTGGGGCAGAATTCTTTCTGCAATTGGTTATAGTGATGCCACGGTTGTCCCCTCCCATACGCGTGTGTGGCTCGGTGATGTGGTCGTTGTTGATGGGGGGACCTCTGCCATCTATGATGAGAAGTTGGCTCGTAAGGCATTAGAACAGTCGGTGGTTCAAATCAAAGTGGATCTTGGTGCAGGCAAAGAGAGAGCGACTGCGTGGGGGTGTGATCTCACATATGATTATGTGCGCATCAATGCGAGTTACCGTACATGAATCGGGAGAAGGAGGCAGAAGCAATGAAGCGGGTTGTGATTAAAATTGGCGGAAGTGTATTGGAAAAGCTGGATGCTGCCTTCTTTTTAACGTGTGCTTCCCTGATTGAAAAGGGATGGTATCCGATGATTGTCCATGGAGGCGGGCCAGTGATCAATCAAATGCAGAAGCGTTTTGGACAGTCCCCTAATTTTGAAGAAGGTCTACGTGTGACGGATGATGCCTGCATGGAAGTCGTGGAGATGGTGTTATGTGGACGGGTGAATAAAATGCTGGTGAGTCAGTTGCAACAAGCTGGAACGAAAGCGGTTGGTATTTCGGGGGTAGATGGATCCCTTTTACAAGCTAGTCAGAAAGATCCCCGTCTTGGTTGGGTGGGGAATGTGGAGAGGGTAGAACCGCATCTACTGGAAACCTTGCTTTCTGAAGACTGGTTGCCAGTGATCGCTTCTCTGGGGGCAGATGCCAATGGACAACATTTTAACATCAATGCCGATAGTGCCGCGGCTGCTATCGCAGGGGCGATGAAAGCTGAAAGGCTTATCTTAGTTACGGATATGCCGGGGGTGTTGGATGGGCAAGGGGGGCGAGTATCCGAGCTGACTCCCACAAGGATTGCCAAGATGATAGAGGATGGAGAGATCCATGGGGGGATGATTCCAAAAGTAATGGCTGCATTGAGCGGACTCGCATCCGCCCAGGAGGTGTTCATTGTGGATGGGAGCAATACCCGATCCGTTGATGAAATGATCACAGGAGCCCATGGAACACGGATCAGGAAGGAGGAGACAGGAGATGGGGCTATTTCCTACCTATCAAAAAAGTGAAGTTCATGTCACCAGAGGGGAAGGGGCTTGTCTTTGGGATGAGCAGGGACGTTGCTATCTGGATTTTACTTCTGGGATTGGAGTGTGTAACCTTGGGCACGCCCATCCCCGGGTAAAGGACGCACTGATTAATCAAGCCTCCAAACTGTGGCATATCTCTAACCTCTTTCCCATTCAGGGACAAAAAGAAGTAGCCTCGACTCTCTTTCGTGGGACGGGTCTTGCCAATGCTTTTTTTGCGAACAGTGGTGCGGAGGCGAATGAAGCGGCGATCAAATTGGCGCGTCGTTGGGGACATCAAGTCAAAGGAGTTTCTCGGCCAGAAATACTCACCTTCTACGCATCCTTTCATGGCCGTACGTTAGCTACGTTAACAGCGACTGGACAAGAGAAGGTACAGGAGGACTGCGGCCCTCTTCCAGAGGGTTTTGCTTATGCCTTTTACAATGACATCGCCTCAGTAAAGGAGTCTGTAGGGGGAGAAACCGTTGCTATTCTCTTGGAGATCATTCAGGGAGAGGGGGGGATCCAGCCTGGAGAAATTGCTTTTCTGCAGGAGATCGAAGCCCTTTGTCGCGAGCGAGGGTATCTGCTCATGGTGGATGAAATCCAAACGGGATTGGGCCGAACCGGAAAGCTTTTTGCCTATCAAGAGGTAGGGATTCAACCGGATATAGTGACCTGTGCAAAGGGGCTGGGCAATGGTTTTCCAGTGAGTGTTATGTTGGGACGATCAGGGTTGGAGACATTCTTGGGTCCAGGAAGCCATGGGACGACTTTTGGTGGAAATCCACTGGCAATGGCGGTCGCTGGTGCGGTTTTGCAGGAAATGATGGAGACACCTTTGCTCGCGAAGGTGGAAGAGATCGGGGAATACCTAGGTGAGAAGCTCCAAGAAAGGCTTCTTTCCCTATCAGGTGTAAAGGCGATCCGCGGTCGCGGAATGATGTGGGGTGTTGAATTGGATACGCCAGTGGCTCCTTTTGTAAAAGTCTTGGCTGAACAGGGTCTCTTGGTTCTTACCGCGGGTCCAAGAGTGCTCCGATTGCTACCTCCTCTGATTATCACCAAAGAGCAAGTGGATCAGGCAGTCGACATCATCGTTACAACTTGGAGGCAGGTGGAAGTGGATGAAAGCTTATCTGGTATTTGAGGATGGTGAAACCTTCCAAGGTGAGTGGATCGGTACTCCCAAAACGGTTTCAGGCGAAGTGGTATTTACAACAGGAATGACGGGTTATCAGGAGGTCATGACGGATCCCTCCTATGCCGGTCAGATCGTGATCTTTACGTATCCCATGATTGGTAATTATGGTTTGGTCGCTGGCGAGAGTGAAAGTCATTTTCCCCCTTGTACGGGGGTGGTTATGAGTGAATGTTATCACGAGAAAGAACTAGGCAATTGGTTAGATCAGCATGGGGTGCCTGGAATCACGGGAGTGGATACACGGGCGGTAGTTAAAAAAATACGCGCCAAAGGGGCGATGCGAGGGCAGATCCATTCGAATCCGATTTATATGGAATTGAGGGAAGTATTACCGGATTCAATTCAGTGGGTGCAATCAGTGAGTGTGGATGAACCGGTGTTTTATAAGGCGAGTAATCCCCATGCTCCCCATGTTCTATTGATCGATTTTGGATATAAGGCATCGATCCTGGGATCGTTACAACAACTTGGCTGTAAAGTGACGGTGGTTCCATGGCATTGGTCGGTGGAAGAGATCCTTAAATTGCATCCAGATGGTCTCCTTTTTTCCAATGGACCAGGTGATCCGAAGGCACTTATACCCTGGCTGGAGGGGTGGAAAAGCTTAGCGATGCAGCTTCCTACTTTGGGGATTTGTTTGGGTCATCAGGTGTTGGCGATGGCTTTTGGTGCAAGGACCAAGCGACTTCCCTTTGGGCATCGTGGGAGCAACCATCCTGTACGTAATCAACAGACCGGCGAGGTTTGGATTACCTCACAGAACCATGGTTATACCGTGTGTGAAGATAGCTTGGATCCTGGGCAATGGATTTGGACCCATATCCACGGAAATGATGGATCAGTAGAGGGACTCATGCATCAAATTTATCCAGTAACGACAGTGCAATTTCATCCAGAAGCACACCCGGGTCCCAGTGATGCAGCCGGTTTGTTTCATCAATTTGTTGAGCAAGTGATGGAAAAGAAAGAGGTGAAGGGGGTTGGGTAAACAGAGAAAATGGGAGAGTGTACTCGTGATCGGGTCGGGTCCGATTGTTATTGGGCAAGCGGCGGAGTTTGATTATGCGGGGACACAAGCGTGTCTTGCCCTGAAGGAGGAAGGCATTCGAGTGATTCTCGCTAATAATAACCCAGCGACGATCATGACGGATGAAGAAGTGGCGGATGTCTTATACATGGAGCCACTTACTGCCGATGTGTTGTCAAAAATTATTGAGCAGGAACGACCCCAAGGACTATTAGCGACCATGGGTGGACAAACGGGACTCAACCTTGCAATGGAGCTGACAGAACAGGGAATATTGCAACAATACGGAGTGGAATTACTCGGGACACCTGTTGAGACCATCCGCAAAGGAGAAGATCGGGAAGCTTTTAAAGTGATGATGGAGGAAATCGGAGAGCCCGTTCCCAAGGGGCGCACGGTTGATAGTGTGAAGGATGCTCTTCGCTGTGCTGCAGAGATCGGTTATCCGGTTGTAATTCGTCCAGCGTATACACTCGGCGGATTTGGTGGTGGTACCGCAGAAGATCAAGAATCGCTAGCTCAAATTGTACGACAAGGGTTGGCAGCCAGTCCGATACAGCAGGTTCTTATCGAACAAAGTATCTTAGGGTGGAAAGAACTCGAGTACGAAATGATGCGAGATGCTTTTGGTACCTGTATCGCTGTGTGTAACATGGAAAATATAGATCCGGTCGGTACCCATACAGGGGATTCGATAGTTACGGCTCCTTCCCAGACATTGACCGATCGGCAATATCAATTATTGCGTAGCGTCGCCATTAAAGTAATACAGGAACTGAAGGTGGTGGGTGGATGTAACATTCAGGTTGCTCTTCATCCCGAAACCAGCGAGTATGCCATTATTGAAGTGAACCCGCGGGTGAGTCGCTCCAGTGCACTTGCTTCAAAAGCGACAGGTTATCCCATCGCGCGCTTGGCTACAAAACTATCGATTGGATATCGTCTGGATGAATGCATGAATCCGGTGACCGGTCATACCAATGCCTGTTTTGAACCAACGTTAGACTATGTGGCTGTGAAGATGCCTCGTTGGCCCTTTGATCAGTTTCCTGAAGCCAATCGTCGTTTGGGTACGCAAATGAAAGCTACCGGAGAAGTAATGGCTCTGGGGCGAAATTTAGAGACGGCCTTATATAAAGCGATACGTTCCTTGGATATGGGGAGATTCTCGCTCCTTTCCCAAGTAGAAAAGAGATGGACGGATGAAGAGCTGACAAAAAGGTTGGAATTCCCTGATGATCAGCGATTCTTTGCGCTAGGCGAAGCATTCCGTCGCTCTTGGAGCCTGGAGAAGGTGCAACGTTTGACTGGAATCTCTCAATATTTTTTAGAAAAAATAGGCGAGATGGCAGCATTAGAGTTGAACCTTGCTCAGTATGACTGGGCATCCGTACCGTATGCGCTATTGAAAAAGGCCAAGGGAATGGGTGTAGCCGATGCTTTTCTCGCTGGGCTCTATCAGGTGAAAGAGTCCATGTTGCGAAATCGGTGGCAACAGCTCAAATGGCAGCCTTCCTATAAATGGGTCGATACCTGTGCTGGGGAATTTAAAGCAGAGACGCCGTACTTCTATTCGTCCTGGCAAGGGGAAGATGAAGTAGCGATTTCTGCAGCGGCCCGTCGCGTCATGGTCATAGGCTCAGGCCCCATCCGTATTGGACAGGGAATCGAATTCGATTATTGCTCAGTGCATGCTGCAAAATCGTTACATCGGCATGGTGTGCAATCGGTGATTGTTAATAACAATCCAGAAACGGTGAGTACCGATTATATCACCGCAGACCGTCTCTACTTTGAACCATTGACGGTAGAGGATGTGGTGGCGATTGCCTTTAAAGAGCAGATTGATGGGGTGTTGGTCCAATATGGTGGGCAAACGGCAATCAAATTGATCAAAGGGTTAGAAGAAGCCGGGTGTACCATTTTGGGTACCTCTGCAGAAACGATCGACCGTGTGGAGGATCGCCAGCGATTCTATGAACTGCTACGAGGGTGTGGCATTCCACATATCGCTGCTCGAACAGCGTCAACACCTGAAGAGGTGATGGGGTTAGCGGAGGAGATTGGCTATCCGATTTTACTGCGTCCGTCCTATGTGATAGGGGGTCGTGGAATGCAGGTACTTCGGAATCCCCAGCAGTTGAGTGAATGGATGGATACGGGAAACCACAAGCTCTCAAAGGAGATCTATCCACTGTTGTTGGATCGCTATGTGGAAGGGATTGAAGTAGAAGTTGATGCTGTGACTGACGGAATTGATTTTGTTATTCCTACCTTGGTGCAACACATCGAACGTGCGGGCGTACATTCAGGTGATAGTCTCTCCATGTTAGCAACACCAGACCTTCAAGGTCACCAACGCGAAAAAATCGTCGCATATACCGCGCGTCTTGTGAAAGTTCTTTCTCATGTCGGTCTTTTAAATATTCAATTTGTCGTAACACCGGATGATGTCTTCGTGCTCGAAGTAAATCCGCGGGCTTCGCGTACGGTTCCTGTAATCAGTAAGGTAACAGGAGTTCCCATGGTGGATTGGGCAACCCGTGTGCAATTGGGAGAAGCATTGGCTTCCTTTGCACCCGTGGGGTTATTACCGCCTCCCAAAGAATGGGCGGTCAAGGGTTCGGTCTTCTCCAATACCAAACTCCCTGGTGTTGATCCTGCCCTAGGGCCGGAAATGCGGTCAACCGGTGAGGTGTTAGGATTAGGGGCAACCCTGCAAGAAGCGATTGCCAAAGTGCTTCCCTGGACACTCGGGACAAAAATCCCACCTTTGCATTCGGAGACGGCCCTTTTGCTTTCGGTTGCAGATAGCCAGAAGGAAGAGTTGACGTCCTTGCTTCCTGAAGTATTACGAAAGGGACTCACCTTATATGCTACACCGGGAACCGCCGACTGGATTGAGAAAAAGTATAAGGTGAAGACAAAAGTTCTCCCCCAAGCTGATTGGGTTAATTGGTTCCAAACTCCAGGAGCGAAGGTCATCTTTAACCTCCCCACCCAGGGGGGAGACGCCACAAGGGGTGGATTTCAATTGCGTCGATTTGCCCAAGAATGGCAAGTGCCTTGTTTTACTTCTCCGGATACCTTTACGTGGTTGTTCCAAACAGAGGAATGGCGACAGGTCTCCACGTGGACGATTCAACCTCTGTCGACCTTTCAAGGAAAGGAAATGATGAACCGATGAACCCAACCCAGCCCACTTGGATGGAGTACCCCCCTTCTCTATCTGGAAGGGACTGTTTACACCTGTCTGAATATACTCCGCAAGAGATCGAAGCGCTTCTCTCTTTGGCTCTTGAATGTAAAGAAAAACATAAACGAGGGGAAGTGTGGCAACCTTTACTTGGGAAAACTTTAGCCATGATTTTTGATAAACCTTCCACGCGTACACGGATATCCTTTGAAGCTGGGATGGCTCAATTGGGGGGGCATGCCCTTGCTTTGGATCGCAATCACTTACAACTGGGTCGAGGGGAGTCCATTGCAGATACTGCACAGGTATTTTCTGGTTTGGTGGATGGCATTTTGATTCGAACACACCGTCATCGGGATGTTGAGGAACTCGCTGACTATGCTTCGATCCCTGTGATTAATGGGCTAACGGATTTGCATCATCCTTGTCAGGCCCTTGCTGATTTGCTCACGCTGAAAGAGGTAAAGGGAAATCTAACGGGGAGAAAACTGGTGTACGTAGGAGATGGGAATAATGTCTTGCATTCCCTAGCAGAAGCGGCGGCTCACACAGGGATGCACCTTGTTGCCGCAACTCCCCCTGGCTATGAACCGCAGGGCAGTATCTTGGCGAAAGCAAAGGAAATTGCTAAACAGACAGGTGCCACAATTACCTGTACCCATGATCCAATGGAAGCGGCAGTTAACGCGGATGCAATCTATACAGATGTGTGGGCAAGTATGGGGCAGGAAGAAGAGAAGGGCAAGCGAGAGCGAGACTTTGAAGGATATCAAGTAAACGAAACCCTTATCAAACAAGGTAAGCCCGACGTTACGTTTCTACATTGCCTTCCCGCATATCGAGGGCTGGAGGTTTCACGTGAAGTAATTGATGGTCCTCATTCCGTTGTCTTTCAACAAGCAGAAAACCGACTGCACGCGCAAAAAGCCCTTCTTATGATGGTGCTAGGGTAATTGTAAGTCTAGCTGCGTGGGATGTTTCCATCATGAATGATTGATATAGAAAGGATGCACGCCTGTAAGAGCCTTCAGACGAAGGCTCTTACTTGCTGAGAAAGGAATGTGTTTCGGTATGATATAATTTAGTGTATTTCTCATTTTTTTGTGATCGATCGATCCATTTACTAACAGAGATATAAAGTTAACGAAGGTTCGATATTCGGAGTTCATCGAAAGCGAAAGAAGGTATGGGGGTGTAGGTCAGACAAGTTTTCGGCTGTGGATGGTGGCGATAACCGATTCCGGTACGGTACATTCGTGGGATGAATGGGGGAAGGTTAGCTTGATTCAATTGGAATATCGACTATATGACAAGATCAAGTCCCATCCACTTTTATATACCTATGAGAATGTGGATGAAGAAGAAGTCTCTGCTCGTATGGTATGTGATTGGTTTATAAAAGAGAATCAGGTCTTTGAACGGATGACGGTCGAAATGGCACCCCCGCGATGCATTATTTATGTACGTGCGGCGGTGGAAGAAGAAGTGATCAACCGGGAAGTACTTACGCATCCAGAATGGCAAGGCATGCGCCTGGAAGTTCGTCAATTTAAGGAAACCGCTATGATTTATCCTCTTATCGAGACCATCCATTTTACGCGAACGAGTTCGCTTCGCCTCTATATACAAAGTGATTATGTGTTCCTGCAAGATCAAAAATGGGAGAAGACCTCTGCGGAAATTGATGAAAACCGACGCGTATTTGTTTTATATGTCCGACCTGTCGGATAAGGAGGATATCGTTATGGAAGAAAAATTTAGCTTGTTAGAAAGGATTGCGGAAAAAGAACGAGAAACCAAGTATTCCAAACGTTTAACAAGTCTTTTTGCTGCGGCGATGTTCATTGTGGCGACGGGATGTTCCGATGATGAGGCGGATTGTGTCGATAAAAATCAGGATCACTATTGTGATAAGGAAACCTGTGAAGATGATGATCAAGATGGTGTTTGCGATGAGGGTAATGGCCGCACAGGAGGCGCCTATTATTATAAAAATGGGAAAAAGGTGTATAAGAAAATTTCAGGGATCTCCTCCGGTTCAAAAAAAGGAGGAATTGGTAGTTATTCAAGGAGCGGTGGGGGATGAGTAAGTTAAAAACTTCCTATAAGAGCTGTCGGCGGGAAATCTATGAACCGATGCAGAGAGAAGGTGTTTTTACGTGGGATCGGTGTCATGGAGCAGAGTATGCATTAGCTCAACCCGCCCCGATTTCAAAATCCTTGCGAAATGAGATGGCCGATGCGACTGAAGCGTTGGGGGCAATCTTTGCGCGAGTGACGAAGGTTGTGCAAGGCGGGGGAGTCTCTCTTCTACAAGAACTAGGTTTACCCGAAGCGACTTGGAAAGCCGTGCGGGTGGGGATGAATCATGAAAACGCGGTTACATTGATTGGTCGTTTTGACTTTGCGATGACGGATGTGGGTTTGAAAATGTTGGAGTTCAATAGTGATACCCCTACTGGAATTGTAGAAGCATTCTATGTCAATCAACGAGTATGTACTGCCTGGAGCGTACCTTCTCCAAATGAAGGCGAGGATCTCCGCCTGAAAGAAGCATTTACTAATTATTTATCACGGCTTCGCCAACAGGGAAAACAGGTGGATCAGGTGGTGTTTAGTTCCCTTGGATGGCATGAGGAAGATGCAGGTACAACACGATATTTAATGGAGCAATCGGGAGTGCATGCTCAATTTATCCCCCTCGATGAGTTGCGTGTATCGGGAGATCGTCTTTATACTTCCAATGAGGATCCGAGTGGGGTTGATGTGTGGTACCGTCTACATGCCCTAGAAATTTTGGCAGAGGAGACGGAGCAAGATGGGTATCCCACAGGGAAGCATGTGTTGGACCTTATTGCCCATGAAAAACTTTCTCTAATTAACCCTCCCTCAGCCTTTATCGCCCAGACAAAAGCGCTGCAGGCGTTGATATGGAATCTCTATGAGGCGAAGGTATTTTTAACGGAAGAGGAGTGCGAGACGGTCAGGAAGTATATGTTGCCTACTTATCTTTACAATGCATTTAAAGGCCGTACCGCCTATGTCGTTAAGCCCATCTTTGGACGAGAGGGTGGTGGTGTTCTTCTCTGTGATGAAGACGGAAATGTTCATCATCGAGATGGGGAAAAAAATGATTGGGAACAGTCAATGATCTGGCAGGAACGTGTATCGATGGAAGAAGTGGAAGCGGAAACATTAGCAGGGACTTTTCGTGGTCAACGATTGTGGGGGTCGTTTTTAATTGATGGAAAAGCCTCAGCAATTCTTGCCCGCTTAGACGGTCCGATCACGGGGAATCTTGCATTTTATCAGCCGATTTTCCTGACAAACTAATAAAAACACCCCTTCATGTTGCCGGTGATGAGTGATTCGGTAGCATGAAGGGGTGTCGTTATAATTGCTGATTTTCCGGCAGGTATTGATTGGCGCGAATTAAGGATGCTAGTCGTTTTTTTCGTTCCTTACGATGATCCCGTCGTTCAGGAGCTGTTGCATGAAGAAACTTCTCTTCTTCCGTTTCCGGGATGACTTGGGGGACGGGAGTAGGTTTTCCATCCTTATCGAAGGCAACGAATGTCAGAAAGGATGTGGTGGTCAGTTGGCGATCTCCCGTTGTTAAATGCTCGGAGGTAACTTTTACAAAGACCTCCATTGACGTTTTGCCACACCATGTGACAACCCCTTCAACGGTGACGGCATCTTCCATTCCTATCGGAGACAGGAAATCAATAGAGTCCATCGAGGCGGTAACGACAGGTTTGCGCGAGTGACGAGCGGCGCAGATTGCGGCTACTTCATCAATATAAGCACTCAGTTTTCCCCCGAACATCGTCCCATGGTTATTCGTATCCGGTGGTAAGACATGGGCGGTTTTTATCGTGCGGGAAAAGCGTGCAGGCCGGCCATTCATAGGACTTCTCCTCCTATTCTATTGATCATGCATTCTCTCCCAATGTACCCCTTTTGCTGAGGAGGTATGCAATGACGTCTAGTATAACGGTTCTCTTTCATTCTAGCATTCTTGTATTGATGGAGGTTCTGAGATTTGATTTTCTTTTTTCTAGCAAGGAATAGGTATTTACCCGGTGGTTTGTCCAGGGTAAGATGAAAGAGGTTGCTGGACTTTGTAATGATAGGGAGAAGCGATCAAATGCCCACCACATTGGAATTCGATATTAAAGCGACAAAAGAGCAGCTTTTCACTCACTTAGAATCCGAGGAGCACGTCAAGAAATGGTTTGAGACCCTCGAGAAGTTACAAATCGAATCGGTCATGCATGACGGAGCGATTCGTAAAGGCTCTCCCCTGACGATGGAGGTTCGCTCGGGTAAGGTGAGTCAAACCTTTCAAGGTGAAGTGATTGCCTATCGTAAACCCGAGTTGTTTGGGATCCGTCTTCAATTAACACATATCATTGTTGACCTTTTTATTGAGTTTATTAATAAGAAAAACGGCGTTCAATTACAATGTGATTGTGAAATTGGTATTCCAGAGGGTGCAAACCAAGTCCGAGCGCGGTTACGCTCGTGGCAAGTTAAACACCTCCTTTATACAAGATTAAAACGTTTAAAATCCATTGCCGAAAAAGAAAAAGTCTCTGTGTAGAAAAAGACCGACTCCATCTTCCTGGGTCGGTCTTTTTCTAGGAATCATGTGGCAAAAATTCCGCGAGATTTTCAACATTTGCGGGGTAGACTTTTTATACGACGGTATGTATAATAATACGAAATCATGAATTTTTATAAAGAGGTGTACGGGCATGAATAAAGGAAAAATAGTTCTCGCCTATTCAGGTGGGTTAGATACTTCCGTTGCTATTCAATGGTTAAAGGAAAATTATCATTATGATGTTATCGCGGTGGCTTTGGATGTAGGGGAAGGAAAAGATTTGGATTTTATACGGAATAAAGCGTTGCATGTGGGTGCAGTAAAGTCCTTGGTTGTTGATACCCGTGAGTGGTTTGCAAAGGAGTATCTGCTTCCTGCACTCAAAGCGAATGCTTTATATGAAGGGAAATACCCCTTAGTTTCTGCGCTTTCCCGCCCCTTAATTGCTCAGGTATTGGTAAAAGTTGCGGAGCAAGAAGGCGCTGTTGCAGTTGCTCATGGTTGTACAGGAAAAGGAAATGACCAAGTGCGGTTTGAAGTTGCGGTCAAAGCACTTAATCCCGACTTAGAAGTGGTCGCTCCTGTCCGTGAATGGGCGATGAGTCGAGATGAAGAGATTATTTATGCGAAAAATCATGGGATACCCGTACCCGTTGATTTGGAGAATCCCTATAGCATTGATCAGAACTTATATGGGCGTTCCTGTGAGTGTGGCGTATTAGAAAATCCCTGGGCATCTCCTCCGGAAGGAGCCTATGAGTGGACCGTTCCCGTATCGAAGGCACCTGATGAGGGAGAAGAAATTGAAATTACCTTTGAACAGGGGGTACCTGTAGCTTTGGACGGGGAGCGACTTCCCTTTTATGAGCTTTTATCTCAACTCAATAAACAGGCAGGAAAGCATGGAGTTGGACGCATTGACCATGTGGAAAATCGGCTGGTTGGAATTAAGTCCCGGGAAGTTTATGAATGCCCAGCCGCTATCACTTTAATTACGGCTCATAAAGAGTTGGAGTTTCTTACCCACACACGTGAAGTGACTCAATTCAAACCAAGTGCGGAACAACAATGGGCGCAATTGGTCTATGATGGGCTCTGGTTTTCACCCTTAAAAAGCGCGTTAGATGCTTTTGTAGAGGCTACACAACAAGTCGTATCCGGAGTCGTGCGTGTGATGTTATTTAAAGGGCAAGCGGTGGTGACTGGACGAAAATCGGATCATTCCTTATATCAGGAGGGGTTAGCAACCTATACACCTGAGGATACCTTTAATCACGAAGCCGCCGTTGGATTTATTCAACTATGGGGTTTACCGACTGAGGTGAATGCCAAGGTAAATGCTCAGAAAGAGGATGTGACATTCAATGAAACTCTGGGGAGGGCGCTTTACCAAGCCAACCAATCAACTCGTTGAGGAGTATACCTCATCGATTCAATTTGATCAGCGGTTAGTTGAGGAAGATATTCGGGGCAGCTTAGCCCACGTTCGGATGTTAGGGAAATGCGGGATCTTGCGTTCGGAGGAAGTTGATACGATCACAAATGGGTTGCAGAGGATTCAGGAGCGGGTTTTAGCTGGAGAAGTGGAATTTTCAATTGCCCATGAAGATATCCATATGAATATTGAAAAGCTATTAATTGAAGAAGTAGGGACGGTGGGTGGTAAGTTACACACAGGCCGAAGTCGAAATGATCAAGTGGCACTGGATATGCATTTGTTTGTTAGAAGATGTACGGTGGATGTTATTCAGGGGTTGACTACCCTTCGTCAGACGCTGATAGCCAAGGCAGAGGATCATATTGATACCATTTTACCTGGATACACTCATCTTCAGCGAGCACAACCAGTCCGCTTGGGTCATCATTTACTTGCCTATGTGGATATGTTCGGGCGAGACGTGGAGCGACTTCAGGATAGCTATAAGCGAGTGAATACGTTACCCCTAGGAGCTGGGGCCATTGCAGGTAGTACCTTTCCTATTCAACGGGAACACGTAGCGAATGAATTGGGTTTTTCACGGTTGTATGAAAATAGTATGGATGCGGTAAGTGATCGCGATTACTTGGTTGAGTTTCTCTCGTGTGCTTCTATGATTATGATTCATTTATCCCGCCTCTCTGAAGAATTAATCCTCTGGTCCAGTGAAGAATTTGGCTATATTGAATTAGATGATGCATTTTGCACAGGATCCAGTATGATGCCACAAAAAAAGAATCCCGATGTTCCGGAGTTGATTCGAGGGAAAGTAGGGCGAGTCATCGGGCATGGTGTCTCGTTATTAACAACTTTAAAGGCGCTCCCTCTCACATACAATAAGGATATGCAAGAAGACAAAGAGGGTATCTTTGATACAGTGGATACGTTGATGGGAGCCCTAGCTCTTACGGCTCCAATGATCGAGGGAATGAAGGTAAATAAAGAGAAAATGAGGGAAAATGCTGAAGGTGGATTTACTAATGCGACGGATTTAGCCGAATACCTAGTGACTAAGGGAGTCCCCTTTCGGGAAGCTCACGCGGTGGTAGGAAAGCTCGTGCTCCATTGCATTGAAAGGAAAAAATCACTCTTAGAGCTCTCGTTGCAGGAATATCAATCAGCTCACCCTCTTATCGAAAAGGATATATTTACTCGTCTTTCTTTGGAGGTTGTTACAGATGCCCGTGAAGCCGGTTGCGGGACTGCCCGAGTACGAGTAGTGGAGGCGATTCAAAAGAAAGAAAAGGAAATCTCTAATGAACGACATTGGATTAAACATGCACAAACGTAAAGTATCCAAGGAAACCGATACGAGAGTGGGGTTTCCTTGGATGCTTTTTTGTTGTGATTTGTTTTTTAAAGGGTTATAGGAAAATCTCTGAAACATTCTTTGGTGAAAATCGTTGAGTAAATATGGAGAATAAACGCTGCTAGAATGCGATATTCTGAGGTTAAACGGGGGTTCTGTGATCATTGAGTGACAAAATCCCAAGTTTCCTCTGGGAAAAAGACGGAATGATGATATAATAGAATAGAGTCTCCTCTTAATTTTTCATATTTTTCCTGAAGACTTGTTTCTCTCTATCATAAATAGCCATTCGAAAATCCGAGGGTATAAACCCCAGGCAGATGAAGGTGATCGCATGATTGAGATGCATGATGTATACAAGGTATATGGTAATGGTGTAAAGGCGTTGAATGGGATCAACGTGAAAATTGATCAAAGTGAATTCGTATATGTAGTGGGGCCCAGTGGTGCGGGTAAAAGTACGTTTATTAAGTTGATGTACCGTGAGGAAAAGCCAACTCATGGCGTTATCCTCATCAATGGTGTCAATGTGAAACGTGTTCGTAACTGGAAGATTCCCTACTTGCGTCGTAATATTGGTGTGGTGTTTCAAGACTATAAGCTACTTCCCAATATGACTGCCTATGAAAATGTTGCCTTTGCGATGGAAGCGGTAGAGACCCCTCATCGGAAAATTAGGCGCCGAGTGCAGGAGATGTTGGAGCTTGTTGGGTTGTATGACCGCATGAACGCGCTTCCCTCTCAGCTCTCCGGTGGTGAGCAGCAACGGGTTTCGATTGCACGCGCGATGGTGAACAATCCTGGTTTTTTGATTGCGGATGAGCCTACAGGAAACTTAGATCCTGAAAATTCATGGGATATCATGTATTTACTTGAAGAGATTAATGCTCGTGGTACAACCGTGGTGATGGCGACTCACAATAAAGAAATCGTAAATACCATGCGTAAGCGAGTAATCGCCGTGGAACAAGGCGTTATTGTCCGGGACGAGCAGCAGGGGGAATACGGTTATGAAGATTGATACGTTATTTCGACATACCCGAGAAGCCTTTCGCAGTTTAACACGGAATACGTGGATGACTTTTGCAGCTTCTAGTGCAGTTGCTGTAACACTCTTAATATTTGGTTTTTTTCTGGTCTTTGCTTTTAATATTAGCTATATGGCGACGGAGTTGGACAAGCAGGTGGCTGTTCGTGCATTCTTCCAGCCAAATGTGACGGATGATGATATTGATCAAGTAATTGCTCAGATCAAGAAGGATCCTGCTGTTGCCAAAGTGAAATTTGTGTCCAAAGAAGATGGACTTCGGCAAATGAAGGAGAATTGGGGAGACGATGAAAGCTTTTTTCGCGGATTAGAGAAGGGAAATCCACTTCCCGATGGTCTCGTGATTCAAGCGAAGGATCCGCAAAAAACAAAGGCGTTATCCGATTCCCTGGATAAGTACTCCCAAATTTCCGATAAGAGCTATGGTGAAGGTGTTACCAATAATATTCTGGGTATTTCTGAGTGGGTTCGAAATGCCGTTTTCATTTTTGGTTTAGGATTGGCCATTTTAGCGGCTTTCCTCATCTCCAACACGATTAAGTTGACGATTTTTGCCCGTCGTCGTGAGATTGAAATTATGCGGTTGGTTGGGGCGAGTAACTGGTTTATCCGGTGGCCCTTCTTTATCGAAGGAAGTATCATCGGGGTTTTAGGGGCAATTATTCCAACAGCGGTTACCTTAGTTTCATATAACGCTGTCTTAGGTATTTTAAATGCGGATGGGGCGTATAGCCTATTCAAGTTGTTGCCGATGTGGCCTCTTTCAATGTATGTAGCAGGAATTACAACCATCTTGGGCATCTTGATCGGTGTTTGGGGTAGTATGATCTCCGTGCGTCGTTTTCTTAAAGTATAAGAGCGCAGGCACAAGACAAAGGAGGAGAACTCGTGACGAAGCGCATGCTAGCATGTTTGACAGCATTCACCTTAACGATGACTCTCCTTGGAACTCCAGGAATCTCCTATGCGAATAACATCGATGATAAACAAGAGAAAGTCAAAAAACGAGATAAAGAGATTCAACGCTTAGAAAAAGAAAAGAAGCTGACAAAAAAAGAGGTTGAAGCAGCGTTAGTTCAATGGAAGAAACAGAAAGCAGAACTGCAGAAATTAAACCAATTGGTTTACGACACGGAAAAGCGGTTGGATGAAAGTAAGCGTAAAATTGAAAAAAAGAAAGAGCAGATTGCTTACCAAAAGGAGCAATACAATCAGCGGGTTCGTATCATTTATGAACAAGGGAATATGTTTTATCTAAAAATGTTATCGAATTCGAAAGATGTTGGTGAATTCTTAAATCGCCTTTCTCTGATTAAGCAGATCACCAAACGGGATCAGCGCTTGCTGGATAACTACCGCCAAGATCAAATCGTCTTATCTCAATCCCAACAAAAAATGAATGTTTTGCTTACAGAACAGAAGAAGCAAGCATCGGATGCTAATCAGCTGTATGAAAAATTGACAGCTGATTATAAGAAGATGGAGCGGGATCTTAAAACCATTGATGATAAACAATCCGACTTGGAAGAGGTCAATGAGCAAGAAAAGCAAGCGATTCGTGACTTGATACGGCAACAGCAGAGCAATAATAACAACGGTGATGCTGTAAAAGGGGATGGTGGAAAACTTTCAAAGCCGGTGAATGGATCCATCAGATCCCCTTATGGTATGCGTTATCATCCGATTTTGAAGCGTAATAAGCTTCATACGGGTGTGGATTTTGGCGGTGCTCTAAACACGCCGATTCATGCTGCGGCTTCCGGGAAGGTGATTGCTTCTCGTCCTGCTAAGGGTTATGGATACATTGTGATCATTGATCATGGTGGTGGAATCTCAACCTTATATGCTCATATGTTTCCCCAGAAGGTAAAGGTGAAAGAGGGAGAAACGGTAAAGCGCGGGCAATGGATTGCTGGTATCGGCAATAATGGTTGGTCGACAGGGCCGCATTTACATTTTGAGGTATTGAAAAATGGTAAAGCGACAGATCCAATGCCCTATTTAAAATAATTGAAAATAAAACGGACAGATTAGAAGGGAGTCTCAGCCGTCGTTTTCCTTCCAATCTGTCCGTTTTTTTATGCATCCTGGGAATCCTTGTGCCCGTTGTTTCACTATGCTAGAGTGTATCTTAAATACTAAGTTCTTCCTACTAAACATAGAATGGAAACAACCGATTGGTAATTTTGTTCCCGAAGAGGCGGCGTGGGTACGCCGGCGATTATTTATGCTTGGCGAAGATTGATTGGAGCGAAACTTTCCTGAATTGATAAAGGTGGTGTTGGGATGTACTTGCGTGGACGTACTGTTGCATTATTAATTGTGTTTGCTGTATTACTTTCAAGCTTGACGACAGCTGCCGTGGTTGGTGGCGGTGGTTTGCTTGCTGAAGTTACGGGTTCATCCTTTTTAGCCAATAATGGGGGACCGGCCGTAACCAAATCAGATACTAAGGGTTTTGAAGAAAATGCCGAGAAATTAAAGCAAACGTATGGGTTAATTAAATCCCAATACATTCACAAAGTGGACGATCAACAACTTGTGGACGGTGCGATCCGTGGAATGGTGGAGTCTATTAAGGATCCCTATTCATCCTACATGGATAAGAAAACGGCAGATCAGTTTATGTCCTCCTTAAAGTCCTCTTTTCAGGGAATTGGCGCTGAAGTTTCTATGAAAAAAGGGCGAGTGACCATCGTTTCCCCCTTTAAAAACTCTCCTGCAGAAAAAGCAGGCCTGCAACCAGAGGATCAAATTATCAAGGTAAATGGTACGAGCTTGGAAGGGCTTGACCTCAATGAAGCGGTTTCCAAAATTAAAGGCCCCAAGGGCTCCAAGGCGCATCTGGAAATTAATCGACCCGGTGAAAGCGGTACCCTTAAAGTTACCGTTGTGCGTGATGAGATCCCAATTGAGACGGTACATTCCAAAATGATGGATGATCAGATTGGAAAAATCGAAATCACTCAGTTTTCTGAGGAAACAGCGGATGAATTTGGAGATCAACTGAAGGCGTTGGAGAAAAAAGGGATGAAGGGCCTCGTTATCGATGTTCGTGGTAATCCCGGGGGATTGTTGCAGGCTGTTTTAAAAATCTCTGAGGATCTTTTGCCTAAGGGACAAGGGATTATGATGACAGAAGATAACAAAGGTAATCGGACGAAATACCTTGCCAAAGATGGAAAGAAGAAAAAGTACCCCATTGTTGTAATGACCGATAAGGGCTCGGCAAGTGCTTCTGAGATCTTGGCTGGGGCAATGAAGGGAGCAGGTTATCAGACGGTGGGCGTAACCACCTTTGGAAAAGGTACTGTACAAACGACGAATACCTTTAATGATGGTAGTAACCTTAAACTTACCATGGCAAAATGGCTAACTCCTGATGGGAAATGGATTCATAAGAAAGGGATTAAGCCTGATGTTGAATCAAAACTACCTGCTTATTTCAAAGCAACCATCATTCACTCCGACAAACCTTTAAAAAAGAATCAGAACTCTACGGAAGTGAAAAACCTCCAACTCGTCTTGGAAGGGTTAGGATACCGAACGGACCGAAAAGATGGTTATTTCAGCGAACAGACAGAAACTGCAGTGAAGGCATTCCAGAAAACCCACAAGCTTTCAGTAACGGGTGAAGTTGATAAGAAGACTGGAGCCAAATTGCAAGAAGCCTTTATCAAGATGGTTCGCAAACCCGAAGCGGATTTGCAACTACGCGTTGCAGAAGAGACTTTAAAGAAAAAAATAAAATGATGAAGGGTTTTCCCTTGAAATAGCGAAACTCATCCCACGATCCTTTTTCGTGGGATGCTTTTTTTATAAATAGGAGGAGGATGGTAAGTGGAACCCTTTTTTCTTCTATGGGAAAGTCCTTGGGGAGCTTGGAAAGTGAGCGCGGTTCATCCCTTTTGGCTCTTAGCCATTCTATTAGTAGCGTGGCAATATGCTTGGAAGGGGATAAAGGAACAGAAGAAATTGGGAAGTCGATTGCATCCACCGACACCTTTGTTTTTACGGTCGCTCTTATTTGGGATAGGAGGGGGTCTCCTGTTTTCATTCGGAGTATCCTCGTGGATGTTTGAGATCGATGGAGCATCCATTCCATGGGTGTGGGGTGGAGTGATCGGAATGTTCCTCATTCGACCGCGCTTTGCTTGTCCCAGCTATGCGATTGGCGTGCTCACCTTCGTCTCTTTGTGCTGGGAACAAGCAGGCTGGAGTACAGAGGGAATATGGCTTGGACTATCCGACTTTCACACACCCGATTGGTTATTGTTAATGAGTGCTCTTCATGGATTAGAATGGTTACTCGTACGGCTCGATGGTCAGCGAGGTAGCACCCCGATTGTCGAGGAAACAAAAGCAGGACAAGTGGTTGGTGGCGCTTTGTTGCAAAAAATATGGGCATTGCCTCTTGTCATTGGTACACCGAATGGATGGCTCCCGTTACCCTTGGTAATTGGCTTTTCGCGTGTAAATCTATCACGACCCATGCGCCAACAAAAACGTCGTTCCTCTTCGCTCATTTTAGTGTATGCGGGGTTATTGGGATTGGTAAGCTGGGGCGCCATGTTTTGGCCCGCTTTCATGTGGTTGGCTGCTAGTTTTTGTATACTGGGGCATGAGGGGATCTATCAACTGGGGCGCATTCGAGAGCGGCGCCGTTCACCCTTGTTTACCTCAAATGAAAAAGGGGTAAATATCTTAGCTGTATGGCCAAATAGCCCTGCCAAAATGATGCATATCAAACCAGGGGATACCGTCCTTAAGGTAAATGGTATGGAAGTGACTGATTTAAGGGCGTTGGAACATAATATAAGTACATCCGGTGCTCTCTGTCGATTAGAGGTGATGGATCGCCATGGGGAAACTAGATTATCCCAGCGGGTGCTCTATGAAGGGGACCCTGTACATCTAGGGATTGTTGAGATTCCTAAAGCGATATCGTTAAACCCAACGATCAGGACGCAGGAACATCAGCAGTGATCGATATGTAAGAAAATGTAAGTCATTTATAATGCTAAAAGGAGATCGATGTATGCGTGTATTTGTGACTGGAGCCTCTGGGTTTGTAGGAAAACGTTTGATTCGACGTTTAGTTGAGGAGGGGCACCATGTATTGGCCTTATCTCGCAATGATCAGGTTGCCGAGGGATTGAAAAAGATCGGAGTAACTCCGGTAAGAGGAACCCTTGAGGATATTGCTTCTTGGTCCGAGAATCTTTCAGGAGTCGATGTCCTGGTCCATCTTGCAGCGTATATTGGAACGTGGGGAAAGTGGGAGCAGTTTTACCAAGTGAACACCGAGGCTCCGCGTCGTTTGATAGAGGTGGCAGAAAAGCATCATGTGCGCCGAATGGTTCACATTAGTTCGGATTCGGTGTTACAGGCAGGAAAGTCACTAGTGGATGTCAATGAAGAGACTCCCTACCCTGAAGTGCCGAGCTCCTCTTATGGTAAATCGAAGCTGTTGTCAGAGAAAGCTGTATTGGAAGCGCCCGGAAAAATTGAACGGATTATTTTGCGGCCGACCTTTATCTGGGCTGAGGATTCAGAACAGATGATGGATATTGTACAGCGTTCGAAAAAAGGGCAGTTTCCCTGGATGGACCAAGGGAAAGCAATGATTGAGCACGTGTACGTGGATAACGTCGTCGAGGCGATCATGCAATCCCTGGAACATGGGCGATCTGGCGAAATTTATTATATAACGAATAATGAACCGATGTCGGCACGGGAATTCTTTGAAGGTGTATTTGAAGCGGCTCAGGTACCCGGCCCGAAAATGTCCCTCCCATCAGGGTTAATGCGTAGCGTAAGCGGGCTGATGGAAAATGTTTGGGGTGGATTTAAATTGAAAGGGAGTCCCCCGATCACACGATTTGAAGTCGAGTTTCTCTCGCTACCACGGAGATACCCCATAGATAAGGCGATGAAAGAATTACAATATCAACCAAAGACGACCTTCAAGGAAGGCGTTTCCCGGATACAGCCCCTTAACTAAAGAGATCCTTGTGAGGACCAGTGCTTTTGTACTGGTTCTTTTATTTTCGGAACAAACGTTCTCGTCCGAGGTTCCCTTTGTGTTATAATGGGAAGAATGACAGATCCGAGGTGATAAACCATGGCAGAGCGTGTTTTTCACATGGTATCCGAATATACTCCCCAGGGTGACCAACCCAACGCCATTCAGGAATTGACAGAAGGGCTTCATCAAGGAAAGAAGCATCAAGTGTTACTAGGTGCCACGGGGACTGGTAAAACCTTTACCATTGCTAATACCATTGCAAAGGAAGGAAGACCCACGCTAGTGATTGCTCCTAATAAAACACTAGCCGCTCAATTGTGTGGGGAATTGAAAGAGCTCTTTCCGGAGCATGCCGTTGAATATTTTGTGAGCTACTATGATTACTATCAACCCGAAGCATATGTCCCCCATACCGACACCTATATTGAGAAGGATGCTTCGATTAATGATGAAATCGATAAATTACGCCACTCAGCTACGTCCGCACTCTTTGAGCGCAGGGACGTAATTATTGTTGCGAGTGTTTCCTGTATTTATGGACTGGGTTCACCTGAAGAATATCGTGAGCAAGTGGTCTCCCTAAGAAAAGGGATGGAAAGGGATCGCAATGCAGTCTTACGGAACCTCGTCGATATTCAATATGAACGGAATGATATGAACTTTGTGCGTGGGACCTTTCGAGTCAAGGGAGATGTCGTGGAAATATTCCCCGTTTCCCGTTCAGAACAAGCGGTTCGCGTCGAGTTTTTTGGAGACGAAATTGAACGAATTCGTGAGATTGATGTTTTAACAGGGGAAATCCTTGGTGATCGAGATCATATTGCCATCTTTCCTGCGTCACATTATGTTACCCGTGAATCAGTGCTACGGCGTGCGTTAAAAGATATTGAAGCGGAACTGGATGAACGATTAGCCGAACTTAAATCGCAGGATAAGTTACTGGAAGCACAACGTTTGGAACAGCGTACTCGCTACGATATGGAGATGATGCGGGAGGTTGGATTTTGTTCTGGAATTGAAAACTATTCCCGTCACCTTGTTGGAAAGAAAGCCGGGGATACACCCTATACGCTCCTTCATTATTTCCCGGATGACTTTTTGATTGTGATTGATGAATCCCATGTGACCGTTCCCCAGATCGGTGCCATGTATAAGGGCGATCGTGCTCGGAAGGAGATGCTCGTTGAACACGGCTTTCGTCTCCCTTCAGCGATGGATAACCGTCCGCTTCAATTTAACGAGTTTGAGGAACGGATGAATCAAGTCATCTATGTATCAGCCACCCCTGGAAACTATGAGTTAGAGCGAGCTCCTAAGGTCGTTGAACAAATTATTCGACCCACCGGTTTGTTGGATCCCAAAATCCATGTACGACCGATTCAGGGCCAAATTGATGATTTGATTGGTGAGATTCATACACGCTTAAATCGAAATGAACGCGTACTGGTCACCACCCTAACCAAGAAAATGTCGGAGGATCTGACGGATTACTTAAAAGAGGTGGGTATCAAGGTTCGATACCTTCATTCCGACATTAAGACGATCGAACGGATGCAAATTTTGCGTAGTCTACGGTTGGGAGAGTTTGATGTCTTGGTAGGGATTAACTTGTTGCGAGAAGGATTGGATCTACCTGAAGTTTCTCTTGTGGCGATTCTTGATGCGGACAAAGAAGGATTCTTACGAGCGGAGCGTTCGTTAATTCAAACAATTGGTCGTGCCGCTCGGAATGCTAATGGAGAAGTTGTGATGTATGCAGATAAGATCACCGATTCGATGCGTCGTGCGATCGATGAGACGGAACGACGTCGTGAAAAACAGATGGCTAATAATAAGCTACATGGGATTACTCCACAGACGGTGAAAAAAGCCGTTCGTGAAGTAATTGAAGCGACAAAGGTGGCAGAAGGTGGATCCACGTATCAGGTGGTACCTGAACCGGCTAAAATGAGCAAGAAGGATCGACAACAGATGATCCAACGAATGGAAAAAGAAATGAAAACAGCAGCTAGGGAACTTAACTTTGAGCGAGCGGCAGAATTACGTGATATGATTCTCGAATTAAAAGCGGAGGGAGCGTAAGACATTGACCCAGGAAAATATCGTCATTCGGGGGGCGCGTGTACACAATTTAAAAGAAGTGGACGTGATAATTCCCCGTGACAAACTTGTAGTTTTAACCGGTCTTTCCGGGTCGGGCAAGTCCTCCCTTGCCTTTGACACGATCTATGCTGAAGGGCAGCGGAGATATGTTGAATCCCTATCAGCTTATGCTCGTCAATTTCTTGGTCAGATGGATAAACCGGATGTGGATTCGATAGATGGTTTATCGCCAGCGATTTCAATTGACCAAAAAACGACGAGTAAGAATCCCCGTTCAACGGTGGGTACGGTGACGGAGATCTATGATTACTTGCGTCTGTTGTATGCTCGTGTAGGACGGGCATACTGCCCCGATCATGGGATTGAAATTCGCTCCCAGACCGTACAACAGATGACTGATCGGGTAATGGAACTACCGGACCGGACTCGGATTCAGGTATTGGCTCCTATGGTGAGTGGAAGAAAAGGGGAGCATGTCAAATTGATGGACGAAATCAGAAAGCAAGGCTTCGTCCGTGTACGCATTGACGGTGAAGTCATGGATTTGTCTGAGGAAATCCAATTGGAGAAGAACAAAAAGCACTCGATTGAAGTGGTTGTGGATCGGATCGTCGTGAAAGAGGGAGTGGATACGCGCCTCACTGACTCCTTAGAAACCGCTCTGCAGTTGGCATCGGGGAAAGTGATTGTGGATGTGATTGATGGGGATGAGATGTTATTTAGTCAAAATTTAGCTTGTCCAGAATGTGGATTTTCCATGGATGAACTATCGCCAAGGATGTTCTCTTTTAACAGTCCCTTTGGTGCATGTCCAACCTGTGATGGATTGGGAAGTCGGATGGAAGTGGATCCACAGCTTGTGATACCGGATTGGAGTAAAAGCTTAGCAGATGGGGCGATCGAGGCATGGCAAGGGAAATCGAGCACCTATTATCCTCAATTACTGGAGTCTGCTTGCCGGTATTATGATATTTCGATGGATGTACCTGTGCAGGATTTACCGAAGAAGCATCTTGATATTATTTTAAAGGGGACGGGTGATCGTATTCCCTTCCGATACGATTCGGAGATGGGAATGAGGGAAGTCAATATTCGGTTTGAAGGGGTGCTGAAAAATTTAGAGCGCCGCTTTCGTGAGACGGGATCCGATGCGGTTCGTGAGATCATTGAAGGTTACATGAGTAAAAAGGATTGTCCATCATGTAAAGGCGCACGATTACGGAAAGAGACACTTTCGGTCTTCGTCGGTGGTCAGTCAATTGCTTATGTCACCAGCTTATCCATTCAAGAAGCAATGGAATTCTTTAATTCCTTGGATCTGACCGAGAAAGAACTGACGATTGGTCGTCAGATTTTAAAAGAAATTCAAGGTCGTCTCGGCTTTTTAAACAATGTGGGGCTCAATTATTTAACCCTTAACCGAGCGGCGGGTACGCTTTCAGGTGGTGAAGCCCAACGGATTCGTTTAGCGACTCAAATCGGCTCCAAACTAATGGGTGTGCTGTATATATTAGATGAACCAAGTATTGGGCTTCATCAACGGGATAATGCGCGCCTGATTGAAACGTTAGAACAGATGCGTGACCTGGGAAATACCTTGATCGTCGTCGAACATGATGAGGATACGATGATGGCTGCCGACTACATCATCGATGTAGGCCCTGGTGCTGGTACGCATGGTGGTGAGATTGTTGCGAGTGGGACTCCTGTCGAAGTGATGGCGATGGAACATTCCTTGACGGGTGAATATCTATCCGGGAGAAAATTTATTCCCTTGCCAGTGGAAAGACGCGAGCCCAATGGCAATTGGCTAGAGGTGATAGGAGCGAAGGAGAATAACCTGAGGAATGTAAATGTGAATATTCCCCTTGGCGTATTTACCTGTGTTACTGGTGTATCCGGTTCAGGGAAGAGCACCCTGATCAATGAAATTCTCTTGAAATCCCTTAGCCGTGAATTACATCGTGCGAAAGCCGTTCCTGGTGAGCATCAGGAGATTACAGGGATAACTCATCTGGACAAAGTGATTAATATTGATCAGTCCCCTATTGGTCGCACGCCACGGTCGAATCCCGCTACCTATACCAGTTTGTTTGATGATGTGCGAGATGTCTTTGCTGCCACTCAAGAAGCAAAGGTACGCGGATATAAGAAAGGACGTTTTTCCTTCAATGTGAAGGGTGGACGGTGCGAAGCATGCCGTGGGGACGGGATTATCAAAATTGAGATGCATTTTTTGCCGGATGTCTACGTTCCTTGTGAAGAATGTAAAGGAAAACGATATAACCGTGACACCCTAGAGGTGAAATACAAAGGAAAAAACATTGCTGACGTTTTGGAGATGCGTGTGGAGGAAGCGTGTGAGTTCTTTAAAAATATTCCGCGCATTCAACGAAAGGTGCAAACCCTATTTGATGTAGGGCTGGGTTATGTGAAATTGGGCCAACCTGCTACGACCTTATCGGGTGGTGAGGCCCAACGGGTGAAGTTGGCTTCTGAGTTGTACAAACGCTCCAAGGGCCGCACTTTATATGTACTGGATGAACCCACAACCGGACTGCATGTGGATGATATCTCCCGGCTCCTTAACGTATTGCAGCGACTCGTTGAAAATGGTGATTCGGTGTTAGTGATTGAGCACAACCTTGATGTGATTAAAACAGCAGACTATTTGATTGATTTGGGACCAGAAGGTGGTACAGGTGGAGGAACCATTGTTGCGACAGGTACACCAGAGGAAGTGGTTGAAAACAAAGGGTCCCACACAGGATATTATCTTCAACCGATCTTAGAAAGAGATCGCAAACGGATGGAAGCCTACTATGATAAATTGTCTGCCCAAGTATCCGGGTAATCGATTCTCTAACAACCCTGTACAAAGAGCAAATCCAACTGGGATTTGCTCTTTGTTTTGTTTATTTCTCACTAGAATAGGGGATATAGATAGGGTGCGCATTTTCAAGTACCCGCTTACCATCGATGGATGATGAGCGCACAATAATTAGACGATTAAGGACCCAAAGGGTTTACGCAGTTGCCAAGCAGGTAACAACCCCATCGTATGAGTGAGTGCGCTTATTTTAGAATGAAGAACTGGATCAGTGAATAAGTACAGAACTGAAATGTTAATAATTCAGAATCGAGTGTTCGCAAGAACAATAAAAGGAGCGGTAGTGATGTACGATTATACAGTGGAAACTTCGGAACAAGTGGATGATGCCATTCGCTCTTTAGAGCAGGCACTTTCGTTTAACGGATATAGTGTGCTTTGGAAATTAGATATTCCAACCAAATTGATGGAATCGGGCATTGCTTTAAAGCAAGACTTTCGCATTCTGGAAGTGTGTAATCCTGATGTAGCCAAAAAAGTCTTGAGTCGCAATCAAAAGGGTGGATATTTTCTTCCTTGTAAAATGGTGGTTTACCGTAGTGAAGAAACACTGAAAACCCATATTGGATTAACGAGGCCAACGGTATTATTAGGGTTAACGGAAGATGATGATCTGCGTCAAATCGGCGAAGAAGTAGAGGCCGAGTTAATCCAGATTATTGATGAGGCAAAGCGCTAAGCCGTTAAGTGATCCTTTATCGGCTTTTGACTCTTCTTAGAGGAAGTGGTTTCTCATTCCGTCTAGAAGACCCTATAAGTGGGTGGCTATTGGCTTGGTCGTAGGTAACTTATTTGGTTCGTTGCTATTCAACCAGGGAATTTCACTCGCATTCTTTGTTGGTAGTTTATTTATACCCGCGGCATTCTTGTTTGTTTCCTTCAAGAAGTCAAAGGGTGAATGAAGACGACGAGCACCTCAATGTGACGAGTCCATTCGTTATCGGATAGAATGGAATGAACACAAGAGGGTTTTTAAGCACCAGAAAGGACTCTTCCTTCATCGGGAGAGTCCTTTCTGGTGTGGCTAAGTTATGTTTGAATAATAGGCTTGCCAGCAAGAGAGTGCCTATTTTTTCGGAAGTGCATACATTAACACAAAATAGATGAGCCCTACAGGAAAAAAGCCTGAGACAAAAAAGAGAATAAGGGTTACGAGGCGTACGATGGAAGAAGAAATTCCAATTCGTTGCGCGACGCCACCACATACACCACCAAGGATTTTGTCGGACTGAGATCGATAAAGACTCAATTTACTACCTCCTTATGTAGGTGCAAAGCATTCCTGCTGGCTAGGGTGAATTTGTCTTATTTCAATATCGGTGGTAATCACTCGGATACTATGGAATACCCGATTGAAGCCAATTATAAACGTCCGCCAAGCTTTACTAATAATCCTTCGACGGTTTCCACTTCCTTCTCATCGACAATCACCGTAACTGAAAGGTCTTCAGCCCCCCATTCATCGCTTCCATCAGACATACCACTTGCTTTCGCGTCACTTGCGCGAAGAATATTGCCTCCTAATTCATCCATCGTCGATCCCATTTGCCAGGAGGGTCCGAGCAGCGTTTCTGCTACAGGGAAAGCGAGATGACCGACTTCAGCAGTGAGGTCGGGGTTAAAGCGAGCAAGATGGACCTCATGATAGCCATGGGTTTTTAAACGTTGGACGGCTTCAATTGCCCGTTGTTCGGTACGAAAAAAAGCGAAGATGGTCCGTTCTGCCATGGTATGTTTTCTCCTTTGTACTAATCGTAGTCGTATCAACCGCTTACTAGAGGGACTTCCGACTCCTTCAGTCGGAAGTATGTCAACTAGTCATGGGTTGTCACATTATGCCCCCCAAATTCGTTGCGCAAAGCAGCGACCACTTTGCCTGGAAAGGTGTCCTCTTCTAAGGATCGATAACGCATCATTAATGAGAGTGTAATAATGGGTGTAACCGCTTTTAGCTCAAGGGCCGTCTGTGCTGTCCACAAACCTTCCCCTGACGATTGCATAACGCCACGGATCTTTTTTAATTCAGGATCCTTAGCAAAGGCGGAGGCGGTTAATTCCATTAACCAGCTGCGAATGACTGATCCATGGGACCAAACACGGGCCACTTGTTCATAGTTAAAAGAGAAATCACTCTTATCTAGTACCTCAAAACCCTCAGCAATCGCTTGCATCATGCCATATTCAATGCCATTGTGAACCATTTTAAGAAAATGCCCACTCCCACTTTCGCCAGCGTAGTGGTATCCATCCGTTACTGCGAGACATTGGAAGAGTGGTTCGATTTGGGTAAACACTTTATTGTCTCCGCCAATCATAAAACAGGCTCCTTCTCGAGCGCCTGATATCCCCCCCGATGTACCGACATCTAACAAGGTGATCCCGGCTTCTCTTAGGCGAAGCCCACGTTCGATTGAATCTTTGTAAAATGAATTTCCACCATCAATCACAATATCCCCCGAATTCAACAAGGGAGTTAATTGTTGAATCACTTTTTCAGTCACATTTCCTGCGGGTACCATCATCCATATCACCCGAGGAGGATGGAGTGAGGCGATTAATTCTTCGATGGATGGGTAAGGTTTTGCCCCGAATTGGCTAATTTGTTGGATAGCAGAAGTGTCCACGTCATAGGCACTGATTGAATAGCCTTGATCCAATAGATTCAGAGCGAGGTTGGCTCCCATTTTCCCCAAACCAATCATGCCAAGTTGTTGCATTGGATTGATCCCTCCTTTGGAAGTAGTATGGGATATACGGATAGAATCTCATACGAGGAAATCCATTTATTTGAAGAGTTGAAATCGTTTCCTTGTAGATAGGGTAAAACCGATGAAATGTAGGATTGTCTTAATAAGTGCACAAATGGTTCGCGGAAGTTTACAGCGAAAAAAAGAATTTAAAGACATGAGCAAGCTCGATAGCGGGTATTATAGAGGTGGATCGATTGAAAAGGAGTGGTGTTTATGGGTTGGATTATTCGATTATTGCTAAATGGACTTGCGGTTATCATTGTTGCACAAATTATTCCTGGGATTCATGTTGAAGGGTTTGGTACGGCGCTGATTGTTGCCCTCGTATTGGGGATTGTTAATACAATTATTCGTCCAATTCTTGTCCTTCTGACACTGCCCATCTCCTTTCTCACCTTAGGATTATTTATTTTTATTGTGAACGCACTGATGTTCTGGTTGACTAGCGCTGTGGTCCCCGGCTTTGATGTTCAAACCTTTACAGCGGCTTTGTTTGGTTCAATTGTGATCAGTATTGTTTCGTGGTTATTAAACGGAATTTGGCGTGGATTAAAAGATTAAGGGATGAAGAAATAAAAGACCGCATGGTGTGCGGTCTTTTATTTTAGATGGAATGGGCATGACGATGACTCTCCCTTTCGTTACAATGAATGCTAGGCATGGAAAGGGGTCTCACATCATGGCACAAATGAAGTTGAACCATCTATCAAAGCAATACGAAGATGGAGTCACTGCGATCTCTGATTTTCATCTTCATATACATGATCAGGAGTTTCTCGTTTTAGTGGGTCCTTCGGGGTGTGGAAAGTCCACGTTATTGCGAATGATTGTAGGACTTGAAAGGATTACATCGGGGGAACTCATAATAGGAGAAGAGATTGTAAATGAAGTGCCTGCAAAGGATCGGGATATTGCCATGGTATTTCAAGGATTTGCGCTATATCCCTATATGAGTGTCTACGATAATCTGGCATTTGGATTAAAGCTGAAAAAATATGATCCGAGTCTCATTTCCAAGCGGGTTAGACCGATTGCAAAACTGTTAGGGCTCGAAAATCGGCTTGACCAAAAACCGGATGCGTTATCCGGTGGAGAACGGCAACGGGTTGCCCTTGGACGAGCGATCGTATGTGAACCGCGAGTGTTTCTAATGGACGAACCACTATCTAACCTGGATGCGCAGCTGCGTGTTCAGATGCGTTCCGAAATTATTCAAGTACATCGGCAACTAAAAGCGACCACCATTTATGTGACCCATGATCAGACGGAAGCGATGACTATGGCAGATCGGATCGTTGTCATGCGAGAGGGTGTTATTCAACAAGTAGCCACTCCCTCAACAATCTATCGCCATCCAGCCAATTTGTTTGTGGCAGGGTTTATAGGGTCTCCCTCGATGAATTTTGCTGAGGGGAGGTTGTTTGAGGAGATGGGTCGGGTATTCTTTCGGGGAAATGGTTTGCAAGTAGAGCTCTCTAACGCCCAAAGTCATCAGTTACGAGAGGATGGCTATATCGGTAAAGAAGTGATCTTCGGCTTTCGACCTGAGAATATTCAACAGGATCCGCAATGGTTGCAACCGGAGTCCACCTGTCACGTGAGGGGACGCGTCGAAGTTGCAGAAAATATGGGATCCGAAATGGTCTTATATCTTTCGGGCATCGCGGATAAATGGATCACTGCCCGCATTCGTCATCCATATCAATCCTGCTTTGCTATTGGCACAGAACTGTCCCTTACCTTAGATATTAGTCAAGTTCATATTTTTGACAAGGAGACAGAAAAAGCGGTATTCTAAACGACAAACTAATGGCTCGAAGGAAACGGATGGCTATTTTTGTGTGAGGGAAGTGTAGGGATGAGTATTCGTGTGACCGTTCAGGAGATAGTGGATCAGTTTAATTTAGAGATTTTAAAGGGTGGCGATGGGCTTAATCGTCAACTTATTACCAGTGATTTATATCGCCCGGGTCTAGAGTTGGCGGGTTTTTTTACATACTATCCAGGTGAGCGGTTACAAATGTTGGGGCGTACAGAATTAACCTTTATTTCGGGTTTGCCTCGAAACTTACGAAGAGAACGCCTTGAACAACTCTGCTCAGAAGAGACACCCTGCTTTTGTATCACACGGGGACAGGAACCTCCTGAGGAGCTTTTGAAAGCGGCGGAAGAAAAGGGAATCCCTGTCTTGCGAACGGGGAGTGCAACGACTCGATTTACTTCGAAAGTAACCAATTATTTGGAGAAAAGGTTGGCTCCAGCGACGACCATGCATGGTGTCCTTCTCGATATTTACGGAGTGGGTGTATTAATTACGGGTTCGAGTGGGATTGGGAAAAGTGAGACAGCGCTTGAACTCGTAAAGCTCGGTCATCGACTGGTCGCGGATGATGCTGTGGAAATTCATCAATCAGAGGAAGGGTCACTTGTCGGTCATGCCCCTGAATTGATTCGATACCTCCTTGAAATCAGGGGGCTTGGAATCATTAATGTGATGACCCTTTTTGGAGCGGGAGCCGTACGACAGTACAAAAAGCTTTCCATGGTTTGTCATCTAGAGGCGTGGCAAGAGGATCGGCAGTATGATCGCCTGGGACTGGATGAAGACAAGATGAAAATCATTGATACCGATATCCCTCTACTGACGGTGCCTGTTCGACCAGGGCGAAATCTAGCTGTTATTATTGAAGTTGCAGCAATGAATTTTCGTTTAAAACGAATGGGTTATCATGCGGCACAATCCTTTGCACAAAAGCTAAATCAAAGTTTAGCAGACCCGGATGATTTGGATTAAATGTTGAATATGGAACATCGTCAATGAAGAGCGTTAGGAGCGAGAGTCCCCTCGCTCTTTTTTGTGTTGTATAGCGCTCTATCCATGACAGGCAAAGATATAATATTGGAGGGAATATAAATGTGTTTTTTGTTAAAATAAAAAAGCATATATTATAGGTGCTTAATGACACGTTCACAATGATGAATTGGAAGGAGTGATGAATGATGTTAGATGTTTCGGAGGCAACAGTGCCCCCGTTCCAAAGTCAGGAAGAAAAAATTGATCAACGAAGGTTACACAAGATTCCGGGAATTATTATGTTTATTATGGTTTTCGGTAGTTGGGGATTGTTGATTCCGATTTGGTACATGATTCAACGTGCCAGATTAAATCGGATGCGCTCCAAACAAAAACTTTCGTGGAACCTACTCATATTTAGTTCGTTCATATCATGGGGGTCGAGTCTTTTTCTTTTCGCGCATGCGTTAGGTGAGTGGGTGCTATTAAGTTCGTGGATTGCATCGATGGGTGTCTCTTTTCGCGTCCGCGATATCTTGAATGATCACTTTCGTTCAGAGGTGATCAGTGAGGGACGAGCACTATTGTTATCGATTTTTACCTATCAACGAATGGGAACATCTCCTCGATGGGTAATTGAGGATAAGGATTGGTCAGGAGAGCAACGGTTTCAAGAATATAGGAAGTCCCAATTTTCCGGTGATTTAGAACAACTTTATAAGGATTTGTATGCTTCATTAGGGGAAGAGTACATGGTTCGCGTGAAAGAGCGAGTGATGAAGGAATACCAATTGGCGGAGCATGATTGGAAGAATCAATGGCGTGAGATGAAACGTTTTTTTGTACTCACTTCTTTGTTTCGGTCAGTTCCGATGCATAGTATGGTTGTCGATGATATTTGGCATGAGATGATGATGTTTACGAAGGATTACAAGCGATTTTCATATTCGTTTATCGGGACCTTTCTTCATCATGAGCCCAATGATGACAGGGAGAAAGAGGAGGATGCTACCCAGAGTCGCGG
Organism: Marininema halotolerans; assembly: GCF_900116235.1. Classification (GTDB taxonomy): domain Bacteria; phylum Bacillota; class Bacilli; order Thermoactinomycetales; family DSM-45169; genus Marininema; species Marininema halotolerans. The sequence goes on along the minus strand of NZ_FPAA01000001.1, from coordinate 216,991 downwards.
GTGGTTTGATTTTTGTTATACGTTATTATTTGATCCGGATGAATTAAGCCGCCTATGTTGGGGGAGCTTCTTCACCCATCCTATCCCTGCGACGTTGTTAGCATCCATAGAAAGGGAAGAGGCGGAACACTTAATTGATCGTTTGTTTCTGCCTGAGGTAAAGCATTGTCCTACTCGACATCGGCTTGCTCTATGGATGATCAAGATCGCTAAGCGCTATCTAAAGCATGTTCGTATGAAAGTTGATGTGAATGATACAAGCACCCAAAAGTTTAACTCTCGATTTCTTCCTATGCAATCCATTAAAAGCGATAGTTTTAATGCATTAGGGGGTGTGTTGTTCCTCTCTTTATATCAAAGGGATGATTTTCATTCGGAGTGGATGAAGCTATTTTCCTACTCTCGTGTAAAAAATACCTTTTACTCTTATGGAACGGGCTCTGCCTGTGGGTCTTCCTTCAGTGGAGACTTTGGGGGAGATTGTCCGGGGGGTTGTTCGAACTGCGGAAGTAGTGGCTGTGGAAGTAGTAGTAGTTGTGGAAGTAGTAGTTGTGGAAGCAGTTGTGGAAGCAGTTGTGGTGGCGGAGGGGGTGGAGACTAAGGCAAGGCAGTGCGTTTCAATCAGCAGCGAAGTAGGTTAAAATAGGGAAAGAAGTGCTTTAAGAACGGGTGGATGAAAAGGAGGATAACACCAACTATGCATTTAGCTCAGGCGATTGATCCTGTGGCTATTTCCCTAGGACCGATTCAGGTTCACTGGTATGGCATTATTATGGGTTCTGCTGCCTTATTAGGGTTGTGGATTGCCATGCGGGAAGGGCGACGGCACGGATTAGAAGATGATTTGTTTCTAGATATGATGATTTGGATCATTCCAGCAGCGATTGTAGGGGCTCGGCTCTACTATGTGTTGTTTGAGTGGAACTATTATGTTCAAAACCCAGCGGATATCATCGCGGTTTGGAAGGGTGGCTTGGCGATTCATGGTGGGTTGATCGGGGCTATTATTTCGGGTGCGTTTTTTGTACGAAAAAAAGGAATTCAGTTCTTTCAACTAGCGGATATCGTTGCGCCCAGTATCATTTTAGGACAAGCCATTGGTCGTTGGGGAAACTTTATGAATCAAGAGGCGCATGGTGGAGAAGTTAGCCGTACATTTTTGGAAAACCTCCATTTGCCAAATTGGTTGATTCAGCAGATGAACATTCATGAAACCTATTATCATCCGACATTTCTTTATGAATCCCTATGGAATATAATGGGCTTCGTATTGTTGCTTGGCTTGCGAAGATTAAACCCGCGACGTGGTGAAATATTTTTTGGCTACTTAATGTGGTACTCTTTGGGCCGGTTTTTTGTTGAAGGGTTGCGCACGGATAGCTTGACCTTTGATGGACCGGATTGGTTGGCTTCTTTATTAAATGGCTTGTGGTCGCCGATGAAGGTTCTTTTTGAACCAGGGATGATGGCAAATGGAAATATTCGGATTGCCCAATTGATGAGTATTGGATTAGTGGTTCTTGGTTTCGTCTTTATCATTGTGCGCCGGGTGCGTGGAGTGGCTCGTGAACGTTACTTGATGTCGGAAGAGAAGGCAATGGGGTGACTTTGTTGGGATATGATGCAGTTCTTTTTGATCTGGATGGTACGTTGTTAAATACAACCCCACTCATCCTCTCATCCTTTCGTCATACCTTGGATCATTATTGTCCAGGAGAATATGGAGAAGACGAAATTTTAGCTTGCCTTGGTGAACCTTTGCTGGAACAGATGGCCCGTTTTGGTGGAGAAGAACAGGCTGAAGAGATGGTGGCAACCTATCGTCAGCATAATATTGCCCACCATGATGAGATGGTTCTTGCCTTTCCAGGGGTATTGGATACCCTTCGTCTTTTGCATCAAAAAGGGATTCGCCTTGGGGTGGTCACAAATAAATACCGGAGAACTGTGGAGATGGGACTGTCTCTTTGTGGATTAACTCCCTTTATGGAAGTCGTGGTCTGTCTTGGCGAAGCGGAAGAAGCGAAACCCCATCCAGCCCCGATTCAGCTGGCTCTGAAGCACTTGGGAGTTGCACCTGAACGTGCCCTGATGGTTGGCGATAGTCGCTTTGATCTTTTGGCAGCACAGCGTGCAGGAACCGTTTCCGTGGGTGTGGCTTGGACTCATCATGGGAAGGAATCTTTACTCCCTTATCATCCTGACCATCTGATTGATACCATGGCTGAACTACTACCGATCCTTGGGATCGAGGCTGAAGAAAGTTCAGTAGATCAGGTGAATGGATCCCGTTCCCATGGCTAATTTACGCTACGAATGGTACTTCTGCTTAATTGGATATTGCTGAAGTTTCATCACAAAGACCGTGCTTCCTTTGTTAGGTTCCACGGTTTTTTGTGATGGCGAAGGTGAATGGATTGCGTAAAATTAACGGGATTGAAAAGGGTGTGATGAATTGGGCACATGGGAGATACGACAAGAAGTGCCTCCAGTAGAAGGGTATCTTCATCTTCGCAAAATTGCTGGACTTAGTGAAAAGGAGGCAGAGGCAGCAGAGATTGGATTGGTAAATAGCTTATTCGCTGTTTGTGCCTATTCAGATGATCAGTTGATAGGGATGGCACGCATTGTTGGAGATGGGGGTCTCAATTTTGAAGTGGTGGATGTCGCGGTCAATCCCGATTGTCAAGGAAGGGGTATTGGGTATGCTCTCATGTCTGAAGTGATGGCATATTTGGATCAACATGCTCCCAAGAGTGCCTATGTTAGTTTGATTGGCGATTTACCCGGTCAATCGTTATATCGTAAATTTGGCTTTCGAGATACAGCCCCATCGATTGGGATGGCTAAGAAGTATTAACCGGTGCGCTGAAAGAGTCAAAAAACACAATCCGCTCTTCATTACTTAGGGAATAAGCGGGTTGTGTTTTGTATTTTCTAGTATCCGATGGTTAGTCATCTAAACCGATGGCTTCTGTAATGGAGGAAAGGCCATCTTGTTCCAAACACTGAAGTAATTCGCGATTAATATCCCGCACAATGGATGGTCCATGATAGATCATCGCTGTGTAGATTTGGACGAGAGAAGCGCCAGCGCGAATTTTTTCATAGGCATCCTTGCCATCAAAGACGCCCCCTACTCCGATAATGGGAAGGCGAGCTTCGCTAATCCGACGGATATCACGTATCATTTCTGTCGATTTTTGAGCAAGGGGACGCCCTGAAAGACCCCCTGTTTCTGATTGATGCGTGCTGGTAAGACCTTCTCTGGAAAGGGTGGTATTTGTGGCGATGATCCCATCAATTTCTTGATCCATCGCGACGAGTACCACTTCACGCAATTGATCGTTGGTGAGGTCTGGGGCCACCTTTAAGAAAATCGGCCGAATCTCTCCTGTCTGTTCCTGGAGGTGTTTTCGTTTCTCCATCACGGCGGTAAGCAATTTTTGGAGGGATTCCCCTTCTTGGAGATCGCGTAGGTTGGGTGTATTGGGGGAGCTGATGTTAATAACAAAATAATCCCCTTGCCGATAGAGGGTACACAACCCCTTTTGATAATCGGAGGCGGCTTGTTCCTGGGCAGTCACTTTGTTTTTCCCAAGATTAATTCCAATGGGGATCGCCGGCCGAGGGAGTTCTGTGAAATGGCGCGCGGCTTCTTCGATGCCACCATTATTAAAACCCATACGATTAATAATGCCCTCATCCTCAGGAAGACGAAAGAGGCGAGGTTTTGGATTTCCATTTTGTGCAAGGGGAGTGAGCGTGCCCACTTCGACAAAGCCAAAACCAAGTGCGGCAAGAGCAGGGTAAACTTGAGCATGCTTATCAAACCCTGCCGCCAAGCCAACAGGATTATAAAAAGTGAGTCCCCCCAGTTTAACGGTGAGTCGAGGGTCGCGCAGGACCATTTTTTGTTCCAGTGTGGTGAGCACACCTGGAATACGTTGAGCTCGTAAGAGGTTTTTAACCGTCCATTCATGGGCTTGTTCAGGGTCCATTTTAAATAGCATGTTTTTTACAAAGGGGTAGATCATGGATATATCCTTTCCCATATAAGCATTCTTCTTCGTAGAATACCACAATTTTATTAAGGATGTGGAGGATTTAACGAGCGGATATGAAACTCCGATAGCAACTAGTTAACGCCTTGCATCAACCTTACTATTTGGTAAATCAGCATCCCCTGTTGAATGTCCCAACCGTGCATGTATAGGAATCTGTACTTTGCGGGACAAAAATTGTCTTGTTTGAGACTATACTACCATAAGAAAGGCTCGTACATGCATGTACGAGCCTTCCCATTTGTGTGATCTCAAGGGACCCGTTTATAGGTGTGCTGATTTTGTTCATTGATTGGCCTACTCATTTCATTAATCGCTAATGTTTATTAAGCTAAAAATCCAATGAGTACACATCATAAAATTAAGAATCATCATCTCCTATGCCTTTCCCTCGGATTTAGGAGGTGTAGATTTTGACACGGCTTAAACTCACCTCGGCAATTGTAGTGAAAAAGAGCTATACGAAAAAATAAACAAAAGCACATAACAGAGTATGATTTTATTTTAAATGAGTATAATTAATACTTTATACCAAGGGGTTAATATAAACTTAATTTTCATTAATGCTAAAAATATTTACATTATTTATATATTTATTTATTATGATATAATCTATTTAATGCATATATAATTTAAATTAATTTATTAATTGACTTTATTTTATTGTGGATATATAATTATATTTGCCCTAACGTTAAGGTAAAACATGGTAATGATGGATATACAGTTTGTATATGTGCGCAAAATACAATACTGTTATATGCTATTTATTAAAGGGGATTATAATGAAAAAAAACTTCATACTAACACTGTCCTTTGCTTTTATTCTATCAACGTTCGTACCATATAGCGCTAATGCTGAAAATTCAATCAATTTTCCGCCTCCCAGGGAAGATGAAACTCCTATTAGTAAAGATAATGGCCCCACAGAACAAGAGCTAGATAAATTTCAAGAGGAATACGATAAAGAAATGCAAGCCATTTTAGATGAAAATCCGATTAGTCCAGAAGAAATGGATCAATTGGAAGCTGAGAAGGCAGAAAGAAGCGATGCAGATTATATAGAGAAGGAAAAAGTGCCGACCGATCCTAGATCCCTCCCTACTAATGATCAAGAACTGAACCAGATGATGGAAGAAGCCGAATTACATCCCGATAGTGATCCTCTTGGGAAAACAGCAGCTTCTGAGAGTATTCCAGATCGAAGTAGTGGTAAAGCGAAGTGGAATAAGTTTATAAATGGTGATATTGCAGTTGCTAGAGGTGCATCAAGTCTCCCTTGGGGTTATTATCGCCACTGTGGTGTGTGGAGTACTAGTAATAAAAAATTAATTACTGCAAATATATCTAATGGGCTAAAAGTACAATGGGAGACTCAAACACAATGGAATAAAAGTTATTCAAAAATTAAAGGTGTATCCGTCAATTCAATGAGTGCTCATAAAACAAAAAAAGCAGTGAAATATATGATAGCACAACTGGGTGAGCCCTATCGCCTAAGTGCTAAAACAGTCTCATATAGCTGGTATTGTTCTAAGCTAGCTTGGGCTGGTTATAAAGGACAGGGAACTGATATTGACAAAGATGGTGGAAGATACGTAACGGTTGATGATATCTATAATGACAATAATACTAAAGTGTTCACATCATTCTAGTAGAATAGAAACAGCAAATTCCTATTTGGTGGAATTTGCTGTTTAGATTATATGTACAAAGGAGTTCAACGGTGAGAAAATTAATAATAGTTTTACTATTGTCTATTTCAATGATTCTTTCGGGTTGTCAAAGTATATTTGAAAAAAGCTATAGATGGCATAAAAATGATATAATAGTTTCCAATGGGCATGAGATTTTTAAATTGAGCTCAAATTTTAAAAAGGTGACGAGTATTTATAAACAAAGAAGATCCTATTTTTCTAGTATAATGTATAATGCTGGAAAGGGTAGCATTATGATTACCTCATTACCCGATAATCAGATTATTCAATTGAATAAAAATGGGGTATTTAAGTATGGTACTCCACCTTCAAGTTTTGCTGATTCAAGCGGGAGATATATTGTGATGAGCAATGATGAAATTTATGCTGACTCAAAGGGCGCGATTCAAGGGAAATGGAGTATTTTCGATTTAAAGAAGAAGAAATCGGTTTATACAGAGAGAATATATGGTGATTTTAGAAATATAATTACTTATAAAAACAAAGCATATATAACCACTTATGGTGATATATATGATAAAAAAAGTTCCAACATATATGAAGTGGACTTAAAAAAAGTTCATTCTAGGCCTATCTTTAAACACTTTGAAGCATGGGCACCTCATGTCATTTTAGATGAACAAGGTCATCCATTTGGGCTGTATACCCATTGGGATTTTGGAACGATAAACCAATTGACTAACATAGATATGAAAAGTGGAAAGACCAAACTGATTGCAGATCTAGCGCCATATGTTTGGGATGGTGAAATAGTTGGGAAATATGCTGTGATTATTCATTATGATGAAAATGGAACAGAAATAAAGGGGAACAACCATATATCTATTGTAAATCTAGAAACAAAGAAAATACGAAAAATCGAAAACAATGACATTGGAGATGTTTTTGATATTGTTCGATATGGGGATGAGGTGCTAATTACTGATCTCAATGGAAGGATTCACAAGCTAAATCCGACAACTGGAGATATGGAAAGTAGGATGGTAGATAAGGAAGGACTGCTTCATATTACTACAGTTAACTAATTCTGTATTAGTAACTATGTTGGTGAGGAGAAAAAGATGGGTAATAGAAAGTTAACACTCAATAAATTATCATTATTATCTTTTGTGTTAATGATTATTGGTATATTGTTGTGGTTGATATATATATTTATTCCGCAATTTAGTGATCCAGATTCCCCTTTGGCTTTGAGTTTTCCTCTTTGGGTTCTCACTTGGATAATAAATCCTATCGGTGCTTTGATTGGGGTATTTAGAATAAAGAAGGATTTTGGGTTTAGTTTATTTTGTATTTTGGGAAATATTTTTGTTGTTCTATTTGGATTCATATTGTTTTTTCTTTTTCTTTTTAACATTTTATAACAATATAAATATTGAATGTTGTCTGCTAGGGTATTGATATGGAAGATGAAGCTGTGTCCTATATGGATATGCCTTGTCTATAAAAATAACTTGAGTTGCTGGATAGCAACTCAAGTTATTTTTTCTTATCTGGCGACAGGGTGGTTATCACTGCGTACCATGGATTCCTTTGATTTTGTTGATGATAGAGAGGAGAGCTGTCATTTAGGGTGTGCTTCTGCTATGGTGTATGACTGCGATATCGGTCTATACTATTTGAATGACGATGGACTCCATTAACTTATTGTGTTTAATGGGGATTTGATGGGCTTGATGGCAATCACATTATCAAGGGGATATAGCTGAATATACCATAAACCACTCGCATGAGTATGAGACGAGAGAAACGGAGGGAAACACGTGATCCTACCTTTTGCAACAATGAATGAAGATAAATTAAAAGAAGCAAAGCGTGTGCTAAGCCCCCATGGGATCCAGGTCACTTCACTTCCTGTACCCTTAGTCGAACCCGATACAGGGAGCATTGAGTCTGTTGCGTGGGAGAAGTTAAAGCAGGTTCGTGAACGTGGCTATGAACGAGCGATGGTGGATGATGCGGGCATATTTTTTGCAGCGTATCCCTTTTTTCCTGGGATTTTAACAAAACGGATATTTAATCGCATTGGCTATAAGGGCATGCTAAAACTATTAGAAGGAGAGAGTCGGCAAGCTTGGTTTGAAGGGGCGATGGGTGTGTTATGGGATGGGGAGACCGTGGTTTTTTCGGCAAAAACGCCAGGTGAGATATTAGAGCATGTTCCTCATCATACGCCAGAAGAACCTGGTTTTCCTTTTAACCGTATTTTTGTACCCGAAGGTGAACATCGTACCTTTGGAGAGATGAGCATGGAAGAGCGTGAAGCTTACTCCTATCGTGGTCAGGTGTTAAAGAAGGTAGCTCATTGGTTGATCCAGCAGGGAAGTGATTGACGATTTACAATTATGGGTGTTACACTACTAGGAAAAAAGCTGATGCTTCATTTCATTAGCGAACTAAAGTATCAGATGAAGGAGTGAAAACGGATGTCAAAACTACGTACCTTTGAAAAACCGACAGGCGTCCGTGATCTTCCACCCGATATCACGGCTAAAAAACGTTGGGTAGAGGCCCGGGTAGAAGAATGTTTTCGGCGGTGGGGGTATCGAGAAGTTGTGACACCTACATTGGAATTTTTTGAGACAGTCGGTGATGCAAGTGCAATAGCAGAACATAAACTTTTTAAGTTGCTGGATAAACAAGGGCAAACGCTAGTGCTTCGTCCTGATCAGACGGCACCGATTGCACGAGTGGTATCTTCTTTATTAGGTGAAGAACCAATTCCCATGCGGCTTCATTATCATGGCAATGTCTTTCGCGCTCAGGAGCGGGAGGCGGGTCGCTTTGCTGAGTTTCACCAATCCGGGGTTGAACTTGTTGGGGATGCATCCCCGGAGGCAGATGCTGAGGTGATTGCCTTAGCGGTGGAAACATTGAAAGAGTTGGGTATTGCCCCTCTGCAATTGGTTGTTGGACACATCGATTTATTGGATGCACTTCTCCTGGAGCAGACGGGTTCGAGCCAAAACGTTGAAGTGTTAAAACAAAGTCTTGGTTCCCGCGATGTTGTCGCCTATCAAAAGCAAGTAAGTGAATTGGATATCGTTTCTTCCAAGCAGGAGAAACTTTTGCAACTTCTCCGATTTTGCGGTGATGAAGAAGTCTTTACATTATTTGAGGAGCATACGCATTGCGAACGGGCGTTAGCAGGGGTCAATCATTTACGCAGAATTTGGTCTGTGTTGCAGGACTGGGGCGTTGCCGAGCATGTCATGTTTGATTTGTCGCTAGTGGGAAGTTTGGATTACTATACGGGCATTTACTTTGAGGGATATGGAGCAGCGGGCTACTATCTTCTTTCAGGAGGACGTTATGATCATTTATTAGCACGTTTTGGGCGAGATCATCCTGCTCGAGGATTTGCATTAAAAACGGATCGACTCATTATGGCAAGCCCAGGAGGTCCGAGGAAAATTGAGCGGATCGCACTGGTTTATTCCGTTCGATCCCGTCGGAAAGCTTTTCAACAGGCGAATTATTTGCGAACAAAAGGGAAGGCAGTTGTGCTTTATCAAGAAGAAGACCAAGTGCCTGATCAAGAATTTGACCGTGTGGTACGTGTTAAGGAGGAGGGCTTGGATGATTAGACAAACTCCTTTAACGCTGGCGATGCCTAAGGGGCGTATATTTGGAGAAGCCTTGGAACTTTTAAAAAAGGCAGGATTAAAGGTGCCTGGGGAATGGACTGAGGACTCACGAAAGTTGACCATCGAGGTACCCGATGAACAACTCTCCTTTTTAATGGTTAAGCCGATGGATGTCCCTACCTATGTTGAGCATGGTGTAGCGGATTTAGGTGTAGTCGGAAAAGATGTGTTATTGGAAGAGGAAAGGGATGTACATGAACTGCTTGATTTGATGATCAGTCCATGTCGCATTTCAGTGGCAGGGATGCCTGATTGGACACCCCATGCAAACCTGAAAGTAGCGAGCAAATATCCCCATATCGCCAGCCAATGGTTTAAACAGCAAGGGGAACAGGTGCAGGTGATTCACTTAAATGGTTCAGTAGAGTTAGCGCCGATGATTGGGTTAGCGGATCGAATTGTCGATATTGTGTCCAGTGGTCGTACATTACAGGAAAATGGCCTGATCGAATTAGAAGAAATAACAAAGATTACTTCACGCTTAATTGCGAACCGTGCAAGCTATCGGTTAAAAAAGGGTCGGATTAGTGGGATTGTGGCAGGATTAACGCGTGTGGTGGCACAGGAAGGAGCGCTTAGATGATCGCCATAGTGAAGCCGGATGAATTGATAACGCGTCGTGAAGAGATCAGCGTCTCCTCGAAGGAAGATGGCGCGGTAAAAGAAATCCTTTCTCGCATCAGAAGGGAAGGGGATAAGGCTGTCCGTGAATTGACTGCACAGTTTGATGGCGTGGAGTTGTCTACATTTGAAGTCACGGATGTCGAAATCGAAGCGGCAGTGTCCAAGGTTTCTTCTGAAGTGAGGGATGCCCTCACGCTTGCGGCGAAGCGGATCAGGAAATACCATGAGCGGCAAAAACAGAACTCATGGATGGATACGGAAGAAGACGGCACCGTGTTGGGTCAACTGATACGACCTTTGCAAAAAGTGGGGCTTTATGTACCCGGAGGTCGCGCTGCATACCCTTCTACCGTGCTAATGACGGCCATTCCGGCAGCGGTGGCGGGAGTAGAAGAAGTGATCATGGTAACGCCGCCAGATTCGAATGGCGAAGTGCCCTCTCCTACCTTGGTTGCAGCGCGAGAAGCAGGAGTGACCCGGATCTATAAGATTGGCGGAGCCCAAGCAATTGCCGCGTTGGCGTATGGGACCGAGAGCATCAGCTCTGTCGATAAAATTGTGGGACCGGGAAACGCCTATGTTGCCCATGCAAAGCGGTTGGTATATGGGCAGGTGGATATTGACTCCATTGCAGGGCCGAGTGAAATCGTGGTAATCGCTGATGAGCACGCGAATGCCAGGTACATCGCAGCGGATTTGATTTCACAGGCGGAGCACGATCCAATGGCCTCAGCGGTTTTGCTTACCCCCTCGACTTTCCTCGCAGAGAAGGTGACCAATGAGCTTCTAGAACAGTGCGAGGGATTACCACGAAGGAAGATTGCGACAACATCCCTAATCAATCATGGAGCGCTTTGTATCACACAGGACCTTAATGAGGCGATGGAGCTGGCCAACCGCTTAGCCCCCGAACATTTGGAATTGATGGTGGAAGATCCATGGCGGTGGGTAGGAGCGATTAAAAATGCGGGAGCGCTTTTCCTCGGACAGTGGAGTCCCGAAGCCGTTGGGGATTATTTAGCAGGTCCCAATCATGTTCTTCCAACCAATGGAACGGCACGTTTTTTCTCACCACTCTCAGTGGAGGATTTTAGCAAAAAGACGAGTTTAATATCGTATAGTCAAAAGGCGTTACTTCGAGATGGTCCTGCTGTGATCGCCATTGCAGAGGCAGAGGGGCTTACTGGGCACGCGGCTTCGATTCGAGCACGAATTGAAAAGGAGGAGTAGGTAGCGATGAATCACCGAAGCGGGAGCATCCAACGGACAACAAAAGAGACGAACATCCAGTTAAACATCCAGCTAGATGGACAGGGGGAAACGGAGCTCTCCACCGGGGTACCTTTCTTAGAGCATATGCTTGATTTATTTGCAAAGCATGGATTGTTTGATCTAAAGGTGGTTGCCCAGGGAGATCATGAGGTTGACGATCATCATACGGTGGAAGATATTGCGATTTGTCTTGGAGAGACGATTCGTGAAGCAATCGGTGATAAAAAAGGAATCCGTCGCTATGGGAATGCCTCCGTTCCCATGGATGAGTCTTTGGGTCAAGTGATTATTGATCTTTCCAATCGCCCCCATCTTGAATTTCGAGCGGATTTTCCCCAAGGGAAAGTAGGCAATTTTGATACGGAATTGGTCCATGAATTTTTTTGGAAACTGGCCTTGGAAGCAAGGATGAATCTTCATGTAATTCTTCACTATGGACGGAATACTCACCATATGATTGAATCTCTTTTTAAAGCCTTGGGGCGAGCGCTGGATATGGCGACTCAAGTGGATCCTCGGGTGAAATCTGTTCCATCCTCCAAGGGAGTGTTATAAACATGATTGCAATTATTGATTATGGCATGGGCAATTTATACAGTGTGAGCCAGGCATTAGAGCGTATGGATTATGAGTACTGCATCTCTTCGGATGAAGAAACCATTCGATCCGCTTCGGGTGTGATTTTGCCAGGGGTTGGAACCTTTGGTGATGCGATGCTGGAGTTAAAGCGTCGTAATTTAATCGATGTAATCCGGGATATTGCTCTTTGTGAAGGCAAACCCCTCCTAGGAATTTGTCTGGGTATGCAACTCCTCTTTACAAGTAGTGAAGAGTATGGCTATCATCAAGGCCTTCATCTATTACCCGGACACGTGAAACGATTTGTTGGGGATTTTAATATTCCGCATATGGGATGGAACGACCTTAGATTTCATAGTCCCCATCCACTCTTGAGAAGTGTCGAAGAGGGGGCTGTTTACTTTGTACACTCCTATCATGTCTTTCCCGATAATCCAGACGATATTTTAGCAGTGACCGATTACCATGGAGAAGTGACGGCGATTGTTGGTCGCAACAAAATCTTTGGGATGCAGTTTCATCCTGAAAAAAGCGGTGATACAGGGGAGCATTTATTAAAGAACTTTGCTCATCTATGTTGTAAGAGGGAGGTTGCGGTAGGATGAGCTTTGATGTCTATCCAGCGATTGATTTGCGTGGTGGTAAATGTGTGCGCTTGTATCAAGGGGATTATGAAGCCGAGACCGTTTATAGTGAAGATCCGCTTACCGTTGCCCGAAAGTGGGTTTCCAAAGGAGCAGAGTGGTTACATGTAGTCGACTTAGATGGTGCTCGCTCAGGCGATCCGATTCATCTCCCTGTTATCAAAGAAATAACCCGTTTGCTACAAGTACCGATCCAAGTAGGTGGCGGTGTCCGGGATATGAAACGGCTTGAGCAGTTACTTCAATGGGGAGTGAGTCGAGTCGTAATCGGTTCAGCTGCCATTGACCATCCGGCTTTTGTGCAGGAGGCGTTAGGGTTATATGGTGACCGCATCGCACTAGGATTAGATGCATGGGATGGTCGTGTTGCTACCCATGGATGGGAAGAAAACACAGGAATTCTTGTCGAGGACGTCGCAAAAAAAATGGTGGGTTTTGGAGCAGAAACGTTTATCTTTACAGACATCTCCCGGGATGGAACGCTTCATGGTCCCAACATCCCAGCCATAAGAAATGTAGCCTTTGCTTCTGGAAAATCGGTGATTGCATCGGGAGGTGTGCATTCCGTTGCTGATATGGAAGAACTAAGGCGGCATGAACATGAAGGAGTAACCGGAGTGATTGTGGGAAAAGCGCTGTATACTGGCGATGTTGATTTAGAAGAAGCACTGGTGAAGTTGAAGGGGGAAGAGGGTTGATTAAAAAACGAATCATTCCTTGTCTAGACGTAAAGGATGGCAGGGTAGTGAAGGGGGTTTCCTTCCTCAACTTACGGGATGCAGGTGATCCTGTAGAGCTTGCTACGCAATATGATCAAGTGGGAGCCGATGAAGTGGTTTTTTTAGATATATCGGCATCGCAAGAGGGGCGTGGCACTATGGTTGAGGTGGTTCGCCAAGCAGCTGGTCAGCTGCGTATCCCCTTTACTGTAGGTGGGGGCATTCGTGATACAGAAGACATGTATCAATTACTTCGTGCGGGTGCAGATAAAATTTCGGTGAACACTGCAGCGCTTCTTGATCCATCGCTCATCGAGGACGGGGCTCGACGTTTTGGAAGCCAGTGTATGGTTGTGGCGATCGATGCTTGTTGGATGGATGATCGCGATGACTGGTTTGTCTTTACCCATGGGGGCCAAAAGAAAACAGACTGGCGTGTCGTTGATTGGGCGCAGGAAGCCGTAAGGCGAGGGGCTGGGGAAATACTCTTAACGAGTATGGATCAGGATGGCCAAAAAAATGGGTTTGATCTGCCACTCACCCAAGCGGTTGCTTCCTCCGTTCGTGTACCTGTAATTGCCTCAGGAGGAGCAGGTACAATGGAGCATTTTGTAGAGGTGTTTCATGAGACTTCCGCTGCAGCGGCACTTGCTGCTTCCATTTTTCATTATGGAGAAATCAAAGTGAATGAGCTAAAAGCAACGTTAAGAGAAGAGGGGGTGGCCATACGATGACGACAGATGAGGAAAAACCACTTTCTCTGGATTGGAACCAGCTTCGTTTTGATGAAAATGGGTTGATTCCAGCAATCGTTCAAGATGCGACGAGTAAAGAAGTACTGACCCTTGCTTATATGAACAAAGAAGCCATTCAAAAGACCCTTGAAACAAGGGAGACCTGGTTTTGGAGCCGGTCTCGTCAAGAATTATGGCACAAAGGAGAGACATCTGGAAATACGCAGTCGGTTCGATCTGTCTGTACGGATTGTGACCAGGACGCATTGTTAGTCCGTGTACTCCCTACTGGACCTGCGTGTCATACAGGAGAAGTTTCATGCTTTCCCAATGATTCGGATCTCAGTGATCGTTATGGAATACTGACGGAATTAGAATCGGTAGTTGCTGCGCGGGAAATAAAAAGACCAAAGGACTCTTATACCACCTATCTTTTTGATGAAGGGGTCGATAAGATATTAAAGAAAGTGGGAGAAGAGGCGAGTGAAGTGATTATTGCTGCGAAAAACGGTTCCACCGAAGAACTCGCATGGGAAATCTCTGATTTGTTTTTTCATCTCATCGTCCTGATGCGTGAGCAAGGTCTATCGATGGATCAGGTTTTAACGGAATTAAGAAAGCGACATCATCAATAATAAGGAGTCTGATTCAATCAAGGAATCATCCTTGTCGGAATCAGACTCTTCTTTTTCGTCACAAAATGAGATGTTTCCACGTTGATAGGAGTGAGGGTCGTTGACGCAACATCCCATATATTCGTACAATATAGGAAAACAAAGGAATCCAGACGCATTGTCTGGAAGGGTAGGGATGGCCTTTAAATAGTAGGTCTATTAAAAATGCCCAGCAAGGGGGAGCCCATGCACTCTAAGGGATTCATGCTCTTCTCTGGAACGTCCAATCGAGGCTTGGCTACAAAAATTGCAGGGGAACTGGGAATGAACTTGGGGAAAGTTCGGATCGACCGTTTTAAAAGTGGGGAAATTTATGTCCATTATGAAGAAAGTGTACGCAATGCCGATGTTTATTTGGTTCAGTCTTTATCTCAGCCAGTAAACGATCATTTAATGGAAACACTTTTTATGGTCGATGCGGCTCGTCGGGCTTCTGCTCGTAGTGTTACCGTTGTACTACCCTATTTTTGTTATGCACGACAGGAGAAAAAAGATGCTCCTCGTGAACCCATCTCAGCCAAAGTAGTCGCCGACTTACTTCATACGGTTGGAGTCGATCGGGTAATTACCCTCGATTTACACGCACCTGCTATTCAAGGCTTTTTTCATATCCCTGTCGATCACTTAACTGCTTTGGATCAGATTACAGAGTACCTCACTCAGCAGGCGATACATAATCCAGTGGTGGTTTCACCAGACGCGGGTCGCGTAAAGATGGCGGAAAAGTTGGCTTCCTATCTGGATACTCCCTTTGCGATTATGATGAAACGTCGTCCTGTTCATAATGAGGCAAGTGTGACTCATATTATTGGTGAAGTAGCAGGGCGTACCCCCATTATCATTGAGGATATAATCGATACGGGGGGTACCATCGTGAGTGTCATTGAGCGCCTGCAGGAAAAAGGAGCACATAAAGCGTGGGTGTGCGCCACACACGCTGTTTTATCAGGGGAAGCGTTGAAAAAGTTAAATCACCCTGGAATTCGTGAAGTATTGATCACCGATTCCATCCCGCTTTCCTTAGCAACGTCCTTGGAAAACGTTCGTGTCATTTCAATCGCCCCTCTCTTATCCAAAGCAATTCGGTTAATTCAAGAAGGGGGTTCGATTAGTACCTTATTTCGTGCAGGTATGTAATAGCAGGCAATTATCGCCGAAATTTTCGGAGCCCAATAGGTGATCATCATCGAAGTGTGATATACTTTTTTCAATATCGAATAGCGGCTTCAATACCCTGATGGGTGGGGAATGCAATGAAAAAAACTCAAGTGGGTGCCAAAAATTATGCTAGGGAGCATAACGTTGTCCGTTTACGATTGGATGCGGGCTTCTTCTTTGAACGTGCAGTACGCTCTCTGGATCGGCATCGTTACGATAAAGCATTAAAATATTTCCGCCTTGCTGTAGAAAAGGAACCGGATAATCCAGTCAATCTATGCAATCTTGCAGGGATTCTTTCTGAGATGGGTTATTTTGAAGAGTCAAATGAAGTTTTGCGTAGAATATTGGAACATGCGGATCCTGATCTAAGTGAGTGTTGGTTTTATATGGCCAATAATGCAGCGAACATGGATGATTTTGATAAGGCGGAGGAGCATCTTATCCACTATTTAGAAGAAGAACCTGGGGGTGAATTTGCCCAGGAAGCGGAAGAGATGCTGGATATGCTTGCCTATGAACTCGGGCGGCAACCAAGACGTCCGGAACATAAGCCTAAAAAAGAATGGCTTCGTCGGCATGAAGAAGCACGGATCCAGCTCGAATCGGGCCATTTTCTACAAGCTACGGATACCTTGGAGAAGTTAGTGGCAGAGTACCCTGATTTTTCAGCGGCACGGAATAATTTAGCCCTCGCCTATTATTATACCGGTGAACTAGATAAGGCAAAATCAGTGATCGGAGAGGTTCTGACAGAGGATCCTTCCAATTTGCATGCCTTATGTAACCTTGCGGTTCTCGCCCAGCATAACGGTGACACTCACGAGCGAGAACAATTGGTTGCAATGCTAAAAAAGTGGCTACCTTATCAAACCGAACATATTTATAAATTAGGAACCACGATGGGAATTCTTGGGGAACATGAAGTGGCGTATCAACTCTTCCGAAGGCTATTGAAATTAGAGAAAGATCTAAAAGCGAGCCTGTATCATTATGTAGCAGCTGCTGCCTTTAACACAAAGCGTTATATTGAGGCACGAAAGTATTGGAGGATGGCAAAAGAGTTAGATCCCCAGTCAAAAGCGCCTTCCTTTTTCCTCAATCAGATTGATAGTTGGCAAGGGGTTCCTCCTACGCACCTGCCGATGGTTAGCTACCACTATCAACTTCCCTTTGAAGAGCAGTTTTCTCAATTAGGTCAGCAAGTTGATCAGATTCCTGAACAAATCAAGGAAAATCCATTGATTCGCTCCTCTTTCTTCTGGGCACTTAATCATGGCGATTTTGATACCAAGGTACAAGTGATACAGGTTTTGGAATGGATTGGTGATCAAGAAACGGAAGAAGTACTGAAAAATTTCTTAATGCGTAAGGAAGAAGAGGACGAATTAAAACGCATGACTTTGTATGTATTAAAACGAATTGGTGCCTCGGTTCCCTTTCGAGCCATTTTAGAGGGGCGTGAAGTAACCATTCATCCCAGGGATTTATCCCAAGAGATGCCTTCCTGGTTAGAAAACTGGGAACGGGTTCTTGAATGCTGTCTTGCTGGGATGAGGGGTCAATATGAAAGTGCCCATATGAACGATGCCCAAGTAATCTGGACGGATTTCCTCCGGCAGAATCATCCCAGCCTTCCGGAAATTCGCAAAGTGGAGGGTTGGGCAGCAGCTCTTGAGTATGTGGTGGCTAAATTACATGGTCTTTCCCTTACTCAAAAAAGTGTTGCTCGAAAGCATGAAGTTTCCTCCTCCACTGTGGGTCGCCATGTACGTTTGTTGGAACAGGCTTATAACGCGAAGGGGAACTCCCAATTCTCATGGCGTTCACCGTAAGACGAGGAGGAAGAGAGATGGAGAGACTGGATCAAGCGACCTTTCAATCCTTTATATCGGAAGGGATGAAGCTCGTAGAATTTAGTGCTAGCTGGTGTTTTGATTGTAAACGCATTGCATTATCCATGCCGAACTGGGAAGAGCGTTATCGAGCGCATTTTCAGTTTGGTGAATTGGATGTCGATGAATCGCGTGCCATTGCGGAGGAATATGAGGTGAAAGGTGTTCCAACCTTTATTTTATTTCGTGATGGTGTTGAAATATCTCGGTTAGCGAGTAAAGAAGCGAAGAAGGAAGAGAACGTCCTTCGTTTTTTTGAGGATATGTCTGCCGCTCCCCTCTCCTGAGGGGATTTTTTAAGGGATACTCATAAGGGATATTTGTGCGCTTTGACTTACCATTCATATATGAAGGAAAAGGATTGGGTCATCATGAGTAACCAAAAAATTTCCTTGTTTGACGAAGAAATTTCTCCATTGGTTATTGCTGCCAATCAAGTGGTTGTTGTTGAACCTGATTGGACATTGGAGAGAGCCTTGCTTGTTCTTACGCGTAAAGGATATGCTTCGGTTCCAGTGATTGATCGAGAGGGAAAAGTAGAAGGAGTCGTCAGCAAGACGAATATCCTTGACTATATGTTGACACGAAATGACTTTCAGTTTGCTAAATTATCACAATCCCAGGTGAAGAACGTGATGAATCAGAATCACTCGGGCATTTTGGCGAACTCGATCTTCTCCTTTGCCTTTGATGTATTGATTGACCGACCCTATATTCCTATTATTGATTTAGAAAATCGTTTCGAAGGAATTCTAACGAGAAAAGTATTGATGGAAAAAGTAACCGAGTATTTCCAACGAAAATTTATTGAAAATGAGCGCTCGAAATCCGGTGTGTAAGTTGTGATGTGGTTTACTAAAAAGACCAGCTAACCATGTAGCGGGTCTTTTTATTTTAGGTGAAAGTAGGACTGAGGCGATGAGAGAAGGGGTTCTTGGTGGGTTCAGTCGATTTCGTTATAATAAAGGAGTAGCAAAGTGAGGGATGGCGAATCCCGCATTTTTTGTGAGCGGATATGAGAATAAGTGACAGGACATCTTAGAAATCACTGAGGTGAAACCCGATGCAACGGATTGCTAATTGTCTACTACAAGATCAGGATCAATTCCTACTATTAAAAAAGCCTCGTCGTGGATGGTGGGTGGCTCCTGGGGGGAAGGTGGAATCCGGAGAGACCATTATGGAAGCGGTTTGTCGAGAATTTTATGAAGAGACGGGCTTACATCTTATTCAACCTGTCTTAAGTGGAGTCGTTACGATGTGTGTTGAACAGGACGGAAAGATTGAGAAAGAATGGATGATGTTTAACTTTCGTGCGTCACACTATGAAGGCGCTTTATTGGAGAATTCCCCAGAGGGGCAACTTTCCTGGCAACCCCTCGATGCCTTATCTACATTACCTACCTCGGAAATGGATCAACAGATCCTCTCGCGTCTCGCATGTTTTGAGAAAGAGTTATTTATCGGACGAATCGTTTATTCCCCAGAGGAGGTCATTCTTTCTCAACACTGGCACAACTGATGGCGATAGCCTGGAAACTCATAGAGTCAAGGAATGCAAAGGATTCCATAGAGAGTGCTAATTGGAGTCGAGGTAGGGCTCCCTGGTTTTCTCTACATCGATGAAGGGTATGTCATAAAACTGACGAAACTTCCTTGGACGAATGGTTTAATACAAGGGATACTGGAGAAGGAATGATGACATTCAGTCGCGATGAAGATCCGACTCCCAGGATGCAGGGGTCATCGAGGCTGTTATTAACAGCAAAGGGAGAAATTTTAAGGTAAAATGGAATAGAATATTTGCAATGGAAAGTGGGTGACGTCAGTGGCAGAAAATAGACAGGAAACCAACCTCGTTGTGATTACAGGGATGTCAGGTGCAGGGAAAACCGTTGCTATGCAAAGTTTGGAGGATCTTGGCTTTTTCTGTATTGATAACTTGCCCCCCGCGTTGTTGGGTAAATTGACGGAGTTACTTGAACAATCAGGTGGAATGCGACGAGCGGCATTAGTGATCGATTTACGTGGCAGGGACTTCTTTTCCTCTTTATTTGAATCCTTGGACAGATTAGAGAAACATCACGGAATTCATTATCAAATCCTTTATCTTGATGCGAGTGATGCTGTATTGGTCCAACGCTATAAGGAGACCCGTCGCCGTCACCCTCTTTCCCCAGAAGGTACACCAATGGATGGGATTCATTTGGAAAGGGAGCTTCTGGATGAGATTAGGGGACGTGCCCATCAGATTATCGATACAAGTACCATGAAACCTGCGCAGTTAAAGGAACGTATTATCTCTCGCTATACGGTTACTGGAGAAAATACGTTAACGGTTACTTTCCAATCCTTTGGATTTAAATATGGTGTACCGATTGATGCGGATCTTATTTTTGATGTTCGTTTTCTTCCCAATCCTCATTATGTAGCTTCGCTAAAGCCCAATACAGGTAAAGATACTGATGTGTATGACTATGTAATGAAATGGCAGGAAACAAAGCAATTTCTTGAAAAATTAACGGATATGTTAGCCTTTCTCTTGCCTCATTATCAACGAGAAGGCAAGATGAGCTTAGTGGTAGGTATTGGATGTACCGGTGGGAAACATCGTTCTGTAGCCGTCGCGGAATATTTGAATCGATGGTTTCGAGAAACCGAAGGGACACGCGTCGCACACCGAGATATTGAAAAAAATTAGAGGCGGATGCCGGGTGAAAGAGGTAGGTGGCGATCATGAGCAATTCAGAAGCCGAAGAAAAAGAAATTCCCCGGCTTGTGGTCATCGGCGGAGGAACTGGACTATCTGTCCTTTTGCGTGGATTAAAGCGGTTTCCCCTCGATCTTACTGCCATTGTAACGGTGGCGGATGATGGAGGAAGTTCAGGGCGTCTGCGCAGTGAGATGCAAATGCCGCCTCCTGGGGATGTTCGTAATGTCCTGGTTGCATTAGCAGACGTTGAGCCTTTATTAGAGAAGGTGCTACAATATCGATTTTCCAATGGGGATGGGTTAGCCGGTCATAATTTAGGCAATTTAATCATTGCGGCATTAAAAGATATTACAGGGGATTTTAATCACGGAATACAGGAATTGAGTCGGGTATTAGCCATTCGCGGAAGAGTTCTACCTTCTACAGGCCAAACCATTACATTAAAAGCGGAGATGAGTGATGGCAGTCTGGTAGAAGGGGAGTCAAGAATTCCACGCGTCGGTTGTCGAATCGAACGTGTTTTTATCGATCCGGAGGATGCGAAGCCTGTGGATGAGGCAATGGAAGCGATTAGCGAGGCTGATGGAATCGTCATCGGTCCAGGAAGTCTTTATACAAGTCTACTCCCCAATCTTCTTGTAAAGGGAATGGCAGATGCCATTCGAGCATCTTCAGCAAAAAAGATTTATATTTGCAATGTGATGACACAAGCTGGGGAAACTGATGGATATACGGCTTCGGATCATGTTGAAGCAATTTATCGACACGTTGGCAGTGAGTTATTTGACGTTGTGATCGCCAATGATGCGATCCCCCCATTAGCTATTCAACAGCGCTATGCTGCGGAGGGAGCCGATCCCGTACTTCCGGATATGGATCGCATTCGGAAACACGGCTGTGAAGTGGTATCGGCTAATTTATTAGAAACGCGAGATGTGTTGCGCCATGATGCCTCCTTTTTAAGTCGTAGTATCATGAGGTTGATCCGGAAGTGATGTGAAGAGGAAGGGATGTCCTATGTCTTTTGCCTCCAAGGTAAAACAGGAATTGACTCGTATTGCCTCTAAACCATGTTGTCAACGGGCAGAACTCTCAGCCCTTGTGCGAATTAGTGGTGTAATTTCTTTGCATGGAGGCATGGGTCTTGAGGTGACGACAGAAAACAATGCGATTGCGCGTCATACGTATAGTCTGATCAAAGAGGTTTATTCGGTACAACCAGAGGTTTTGGTAAGGAAAAAAGTGCGTCTGAAGAAGAATAATACCTACGCCCTTCGACTCGGACCGCCCCATGCGGAAAACATCTTGCGTGATTTGTGCATACTGGGAAAAGGGTTGGAACGATTTGAAGGGATTCACCCTGAACTAACTCAAGAGGAATGTTGCCGGCGATCTTATCTTCGTGGTGCATTTCTCGCTGGGGGATCGGTCAACAACCCGGACAGCGTTTCTTACCATTTGGAAATCCTCTCGACCTATCAGGATCATAGTGAAGCCCTATGTCATCTTCTTAATGGGTATTACATGCACGCGAAATGGTTAGAGAGAAAAAAAGGATATGTTGCTTATATTAAAGAAGGAGATAAAATTGGTGAATTCCTCAATCTTATTGGGGCGCATCAATCACTCTTTCAGTTTGAAGATGTACGCATCATGAAAGATATGCGGAACTCAGTCAATCGTTTAGTCAATTGTGAAACCGCGAATTTGAATAAAACGATCCAGGCGGCTATGCGTCAAGTCGAAAATATCAGGCGAATTGACCGCGAAATGGGTCTTGACCAATTGCCGAGTCGATTACGCGAGGTGGCAGAGATGAGGTTGCAACATCCTGAAATCTCCCTGACAGAATTGGGTCAGATGCTTCCACGTAAAGTGAGTAAATCAGCGGTGAACCATCGGCTACGAAAGTTAGATGAAATTGCAGGAAAATTAGGTGACACGGCGACTACTTAACAACCTGTTCTTAAATGCCAATCATTGGAGGAGATAAACGATGGTAGAACGTATTGTGACAGTACATCTAAAAACGGGTCTTCATGCCCGCCCAGCTGCCCTCTTTGTTCAAGAGGCAAATAAATATACTTCCGAGATTTTTGTTAGTAAGGAAAATAAAAAAGTGAATGCCAAAAGTATTATGGGGATTATGAGCTTAGCAGTATCCCATGGGTCTGAAATTACTATTTCAGCTGATGGGTCGGACGCTGAACAAGCAATTGAAGCGTTATCAACGATTGTTGGCAAGGATGATCTTTAAATCGAAATTCAAAAACAGGATCCTCTCGTTGGGGGATCCTGTTTTTTTATGATT
The DNA here is from genome assembly GCF_900116235.1 of Marininema halotolerans. Taxonomy (GTDB): domain Bacteria; phylum Bacillota; class Bacilli; order Thermoactinomycetales; family DSM-45169; genus Marininema; species Marininema halotolerans. The sequence continues at coordinate 194,239 of NZ_FPAA01000001.1, read as the reverse complement.
TTACCCTTCCAGATTGGGGAATACGTATCGTTATCAGCGATGCTGTCGCTAATTATTCTTCGATTGGATTGTGGACCGTTGGCACAAACTAACAAGAACATGTAGCGAGTAATGGTTAGGGCATCTGTAAGGAGGGATTGGTTCCATGCTTTCTTTAATGATTGTCGTACTGGCTGCCTTTTTTATTCCGATTGTTCTACATCGAATGCAATGGATTGCAATCCCGGTTGTTGTAGCGGAAATTGCGATCGGACTGATTTTAGGTAAGAGTGGATTTGGATTGATCGAGCAAGTTCCTACCCTGGAGTTACTCTCAAATCTAGGTATTATTTATCTCATGTTTTTAACCGGGTTAGAAATCGATTTTGAACTGATTCGTGCTAGTAAAAAAGGTTGCGATTCCTCTAAACCGAATCCTCTTTGGATTAGTGTGTTTACCTTTGTGGGGATCTTTGTACTGGCACTGTTGATTGCCTGGGTGATCGCTATGCTAGGGATCGTAAAAGCACCCTTTTTTATGACATTGATTATCGCCACGATCTCAGTCAGTGTGACACTGCCAGTGTTAAAAGATAAGGGGATATTGGATGTACCTCTAGGGCAAACCATCCTTTTAACTGCGGTAATTGCTGATTTAGTCACGATGATATTATTGGCAATCTATGTGGCTTTTCGCCGCTCCTCTGAGGGCATTACAAGTATGCTCCTCATTGGTGGTCTTTTTCTAGCTGTCTTTTTGATTTACTGGTTTTTGATTCGTTTCGTTAAGCCTTCTAATATGATAAAGAAAATTCAGCGGGAAACGATTTCCATTGGCACACGGGGTGTCTTTGCACTGATCATCTTTTTTGTTGCTTTATCTGAGAGCGTTGGAGCAGAAAATATATTAGGCGCTTTTCTCGCAGGTGCATTGGTGTCACTGCTTAGCCCAGATAAAGGGTTTATCTCCCAGCTAAACGCCTTTGGCTATGGTTTTTTGGTTCCCATCTTCTTTGTTATGGTGGGTGTAAAATTAGACCTATGGGGGTTATTAAACAATACCCAGTCCTTATTGTTACTTCCCTTGTTATTAGGGGCATTCTATTTATCAAAGGCACTGGTCATCCCTATTTTTAGCCGGTTTTTTGGATGGAAGCGTGCAGTTGCTTCCGCTGTGCTACTGGGTTCCACCTTGAGTCTTGTCATCGCCGCGAGCGCAGTGGGGGAACAATTGGGAATGATCAACGCGACAACCAATACCGCTCTCATTCTCGCGGCTGTCATTACAGTATTAACATCGCCAATGGTTTTCCAACGGTTAGTTCCTGATGAAGAGGCGGTTAATTGTGTACGAGCATCCTTAATCGGATTTAATCCTGTCACAATGCAGTTAGCACGGGATCTTACACGGGGCGGGTATACGGTAACCTTATATGGCTCAGATAAAAGCAATCTACAACATATGGAGGGAAGTTCTTTCAAAATGGTGGAGCTTCCAAGCAATGATATTGATACCTTGAAAAACGCAAAGGTGTTTGATGCAGAAATCGTTGTGGCATTTACTAAAGTGGATGAAGACAACCTTTTAATTGCTGCTGCTGCGGAAGAACAAGGGGTCAATCAAGTGATTGCTCGTCACGAGACGAAAGTGAACTTGCCAGAGCAGAGTCAGATTAAGGTGATCTCTGCGTTTTTCTCCAATGTGACATTGGTAAAGGCGATGATTGAGCACCCGTCCCTCATTGACCTAGTCACAACACAGGAACATCTGCAAGAAATCCGGATGAACAATCGCGCCTATCACTTTATTCGGATCCGTGATCTAGATATGTTGGGTCAATCGTTAGTGCTTCGTATATTAAGGGGAAATGAAGTGATCACGCCCCATGGGGATACCGTGATTCACTTGGGAGATCGGTTAATTGTGAGTGATACCCCTGAGCATGCGCGGCGATTGCGCCGTTTACTGGGTAGCTAGTGATCATGAAAATGATGCACTAGGCAGATACCCGACAACCTATGGGTGCATAAGATGGGAGAGATGAAGAAGGAGGGGGTATTGTGTCATCATTTTTAAACAACATCCGCGAGATGAAAGTGCAAGCCTATTCGAGTGCAGGAGCCCTTAGTTGGGGGAATACCGTTAATTTATCAGCAACGAATATGCAAAAAAGCGCAGGGGGTAGTACGCTCCTGGGAGACTACAATTGTAATCGGCAACAAAGTACGAACTATGTAAATGACAATGATTTTATGGATCAAACGGTTCCCTTTCTGCCTTATTGGTAATGTTCAGTTCGACAAGTGCTACGATGAAAGGTTCGTGAGCAGGTTTTTTTAACCTAGACATTCTTGAGTAATGTTGATATGAAACAGGGAGATTGTGAGTATTCATTCATTTTTAGCTATAGCCAAGTTGGGTCCCTTTATGGTTTTGATGATCTTCAACTTTTATATAACAAGTGAACTCTTTCTTGCAGTAGCCTTTGACATTGAAATTTGGCATGGCAATGGGTTTTCCTATGAAACGTTTAGGCGTGATTTACGTTATTTCTATTCAGGAGAACGTGTTTGGGAAAATTTCTTCGAACACCCGATCGGGTGTTCGTTTTTCTTTTGATTGCCAACGCCCTGACGCTGCTTCTCTGTTCTGATCATCATGACTATCCAGAAGAAAGTAGGAAATACGGTGAAAATCATTCGGGAATATTTCTTGCCTCAGGTACTATTATTAAGTGCACTAGGTGCATGTTTTCTTGTTAATCTGATGTTAATACTAACTGTGCTACATGACTTCTTTGGCATATATGTATGGTTTATAATTTTAGGAGAATGGATAGGTATTATCCTTTTGTATGTCTGGTTATTTGCAAAAATAATAATAAAGAAACACCCCAATAATCGAAAACAGCAACTACGGATCATTCGCAAAAGTAGTCTGCTTTCTTATATTGGATTTCCTTGTTGTTTAGTTTTGTGGCAGTTATTAAACTACCTTGATCCTGATGGAGGTAGTCCCTTTCATGGATTTATTGTCTGGGCGTTTATGGGTATGGTGATGTTTTTTCTAGTTGTAATTTTTCATGAGTGGATACTTCGCGTGTGTGTAAAGAAGATGAGTTTAAAAAAGATGACTGAGGAGGGAGTGCTGTCTTGACGGATTATAAAGCCCCAGTCGCAAGGCGACTGGGGCTTATTTATCTATCTATATTTGGTGATCTTGGTCTCTTTTTATTAATCATACACATAGTAAGTCGGTCGGACAATAGGCTAAAGGTTTAATTTCCAATACATACCTTAGAATGAGAAGGTATAAATTTATTATTTTGAGCAGGAGATTGCCTCGCCCATCTCGAATGGGTTAGCCATAAATAAAACACAGTCTGTCTGCGGATTGTGAGGAGCAATCGGATCGATTTTTATGTTATCGTCAATTGTGGACAAAAATTGCCCTGCTTAGGAATAAGAGAGTGGGAACATTCTTTTACTTCAAAATGATGGGGGAGGTTTTTAGTCTGCGGGAGATCTGGGAGGGAGAACGCATGGTTTTGTTACCCCATGAACGGGGATTACGCTTCTGGTTGACCGTCCTGCTTACCGCTGTTCTGCTAGCGGGAGTTCTTCAACCAAGCCCGGTTTTTGGTGCGGGTGGAAGCAAGAAAAAAGAATTAGAGGATGTTCGTAATGAGAAGGATAAAATTCAAAGTGAGCTAAATAAGTTACGCAAGAAGATTGAAGAGCCAAAAAAGAGAGTCATTGAGATTGAAAAGAAGACCAAAGAGATCAACCGCAAGATTGCCGATGTGGAAAAGCAACAACGTGCAAATAAGAAAAAACTCGATTATTATGAAGGGCTCTTTAAAGATCGTTTTCGAATCATTTATGAAAATGGTCAAATGGGGAGTATGCAATCCCTGTTACAAGCCGGTTCACTAAAGGAATTTTTATCCCGTTTTCAAACCCTTCGTATGATATTAGAAAGAGATCGAAGTTTGATGGATCAGTATCAAAGGATTGAAGACGAAAATAAAAAATTAGCAAAAAAATACGAAGATCTTGCCGATGAGCAGCGAAAAAAAGAAGAAGATGCTCGTGAGATTTATGTGCAGGTTCAAAAAGAGATTAAAAAAACCGAGAAAAAGCTTTCGAAGATATCGAATAAAGAAGATGCGATTAAAGAAGAACTTCAACGCTTGACGCTGGTGGATGCTTCCCTTTATCCCTTCAAATATGCAAGTACAGGTGGAGTCGATGCATGGGGATTTTATAACCGGCAGTGTACCTCCTTTGTAGCCTGGCGGATGAACCAACATGGGAAGAGCTTCACAAATATGATGCGTGGTGGTCGTTGGGGGGATGCTAAGCACTGGGATGATAACGCACGCGCGCTCGGTTATCCAGTCAATCGTACCCCTAAAGCGGGGGCGATTGCCCAGTGGAATGCGGGTAATGGGGCGAGTCGCTTTGGTCATGTAGCCTATGTGAAATCAGTGAATGGTTCTTCCATAACCATCGAAGAGTATAATTATGACCCCCGGTATGGCTATAGTTCTCGCACGATTCCTGCTAGTTCCGTAAGTAACTTTATTCATTTTAATTAAGGCTGAACAAATCAGCAAAAGAGGTAGCCCATTGGCTACCTCTTTTGCTTGGATATATAAAATGGACAGGCTAATTGCCTGTCCAAGGGGAGCGATGGGCTTTTGGTAATTCGCGTTTGGGTATATCGATCGGGTTGAATAACGCATGCTCTTTAGTAGGTAGTTGTGATGTATCGATCAATCACAAGTTCCTTCACTCGCCATAACCGATTTCATTCCAGGAGCTAGAGTACGGTCCATTACTGGTGAGTCGAAGACTGGCGGCGACCCATAAGGGCACACCCTACCAAAATCAGTTGAATTCCTGCAGAACCCCATGGTGCAGGAACCGTAGTATGAGGAAGCTTTCCTCCCTCTTTTGATGCGCTGTTGAGGTTGTCTAACTGATTCGATTGTTCTTCTGAGTCAGTTGCTTTGGTTTTCTCAGGCGCATCGAGGGTAGTACCAGGGTCCTTTTTCTCCGGGGAGAATTTTGAAGGGGGTTGATCTGTGGTATCCGCCGAAGAAGTTGGGTTTTTGAATCCGCAGTCGACTAATTTGGTGGGAGTTCCTTTGTGTGTAGCCGGATCCTCGGCTTGGAATTGGAAACAGGAATTCAGGTCCATTGCCTGGCCGTTATTTTTCCCATACCAGACAGCAATGACTTGATAGGTCCTACCAGGGACAAGATCATTGTAATTGGCAGTGAAAGCCCTCAGGGGAGAGGCATCCGGTGACGATTGTTCATCACTTCCATTTAACGTAAGGATCCAGTTCCCTTGAGGATTAACTGCATGAGGAAGGGTGACCTGAACATGGTGTTGTCCATTTTCAAGAGAATAAATAGCTTGTATAGGTTGTTGGTTGGGCTCCGTGGAATTATCGGCAAAGGCAGAAGGAGCTGCTATGAATGCGAAAAAACACATAATTAAAGCGAGTGTTGCCGTCCTCATTTTGTTCACTTTCCTCCTTAGCCTTGCCCATCCCATCCCATCTCAACGTAACATAGACTAAAATTTCAAGCAATGCGATTTCAATAATAAAAGGCGTAAAATAATGTTATAGCGCTATCGTATTAAAGTAGTCATAAGAGTCAGGTAATCACCTTAAAAAAGTAGGGAGGGTGTGCTTTTATAAGCACACCCTCCCTACAGAAGATGAGTGATGTTTACGCCTTCGGCGCTTGGGTAATCACTTTATCGATCAGGCCGTATTTTTTAGCTTCTTCAGCTTCCATGAAATAGTCGCGATCCGTATCTTGTTGGATCTTTTTCAAGGACTGTCCGGTTTGATCAGCAAGGATTTTATTTAATTTATCACGCATACGAAGGATGCGTTTGGCGCTAATTTCAATATCGGAGGCTTGCCCTTGTGCCCCTCCAAGAGGTTGGTGAATCATAACTTCACTGTTGGGTAGAGCCAGTCGTTTTCCAGGCGTACCAGAGGAAAGCAGGAAAGCACCCATGGATGCGGCCATCCCCACGCAGATCGTTTGAATATCACAGCTAACATGGCGCATCGTGTCATAAATCGCAAAGCCTGCTGAGATGGATCCTCCTGGGGAGTGGATATATAGCTGAATGTCCTTATTTGGATCGTCTGTTTGTAAAAATAGCATCTGAGCAACGATGGTGTTGGCTACTGCGTCATTAATTTCACTACCCAAAAAAATGATACGATCTTTAAGAAGGCGGGAGTAGATATCATAGGATCGCTCACCGCGATTTGTTTGTTCCACAACATAAGGAATTAAGTTCATGCAAGGTTCCTCCTCTGTCGGAAAGGTTGGATTGTATTTCCATGATAGCTTAAAGGTCAGGAAAGGTCAACATCTGTCGAAGCTTTTCCTGTACAAAAGAAGACGGCAACCTAAAGGGTTGCCGTCTTCTATAAAAAAATTGGTGCGCCTACCAGGATTCGAACCTGGGCACCTGGTTCCGGAGACCAGTGCTCTATCCCCTGAGCTATAGGCGCGTAATGTGTATTTGTGGATAAGTCACAAACACCATTATAGCTAAGATCAGGAGATTAGGCAAGAGATGATCGATAATTCTTTCTCTCACCAGTGGATTAGGCAACGAAGAAGCGACGGCAAGCAGTATGTAGTTATTGTAAAAATGATCTCGACCTTTAATGTGATAAAATAGGTAGTGGTTCATATGTACATTACGTATTCTTCCCCGATTATGTGTCTTCCAACCTCCTTTTCCTTTTCAAGATGTAATGAAAGTGGAGAATCAGTAACGGCGGTTGAAACATATAATGGAACATGCGGAGGTGACCGCAATGGCTTTGTCGATGGGGTATAGTCTTACACAAGAACAACGGATGAAAGTTGTGATGACACCGGAATTACGTCAAGCCATTCACGTATTGCAACTTTCTGCCCGGGAGTTAACACAGTTTGTTAACGAATTAGCTTTGGAAAATCCGTTATTAGAAATAGACAGTATGACGCCAACAGGAAATAGTGAACCCTTTCAAGTGAGTGAAGAAAGTCTTTCTGATTGGACAGCCTACCTCGATTCCTCTGAACATCCTAAGAGAATTGCACGGCAAGAAGACAATCCCCCCCTTGAGCGGATGACTGCCAGTAAAGATTCCCTGGTGGATAGTTTAGAAAAACAACTACGATGCTTGTCTCTCGATAATGAAGCGTATAAAGTTTGTCAATTTATCATCGGTAGTCTAGATGAAAAGGGATATTTAGATATTGACCCTTCTTTCGTATGTAAGCGTTTTATGATGGAGGAAGAGGTGTGGGAACGTTATTTAGCAATTATTCATGATTTAGAACCGGCAGGGATAGGCGCTCGATCCATCATCGAGTGTTTATCCATTCAGCTACAGCGAGAACAAGAGCCAAATGCGATTGCATTAGCCATCGTCAAAAAGTGTTTACTGCCCTTTTCAGAGGGGCGCTGGGCAGAAGTGACACGCCGCCTCCATTGCACGATGGAAGAAGTCCAAGAGGCTGCTAAAGTGATTCGAGGTTTAAACCCAAGACCCGGAGTGTTATTTAATAACGAGCTCCCCCAGTATATCTTGCCAGATGTCTCGGTCATGGATAAGGAAGGAGAATGGGAGATCGTTGTGAACGAAGGGGATATGCCTCGATTATCCATTAGCAGTCGCTATACCAAGATGTTACGAATGGAGGATGAAACCGCCAAACAAGCGATTCCATATATCAAAGAGCGGTTACAATCAGCGATGTGGCTTGTCAAAAACATTGAACAACGCCGTCAAACCCTATATCGAGTAACGGAAAAAATTCTGGCTGAACAACGGGATTTTTTTCATCATGGGGTAGCGTATTTAAAGCCGCTTACTCTTAACCGTGTAGCTTCATTGCTGGGCATGCATGAATCAACGGTCAGTCGAGCAACTCAACATAAATATATACAAACACCGCAAGGGGTTTTTCCATTTCGGTATTTCTTTCCTTCTGGGGTCATGACAGACCAAGGGACGCATACTTCTGCACAAAGTGTAAAAGATAAAATTGGACAATTTATTGCTAGTGAAAAAAAAGTGAGGCCCCTTTCAGATCAACGACTTGCTGAGCTCTTAGAAAGGGAAGGGGTGCAAATTTCGCGACGGACGGTAACAAAATATCGAGAAGAGATGGGAATTGGGACTTCGCGTAAGCGCAAGCGTTTTAACACGGAGCATGTATAATGTTTTTTTACGATCTTAGGCCGAACCACCTTGTCAAATTGACCAGGTTTAGCTAGAATAAATGGTGTCGGTTCTATTTTTTTGGCCCGCATGGGACATAAATCGCTACATGGGACTTAAAAAGTCCCGGAGGTCTGTATAAATGAAGACAATGATCGAGATGCAGAAGAAACTTTTGCCTGATCTCTTAGATGTTTTAAAACAACGCTATGAAGTTCTTCGTCAATTGCATTTAATGCAACCGGTAGGGCGACGCAGTTTAGCAGCGGCCCTGGGGATGACGGAGCGCATTCTACGTAGTGAAGTAGAGTTCCTTAGAGAGCAGGGTCTTATACGTATTGAGACTGTTGGTATGAAACTTTCTGATGCTGGAAGTGACCTGGTAGCTGAGATGGAACCACTGATGAAGGATTTATTTGGTTTAACGGATTTAGAGAAGCGTTTAGCAACCCATCTGCATTTAAAACGGGTGATTGTTGTTCCTGGTGATTCCGACCAATCTGACTGGGTGAAAAAAGAGATGGGGCGTGCTGTCGCTCGCATCTTAAAGTCGATTGCTCAACCGGATCAGGTGGTTGCTGTTGCTGGGGGAACGACATTAGCTGCGGTTGCAGAAATGATGACTGCCTCCTCTAGCCTAAAAGAGACGACATTTGTGCCTGCACGAGGAGGTCTAGGAGAAGCGGTGGAGTTAGAGGCAAATACCATTGCTTCTCAAATGGCTACGAAATCGGGTGGGAAATATCAGCTTCTCCATGTTCCTGATCAGCTATCTGATGAGGCACGCGAAACATTAATTAAGGAACCCCATATTCAAGAAGTGGTCGAACTGGTTCGATCCGCCCGCATTGTCGTTCATGGGATCGGAGATGCTAAGGCTATGGCTGAGCGACGGAAATCTTCGCCTCAATTGCTCGCTCATTTACAGCAAGAGGGTGCAGTGGGGGAGGCCTTTGGCTATTACTTCGCACCCGATGGACGGATCGTCTATTACGGGCGAAGTATTGGACTCACGTTGGAAGATTTAGCCGGAGCAGACAATGTGATTACCGTTGCTGGAGGATCGGATAAAGCTGCATCTATTGCAGCGGTTTGTCCTGCCGTCGGAGGGGGAACACTCATCACCGATGAAGGTGCTGCCAGGGCGATTTTGCCCATGTGAGGTTTGGTTTGCAAAGATTGACAACATAGATACGGAGGAATGCTCGATGGCAACGAAAATTGGAATTAATGGTTTTGGACGAATTGGTCGTGCGGTATTTCGGGTTGCTATGAAAAATCCTGAATTAGACGTAGTGGCAATCAATGATTTGACAGATGCCGAAACCCTTGCCCACCTACTCAAATATGATTCAATCCATGGTAAATATGAGGGCAGTGTAGAGGTTACTCAAAATGGTCTGATGGTGGATGGAACAGAGGTTGTAGTAATTGCTGAACGCGATCCAGCAAAGCTTCCTTGGGGTGAAATGGGTGTTGAGATCGTTGTGGAGTCAACCGGGCGCTTCACTAAAAAGGCGGATGCAGAAAAACATCGGCAAGCAGGTGCGAAGAAAGTAATTATCTCAGCACCAGCTAACGACGAAGATTTTACCGTTGTCGTTGGGGTAAACGAAGATAAATATGATCCAGCAGTTCACCACATTATCTCCAATGCATCCTGCACTACTAACTGCCTCGCCCCTGTAGCGAAAGTGCTCCATGAGCAATTCGGTGTGCGTCGTGGATTGATGACAACGGTCCATTCCTACACCAATGACCAACAAATCTTGGATCTTCCTCATAAAGATTTACGCCGTGCTCGTGCAGCTGGAGAATCCATTATTCCAACAAGTACGGGAGCAGCTAAAGCCGTCTCTAAGGTGTTGCCTGAGCTTGGAGGCAAACTGAACGGTTTTTCTATGCGGGTACCCACTCCAAATGTTTCCGTAGTCGACTTTGTAGCCGAAACAGAAAAAGAGGTTACAGTAGAAGAAGTGAATGAGGCACTTCGTCAAGCTTCCGAAGGAAATCTAAAAGGAATTCTTGGTTATTCTGATGAACCACTCGTTTCAAAAGACTACAATGGGGACCCACGTTCTTCGATCGTCGATGCTTTATCCACCATGATTCAAGATGGCAACATGGTAAAGGTCATTTCTTGGTATGATAATGAATGGGGCTTCTCCAACCGGATGGTGGACTTAATGATCTACATTGCGAAGAAAGGCCTCTAAGACTAGAATAAAGAGGGTAACAAAGAGGGGAGATTACTCTCCTCTTTCTCATGCTAAGGAGGGCGACAAATTGGACAAACAGTCGATTCGTGATGTGGATCTCCGTGGTAAACGCGTGTTTTGCCGCGTGGATTTTAATGTACCGCTAGAAGACGGAAAGATCACTGATGATAATCGTATCCAGGCGGCTGTGCCCACTATTTCCTACTTAAGTGAGCAAGGGGCAAAAGTGATTTTGGCAAGCCACTTAGGTCGTCCGAAGGGGCAAGTTGTTGAATCCTTACGGCTAGACCCTGTGGCAAAAAGGCTTTCAGATCTCCTTGGCAAGACGGTAGCGAAAGCGGATGAAGCGGTTGGCGATGAAGTAACTGCTCATGTGCAAAGCATGAAGGACGGGGAAATTTTCCTTTTGGAAAATGTTCGTTTCTATCCAGGAGAAGAAACAAATGATGCCGGGCTCGCACAATCATTTGCCTCCCTCGCAGATTTGTATGTAAATGATGCTTTTGGCGCTGCTCATCGTGCTCATGCTTCCACGGAGGGTATCGCTCATTACCTGCCGGCGGTGGCGGGTTTCCTTATGCAGAAGGAACTCGAAACCCTCGGTAAAGCACTCGCTTCTCCAAAGCGCCCTTTTACGGCGATTATCGGTGGAGCAAAAGTTAAGGATAAAATTGGTGTCATTGAACACCTGTTAGATAAAGTGGATCATTTATTAATTGGCGGAGGACTTGCTTATACCTTTTTGAAAGCAAAAGGGTATGAAATTGGGCAGTCCTTATTGGAGCCTGATAAAGTAGCATTGGCAAAGGAGTTTATGGCGAAAGCAGAAGAGAAAGGCGTCGATCTCCAACTGCCAATTGACGTGGTAGCTGCTGCTGAATTCTCTGCTACAGCCCGAGCGGAAGTCGTCCCTGCAAACGAAATCCCTGAAGACTTACAGGGACTGGATATGGGGCCGGATTCAAGGGGAAAGTACGCTCAAATTATTCGGCAATCAAAGCTTGTCATTTGGAACGGCCCTCTCGGAGTATTTGAATTCGATCGATTTGCTGAAGGCACCTTTGCAGTGGCTAGGGCAGTGGCTGACTCCGATGCTATCAGTATTATTGGAGGTGGAGATTCGGCGGCAGCGATTGCCAAGGCGGGTCTCTCTGATCAAGTGGATCATATCTCGACCGGTGGTGGAGCTTCATTAGAATTGATGGAGGGAAAAACTCTGCCGGGTGTAGCTGCGTTACTGGATCGTTAATGAATAAAGGTTACATTGCTAGTGCGCAATTGTAGCAGGATGACAACATTGGATGAAGGCGGTGAACAGCATGCGTACTCCTGTAATTGCAGGGAATTGGAAAATGTATAAGACCGTGGATCAAGCCCTTGATTTTATGAATGCACTGCGTGAACGAGGTGAGGTGTCAGGGGTTGAACAGGTAGTGTGCGCCTCTTTTGTTGCCCTACCCGCTTTGGCTCAAGCGACTTCTGGGACCGGTGTAGGAATTGGAGCACAAACCATGCATTGGGAAGAAGAGGGTGCCTATACAGGTGAAGTAAGTCCCACGATGCTTCAGGATATTGATGTTCCCTATGTAATTATCGGTCATTCTGAACGACGGACCTACTTTGCTGAGACAGATGAAACCGTAAATAAAAAAACCAAATCCGCACTTGACCACGATCTGACCCCGATTGTTTGCATTGGGGAGACCCTAGAGGAGAAGGAAGCGGATCGTACGCAAGAAACGGTACGTGATCAGGTGGCAAAAGCCCTTGATGGACGCTCTTCTGCTGAGGCTTCTCGAGTCATTCTCGCTTATGAACCCGTGTGGGCGATTGGTACAGGTAAATCAGCGACAGCCGATGATGCTGATGAGGTCATCCGTTTTATCCGGAAAACCGTTGCGGATCAACTGGATCATGATGTGGCAAGAGACATTCGTATTCTTTATGGAGGAAGTGTCAAACCAAGTAATATCGATTCCTTCCTAGAGCGACCGGATATTGATGGTGCCCTTGTAGGTGGAGCCAGTCTTGATCCGAACTCCTTTGGTCAATTAGTGGATGCTGCTGCTAAGCGTGGTGACAGCAAATGAGCAAAAAGAACCCCGTTGCACTCATTATCTTGGATGGATTTGGTCTTCGGGAAGAAACCCATGGCAATGCGGTTGCCCAGGCCCAAAAACCAAACTTTGATCAATTGTGGGAGGCTTATCCCCACACTACCCTTGGTGCATCTGGGGGATCTGTTGGTTTGCCAGAGGGTCAGATGGGAAACTCTGAAGTAGGCCATCTGAACCTTGGTGCAGGTCGTGTCGTGTATCAGGATTTGACGCGCATTACCGAAGCGGTGAAGGATGGAACTTTTTTTACTAATGCTACCTTACAGGCAGCGATCCAACATGCGAAAAAAAATGGTTCCAAACTCCATCTGATGGGCCTCTTATCCGATGGAGGCGTCCATAGTCACATCCAGCACCTCTATGCATTGTTGGAGTTAGCCGCAAAAGAGAACCTCGACAACGTAGTGATTCATGCTTTTTTAGATGGTCGCGATGTCTCCCCGGATTCCGGTGTGAAATATCTAGAGGAACTCCAAGAAAAGATGAAAAAACTGGGTGTCGGCCGAATTGCAACCCTATCGGGTCGGTATTATGCTATGGACCGAGATAAGCGCTGGGATCGCGTAGAAAAGGCTTATCGTGCCATTGTGGCTGGAGAGGGGCCGAAGGCGCATCATCCCGTACAAGCACTCGAAATCTCCTATGCTCAAGAAGTTTATGATGAATTTGTAATCCCAACGGTGATGGTCGATGAGCAACAGAAACCGATTGGTACGATAGATGATGATGATGCGGTGGTCTTCTACAACTTCCGACCGGATCGGGCGATTCAACTCTCCCTCGCCTTCACCGATGAAAACTTTACTGGCTTTACCCGTCAAGGGGACGGGCCAACTAATCTGTACTTTGTCTGTATGACAAAATTCTCGGATGATGTGGATGGTCATATTGCATTTAAGCCTACCGACCTAACCAATACTTACGGCGAAGTGATTGCAAAGAATCAATTGAAACAGTTGCGCATTGCTGAAACTGAAAAGTATCCCCATGTGACCTTTTTCTTTAGTGGTGGCAGAGAAAAGGAATTTACCGGTGAAGAGCGTATTTTAATTAAGTCACCGGATGTTGCTACTTATGATTTGAAGCCAGCAATGAGTGCATATGAAGTGACAGAGGCGTTGGTCAAGGCGATTGAAGAAGAGTCCTTTGATACCATCATTTTGAACTTCGCAAACCCTGATATGGTGGGTCACTCTGGAAAATTGAAGCCGACGATTCAAGCAGTTGAAGCGGTGGATGAATGCTTAGGGAAAGTGATGTCTGCCTTAAAAGACAAAAGCGGTAGAGCAATCATTCTTGCTGACCATGGCAATGCCGATATGGTTCTCGATGATGAAGATCGTCCTGTAACTTCTCATACAACGTTTCCTGTTCCCTGTATTGTGACTGATAAAGAGGTTTCGTTACGTGAGGGTGGGGTCTTAGCGGATGTCGCTCCCACACTTCTCAAACTCCTCGATATAGAGCAACCCCCTGAAATGACAGGTACCTCGATCGTTAAATAAGATTTATTTATCCCAAGGAGGGGATTTTCTCATGACAGATATTATTGAAGTATATGGCCGGGAAGTATTGGACTCCCGAGGTAATCCTACCGTCGAAGTTGAAGTCGTACTTGGAACCGGTGCGATGGGGAGGGCAATTGTTCCATCGGGTGCTTCCACAGGTGCCCACGAAGCGGTTGAATTACGCGATGGAGACAGTGAACGGTTTCTTGGTAAAGGCGTACTCAAAGCCGTGCAAAATGTGAATGAAGTGATTGCGCCAGAACTAGAAGGGATGGATGCGCTTGATCAAGTGGAGATCGATGAAGCATTGATCGCCCTTGATGGCACTCCAAACAAAGAAAAGCTTGGTGCGAACGCAATTCTAGGGGTTTCCATGGCGGTTGCCCGTGCCGCTGCAGAGGCATTGGATGTACCTTTGTACACGTATCTGGGTGGATTTAATTCAAAGACCCTTCCTGTTCCGATGATGAATATCCTCAATGGTGGGGAGCATGCAGATAACAATGTGGATATTCAAGAGTTTATGGTGATGCCAGTGGGTGCTGAGAGTTTCCACGAGGGTGTACGGATGGGCACAGAGATCTTCCATAACCTTAAAGCCGTATTGAAGGATAAAGGGCTTTCGACCTCTGTTGGGGATGAAGGTGGATTTGCGCCTAACCTATCTTCGAACGAAGAAGCGTTGGCAACCATTGTGACAGCGATTGAGAAGGCGGGGTATAAGCCAGGCGAGGAAGTGTTGCTGGCCCTTGATGTTGCTTCGACTGAGCTATATAAAGATGGTGTTTATCGATTGGAAGGTGAAGGGGTGACGAAAACCTCCGACGAAATGATTGCCTTTTATCAAGAACTCACCACAAAATATCCCATTGTTTCGATTGAAGATGGGTTGGCAGAGGATGACTGGGATGGTTGGAAAAAGCTGACCGAGACCTTGGGGGATAAGGTACAACTCGTTGGGGATGACCTCTTTGTAACCAATACCCAGCGGCTGGCAGATGGGATTAAAAAAGGAGTCGGGAACTCCATCCTTGTCAAGGTAAACCAAATTGGTACCCTGACCGAAACCTTTGATGCAGTGGAAATGGCTCAACGTGCCGGTTACACCGTTGTGATCTCCCACCGCTCCGGTGAAACAGAAGATACGACGATTGCGGATATTGCCGTTGCGACAGGTGCGGGTCAAATTAAAACCGGTGCGCCTTCTCGCACGGATCGGGTAGCCAAGTATAACCAACTCCTTCGGATCGAAGAAGAGTTGAGCGGCGCAGGCCGTTATCCTGGGAAGGAAACATTTAACTTAAAAGGTTAACCCTTTGAATCATAGGGCTTTATCCATCTCCCTACACTAGTGTAGGGAGATTTTTTTCTTTGGTGGGTAAGAAAAGTAAGTGGATCCCATTCTTTTATCATCATGAAATTGATGTTACCATGGTACCCAACGAAAAAGGAGGCGTGATTCATGATCGAAAGACAGGTGTATCTAGAGCTGAATATTGGGGATGATCATTTGGCGAATGGTCTATCGAAAGCCGTTCAGGAGATTCGTGATTCCTATCAAGCAGAGTCGGTTGTTGTTCAACAAGTGATCCCTCATGATGAGAAGCATTATACAGTCATCGTGATGGCCTATGGTGTGAAGGAGCAGGCCAGAGAATAAAAAGAAAAGGTTGTCAGGAAATCTCACCTGAACCAAGCACCTTCATAAAAGAGGGAAAGGGATTATTGAAGGTGTGTTCATTACCAACGAGGAAATAAATGGGAATTCATAACAAGTCCACCTTGAAAACCTTCCGTTGATATGGTAAATTGACATCAGTGTGACTTCGTAGGTCTTCGCACCAATGGGAGGTGTAGATAGATGGTAACTGCAGTAAATGTTTTGCTTGCCATCGTCTGTCTTGGTTTGATTATCGTCGTTCTCCTTCAGTCCGGTAAGAGCGCAGGTCTTTCCGGTGCGATCGGTGGAGCTTCGGAGCATTTGATTGGAAAGACGAAAGCAAGAGGGATCGATGCCCTTTTAGGCAAAGTGACCGTTGTGCTGGCTATTCTCTTTTTAATCTTAACCTTATTAGCAGGCTACTCTGACGTATGGGCTAAGTAATGAGGAATAGTCAAAAAACAGCAGGGAGATGCCCGGCTGTTTTTTGTTGCAAATAGGAAAATGGATTTTCAGTGTAGTTGAAATTTTAATCGATTATTTACGTAGAAAATCATTTTTTCTCTTGCCAATGAGCGAAAGAGATGGTATAGTAGTACTTGTCTGGTGGCGATAGCGGAGGGGATCCACCCGTTCCCATCCCGAACACGGAAGTTAAGCCCTCCTGCGCCAATGGTACTTGGGGCGCGAGCCCCTGGGAGAGTAGGACGTTGCCGGGCACCAAAGCACCCGTTTCCATACGGGTGCTTTTCTGTTGGATGGGACTATTTAGGTTTCGTTAAGCAAAAAATTAGCAAATTAGGTCCTTTCAGCTATAGACGGAAGCCTTCTCTTATGTGCAAAATGATAGATATGAGAACGGTTGGAAAGGATGTCAACATGAGTGTACAAGTGGATATGGGCATGGATCGAAAAATTCGCTCCGAGGAACGCCTTAAAAGTCAGGGAGTACCAGTGGATCCATCGCTCCCTGTCATTGAAGGAGAAGAGGATGTCCGTCTAAGGCGCCCTGCGGATGTTGCCGCTCGGGTAGTGATCCTGTACGCTTTGCAAGGTGTCATTTTTCATGATGAACCCGAGCTCCTGGCTCGTTGGATCCAAAGTGAGAGATTGTGGGACCGGCTGAGTCCAGAGGAAGAACCTGTCTTTCAATTGGCACTTCCGCCAATCACTGAAGATAAAGAGACAAAACTGCAGGATATGGAGGATCATCCGTTGTCGTGGCGGATGGAAGCATTATGGGTCCTTCTCTGGGCGCTAGGTAAGGTGGAACGACTTGGATTTCCTGATGTCGAGTGTGATGGGAGCAAAGTAAAAGAAGTAGTGCCCGAGATTGAAACCGAAGTGACTACATATATGAATGAAGCCAAATTACGTCCTCTCTCTGAAATACTGGATGAATTGGATTGGTTGCGTCGATTACTATGGTCGGGTGAGCAGGATAAAAACGAGCTTCCAGCCAATTATGAAGCAACAATTGCATGGCAATGGCATGAAGCTTTAAATTGGTTAATTGGCAACCAAATTTGGCGTTAAACAATTTTATTAAAAACACTTGCTATCCAGCAAGGAATATGATAAATTATTTATAGTCTGGTGATGATGGCGGAGGGGATCCACCCGTTCCCATCCCGAACACGGAAGTTAAGCCCTCCTGCGCCGATGGTACTTGGGGCGCGAGCCCCTGGGAGAGTAGGGCATTGCCGGGCGCTAAAGCACTCGTTGTGATACGGGTGCTTTTTTGTGTTGCTTCGTTCGTGCTTTTGTCGGAAAACATTCCACCGATGGTTTGTTCTGTGATACTCTTACTCTAAGGCATAAGCGGGTCCGGTTCTTGGTGTGGTTGAAATGGCGGGAGTTGGAACAGAATAGTACGTAGAATGGGGCATGGGATCGGATCCCGCAACCTATGCTTCTGATAAAGGCAAGTATTAATCGCTTCTCTTCCCATTAAGAATGATTGAAGATAGCGGGAGGCTTACGTTATGAAAATAAAACGTCGATCGCCAGAAGCTTTTTTCTACGAAGGTGGAAAAACTGGCATGCTGTTAATTCACGGATTTACTGGCACACCTTCAGAACTGAATCCCTTAGGAAGGTTTCTTCATAAGCAAGGGTATACCGTTCATGCTCCGTTATTAGCCGGGCATGGTACGAGCCCAGAGGATATGATTTCCACGGGTTGGCCGGATTGGTGGCGAAGTGTCCAAGAAGGGTACCAGCGTCTCAAGGAAAGTGGCGTGGAGGAGATCTTTGCGGTCGGTCTTTCGATGGGGGGGTGCCTTGCCCTGAATCTTGCTCGAACCGAGCCGCTTGCAGGGGTTGTTCCATTATGTGCACCCATCTGGCTGAAGGATAAGCGCGCACATCTTACAGGGTTGTTTCATTATGTCATGCCTTATCAAAAAAGAGGCGGGGGGAAACCGCAACACATCGAAGATTACTTAGTTGCTTATGACCGTACTCCCCTTAAATGTGTTGCTTCCCTACGAAAGTTTATTCGTTACCTTCGCCCCCGCCTGCCTGAGGTTAAGGTACCGGCTCTGGTTGTACAAGCGGAGAAGGATGAGACAGTAATTCCAAAAAGTGCTTCTTACATATATGAAGCAATTGGTTCGGAAGTGAAGGATATTCGATGGTTTGCCAACTCAGGGCATATCATAACGGTGGACAAGGAGAGAGAGCGGCTCTTTGCGGAGATCAATGCCTTTGTGAAGCGCGTAACAGAGTCGAATGAATTAGAGGCTCTCTGACTGGGAAAGGAGCATGATTGTGGTAGATGAACGTGAAATTATACAACGAATGGTACAGGAATCCTATCGACCGATGACCCTCAAGGAGTTGCAAGAAAACTTTGGTGCGGACATCCCTGGAGAGCAAGAGGCCTTTGAACGCGTGCTCAGAACCTTAGAAGAAGAGGGGCGTGTTGTTCGCACACGATCGGATCGTTTTGGGTTGCCTGAGCGGTTGAATATGGTACGGGGTCGTTTGCAAGGTAATGCAAAAGGGTTTGGCTTCGTCATTCCCGATGCAGAAATGCCCTTTGACAGTGATTTGTTTATTCATGGGAATGAGATGAATGGGGCCATGGATGGAGATATCGTACTTGCTCGCATCCAAGGGCAAGAAGAGGGCAAGCGCCCCGAAGGGGAAGTTGTTCGGATTCTAAAACGTGGCCGCTTGCAAGTGGTTGGGACATACATGGATTCGAAGCATTTTGGTTTTGTGATCCCTGATGATAAACGCCTATCCTCGGATATCTTCATTCCGAAGAACGGTAGAAATGATGCCGATCACGGTGATAAAGTCGTTGTGAAGTTGGTAGCTTACCCAGAGGGAAGCAAAAGTGCTGAAGGGGAGATTGTGGAGGTGCTGGGCCACAGGGACGACCCTGGCGTTGATATCTTAGCGATTATCCGCAAGTACCAGTTGCCTGAAGCGTTTCCTGCAGAAGTGATCCATGAAGCTGATCAAGTTCCCGAGAAGATTTCTGAAGAGGAAATTCAATCGCAAAATCGCCGGGACCTACGCGATCGAGTGATGGTGACCATCGATGGAGCAGATGCAAAGGACCTTGATGATGCCGTATCGATCGAGCCCCTTGCCAATGGACACTTCCGATTGGGTGTTCATATTGCTGACGTCAGTTACTACGTAAAAGAAGGATCCACCTTGGATCAAGAGGCATATGCTCGGGGTAATAGTGTGTATTTGGTGGATCGGGTGATCCCGATGTTACCCCAGCGTCTCTCCAATGGAATTTGTTCCTTGAATCCACAGGTGGATCGTCTGACGATGACTTGCGATATGGAGATCGATGCTGAGGGAATGGTCGTTCACCATGAGATTTACCCTAGTGTGATCTGTACGAATGAACGGATGACCTATGATGACGTAACCCGAATTTTAGTGGAGAAGGATCAAGAGTTGATCGAACGTTATCAATCACTCGTCCCTCACTTTGAAAAAATGGCGGAGCTAGCCGATATTCTCCGTAAAAAACGAGTGGACCGGGGTGCGATTGATTTTGATTTTCCAGAAGCGAAGATCAAACTGGATGAAGAGGGAAAACCAATTGCCATCGTAAAAAGGCCACGTACGGTTTCTGAGATGATGATTGAAGAATTTATGTTGGCTGCGAACGAAACGGTCGCAGAACACTTTTATAAATTAAAGATTCCGTTCATGTACCGAATTCATGAGCACCCGGACCCTGAAAAATTACAAGCTTTCTTCGAATTTATCACGATCTTTGGTCAGACAGCCAAGGGAAGTGCCCAAAAGGTAAAACCCCGAGTGCTACAAAAAATTCTAGAGCGGGTGGAAGGGAAGCCAGAGGAGAAGGTGATTAGTAAGGTGATGCTTCGCTCGATGCAACAAGCGAAGTATTCAGCGGAGTGTCTTGGGCATTTTGGTCTCGCGGCGACCTTCTATTCCCACTTTACATCCCCTATTCGCCGCTATCCGGATCTGATCATCCATCGGATCATGCGTGAAGTGTTTGAACACAACGGGAAGAGCCTTCCTGAAAAAAGGAAAGCCGAATTAACCGCGTGGCTTCCTGAAGCAGGGCAACACACTTCCGATCGTGAACGGGTTGCAGTGGATGCAGAGCGGGATACGGATGATCTGAAGAAGGCGGAGTTCATGGCGGATAAAGTGGGCGATGTCTTTGAAGGAACCATCAGCAGTGTGACCTCCTTCGGAATGTTTGTCGAGTTGGAAAATACCGTAGAAGGCTTAATCCATGTCAGCTGTATGAATGACGACTATTATAATTATGATGATGTCACTCTGCGCATGAGCGGTGAACGGACTGGAAAAGTATATAACATTGGCGATAAAGTAACCATCCGTGTGACGGGTGTCAATATGGAAGAACATAAAGTGGACTTTGAATTAGTGAATGAAGATGATGATGGAACGATAAAAACGCGTCCACGCCCACCACGTCCATCGGGTCCCCCTCGACGACGTGAGGGGCAGAAGAGTGGGAGTCCAAGTGGCAATCGGAAGCCTGGGAGCAAGGGGAGTGGACGAAACCGTAAGGGTGGAGCAGCTGCCAAAGGCAAAGGAAAGCCAGGCGGGAACCATAAAGCCAAGCGACCACGAAATAAATAAAGGATTTGTTGAAGAGGGCCTAGTTTGGCTCTCTTTCTTTTAGAAAGAAAGTCTTGGAGAAAGAAATTTTCCCTGGTTGACGACACTCCAGCTGGCTTGGTATACTAAAAAATACCGTATCAGTAAATTTGCCATAGAAATGCGGATGGAGGTGAGCGCGATGCCGAAGGGCGGAGCGAAAGTGGTAGCCAGAAATAAAAAGGCGCTCCACGATTATCATATTGAAGATTCCTTTGAAGCGGGCATCGTGCTCACTGGGACGGAGATTAAGTCCATCCGTCAGGGCCGTGTCAATATTAAAGACAGTTATGCTCTTGTGGATAAAGGGGAGGTTTATCTTCTTAACCTTCACATCAGCCCCTTTGAACAAGGCAACCGCTTCAATCATGATCCGACTCGTACACGAAAATTATTGTTGCACAAAACAGAGATTGCAAAGCTGATTGGGCAGATTAAGCAAAAAGGCTTTACCCTTGTCCCGTTGGATCTTCATATGCGGAATGGATATGCCAAAGTTCAGTTAGCCCTTGCCAAAGGGAAGAAACTGCATGATAAACGGCAAACGATTGCGAAGCGAGATGCTCAACGGGAGATTCAACGTCAATTAAAAGAACGCTCTCGTTAATCCTTGGCCCAAGACTCATAAGAGGCTGTTTTTCCCTACTTTACAGGGAAAATGAACCATGGTATAATGAATTTTGTCGGTGTAAATTTGCACCTTAACTATGGGGGCGTTTTTGGATTCGACGGGGATAGTTCGAGCGTTTGGTAGCGAGCCGAGGGGCTGCGTCCTTCGTTAAAAACGCGGAACGCCAATAATAACTGGCAAACAAGAATCTTACGCTCTAGCTGCTTAATTTAAGCTAGCTAGGATCCGCTTCCCCATCGCCTGTGTGGTGTAGTCGGGTCTCATAACTTTAGCAGGCTAGCAGACCGGAGTGTCGTCGACCGGAATGCGAAATCAAGGCGACTAGCTTGATGGAACGCCTGTCACCGGGCAGCCCAGCGAGCGAATCATTTAATACGGTGACTGCGCTCGGAGAGACCTACGTGGCGATATCTTCGGACAGCGGTTCAACTCCGCTCGCCTCCACCAATTACTTACTGTAACACGCTGGTGTAGCTCAGGGGTAGAGCACTTCACTCGTAATGAAGGGGTCGGGGGTTCAATTCCCTTCACCAGCACCACATGATGATAAGGTTCTTGCTAAACCACTGCTCGTACAGTACGAGCAGTGGTTTTTTATGTGTGAAAAATTCACAATACTCTTGGTATAATGGAAGGCCATTAGGAGAGATTTTCTCCGAATGATGGACAAATCGACTTCTATTCATTAAAATAAACGATACTTATGATAACTTTTGTTCTATTTCTATAATATGTAAATTAAAAAATGACTAGGTGGAGGAATTGTTGTGTCTGATGATGTGATACGGTTCTTACTTTTGTTAGGGGTACCATTTTTCTTGGTTGTAGCAATATTCGGAGCAGTCCTATGGATTAAACCGATGCCGTGGGGTAAAAGGGTGAAGCTTTATAGCCGCATACGTGCAGCTACTTTCACCATAGTTGCACTGTTTCTTGGCCTTAGTATTTATTGGATTGCTTCGCTTAATGGGGTGGATTATGTGGATGCTATGATGGGAGCACATAAAACTCCCCAAGTGGAAAAATCGCCTCAGGTGAAATGTGAAATTACCAATGACCAATTTGCAACGACTCACGATCACTTCACATTGAAGGGGAAAGTAGACTCAGGTACAGAAGTTGAAATCAATGGCTTTGGTGTATTTGGGCAACCCAAGGTGAAATCGGATGGCACCTTTTCGTATGAGATAAAAACCAAACGTGTCGCAGACGGCACCGCGCAATACAAGTTTAAGATTTCAGCTAACAAGAAAGGGAAAGAAGCGAACAATAAGATAGTTGTCATTACTAGGGAGTTAAGTGGAGGGAAGGAACAAGACGAATCGACGAAAGCGCTAGCGCATTTAGACAATGTGAGCAAAACCATTAATTATCAGGCACTAAAAAAAGACGCCAACAAAAACATCTATCAATACAGACGCGCATCCGTGAAGTACACGGGTCAGATCAGTGAAATTCGCGAAGAAGAGTTCGGATCGACAGTGATGCTGCTGAACGTTACAAAGGATCAACAAGGAAAGTGGAAGGATCCTGTAATTGTCCGACTTGAAGGAAGAGTGGTTGATAAAGCAAAGGGCGATATGATCACGGTGTATGGCAAAGTAGGAACCGAATACTCTAACGAATCACTATGGGATCGTGATATTCCAGCAGTGGATGCGATACGAATGAAGTAAAAAAAGCACCTGTAAGGGGTGCTTTTTTTTGTTGATTTATATGTTATTTGCTACACCTAAGTAATTACAAAAAATATCAAGATGATATTCCTCTTTCAATCATATATTCTATAATTTACGATATGGATAGGAACGTGCAATGATGAATGCCATCAGCGAAATACTTTTGTAGAAGAAAGGAGGGTGGATAATGAGGATGCGTTTCGCTCTATCTATGCTATTACTTACAACCATTTTCTCGGAGTACTGTTTATTTTACCAGGAAAAACTGATGAAGTTGGCAAGTATCTTGACGTTGCTGCCTAGCTCTTATGCTTTAGTTCTCTCTTTTTTCCCTAGAAGAAGGTAATAAATGATCATGGGTCTAAAGTCATGTAAGTGAAGAACTTCATGCTCATCATGGTATTTGGATAATGCATTTTAAATCGTTACGACTAAAGGAGTTTATTAAATGAAAGATCATATTTTGATCAGTTGGTATTCAGTAAGCTGCTTATTTGAGTCAATACAAATCGAAAGTGTACGCCATAATAATATTGATAAAAACAAAGCGGATCTGAGACTCTTTGAAGAAAAGATTATTCTAGTAAAAGCAAGTGATGAACATGAGGCTTATGAAATTGCGGGTAAATATGCTAGAGATGATGAATTTGAGTATTTAAACGGTTTTGGCGAAAAAGTCAGAGTTCGATTCGTAACGACTTTACATGCCTTCGAAATTTTCGATCAAGAGTTAGGTCATGGCGTTGAAGTATATTCACGATTTATTCATGCAACGAATCAGGATACGTCTGGGGATATTGTACGAAGGTATTTCCCAATGGATTGAAGATGTTGTTCTTAAAGAGAGTGTAGATTGGCCACGCTTTCTCTGTCATCAGGGCGTTTTTTACAATAAAATTTACTAATAAGATAAAATATAATATATTAACAACATAGTTATACTTTATGGTTTATTTTTTATATTTATAGAGAGGAGTGATGGGATTGATGAAACAGGAGGAAAAATCGAGTGATGATTATGACGCTCGTATCAGCGGGTTTCTTTTGCGGAATGTTAATCGCTGCGTCGTTGTCACCATTGAGTGACTCGGGGCCGCATGCGAACAAATTTGACAGTGCTGGATTATGGATTACTTTGGGTGGGGTATTAGCGTTGTATCTGGTTTCTTTGGTAATTTATTTAATGGGGATAGACGGAATGCGCTTTATTATGGCAGTTTTTTGCGGAATCGGTTTATTAATTTCCTTGATGATTGGCTTCGCCATAATGATCCTAATCCAATTATCCATGGTGGAGCTTTCACAACTACACAGTGTTTTGCTACTTAGTGGGGCACTGGCGATTACAAATATGGTTTGGTTCTTCATGGCTTTTCGGACACGACCAAGTATCCAACAGAGGGTGTAATTTTCATGATCGATAGATGGGTGCTCATTTAAATAAATTTTATAGGGGTTATTTTAATGACTAAATTAATACTAAAAGAATTTCCGGATACCTTAGAAACGGAACGATTACTGTTGCGTTGCCCACTTCCAGGGGATGGCATTCTTGTCTATGAAGCAATGAAGGAGACAAGGGAGGAGCTTCTTCCTTGGATGGCGTGGGCACTGGAAGAACCAGACTGTGAACAAGTGGAGATCAACGTAAGAAAGGCGCATATTCATTTTCTTGAACGAAGGGATTTGCGCTTTCATTTATTTATCAAGGAAAATGGAGCATTTGTAGGGAGTAGTGGCTTACATCGATTAGATTGGAAAGTTCCCTGTGCTGAAATTGGATATTGGTGTCGGAAGCGATATATGGGGCAGGGGTTGATCAGTGAGGCAGTACGAGGACTACGTGACTTTGGTGTGAAACAACTGGGGATGAAGCGGTTGGCGATCCATTGTGACCGGGAGAATGGGGCAAGCAGAAGAGTGGCCGAGAGAGCTGGGTTTACTTTGGAGGGGATTTTGCGGCAACATGAACGCGCAACGAATGGAGAACTGCGAGATACGGCCATTTACGCTGACGTGGTTCTTTGAATTGGATAGTAGAGACCCTTTCTCAGTAAGGAGAAAGGGTCTCTTGCTGGTTAATGCGATAAATATGTTGGAGGGTATCTACCCTCGCAATTACTTATAGATTGCGAGTGGGAAAACCCAGCCCTTCAGGGTTGGAATGAAAGCAAGCGTACCACAGGCATTTCCTTCGGTCATCAGACGAGGGAGGGGCGTTTTTTCCCCTCTCGAAAGTCTGACCATCCCCGTATATAATTAAGTATCGGGGAGGTGAAATCGTGCACAAAGCGTATAAATTTCGATTGTATCCAACCAAGGAACAAAACATTCTCATTAATAAATCCATTGGATGTAGTCGCTTCACGTTTAATCATTTTCTAGCGAGATGGAACGAAAGCTACGATCAAACGGGCAAAGGTCTCACCTATGGAACCTGTTCTACCCAACTGACTGCTTTGAAAAAAGAGATCGACTGGCTACGGGAAGTGGATTCGACTTTGCTTCAGAATACCTTGAAACACCTCGCGGATTCCTTCGCTCGTTTCTTTAACAAGCAAAATGATCGTCCACGCTTTAAAAGCAAACGCAACCGTGTCCAGTCCTACACCAGTCAGTGCAACCATCCGAAAAAAGGGATACCCACTGTCGAGGTGGTAGCCAATCGGATGAAGCTCCCGAAACTCGGATGGGTGAGGTTCGCCAAATCCCGTGTAGTAGAAGGACGGATTCTCTCGGCTACCATCCGGCGTAATCCGACGGGGAAGTACTTTGTATCGATCTTGTGTGAGGTGAACCAAAGTCCCTATGTTCCCGTAGCCAAAGAGAAGGCCATCGGCATTGACTTGGGGCTGAAAGACTTTGCCATTCTGACCGATGGAACCAAAGTCAAACCGTCCCGCTATTTCCGTCAGTATGAAAAGAAGCTAGCCCACGCGCAAAGGATCATGAGCCGTCGCACCAAGGGCGGTGCTAACTGGCACCAAGCAAGGATCAAGGTTGCCCGCATTCATGAAAAGATCGTGAACGCGCGTCTCGACTTTCTCCATAAACTGTCCTCGAAGCTGATTCGTGAAAACCAAACGATCTGCATCGAAGACCTTGGTGTCAAGAACATGGTGAAGAATCACAAACTAGCCAAATCCATCACCGATGCATCCTGGTCAGAGTTTGTTGCCATGCTCACCTACAAGGCAGCATGGCACGGAAGAAACGTGGTGAAAGTAGGGAAACAGTTCCCTTCCAGCCAGTTGTGTTCTTCCTGTGGCTACCGTAACAAGGAAGTAAAGAACCTCAACTTACGAGCATGGACATGCCCCACGTGTAATTCTCACCAAGACCGAGACATCAATGCATCCAAGAACATCTTGCAAGAAGGACTTCGTATACTTGCGGTTGGGCAGACCGTCTAAGCTTGGGGTGGATCCTGTCAGGAGATGGGAGCTTCCAAGAATCCCACTGGCTTCAGCCGTGGGAGTGTCAAGTTTTAATGTTACAATATGTAAAAAAGATAATACAAGTGGAGGAACCCATTTTGATGGATGAAAACTGGATAATATTACTATTAGTGGTGTCCTTCTTTTTAATTATGACGATATGTGGTGGGGTATTGTGGATCAAGCCTATGAAGTGGGGGAAAACATTAAAGATTCATAACCGTATGCGTGCGAGTTTGTTAACCATCGTTGCTCTGTTTCTCTGTCTAGGGACATATGGAATCATTACGTTAAACGGAATAGAGAAAGTAACTGCAATGATGGGAGCGAATCCCGCTAAAGTAGAAAAACCTAAAAAGGTCAAATTAGAAATTACCAATAGTCAATTTGAAACGACTCATGATCAATTTGTACTCACGGGTAAAGTAGATCCAGGTACAGAGGTGCGAGTTACCGGTACTGCATTATATGGAGAGGCAAAGGTGGAATCGGATGGAACCTTTTCTTATACGTTCAAAACAAAGCGAATGGCGTATGGTTCAGCGCAATATCAATTCATGATTTCTGCTTATATGGATGGGAAAGTAACCAATAGTAAGACCGTGGTCATTACTCGCAAGTTGAGTTCGGCAAAAGAGCAGGCAGAGTCAACAAAAGAGCTAGCGAGATTAGATAAAGTAAATCAGACGATTGATTATAAAGTGTTATTAAAGGATGCTAATGATTATACAAATATTTACACGCGTAGGGCAGTGAAGTATCAGGGTCAAATCCAAGAAATTCACGAGGCAGAAGTGGGTACTACCGTAATGATTCTGGCGGTTACTAAGGACCAACAAGGAAAGTGGATCAATCCGATTATCGTACGGTTTTTTGGTCAAATTATTGATAAAGCTAAGGGTGATTTAATCACCATTTACGGTAAAGTCGGAGTCGACTGTGGTTTGTATTGTGATCGTAAGATCCCCGAGGTGAATGCAATACGAATGAGATAATGGTGGGTGTATCGATGATGGGTACACTCGATTGTGAAAACCCGATAGGAAAATATAAAACGACAAACCACCTGCATTAGAACGACTTTGCGTTCGAAAAGGGTGTGTTGTCGCTTTTTTATTCCTACTGGGTTGCTTGCGTTTCTGGGCTGAGGAATGTGTTTGACCTTATCAAGAGTTAACCTGTGTTTTGCAATTCTACTTGGAAAGCGGCTTTCTTGGAAGGGGGTGGGTAGAAGATTCTCCAAGTACATGAAGAAAGCGAAAATACGGGAGAAGTATCCCGGATAGGGAAACGACCATGATCAAGATTCCTACCAAACTTAGGGTTGGACGAATTCCCCAGTATTCACCAAGGAATCCACCGAGGAGTGTCCCAAGGGGCATGGTGCACCGGATGAGAAGAAGCCGCAGTGAAAGAAGTTGGGCCAGCTTTTTCTGGGGAACCACTCGCTGAAAGAGGGTGATGGCGTGAACATGAAAAAAAGGAGCGCTGATCCCGGCAATGAGTTCGAAGACGAGAGCCACTTGGATATGTTGGGAGATCGCAAGCCCGATAAAGGTAAGACCACCGATGACGTTGGCACCTAGCATTTTAACTCTAAGAGACGCCGCTGAAAAATGGGAGAGTAGATGTGTACCGATAAAATAGCCAAGGGGAAAGCAAGCGATAAACCATCCATAGGTGGTGGAGGTCCCCTGTAATTCGTGAGTGACATAGGGTAAGGAGAGGGCCATTAATACACCAACACCAAATTGAACCACAGCCAGAAACATAGAAAGCCACCAGACAACCTTTTGCTGATAAAATTCGATCAATCCCGTACGAAACTGATGGGCCCAAGAAAAGGATTGTTTCCATGGGGAGGTGTGCTTGGGAACGGTTAATTTAGCAAGGGAAATCACGCTACAAAGAAAGATTACACAGACACATGACCAGTTAAAAAGGGGCCCCCATTGATTGAGGATCCAGCCAGCGAGGGTAGGCCCTGTCATTGTTGCCAGACGAAGAGATCCATCCAGACGTGCATTCGCCTGGGGCAGTTGATGATTGTCCACAATGGCAGGTAGTTGGGACATAGAGGGCTTGTACAATCCCTGAGATGGCTGAGAGAAGATAGAGGTGCCAAGGAAGCAGTTGATGGAGAGGATAAAGCACGATAGGGGAAAGGGCGGTCGTACACAGAGTGACATGGGAAAGCACCAGGATCCACTTGCCACTCCACCGGCTTAGAAAAGGTCCAGCAAGTAATTGAATGAGGAGAGAGGGGAGGAAATAGATCATCCATAAAGTACCCATTGCATTTGTAGAATGGGTCAATTGATACAGAACCCAACCATTCGTAAGGGTACTGAATGCCCCGCCCAGAGAGGCGAAGGTCCCACTGATCCATAATCGATAAAATTGGAGAGGAAAAATGAACGTCAAGCCAATCGCTCCTTTACAGGCAAATATATGTACGATATTTTTAATATAATATATTCGATATATTTCGTACAACCCCTTTTTCAAGGAATACCTGTATACAAAAAAACCAGCTGGGTAGCTGGATGGGTTCATGATTATGATGATTGTTGTGATTGGGTTAGTTGATAAAATTTCATCGCTTGCACTCCTTTAAATTATAACCTTTGGATAGAGATAAAGTTTTCAAAGAGGATATTGACAATATCACCATGGTCATAAAAATCGATAATGGTTTCTAGCTATATATGAAAAAGATACCGTTGGTGTATCATCATGTATCCTTCTTTTTGGATATGTGTTGGTGCACTATTTTTGTATAAGTAGGAAGCTGACTATGCCATATTCCTCTTTCCTTAATATACTGTTACTTCTAAAACACAGTGGTTGATAAGGCTTGGTGAGAGCTAAGGAGGAAGAATGGATATGTTTCAAAATCAGACCATTCTAATCACAGGGGGTACGGGTTCCTGGGGAAAAGAGTTGACCCTTCAGTTATTAAAATATCATCCGAAAGAGATTCGAATTTATGCTAGGAATGAATTGTCTCAGGTGAATCTACTTTGGAATTTTGGTCAATCAGCACCGATCAAATTTGTTATTGGGGATGTGCGTGATTATCATTCCCTAGAAGAGGCGTGTCGAGGAGTTGATTATGTCTTTCACATGGCAGCCTTAAAGCATGTCCCTATCTGTGAAATTCAACAGGAGGAAGCCTTAAAAACCAATGTCTATGGCACATACAATTTGATCTTGGCGAGTGCTCGCCAAGGGGTAAAAAAAGTGGTAAATGTCTCAACGGATAAGGCAGTCGATCCTGTTAACTTCTATGGAATGACGAAGGCGCTGGGAGAGAAGATGGTGATCCGTGCGAATGATACGAACAGTACACGCTTTGTCAATATCCGTGGGGGAAATGTGCTGGGGACGAATGGCAGTGTGGTTCCCTTATTTAAAAAACAGATTGAAAATGGTGAAATACGGATTACCTCCAAGAAAATGACGCGTTTCTTTTTGTCGATTGCCGATGCGATCGGGCTATTAATTAAAGCAGCAACGATCTCCATTGGTGGAGAAACCTTTGTCATGCGGATGAAGACTTGCCGAATCTTGGATATGGCGATGGTGATTCGTGAGCATATGGGGCGTCCTGACATTTCGATTTGCGAGATTGGGATTCGACCTGGTGAAAAATTGCACGAAATTTTAATTTCTGCCTATGAAGCTGAGCGTACCTACCAGTATGATGATCGATATTATGTATTGCTTCCTTATGAACCAAACACAAACCAAGTCAAGGCATATGGTTCCTTACAAAAGGCAAATCTTCCTAGCTATTATTCCGATTCGTCTTTGATGACACAAGGGGAAATAAAAGCGATGTTGGATGCGGGGGGGCTCTTGTAATTGATTGACCCAACGTAGAGGAATCGAGGTGAAAGCGATGGAGACGTCCTCACCGTTGGCGATCTATGGCGGAAGACCCGTCCGCGAGCATTACCTTCCTTATGGAAAACAGAGGATTGAAGAAGTTGAGTTATTTTGCGAGGTAAGGAAGTGCATGGATGGGGAAGAGACGGACGTCCTGGGGACTTGGAACTGCTCAGTTGGGGATGAATGATGGTATTTTAAATCAGGTTGGAAAGCCTTCGGAGACAATCGCGCTGGAGATTCTTCGTCAGGCAGGTACGTTGGGGTTGGATTGTTTGGATACAGCATCAGGACACGTCGATAGCGAGGAGTTGATCGGACGGTTTAATCAGGAGTTAGTAGCATCTGGAGAATCCTTACCGCAAATCGTATCCAAATTACCTTCCTTACAAGCTCGACACATCGATAAATCAATCCTTCTTCAAGTTGTCAGGGACTCGGTAACCGCCTCCCTGGCAAGATTACATCGGACTGCAATCGATGTCTATCTTCTCCATGATCCCTCAGACCTTCGCTCCTTTGGTGGACGTGTAATTACTGCATTGCAACAGGTTAAACAAGAGGGGTTAGTTAAAAGGATTGGCGTATCGGTTTATACCCGCCGGGAAGCAGAGTTTGCACTGGGGTGGGGTTGTTTGGATGCGATTCAGATCCCTATCAATATCATGGATCATCGCTTTTTGCAGGGAGATTTGCTGAAAAAGTTAGCGGCAGAGATGGATGTCTATGCTCGGAGCATCTTTCTACAGGGGTTAGTGCTGATGGCGCCAGAGGAGGTTCCCTCCCATTTAGCAATTGCGCGGGAACCGCTGGCAAAGTTTCGTCGGTTATGTAAGGAATTAAATCGCACCCCTTGCGACGTGGCAATTTCCTTTGTACGGGATCTTGAAGGGATTCATCGAATCATCATCAGATGTGAATCGCCTGCTCAATTACAGCAGATGATGACCTTCGCCCATTCTCCTAAACTATCTCCTGACGTGATGACAAGGATTCGTTGCCTATTTAGGAACCTTCAGATGGGTACCTTTGTAACGAATCGCATCCCTAAAGAGACTTGATGGGTGATTTTTTACTCTTTCTCTGCTTCCGCGTACGTGACAGGGCAAAATATTTGTTTAGATGGTGGTTGGACTTCTTGGTAGAAATCCTAGGGAAGGTGAAGAATCATAATGGCTCGAGTGATTGCTGAAATAACCAATGCCCATCAAGGATGTCCTCAAACGTTAAAACAATTAATTCAAGCAGCTTCGACCAGTAAAGCTGATGCTGTCAAGTTTCAATGGTTTAAATACGATCATCTGGCAACTTCTGATTATCCGTGGTATGAGGCGTATAAAGGATTGTTTATCCATGAAGGGCAATGGAAGGAGGTATTAAGGCTTGCGAAAAGTCTAGGACTCTCGATTTGGGTGGACGTGCTAGATGATTGGGGCGTCCATATGTTGCGAAGTTATGAAACCTGGATTGATGGGATCAAGCTTCCTGCTACGGTGTTGCAGTCAAGGGTGATGATCGAGTCGCTATCCTTCTGGAAAAAACCCGTCCTCCTTGGGGTAGGGGGTTGGCTTGATGATGAGATCGATAGACTGCTTCCGCTCTTGAAAAAAAGAGTAGGGAATCACCTCACACTGTTACATGGATTTCAAGGTTATCCTACGCATCTGGAAGATGCGGGGCTGGCACGGATTCCGCTGTTGCAAGCACGGTATGGATACCCTGTCGGTTATGCGGATCATACGGATGGGTCTCATCCCCTTGCGATTGAACTTCCCATCTATGCTTATTTTTCTGGGGCAGGTGTGATAGAAAAACATATTACATTACAACGGAGTCAAAAAGGATACAACTATGATTCCTCCCTTGAACCGGCGGAGTTTGCCACGATGGTCCATCGTTTAAAGACAGCGGCGGTGATCATGGGGGATGGCGAGGTTACGGATGCCCAGCGAAGTTATTTGAAGGATGCGGTACGTGTGGTTGCTACACAACCAATTGTCAAAGGGGAAATCATCACTCAAAGGAAAGTCTCCTATAAAAGATGTCCAGATAACAATGGGATAATGCCACAAGAACTCGAGTCATTGCTTCCGGTCATCTCCCAACAGGCGGTGGCGGTTGATCAAGTATTCTCTACAAACAGCATAAAAAAACCGGTCATTGTTATTGCGGTGATCACTCGCCTAAAATCGACACGGTTAACGAAAAAGGCCCTTCGATTCATTCACGGTGTCACCGCCATTGAACGATGCTTGCTTAATTGTCTGTCCGTTCCGGGAGTCGATCACGTAGTTTTAGCGACTTCCGATTTACCTCAGGATAAAGAATTAACTAACATGACGATGAATGGGGAAGTCGAGGTATTTTGTGGGGATGCAGAAAATGTGGTCCAACGGATGATGGATGTAGCTAAATTAAAGCATGCGGATATCATCTTGCGGGTAACCGGAGACTGTCCAGCGATTTCTCCTGAGATATTGGAGTATTTAATACAGCATCACCTGGAGCAGGGATGTGATTTTACCACGGCCACTGAAAACCATGCCCTAGGTACCTGTGGGGATGTCATCACCGTGGAGGCATTTGAGCGGTTGCTTCAGCACCCAAAACCCCTCACGCATACCGAATACCTATCCGCCTACTTTCGCAATAACCCTCACTTATTCACGTCCCATGTCGTTGAACTCCCCCCCGTATTCCAATATCCAAACTGGCGCTTAACCCTTGATGAACCGCTAGATCTTTCCATGTTTGAAGAGTTGTATCGTGGATTACAAGTGGGCTATGAACCCTTACCCTTTGCGCGTATTCGTCCCTATCTACTGGCCCATCCCCATGTATTAGCCATCAATGCCAATGTACAAGTGAAATATCAGGTGGATGAGAAGTTGGTTCGTCAAATAAAAAAAGAGACCACTCTTGATGGTTCAGCATAGGATCATTTCGAAAGGGATTATAAGCAGGGGGGATATCCTTGCACAGTCATGCGTGGAAATTATATTTCGACTTTTTAGGTAAATTTAGCATCCTTCGATATCGCCAAGTTTCCTTGGCACTTTTTTATTACTTTCCACACTATCAATATCGTTCGTTATTTACACAATCCAATCCAGTAGTCATCGGTGAGATGGTTCAGCGCATGCTCACAGATGATGCGTACTATCAATTGGCAATACAGAAGGGTGCTCACTATCTGAAGCAAGCTTACCCTGTTCAGGAATCAAGTAAGAAGCTAATCCAGCTGATTGATCGACTGACCCAGATTCAATTAAAGCCGACAGGATGTCCTTGATTATGGAAAGGGTAAAAAATTTTAAAGTATTGATTCGTGCCGATGCCTCAACAGGAATGGGGTCAGGGCATGTCATGCGATGCTTGAATTTGGCAGATCGTCTGAGACAAAAAGGAGCAGCGATCACCTTTGCCTCGAGGGAGTATGTTGGAAACCTCCATGGGGTTGTAAAACAACGGGGTTATCCGATCGTTTCACTGCCAGCTCGCCGGAAAATTTCCTCGACTTCGCTCGTGACAGAAGATGCCCATGAAACCATTCAACTGGCTGAGAAGAATGCGCCCTATGATCTCGTGATCGTGGACCACTATGCCTTGGATAGTCGTTGGGAACGCCTTGTGCGGAGAATTGCCCAGCGTGTCATGGTCATCGATGATGTGGCGCAACGCAGGCATGATTGTGACCTCTTACTCGATTCGGCCTTTTATAAGGATCCAATACAACGATATAAAGGGTTGCTCCCCAAACGATGTAAAACGTTTTTTGGGCCTGAGTATGTGCTTCTTGCCACCCAATTTTGTGAACAACGGGAACGTCCCTTACAAAAAAACTCGCCCCCACAACGCTTGCTCCTCTCCTTTGGCGGCTCTGATCCAACGGGAGAGACGGTGAAGGTGCTTACTGTCTTTGGAATGCTCTCCCTTCCTGGTGTCGTCATTGATGTGGTTGCCGGTAGAGCTAACCCCCATCACTCAATTCTTAATGCCCAATGCCAACGGTTAAAGAATGCCATCTTTTATCCCCATGTGGATAATATGGCGGAGCGGATGGCGCAATGTGATCTTGCTATTGGTGCGGGGGGATCCACCGTATGGGAACGGTGTAGCCTCTCGGTGCCAACCATTACAGTTGCCATTGCAGAGAATCAAGTGGAACTTTTAAAGGGGTTACAACAGTTAGGGGTGATTCATCATCTTGGATGGCATCAGGATGTGAGTCGAAAGCAATGGCTGAATGAGATGAAGAAGGTGTTAACCGATAGCCAGATCCACCGTAAATTAGTAAAGAACTGCGAAGCCTTTGCTCCCCGAGTATGTACTGAAAAATTAGATGAAATGATTGAATTGATGATGAGAGAGGTGTAACAAGTTGACAGACAACTATTTGCGAGGCGTTGAGGAGAAGGAGATGGCTCTGATCCTTCAATGGCGAAACTCCATTCGAGTGATGGAACGAGGGTTAACGGATCATGTCATTGAATGGGAGGAACATACTGCCTGGTTTCAAACGAAAGATCCCGAACATTTGCGAGTATTCCAATGGCAAGGGCAGCCAGTTGGGGTCGTATCCTTCTCACGAATATCAGAGGATGGCAGCAGTGGGTATTGGAATTTTTATTTAGGATATGAATGCTTGCCCAAGGGAACCGGTACAGAAATGACAACCCTCGCGCTAGAATATGCTTTTGATGAATTGGGCTTAGAAGAGGTTTTTGGGGAAGTGATGGAAGACAATGAACCATCGATCGGGTTGCATCAGAAATTAGGGTTTATACAGGATGAAGAGTGTATTCAACCGGTGACTAAAAAAGAGAAAGAAGTCAGCCTCCTCACCTTTACGCTTACGCGTGAAGATTGGGAAGCCGCGAAAGAGGAGGAGGATGAACTTGATAGCTGGGAAGACGATTTCCAAGAAGATGAGTTTCACGAAGAAGATTTTTAATTAGAAAGTAGTGAGAAGAAGATGCAGTCGATTTAGTTAGGCTCACGCTTGATTGGTCCGGATCACCCTCCTATTATTGCGGAGATGTCTGGTAACCACAATCAATCCCTTGAGCGGGCGCTGAAAATTGTAGAGGCGGCAGCGAAAACCGGGGTCGATGCGATTAAATTGCAAACCTTTACCCCACATAGTATGACCCTTGATCGGATCAAAGGGGGATTCCCTCTATGAATTGTACAAAAGGCAGCAACCCCATGGGAATGGCATGAACCGATATTAAAGGGATGTAAAGCGTTAGGTCTCAAGCTGTTTAGCAAGCACCCCCTTTGATGAAAAGGAGGTTGATTTCTTGGAGAAATTAGGGGTTCCTTAGGGGACACTCGTAAGCTGGGATTGGATTTGATTTAACAAGGAGAGTAACCAAGGATGGCTGTAAGTAGAAGATCGCTTATCTTTTACACGGTGTGCAGGTGACCGGTGAAGGGTAGGCTTATTGTTTATCAGTAACCATGAGAGTGGTTGAAAGTGGGGTTCATTCCTCTGTAATGAGAAGGGCAAGCCAGGAAACAAAAACTAAGAATGAACCTTGACTTTTGTGAGCTTCTGCTATAAAATAATGCTTGTTGACACAATAATATGGGGCATTAGCTCAGCTGGGAGAGCGCTACACTGGCAGTGTAGAGGTCAGCGGTTCGATCCCGCTATGCTCCACCAAACAGCGTCATATAAGATTTTTTAGTGTTTTGGATCATGTGTAAAATGTAGTGGCCCCAGTGAGGCCCGATTTTCATGCGCAAGGCCACTTCTCGCCATTTTAAGCGGGGAGTGGTTTTTTATGTTAATGAAGTTTGCGGTACAAGATTTTTTAGACGAGAAGTTGTTTAATAACATGTCCAGGAATACAATTGAGGCGTACAAATTAACCCTCTATGCTTTTCGTGATTTTTGCGCGGATAGAGATGAAATTGCTGTGAGTGATGTTGGTGGCGAGTGTTTGCGATATGTGGCGCACGCAATGGCGGCGGTTGTTCATAAAGGCGGGGGAGTACCGTTTAGTAATATGGGGTATCTTTTACTGCGGTGGGGGTACCCATTTTACCCGCTGTCCCCTGCTGAAGGACGGCACCCCTAAAATATTTCCGGGTGATTCGACATGACCGTACATATCCTACTGTAGTGCTACCTTGCGTATGCATGATTCTATACAGTGATACAGCTTGAATTGCGGTAATACAACGCAGGGTATACTGCAGGTAGCGCAGGGGTAGCGCTGGTGTATATATGTAGGTGCTGTAGTATACCCACTATAGGTATACGTGAGTGCAGTAGTAGTAAGGGATGTGCGTGATGCCGAATGTAGCTCAGGTAGATTGAACAATTCATTATTAATCAAAACGTTTAAATATAAGTTGTTGATTTGCGGTGTCATGGCGTAGGAGTGGCGAATAGATGGCGAAAGAGGACGACCCCCAGGCGAGGGGGCGAAATGGCGTGGGACTGGTGTGCGGAAATTGCGCACAATGAAAATAATGTTTGGTAACAAGTGTTACGAGTGTTAATTATCCAGAAGTTGGGGTGTCAGGAGACCGTGTGGATGCACAAGAGACTTGCCACCCTCGAGAATGTAAAAAGCACTGTCCGTTCCGGATTAGTCGAGGGCGAGCAGGGGCAAATGCCTTTCGGAAGCGAAATACGAGGATGATTCTTGCCCCTAAACGCTCATCCTCATCTGCTCCTCCACTAGGTCAATGGCAAAACCCTTTTTGCTCCTCACACGGCTCCTATTGCTTCTATTTTCCGGTTAATCAACACGCCTGCTGTGTATTATAATAATAATTTAAATTGTTTCTCTATTTATATCATTATTAGTTTTATTTTTAAATTTAAGAAGTGATAAATGTATTTTATTACTATATTAAATAAAGTGGAGTGGATATTAATAACCACTCCACTTTGAGGTACTCGAATTGGTTCTTCTTAAGCTGTTCTTGTAGTATCAGAGACAATTTTTCCATCTTCCAACTGAATTACTCTTTTACAACAGTTTGCGACAAAAGGATCATGGGTTACAACGATGACTGTTTTCCCTTCTTCGTTCAGTTTTTTCAACACTTCCATAATATCCTTTGACGTTTTTTGATCTAATGCCCCTGTTGGTTCGTCCGCTAAAATTAATTTTGGTTCATTGATTAACGCTCGACCAATGGCAACACGCTGTTTTTGTCCGCCTGACAATAGTGCTGTTCTTTCTTTTTCCTTGTGTTCAATCCCTAATTTTGCAAGTAAATCCTTTGCCCCGTTCTCTCGCCCCTTCTTCTTTTTCTTATCTTTCACGTACATCAGGGGTAACGTCACATTTTGTCTCACTGTATAATGCTCTACTAATGCAAAATCTTGCAACACGAATCCAAACACTTCATTCCGCAAGGAAGCTTTTCTTGCTTCATCAAATTTGCCCACACTTTCGCCCATGATCAAATACTCTCCACTCGTTTGACCATCCAAGCAACCAATAATATTTAACAATGTGGTTTTACCCGAACCAGACGTCCCTGTAATGGCTATAAACTCCCCTTCGTTCACAGAAAGTGTTATACCCGCTAATGCTTGGAATGAAAGATCGTTCGTAGTGAATTTTTTTGTTACATCCTTTAATTTTATAATCATTTAATTTTCCACCTCAATATGGAACTTAGTCCCATTCGCCTAATTTTCATTACGGGAATGATGACCGCCAACATTCCCAGCACGATGCTTGCGAGAAATGTTACACAGACCGACATCACCGTTACATCGATGAAGAAATTCACCAAATTACCGATAATAAATAACGGCAGTAATTGGAATGTAATCCTCATGATAATATATTTATCTGTCGCACCAGTAAGATAGTGTATCCCAAATTCATATCGATTCTTAGCGACGAATTGCAAAAGAGAAACAATTAATGAAATGAGGGTAAAGGACATCACAAGAGACAATAAGAATAACTGAATCTGGATCCACTCTTGCTTATCTGCAATTACATGCTTCACTTGCTGACTCATACTTTTATATGCAAAAGCATACGTTTTCAGCTTAGCCGCATAATCAACGATTTGTTTCATCACTGCTTCATCATTTGATACGATATATGAACCTGGAATGATATCATCATAATCTGAAAAGTATTGTAGTTTACTATCATTGACCGGGGATATCATCATTGAATCGAGTTGTTGAATCTCTCGAGAGGCCATAATATCGATATATGTAGCTCCTTCTTTCAAAATACCGATCACTTTATACTGATCACCATATGCGTCGGTAAAGATGTCGCCAACATCCCACACCTGCGCCAGTCGGCTGCCTATCAAGACAGGAGTAGACTTTGTTTTTTTATTCACATAATCTTCCGCAACAAATCGTCTACCTTTAGCGATGTCTATACGGAAATAATCCAAAAATTTTTCCGTCGTCATCACATACTCTATTTCGCTTTGCCCCCTGATAGGGGTGACCCCTTTTACTTTCAGAAGAGCAGGATCTTTAACCGATAGCGAATTCGAACTCATTCTAAAAGCTGAAAAATTTTTGTTGTGAAAAATGAATTCGTATAGTGAGCGCATGACGGGTGCTTTTTTATCATCATTCATAAGAGTGTCAATATCTTTTTCACTTGTCAAATCCATCAGTCCGTAGATTTCTTTGTCTGATGTTAGTTTCTTTACTTCTTCTTTCATTTTATGTAGGTCAATAAAAGAAAGTGCAGCAAATTGTATCAAACCAATGACGAGCATAATTTGAACCAACAAAATGAACGTCTGCCCCTTTTGCCGCCATAAATCTTTTAGTGCCAATAGAAATTGGTTTCCCATCATGATGATCCCTTTCTAATGATCCCTTTTTTCCGTTGATCGATCCACGTAGCGACGACCAGTGTCGAAGTCCCAATTAGCAAGCAAAAAGCAAGCGCGGTAACCAGACCACGTCCATCAAAGGATGTGACAACTTTGTCAAACGCACCGACGGCCAACAATAAAAACGCACACATCGCCCCGACAGCGAAACTACCAAAAACCACGAATAGATACTCTTTTAACAGCCATCTTCGCACATCTCTAAAACGTGCTCCCACTAAATAACGCGCATAAATCTCATCCCGTCTTGCATCAATCCACGCGGTTGTCGTACCAATGGTGCTCATCATAATGAAGACAATGGTCACCAATAACGACGCAACGACCACGAGTTGATCCTGTATCACATGCTCCAATCGTTCGCTCACTGTTAATCGTAACGGAGTAACTTCAAACTTCAAAGAGGGTTCTTCCTTCTGTAACGACTTTAGGGCATGATCGACAGAATCCATAGATAACCCATCAACCTCATACATCCCTGTTACATTTGTCGTTGGATCAAGAGTAATAAAAAACTTCCGCGCCAATTCCATTCCCACATCCTTCGGTGTGAAGAAGTCGATCACTTCATAATCCCTATTGTTAAAACGAAAATATTTTTCTCCATCCTTTTTTCTGATATTGTGTGCCATCTCATGGTCCAACACAACAACAGAATGCCCCTGTTTAGGTTGGTGCCCATTAGCAGTACTCAATGGTAAAGAATGATCTTGCAAGAAAAATGCTTTCCCATATGAACTAATATCTTTATAAAGTAAAAATGGGTCATTACTTTGTGTAGTTAGTTTTTTGATCAGCCGGCCTGTCTTCATTGATGATTCCTTATCTTCCTCTGACATAGAAACTGTTACTCGCATACTACCTGGGCTTAATCCATCAGGCAATACTGCTGTCTGTTCGTACGAATCGATCAAAGAAGAAAACGCTAAACAGGTGAACGTAGCCACTACAATATAGTAAGCAATAATATAATATGATTTATTTAGGAGTCCCATAAATTATCCTTCCTATGAACACAGCACCATAATCCTTGCCTAGACCTAGACAAGGATTATGGTGTTCATTGAGTTGAATAGACGATTCAGATTGAGGTCGAATTATTTAAAGTATTCCCATCCATAGTTAACTTTCATTGTTTTGGCAGGATTATTCCACTTACTGGTGCTCTTAAAATATTGATTTTTATCCTTTTTACTACTGGCTCTCTTTGTCTTTTGTCGTCCTGAATCATAGTCTCCTTCTTGAATACGAACATAAGCTCGCTGTACATACTTTCCTGGCTTCAGTTTATAACCAGCACCATTAGCTACTTTCCAGCTGGGAGTAAACCAAACTTCAGCTTTTACTTCGACAGTACCGGTCTTAGCGAACCCATTATAGCTCATACCTTGAGCCTCATTCGGTGTAAGGCCAGACGCGCCAACTCCAACAGTAAGAAGAGATAAACCGAGAAAAGTAATTCCAAGTTTCTTTAACATATGTAAATTCCTCCTTTTAAGATTCGTTAAAATATTACTATCATACCAATTTGTTGTCAAGATAATTATTGCACATATACCTTGTGAAATTATAAGTTTGAAAGTTTTATTTCTATTCCGATATACCTACCTATTGTAGGGAAATCGGACAAAGTACAGAAGTCCATGTAACTGTTATTAAAAGAGGACTTCTTATTTCCTACCCACAGCGAATTGGCTGTACCCATCCAAAAATTATCTTTCTCTTCTCCCGCACCTGCGTAATTTTTTCTAGTCCGCGATCATATTCCGCCTGATCTTCTGCGGTTCTAGTTACTCCATATTCGTCAGTGTTTCCGATCACGGGGACATTCAATAGGTCGAAGTTCATAATTGATATGTCCTACCTTTTCGTTTAAGGTAACATAGTCAAGTAATCCATAGTCGTACACTTTTACTGATAATCGTTTTTGACACATTATTTGTAATCACGCTCAAGATAGACAACTGCTTGTATCTTTTTATCTATCATTAGACGCCTCCCGATAATGTAAGAGTATCTCTATAAGTTTAACACCCTCTCAGCTCAATAAAAACAGGGTTTTACGAGTTTAAAATATAAATTTATTACATTAATATGAAAAGAAACAATCTTAGAAGGGTGCACAGAAGGAGTTTTTACAAACTACAATTCAATACCTCCGTACACCCGATCCATTTCATCTTGGTTAAAACCGAGATAACAGTATGTCTCGCGCTCGCTCGAATGGTTCAACGCTTTGGAGATGAGCGCGGTCTTTTCTCCGCTAACGAATCGCCAATATGCCCATGTCTTCCGCAGACTGTGGGTATTTATATTGTCTTTAATGCCTGCCTTAACTGTCGAGGATGCTATGAACTTAAAACGTTGGCATGTATTTAATATGATTAGGAGCGGAGGAGAGGCGGTTCATCCGTCTATTGCGAAAATGGCGGCTCCTCCTGTATCTGACGACCGCTATATAATGGTACACGTTTATCAGGTGGAGAAGTGGTCGCAGGAAAATCCTAGGGCACAAAACATCGAAAAAACGAGGAAAACCACGGGGCATTAGCTCAGCTGGGAGAGCGCTACACTGGCAGTGTAGAGGTCAGCGGTTCGATCCCGCTATGCTCCACCAAACAGCGTCATATAAGATTTTTTAGTGTTTTGGATCATGTGTAAAATGTAGTAGTCGCGTTGCGACACCTTTTTACATCTTACGACCAATTCTCGAAATTAACGGGGAGTGGTTTTTTGTCGTTTTAAACCCTTAAAGTAAACACCACCTATCCAAGGACAACGAATAACACTTACTATTTAAGGTAAAATTATGTTTAATATGTAGTGTTAATTTTAGATATCGTTAGCTATTTGATAGTAATATGGTGTATAATTAAGTAACAATTAAATATTAATTTATAAACTAAAATGTTAAGCGATTGGGCAGCGGGGAGGTGGCGGAATGGTGTGAGCCTGGTGATAACAGAACTGGGTAACATGGGTTACCGAATAAATGCGGCAAGATAACGCTCTATAGGTTATTTAATATGGTTCAGTTGACCTAGTGTAAAGTTCTTATTTTTGTTGGAAATGGGTAACAAAAGAATAAAAAGCGTAAAAGTGACACAAAAGTGATCCCTCTCTGCGAATAACAGTATAGAGATAAGTGAGGGTTTGTCCATATTTAATGAACGAGGTGGATACATTGCGTAGAGGTTGGTTAGCAGTACTGCTTGCATTTATGTTGCTTTGGATTGTGTCGGTTCCTTTGACAGCGTTAGCAGAAACGGGTCTAACTCTGACAGTAACTCCAGAGCAAAAAGAGGACGGTATGTATGTGAAAGCTTCCGTATCTGGCGATAAGGTTGTAGAGGGTACTTATACATTTAACATTGCTGACAAGAAGCAATCCAGTAATAAAGGTGAAACTACTTTTAAAGATCTACCAGCTGGTAAACATCAACTGAATGTCTCCTTTACAGGTAAAGTAGATGGTGTGGATCAGTCCTTAACATCCAACATGGAAGTGAAAGTGAAGGCTGTCAACCGCGGAACCCCTCCTATCGACATAGGGAATACAAAGGACGGTACTGGGGATAAGAACCAAAATAGCGAGAAACCACAGGATATCAACTTGGGTGTTTATACATTAGCTTCTATTGAACCTTATACCTATGAGAAACGTTATTTGAATATAAATGTTAGTCTTGTTGATGCTAACAAGAATCTAATTAAAGCGAACAAAGCAGAGGGTAATTGGGATATTAAACTGAACGGTGAGTCCAAAAGCGAAGAGGGTCTACAGGTCTCTGAGAATGGTCTTAAAGCGAGCCAAATCTTTGAAGTGAAACCTGGTAAATATAACATTGAAGTCACCTTTACAGGGAAAGTGGATGGGAAAGAAGTGACTCTGAAAGAAGTGGTACCCTTCACGATGCCGGAGGTCATTATTGATGTAACTTTTGACGGTAAAAACACCTTAGATCTTAAACTGACCGAAGCAAAAGAAGCAGAGGGTATCTGGAATATCCTACTTGAGAATGACGAAGGAAATGTTAGTTATCGCTTTGAGTCTGATCCGCATAAAGGTCTTAGCTTTTCTCATAAACTAGATAAATTGAAACCAGGGACTTATACTACTTGGGTTGGTTTCAAAGGGACGATTGATGGTTATGAAGGTGGGTTGAATCGGGATACGGATATTACGGTAAAAGAAGATAAAGCTAGTATAATTACACCCATCGATGATAAGGATACACCACCAGCTTCTGGTACTCCTAAGAAAAAGGATAAGATTGCAAATGATATCAAGCCAGGGAAAGTAATGCCGAAAACAGGGTCAGACACACCATTATTTACGCTGCTTGGTGGAGTTTTGGTTTTGGTAGGTCTATTTTTAAGCGGGTTCCTTTGGAAACGGAGGTCTTTCCAAGGCTAAGTAATAATGCGTAAATGCTAGGGTTGTTAATGACTTGCTGCTTAAGGAAAACAATGATAAATTTAACCCTTTAAATAGCATTGATATATAGTAGTTCTTTCAGCGCTAACAGCGTCTCTTCACGCAACAATAGCGTTTTTGATATATATTTTGTATTGCTTGAATTAAAACGAGCTTAAACGGCTCCCATAAGGAGTTTTCTCA
Source organism: Marininema halotolerans (assembly GCF_900116235.1). Classification (GTDB taxonomy): domain Bacteria; phylum Bacillota; class Bacilli; order Thermoactinomycetales; family DSM-45169; genus Marininema; species Marininema halotolerans. The sequence continues at coordinate 150,244 of NZ_FPAA01000001.1, read as the reverse complement.
GAACTCAAGCCTCAATCCTTTTCACTCGCGAAAGCGGGTGGATTTTTTATACTTTCGTGTCAATGGTACATGGTATCGGGAAAGACCCATGTGCAAAATTAACTCTTCACCTAGAAATAAAAAAGCGCCCTCTTTTTATTTATTATACTCTAGGGGCTTAATTTATTGCTATTATTTATTTGAATAAATCCACCTAACATATTAAAATATAAATTAATTATACTTTATATTTTATTTGCGAAAATCTTTTCTTTTGGTCACTCCTGTTCCATCAGTAAAAGTGGCTGTAACAAACTCTAATGTTAATTCTTTTCTATTTAAAATAGGATTTAATTTCAGAAACACAAACTTTGATATATTTAATACTGATGGTTGAAAAGGAAGTCGTAGAATTGGTAATGATGTTTTTCTTCTAATCTTCGTATTTGGGCCTACTAGTGTTTTGTTATTTAGTTTTCTCCCTACTTTACGGTTATATAGGTCAACCAGATCGAATGTTGTTAATTTAAAAAGTCCGGTTCGTGGATTCACAGCCCCACTAATACCAATTCGAATTAATATAAGTGGAAAACCCGATCCCACTCCTATTTCAGGTAGGAGTCTTTCAGAGAATTGGGGAATTGCAACTTCTAAAGAATGAACGAGGGGAGTCTTTGATTTTTGGGATCTTACCTTTTTGTGGTTCATACAGTATGCTCACTCCTTTTCTACGATTGGACAGTATAGTTTATTCTTTTGTTTAGAACATTGGTTGTGCTTTTCAAGCAGTATAAAAGCCATGATTGCAAGAATTAAAGGTGATAGCATAGGCGTGTTGTGGAAGTGAAAAGCGGAGTTCATGAAGGTAATCGATTAGAGCATTGCCACTGTTCCAATGATTTTTCGTTATTTTCGTCATTTCAGCCAGGTTGTTTTTTTATTCGAGAATGGAGGTGAAAACGAGACTTAAGGTGATTACAAGGGAAAAAGCGAAGAACACCAGTATTTTAGCGACATCAGACGCTACTATGACGAAGAGCCTATTTCGTGGTTTTTTGTGTGATATGTTTCTTAGAGGTTAAGCATTTATATTCTACTTAATAGATATGGATCACTTGCCAATCCGATCAAAATTAGGAGGGGGAAGGATGGTACGTCACACACAGATAAAAAATATAGTGGATTCCATTTTATCTTTACATTGTAATCATCCGATTCGTGTAGGGGTGAGTGGGATAACAGCGTCTGGCAAAACAACGGTAGCAAACGAGATAGCACAGGAAATTGAACATAGAGGCAAAAATGTCATAAGAACAAGCATCGATCATTTTCACAATTGTAGAAAGATAAGGTATAGGCAAGGCAAGGATTCCGCTAAAGGGTATTACGAGGATGCTCATGATTATGAATCATTTCGTGACAAATTATTAATTCCGTTAGGTCCTGGAGGCGACCGGGTGTATCAAACGAGCTCTTTTGATTTAGCTAGAGATGAACCAGTTACTCCGGTACCTAAACTGGCAACTTCCGATATGGTTTTGGTGGTGGATGGAACCTTTCTTTTTAAAGAAGTTTTAGCAAATCAATTTGATTATAAGATATTTGTGGATACATCCTTTGACGTTGCAAGAAAAAGAGGGGCACAAAGAGATGAGAGATCATTTGGAAGCGTCGAAAAGGCAGAGGCGATGTTCATCAAAAGATATCATGCTGCTTCTGAACGGTATTTAACAGAGCATTCCCCTAAGGAGAGTGCCAATGTAGTCATCATGAATAACGATTTGCAAAATCCTGCGGTCATCATACGATAACTGATTACTTGATCCACTAGAAAAACAGCGTAAGCACCCTCTGTGGAGGTTAGTAAGTTGATTGATAACCAACGATGTCTAGGTGTAAAAAGCCACTTCTCAATGAACGGGAGGAGTGGTTTTTTGTTACGTTGTAAGTTTGCAGGGTAGGATTTTTTGGCTGTTATCTATCTGCCGTTCCAATTTCTTTGAGGATGCATGTATTGTAAGTGCATGAAAAAGGAGATGATGCAATGACGATTGATGTGGAAACGGTGAATCCACTACGTATAGTAGATCGACCCGCAGTCGGAGCGAGGGCGAGAACAGGGGCGCAATTTGCTTGGTCGGCTCCTTATCAGACTGGAACCGTTTCAGAAAGTGGTGGAGCATTAGGGCGAGGAACTTATCACACAGTATATACGGTGAATAATCCAATGGCGAGTGGGGTCCCCATTACGATTCAAGCGACTCCAGCGGTGGCTCCTCCCCCGCCGGCAGCAAGAAGTAAGATTCAAAATCGAAAGAAGCTGCGGGGCATCACAACGAAGCGAGTGACAACGAAAAATCAACGGGTTGTATTTCTTAGAGCAGGGCAAACCATTGCCTACACAGTAGGACCTGATGGTGCGATTCAAATCTTACCTGCTGGGGGAGAATTTGCGATACGGCAAGGGGCATTTGAGAATGGAACGGCAGTCGTGTATGGGCCAGTGTCAGCGGCATTTGGTGGCCTTCCTTATCTTAAAGTAACGGCGACTTACACGAGAACCACCGGAAACACTTAGCAAAAAGGTAGGGTAGCACGCATTGTATTCATGCTGTAGATTGCTGATGTAAGGTGAAGATCATGATGGGTTATGGTTAGTGATGTTCGAGTAGAACCAGCTCGGTATGTTGTGAAGGTTCAAGTCACGGAATTTGGCAAGAGTAGTCGGTATTTTTTGATAAAAGTACCGACTACTCTTGGTTAGGTAAGTCTATTTTTCATATTCCAAATTTCGTGGATGATGTTGTTAAATTATTGGTTGTATTTGTCTGTTAATCTTATTAGTTTGTATATTATCTGATCTCTTATATATTTAAAATGGTAAATAACTTTGCGTTTAAAATGTATAGTGGTATAGTGTATTAAATAATATAAATCGGTTAGCAACGGAAAGAGTCCATATTCAATTTCGGGAGGAGGGATCGTGATGAAAGGAAATCCCATTGTGGTTTATCTAACATTACTATCCGTTTTCTTTATTATCATGGGAAATGGTTTGTATCCATATTACGCGAACGCAATTTCCATCGGTATTATCGGTGGGTTTGTACTCATTATCGTTGCATTTGTAATCGCGCTCAGGGATGCGATCAATAAAAAAAGATAGATCAAGTTGTTGATGGGTGGTTCCCTGAATGATGGCTAGGGTGGAGTACAGGTAATGTTCAGTCACCTGTGCTTCTTTTTATATCTGGCGATAACTCGATAGGCTACAGAGGCAGTGAGGAAAAAGAGATTTATCCGTCCTCCATTCTAAGGGTTTAACTTGATTAACCGGTTATGTTAGAGCGCTAACAACTTTGCTTTATCCCCGAAGCCTCCACTCTTCGATGTCCTTATGGTTCATCATCTTAATTAATGGACAATCGATATCTTCGATCCTACCCTACTGTTACTCGTGGTTTGATGACAATAGCGATTGCAGTTCTTGTCCTTGTTTACCATGGGTCACCCCATACCCCTTTTGCTCACTTTTAATCTCTGCATTACCTTTAGTGAACCAGATCGAATAGGGTTCTTCTTCGCCTTTATTTTCAAATTCTACCTCAACTTCAAAATCAGAAGGGTGTACCATGTCTGCAATTACGTTTTTATTCCAACTCACTTCATCAAAAATGGCTTGAAGTCTTTTAATTCTCGACTTCTCTGTAATTTTCACACTTGGAACTAGACTGCCGTTCGTTTGTCTCTCCTGTACAGCAATCGATCGTATGGCTTGCGATGACTGGCATGCAGATATAGCGGGGATAAGAACGAAGATGGTGACTACGAAGAAAATATGCTTGATAGGTAATCCCTCCCTTATTTACAGTTGATTCGTTCATATCCATTATACAATCGAACGAAGATAGTTGTGTGAATTATCCGGTTTTAAGTTGTTGGGTGAGGAATAAAATAATAAAAAGTCATGCATCAGTAGCATAGATTTGCCACGATGCATGACTTTATTAGGTAAGAATCTTTTAAGATAACATTGTTGTCAATTCACGAAAGATTACAACTCCAACTGTAATTTTCGTGTATTGTACATGCCTTCAAGACCGGTTGGATCTTTTTCTGTCTTAAAGCGGGAGAAAGATTCTGCCGCTTCAGAGGAGCGAACACGCAGGGGTTTTGTTTCCATCTGTACGAGGTGATAGACAACATTCGCCACCGATTCAGGAGTTTGTGGTTCCACGTGTCTCTTTCTAAAGGTGTTGATATAGGCATCGATTACAGGTTTGTATTCATCCTCGATAATGCCACCTGAAGCTTGGAGGTTTTCCATCACGGTTTGCCCAAAGTTTGTGTCGATGGCACCCGGCTCGAGAAGGGTCACATCAATATTAAAAAAGGGTGGATAGTAGGTAGCTAAACTCTCTAATAACCCTTCCACTGCAAATTTACTAGCGCAGTAGATTTCATTCATGGGTTGTCCAACCAGTCCACCGACGCTCGATGTTGCAAGGAGATAACCCCGGTCGGCTTTTTGTAAAAGGGGAAGTCCAGCGCGAATGGTGTGCATGACCCCATAGACATTGGTATTAAAGATCTGCTGAATTTCTTCAACGGATGCCTGCCCTAAGGATCGTAAATAACCTACGCCGGCGTTACAAAAAAGCACGTCGATATGATCTTCCGTTTCTCTGATTTGGTCAAATGCACCTTCGAGGGAATCAGGATGAGCGACATCCATTTCGATAAATTGAAGATTCTTTTTATCCGCATATTGTTGTTGATCCCGTTGCACATTTCGTGTGCCCGCATAGACCCTCCAACCCTCTTCAGCAAACTTGAGTGCGGTAGCTAATCCAATACCTGATGAAGCACCTGTAATACACATTACTTTATCCACTTAAAACCTCTCCTTTATATGGACAATCATCAATTGCCATGTAAGTTGTTGGTGAACTTAATAAACTAAGTATACTCAAATTACATTTTTAGTTCAAGTGTAATTTTAAGATCCATTTACAGGTGCTCATTTCATGTATGCAATATCAAAAATAAAGATAATTATAATTAAATATTTGTTTAATATATTAATAAATTAATATATTTTGTAATTTATTTAGATTTAATTACTTATAATCGTAAGTGGATGTTATAGCTGGATGTGTGGTAATCTACTTGATATGACGATACTATGTGATCGATTACCCTGTCTTTTTATAAGGAGTTGAGGATTCATTGTCTGATACAGCCATTTCATCAGCGCTTGTACAATCGCTAAAGGGAGAACGTGGACACCTTCCGATCCACAAAGCACTACCTGATATTAGTTGGGAGCTTGCAGGTAAAACACTAGAGAGACAACCCCATACCATTTATGAATTGCTAAGTCATATGAACTATTGGCAAGCGTTTTTACTTCGAGTTGCTCAAGATGAAAAGCCTCAATTACCATCCCATGTGATGGAGTCATGGCCTTCTGAAAAAAATGCAGTGAGTGAAACGGTGTGGAAAGAGCTAATCGACAGCTTTCTAAAAGGTGTGGATCAGGCGATCGATATTGCTAAGGGGGATCAGTTGCATCAACCGTTGGCGATCCGGCCTGAGGAAACAAGGATACATACCCTAAGGAATATTGCTTCACACAATTCGTATCACCTTGGCCAAATTGTGTTTATTCGCCGGTTGTTTAGCGAATGGCCACCACCAAGTGGAGGTTATCCAGCTTAATGATTTGGCTTGCCAAGCCCCCCTACATGAATGGAGGGGGGCTTATTTTGTGTGGAATGTAAGATTCGTTCTGTCATGGCAGTAGAAGGTTACCAATGTTGAATATACGTCCATTATTTGAATAGAGCCGAAAGGAAATAGATTTATTTACGATTGATAGAATGGCTTTTGTAATTATGGATTAAAATTACATAATTACAAGTGATTGCAACATTATTTAGCTTTTAGTGGTTGAATTATTAACTTTAGGGGTTTGTTCTAGCAGGAAACCCATGATCAATGTAGAAAACTAATTAATGAAATGATGAGGTTGACGTATGAATTTTTATCAGTAAAGGTGTAAGGATCTCCTTCGCCGGACACCACAAATAAATGATTTTTACAGCTGAATTGGATACATTGGCCAAGGGGGGAATGAAAGTGGAATTTAAAGATTTTCATTTAAATATAAAAATACGTATATTCGAATTTTTTCTAAGTAATGCGTTATCGAGTATGATATTTCCTTTTATGGCAATCTACATCGCGAAATATTATGGTGTAAAAGTTGCTGGGATGTTACTTATCCTCAATGTGTTTGCTGGTATCGTCGTTAAATTCATCGGTGGATACGTAGCAGATCATTACGGTAGAAAAAAATCCCTCATGGTTGCTGAAACCCTTCGGTTGGTAGCATTTGTGACGATGTTACTATGTAATTCACCGTGGTACCATTCGCCTTTTATTACTTTCTTGATGATGACGGTGAATACAATTTGCTGGGGGTTATCCGGCCCGGCGAATGAGGCGATGCTGATTGATGTAAGTAAGCCAGAACAACGGAAACTGATGTATTCCATTGTGTATTGGTCATTTAATTTATCTGTTGGGATTGGAGCGATCATCGGCGGTTTCTTTTTTGCTACGCACCTCTTTGAGCTGATGATCGCGTTATCACTCGGTGCCATGGTGAGCACGGTGCTAGTCGTCTTTTTTATTCAGGAAAGCTATATCCGATCGCAAGAGCAGGAGGAAGAGGCTTCTTCCCATGTCATTAAATTATTGAATCAATATAAATTAGTCTTTAGAGATCATCTCTTTGTTTGGTTTATCGTAGCGGATACTCTGTTGTATTCCATGGAATTGCAATTGACCAATTATATTGGGGTCCGATTAAATGAAAAAATTGCAAATCAACATTTCCTTTTTTTGCAGGTGGATGGGGTTCAAGCACTTGGCTTGTTAAGAACGGAAAATACCATACTCGTTCTCGCTTTTTCCATTCTAACCGTAAAGCTAGTTAGAAATTATAGTGATAAAACTGTGCTAAAGGTTGGATTATTGATGTTTACGGTGGGTTTTGGTTTGATGACCTACTTAACGAATATGTGGATGCTCGTTTTCGTGATGGTAATCGCAACCATTGGCGAAATGATAAGAGTCCCCGTTGAACAATCGTATTTAGCAGCGATACCTCCGGAGGATGCGAGAAGTTCATATATGGCGGTTTCTACCATCTCGGTCAATTTATCGATGTTGATTGCATCACTAACGATTACCATCAGTGGTTTTCTATCTTCATGGTTAACGACTGCAATCGTAACGGGTGTAGGATTAACGGGCATGTTCATTCTCTACGTCATTATGGATGACCTTCAAAACCGTACAGAAAAGGCTAATATGGCCAAAAAGGAAAACGTGGCTCTGGAAGGGTGAAAACAGGGAGAAGAGTCCGATGTAAACGAAAGCAACACCTCCACCTGGGGGTGTTGTTTTATTACTGAAACCATTAGCGGATGAGTGCTTCGAATAATTCTTCGCGGCTGATCGATAGTGATTCGTCCTCTGCCATATTGCGATAGCGTAGGCGGAGTTCCATATAATGATCCAATGGATTCAAGGATATCACCTATACTTTCATAACAAATGATGTTTGTAAGATGCGAGAGCATGGAAGCCAGCACTTGTTAGAGGGGGAATTAGAGAGTGATTAGTGATTAAAACATACAACGGAGGATAGAGGATCCTCCTTTGAAGTTTTTCAGTGTAGGTCCTAAGTAGTAAAAATTTGTTATAGGAAGGAGATTATATTTAAGGAGAGAACGTAATATTAACATGGGAAAAGGAGGATGGCGAAGTGGATCGCTCAAAAAGATGGGCTATTGTATTCCTCTTATGTGTCTTTTTGTTAGGGGGATATTGTTTCACAACGGTGGGTGATCATGGAGAAATGGCCTTTGCACGAAAGCCTCTTTCCAATAACGTGATCACAAATCCAGACAAGACAGTCGAGTTGAGACAAATAAATTCAAGGGTTTGGGTACATACCACCTATGGTGATTATAAAGGGGCATCCCGTGTGCCCTCCAATGGCATGTTAATTCAAACGACCAAGGGATTGGTTCTTATCGATTCCTCTTGGAATGATACGTTGACAGAAGAGCTGCTATCGTTAATTCGGCAACAATTTGAGCGGAAGGTGACCGTGGCGGTAATTACCCATTCCCATGAAGACCGTATCGGAGGAATACGCACCTTGAAGAAAGCAGGAATTGAGGTGCGAAGTACATTAAAGACCGCGCGATTGGCACAGAAAGCGGGGTATCCGAGACCCGATGTTTTATTGGATCAACATCCTCGGTTTCATGTAGGGAATACGATTATCGAGACGGCTTTTCTAGGAGAAGGTCATACCAAAGACAACATCGTGGTTTGGTTGCCACAACATCAGGTATTGTTTGGGGGTTGCTTAGTAAAGTCCTTGGAAGCGACAACCATGGGTAATACGGATGATGCCAATATGACGGCGTGGCCAAAAACGATTCAAAATGTACGTGATCGCTATCCCCAGGCGAAACTGGTTGTTCCGGGTCATGGGGATTGGGGAGATCAAGAGTTACTAACCCATACGTTGGATTTACTGAAACAATAATCGGTGGAGGATGACGGGTAGGCGAAGCCTGCTCGTATTCTATATGGAAGGAATCTTACTCCTGTGGGTTTGTGGCTATTTAGTATCGACGATACTAGAATAGAGACCGACCGAAGGAGGAGAAATATGTGATTCCTACAGAATGGATGGTAACAGCAGGAGCAATCTTTGTGCTAGTGATCGCTTTGGTTCAACTGATTCGGCGATCCCGTCAATTGTCGGCCCTTCAATCCGTTCAAGTCAATTATCTGGGTTCAACGAAGGAAATTAAAGAGACCCTGATTTACGCGTTTCGTGAGCGTTTGCATGAGGAGAAGAATCCACAGCATTTTCCGCGCTTTGTCGCTGGAGTACTGGCTACACGTTTTGGAGGCACCCTCTCCTTTACCCCTCCAGAAAAGGGATTGGGAGTGGATATTTATCATCGCCGTCCAGAAGGAATGTACTTGGTTTGTATCAAGCAGTCAAATGAACCGCTGGATTTTGAATCGATTGCCATCGTACATTCGCAGATGGTGAAGGAAAAGGCTGCAGGTGCTTGTGTGATAACCGGTGGTTCCTTTACGAACAGTGCAAAGTCCTATGCCGAAGACGTAGGAATCGAATGGATCGATGGATGTCTATTGATGGAGTACTGGTTGCAAAATGTTACGACTCAAGCAGAAGCTTGGGACGCTTATATGAAATCGGATGTATTGGGAAAAGACCTTCGTATTCAGGAGGGCTGATGAAAAACTTTGTACAGAAGAAAAATAAAAAGCGTCCGATGGACGCTTTTTATTTTGCCGGGTTGGCAGGTGTGTTGCATAATCCCATGCATGGACTATATCCGCAACCACAAGGGTCAGGGGGTGGGCATGGGCAACTTTGCATCATATGCTTGAGCATCCGAGTGGTTCTTTTGCTATGATGATAGGCCTGGATGAGTTGCTCTAATTCGATCATGCACCCTTGACCATACGGTTGCATGACTGGGTATGGTATGGGCATGGGCGAATAGCTGGGTGGGGAATAATACGGCATCATGGGTCCTCCATGTTCCATAGGGCATCTCTCCTTATTGGGTTCATACATTAGCCACAGTATCCTATGCCCGTCTATCCGCAAGGGAACCAGTGGCAAATGCCTGTTTTACTGGAGAGACTCTAATTTTTCAAGAACACGGCGCTTACGATAGAGCATTTGGGCTGCTTCTGCCACGTCATTGACAGTAGAGTGGTTAATCCAAGCCCCAAAAAGTATCCCAGCAATCGGGATGAATTGAAATAGTTTTTTCCAACCTAGATTGTCCACATACGTGGCCATCACTTCCCGCCAACCTTGAAGTTGAGAGATGGATTCACGCTCGGGATTTTCTGAGTGAAAGGTGGATAAGTTTTGCAGGATGGCTTGCTTCCCTACATAATCCGCAGAGGCAAATTGAAGACACTGCACAATAAAGATTCGCTCTTTTTTATCGAGGGGGTCGTACCCATAGGAAAGCGCCATCTCTTGAGCGGCTTTAAGGGAGAGGCCAAGAAGGAATGGAATATCAATCGACAGGGTGAGTAATCCCCCAATTCCTGTCGTAGCCCCTTGATAGGTGGCTAATTGAACTCGGGATTGTTTAATTGATTCTGCGGTTCGATTCATGGATCGAATGGAGAGCTTATGAACTTCGTTGAGGGTAAGGGTATGAGGAGCGATAGACTCTTCCGTCGCAAGTTGTTGCAAAACACGGGTATCATTGACTAAGTATTGTCCCCCGGTTTGAATATAGGCCCCTAATTCATCCAAAGCTTGCCCTAACCACTTACGCAATCGACTTGGGGTGATCTTGTCCAACAAAGCAAAGGGAAGGCGGCCGATTTTCTCCCAAATCCAAAGGTCTCCTTGTTCAGATTCCCATTTGGCGATCAGCGAGAGCTCGTCGTTTAACATATGAAGGGTATCGTTTTCTGTATACAATGAATGTCACCTCGTTTCTTTGTTATTCGTTTTTAATAGAGGGTTCCCCTGCATAAGGAAAAGTAAAGAAACCCCCCATCTTCTTCGTCTAGGAAGATGGGGGGTTATTGTGTTGATGAAATTCAGAATATGAAAGGGGTTATTGGGAACGATGTTGACGCCGCCGGTTCCCAGAGTGATGGCCACCTTTATGTCCACTGGAACGAGGACGTTTATAACCACCGCCGCCTCCACCGCCACCTTTTCGGAATCGGCCGCCGCCGCCTCCTTTTTTTCCAAAGGATGATCCAGAGTCCTCAGTGATGCGTACGGGTGTGGTGTCTGGTTCTTTGGTGAGCAATTTGAGTGCTGCAGAGAGGAGTGTGACGGAATCCGTTTCTTCAAGAAGCTCTTCGGCAAGGGTTTTATAAGGCTGATAGCCGCCTTCCTTTACCAAACCGCTCAGTTTGTCCATGGCAAGGCGTTGTTGCCCTTCCATCGCAGCATCCATTGAAGGGATGGGCAAACGTTCCATCCGCTTCTTGGTGAGCCGTTCGATGGTGCGTAGATGACCGATTTCACGGGAGGTGATAAAGGTGATCGCCAAACCATCATTGCCAGCACGACCTGTACGGCCAATACGATGAACATAGCTCTCAGGATCTTGTGGGATATCAAAATTGTATACGTGGGTGACTCCACTGATATCCAGGCCCCGTGCCGCAACGTCAGTCGCCACTAGAATATCAATCATTCCATCCCGAAATTGGCGCATGACGGTGTCCCGCCGAGCCTGGGTTAGATCACCATGAATTCCTTCGGCGGAATATCCTCGCTTGTTTAGCCCCTCGGCAAGTTCATCCACGCGTTTTTTCGTACGGCCAAAGATAATCGCAAGTTCTGGGGATTGAATGTCTAGCAGACGGCAAAGGATATCAAACTTATGCCGTTGCGGTACTTCTAAGAATTGCTGACGAATGCGAGGCATCGTCATCTCTTTGGCTTTTACCCGGATGGTTTGGGGGTTGTTCATAAAACGAACGGCCAATTGTCGTATCTGTTCTGGCATGGTAGCTGAAAAGAGAAGCGTTTGGCGTTCATCAGGAAATTGGGCAAGAATGGCTTCGATATCTTCAATAAAGCCCATGTTCAGCATTTCATCCGCTTCGTCCAATACCGTCATAACCACTTGATCGGTGCGGATGGTCCGTCGCCGAAGATGATCTAACAGTCGTCCTGGTGTCCCTGCGATCAGTTGGGGGCGTTTTTTCAAGGAACGAATTTGTCGTTCAATATCTTGCCCTCCATAAACAGGAAGGGTACGAATGCCTTTATGCTGTCCAATTTTATTAAGCTCTTCAGCGACTTGTACAGCCAATTCCCTCGTGGGGGTAATGACGATCCCTTGGATGCTATCCAGAGAGGGATCTGCTTTTTCAATGAGTGGAATCCCAAAGGCAGCGGTCTTTCCTGTACCTGTTTGGGCTTGTCCAATTAAATCATTGCCGGATAGACCCACGGGGAGTGCTTCTGCCTGGATCGGAGTTGCTTCTTCGAAACCCATGTTACTTAAAGATTGGATCACACGTGGATCCAATCCCAATTCATGAAAAGTAGTCAATGCTTAAGTCTCCTTTTTGTCCCGCATGTCGGGACGGTTAATCCCGGTATATGAAACCGTTCTTTATAGTGTTGACCTAACCCATCATATCGAGTCTCGGCGCAAAGGAAAACCTTTTTTTTAGGGAGGTCGCGGATGGCCCTTGAGTCATTGATGAGTGACTGGTTAAAAACACTTTTTTTATTTTAACCTACTTTCTATGTTGTCAATCCCTTTGGGTGTGTCGATCTTTTAAAAAAAACATCATTTACCCAAGCGAAATAGGATTCCTCTTCATAGTTTGTTAGAGAATACAAGAGCACCTGAGCTAGTAATTTCCATATTCTTGTCTATGAAACGAGTGGTGAAAGGAGAAAGATCGGTAAAGAGTCGTAATTTACGTGTTCGAATTCTACAGCGTACCAGTATGGCATTAGCCATTCCATCCTTTTATGGCTTTGAAGCCTTGAATGCCAATGGGACAGGGCTCTGCTTTGGTACGATTGCGTTAAAACAGGGGTTAGTGATTCTTAAATACTGATTATCCCGCCGTTTTTGCGCAAAAGACGAGACGAGAAGAGCCTTAAGCGAAATAAATTAATTGATCCTTAGGCAGTTCGTTTTATCCTTAAATGCAAGTGTATGGTTTCCTCAGCAATCATTTGCTGAGGAAAATTTTTTATGCAAGCAATACTTGGGTGCAACTTTTTTCCTCATCCATTCGTGTAAGGAGTAGAAAAAGGAAGACAAGGTGAAGGGAGAGGGGAAGAATGGTTGTTATTGAGGAACTTTCAAAACAATATGGCTCCTTGCGAGTCCTGCGAAATATTAACCTTACAATGGAGACGGGTTTATTTGGATTATTAGGTCCCAATGGGGCAGGCAAGACCACGTTATTACGTACTTTATGTACGTTGGAGCCTATAGAACGGGGGCGAGTGAGCATTTGTGGCTTTGACCTGAAGCAGGAAGGTCATGCGATCAGAAAGCGACTCGGTTATCTTCCCCAACACTTTCAAGTTCCCGGTTCGCTGACAGGCGAGGAGATCCTTCATTATATGGCAACGCTGAAGGGGATAAAAAACAAACAGGATCGTAACAAACAAGTGGCAAGGGTTCTTGAGGAGGTTAATTTAACAGCGAAGGCTAGGCAGAAGGTAAGAAAATATTCGGGTGGGATGCTCAGGCGTCTCGGGATCGCCCAAGCTATCTTAGGGAACCCTTCGCTTTTAATTGTGGACGAGCCTACAGCCGGGTTGGATCCTACTGAACGAATTCGCTTCCGTACCTTGATTGACCGGCTGAGTAAGGATCGGCTGATCATCTTGTCTACACACATTATTAGCGATATTGAAGCGGGTTGCGAACAGGTTGCGGTCTTACATCGAGGAAGTGTCGCCTTTAATGGCTCGGTAGCCGATTTGAGGAATATCGCGACGAATCGGGTGTGGGAAGTAACGGTACCCTTTACCGAGTATGAAAAGCACCTTCGCACGTGGAAGGTTACCGCGAGCCGACAAGAAAAGAATATGGCTGTGTTGCGTGTGATCGGTGATAAGCCGCCTGTATCGAATGCGAAGCCCCTTGAACCTGGGATGGAAGATGGCTATTTAATCACGGTAAAGAGTGACACTGACTATTGAGTACCATGGTCGCGGTCGTCCGAAGGGAATGTGGTCTATTATTAAGAAAAAAGAAGATTTGGATTGCGTATATCGCGTACGTTGCACTATGGTTGTGGGTCATTGTTCCCATGGAAATAGAGCCGATTCCTCTACAACTGCGCGGAGCTTTCTTTTTTAATCGTTTAAATTACATCCTGTTTTTTGCCATGCTCTTCTTTAGTTTAATAGGGGTTTATGGAGCGCGAAGTACGCGACTGAGTGAGTTTTCACAATTGATGATGACAAGCCCTATTAGTAATGGAGAACTCATGTGGGGGCGGTGGATGAGTCAAGCAATAGGGGTATTGCTATGGACCCTCTTTACCATCATGATTCAATTTCTCTGGTATCAATGGGGAGGGGTGCCCGCTACTCAGCTTGGTAACGATGTTTTTTACACAGGGATGATGGTAGGAAGCGGGGTGCTATTTTCCCACGCACTCGGCTTTTCCCTCGGTATGATGGGGAGGGGAGTATGGATCTATTTCCTCGTCACTAGTGGTTGGCTTGCGTTATTTTGGGTGTGGAGCCAGGTGGAGAATCATGATATCCATGCTTATCATCCCATGCTGTCCCTGTTCATGCCTGCCTCCTTATATGTATGGGTGGATGAAATTTATAGTGGATGGGGTATTTCCTTGCAATTGGCATCGGGGCTTCTCCATCAGGGGATGATTGCGATGCTGACCCTGCTCGTATTGGGGATTGCATGGGGAATCTTTCTTCCGAAACGCCGGATCCCTTGGGAGAGAAAATGGAACCTTCCAGTGATCGGAATTCTGTTCATTCCCTTTTTGTGCCTAGGATTCTTACGCTACCAGGGTATCGCTTCGGAGTGGCAGCGGTATCAAAAAGAAGGGGAATTTTATGCCCATTCCATTGAAAAAAAGAAAACATCCGAGGTCAATTGGACATTAGAGACGATGAAACTCAACGTCTCCTTTCCAAGGGAGAGGTTTTTGGTTGTGAAGAGCTCGAGTCAGGTGGTGAATCACAGTAGGAAAAAGAAGGGGGAGCTATGGATGACCCTCTATCATTCCTTCAAGATCCAAGCGATTACAGGTAAGAACGTCGCTAGTTGGTCACGCAAAGGAGATGGCATCCATCTGCACTTTAAAAAGCCCCTTGCTGAGGGAGAGTCTACCAACATCCATTTCCGCTATCAGGGGAACCCTGAGCGGATTTGGCAACAGACGGGGCGTGTGAAAACGGGGGTGGTGGAAGAGGAGGGCGTATTTCTGCGGAAAGAGGATGGGTGGTATCCGCTATTGGGTCTTCGGGATTTAGGTGATTCTTGGGTGGATAAGCATGTACCCTGGCGGGATTTCCTCGCACCTACTGTGATGTCTGAGGAGGGACGTACCACCTTCGATGTCACAGTAGTCGATCCCTTGACCCCTTACCCCTTTACATCCAATCTCTCTAAAGGAAAAGGCAATCATTTTAAGGGTTCCTCACAGTATGGGGCGATGCTTTTGGCAGGGCATTTTACTCACATGAAGATCATGGGAACGAACATCGTCGTTCCGCCGGAGATGATCCCAAGTGCTCGCAAGATCATCGCTCGTCAACAGCCGATTTGGCAGGACATCAAGAAGCAACTAGGTACCTCCGTACAACCTGAAGCCATCCTGTTCTTGCCGACGGGTTATGAAGTGGATCCAGGCAATGAGCGCTTTACCGATCAGGGAGTCGGTGTATGGGGAGTGCAACGACTTGAACAACTGATGGCGGAAGATGAGGGAACAACGATCAAGGGATGGCTTCCCGTCCCTAATCACAGTTCGGATACCCAGTTCTTTCGGGCGGCGATCACCTGGGGGATGTCTCGCCAGTTAAGGGAACAGCATCACAATCGGTTGGCTCACTTTATTGAGGAACAAGGAGTCGATGGGATTGACGGACAAAAAAAGGTGATCACTTACTTAGAAGAGGCGGACAAGCATGGACGAAGGGTGTATCAAGAGCGAATTCGTTCCCTTTATCAGGCGTATCTACGCCAAGGGAATGACGATTTCACAATGCGAAAAGCGATTCAGCGCCTTGAACAAAAGGAGAGAGGAGGTCACAAGGGATGAGGATGATGCTCGCTATCTGTCAGAGAGAATGTGATCAGTGGATACGACAGGTTCGAACGTGGGTGATCGTCGGGTTGTATCTAATTTGTTGGGGATGGATCATAGGTTCTTTTGAGTTGGCATCGGACCACACAGCGATGCGTGGCTTTACTTTCTATCAATGGTTTAGTAAAGGGTTGCCATTACTGATGCTGTTCGTGGCGATCTGGGGGGTGTATGAAGGACGGAAGGTCCGTTTCAGTTCCCTAGCAGAGGTAGTGATGACTTCCCCAGTAAGTAATGGCGCTTGGATTAGCGGACAGTGGCTGAGTGGACAAGGACGAATCGGGCTATATACCCTACTTACCGTCCTGATCCAAGGAGCCTGGTACCTATGGGGTGGTGTCTCGACAGCTCTATTGGCAACCGACTTGTTGTATACCGGGGTAATGATGGGCACGGGATTAATGTTCTTTTATACCTGCGCATTCGTATGCTCCACTCTTTTCCGCGGGGGATGGGTTTACCTCTTGGTTGTGGGAGGGTGGCTCCTGCTTACCTGGCTATGGTTAAACTTAGGGATTGGCAATAACCTACTTACCTCACCGATTTGGTTTATAGTCACCCCCTTAGGTATGTCGGATAATGTTGATTCCTTGTATGGCATTTGGGGCACCGGGTTGCAATGGCAAGAGGGCATGTTGCATCAGAGTGTAATGTTAGGGATCACTTTGCTGATTCTCTCCTTGGGCTGGGGGTGGCTGGCTCGTATCCGCCGCAATCCTCTGGAAAATCGATGGGTGGTTGTAATGACTTTGCTGACTATCTTGCTCACAATCGGGTGTGGCGGGATGCGCTATTCACATTTTGCCAGTGATTTGCAGGCATACAAACAAGAGGGGAAAGTGTATGCCATAAAAGGTAGTGAATATAGGGAGCAACACGCAATAGATCGAGCTGTGAAAGGGTGGGTGATGAAAAGTCTCCAACTAACGCTCTCCCTCCCCAAGGAACACTGGATGAAGGTCGATGGAAAGGGCTACATCGTGAATGAAAGTGATTCGAACAAAAGGGAGGCATGGGTGACCTTATATCACGGGCTTAAGGTAAAGAAGCTGTACGGCAAGAATGTGAGTCGTTGGTCAAGGGAAGGGGACTGGGTGCACTTGCAGTTAAAAGAACCCATCTCCCATGGGGAAGGTTTTGCGTTCCAGCTTCAGTATCAAGGGAACCCCGAACGGATATGGAACATGGCGGGACGTATAAAAACCGGTTTTATTCAGAAAGAGGGCCTTTTGCTACGGAAAGAAGATGGTTGGTATCCCTTAGTCGGTAAGCGTCGACTTGGTGTGGGGGAAGGTGAATGGGAGGCTAATAACCAATATTATGTAAACCCTGTCTTGATGCGTGAGCGGGTAAAAACCGACTTTGATGTGACCGTTTCAAGAGAAGTGACAACCCTACCAATGGCCTCTACCCTTCCTGCAAAAGGGCAAGACCACTTCCAGGGTGCATCGGTCTATGGTGTTGCCCTCGTAGCGGGTCAGATCGCCCAGCAGAATTATAAAGGCGTTCAAATCGTGGCCCCTCCTGAGTTGATGGCGATCACAAAAAAGGGGATTGCCGAACAACTACCCTTTTGGCGAAGGGTGCATCAATGGTTAGGAGACTCGGTGAAGCCAAAAGTACTATTCTTTTCGCCTATCTTTTATCAAGTGAATTGGTTGGAAGAGTTCACTGACGATGGAGTGGAAATAATCGATGAACGTTCGCCAACATCCCTACTAAAAGAGGATGATGAGCATAAGGCGATGCTATGGAACCCTGTGGAACGAATTGGGTCAAATTTAGAAGTCGATCCTGATTCCGATTTATTAAAGACAGCGATTATCTGGGGGTTATCCAAGGAGGTTCATAAGCAATTTAAGGACTTTTTCCATTACGCAAAAATAACAGCTACTTTAGAGGATGAAGATAATTCCTCCGTGATTAAATCGGCGCGTCTTCTTTCAGACATCGACAAGCAAAATGAAAAAGAGTACCAAAAGATTGTCCGTTTTCTCTATCAGGAGTATCGAAGAGAAGGCGCACAGGACTTTTCGCTGGCAAAGTCCATACAGCGCTATGAAAAGCGAAACGAGGAGGAAAAGCCATGATTGGCGGTGCTTGGTTACGAGGGTGGATCATCCTACGCGGTCGATTACGGACCCCTGCCTTTTGGATCCTTCTCACCTTGATCCTCGGCTCAGGAATCGTGAGTAGCCAAGTACTTATGATTAAGTATAGCGAACTCTACTATATTGGGGAGGGGCTGTCTCTATTATGGTTAATCACCTGGTTACGAGAGTGTTTTAGTGCAGAGGTTGATGCTGGTTTATTTGACGTGGCTCGTTCCACCCCTGTAACGGTGGGACGGGTAGTGTTGGAGCGGACGATGATGGCTGGTGGCATGTATCTACTCGGCATTACCGGATGGACGTGGTGGACATTGGATGGTAGTCCATCGAGCTGGGGGTTCTTAGCGGTATTTGCACCATGGCATATCGCCGTCGTAGGTTGTTTTTTCATTGGGATGACTTTAACGGGGCGGACAGTAGGTGGCTTGATTACTGGTGTGATGGGCTGGGGATTGATGTGGACGCTAGGGGATGTGCTAGGAAATGAACGCGGCAATATTCTTTACATTCAAGGGGTGATGGACATCGTCTTACAGGGAAATGATTGGCCCCATTGGATGATTTATAATCGGATCGGATATGGAATCGGGGGAATGATCCTCCTGTTGTGTGGAGGCTGGCTATATACCTTACCGAATTGGCGACAACGAATGGGATGGGAGGGAAGTCAAGAGAATGAGTGAGTCAGATGGAGCAGATCGAAGCATAGAAAACGATGAGGCGAGTATGCGGGAGCTAGCAGAGGGAAATCATCATGCCTTTGATGCACTAGTTTTTCGTCATCATCGCTCTTTATTCGGATATATTTATCGCTTAGTCTTGCATGAACGAACGGCGGAGGATCTTGTGCAGGAAACCTTGATGAGGGTGTTTCAGCAAGCGGAGGAGGGGTTTGTTCCAGAGCGGTTTAAACCATGGTTGTATCGAATTGCTACCAATGTATGTAAAGACCATTGGAAAAAAGCATCCACTCGGCACGAGCGGCCGATGGAATGGTTGCAAGAACCAAAGGGAGAGGTTGTCACCTTTGCGGATCGTCATGCGGACCGTCAATGGTTGGTTGAGGCGCTTCATACGCTCTCTATTCCGAATCGGATGGCCCTTTATCTGCGGTTTTATCAGGATTTAACTTATGGGGAGATTGCTGAGGTGCTGGATCTTCCGATTAATACGGTGAAAAGTAGAGTGAGTCGAGGGCTAAAAGCATTAGAAAACCATTTGAATGAGGCGAATGATGAGGGGGGGTGGGAGTGTGAAGTCAGAACGGGAAGAGCTTGATGAGTTAGAGAAAAAATGGATGAGTCGGATGACATCCTTTACTACCCCAGTACCTACACCGGAGGATACGTTGGATTTGATTGCCCGTGTGAAAGAACAAGCGCAAAAGCCAGAAAAACAAGCAGAGGTCGCCCCTTCAGATCACCAAACGGGTGGGTGGATGGATCTAATTATCTCCCAATGGTCCTTTTATGGAATGCGAAGTTGGCTGATGTCAGCGGGATGGATGATCTGCTTTTCACTGATGATTGGGGCGCAGTCGATCACCATAGTACCAAAAGATGAGGCAGGGGTGTTTTGGATTCAGGCAGTCACCCTTACCATTGTTCTGTCAATTGCCTATACCTTTCGCCCACAGAATGAAGGGATGGCGATGTTAGAGCGATTGAGTGTATATTCCCTCGCTGCACAGACCTTTGTGCGATTATGCATGGTGATGGGTTTTCAGTGGATCTTGGCGATCCCCTTTTCCTTTGTTATTCCTGGATTGGATAATGGGTGGCTATTTTTATGGCAGTGGACGATTCCCCTCTTTTTCTTTGCTGTGATTACCTTTGTCATGGCTGAACGATGGGGGATGGGGGCATCTCTTAGCGTGAGTCTTATGATTTGGGGAGGGCAGTGGTTTGCTCGTAAGGTATTGCCTGAAGTATCCTTGATGGTCCAAACGGAGGAGCTAAGCTTTCGTCCGGTGCAACTCGTTTCACTGGTGGTAGCGTTCCTTCTCCTTGGAGCTTGGTACATCTCCCAAAGGAGGCGGGAGATTTGAAGGATTGGCAGATTCATTGGGAAGATGCCGGTGCTGTGTTGACAGGTACTCGCATCCTCCATCCCTTTCGTCATCGCTTTTCTCAAGGGATGACCTATGTGGTAGGCAATAATGGAGCGGGGAAAAGCACCCTGTTAAAGCTGCTCACGGGTGTGGTGTCTCCCTTTGAGGGGGATGTGCACTTTACCCGTCGCTCAAGCAAAGGAGGGCGGGAGGAAATCCCTGCACGGGAGGTACGAAGGTTTCTAGGGTACGTCCCACAAGTGTTTACTGGCTATCCACAGATGCGCGTCGAGCAATATTTGCGGTTTGTGGCGATTCATCATGGTCTCGCGCGATGCATCATTTCAGAAGTACTCGAGTCATGGTTTCGACATCCCACATTGGCGGCACTACGCAAAAAGCGTATGAAGGGATTATCAGGAGGGGAACAACGAAAAGTCGGATTGGTGCAAGCGTTGCTTCACCATCCTCACATTTTGATTTTGGATGAACCCTTTGTTGGACTTGATATTGAAGAGCGTTTGTTTTTTCAAGCCCATATTCAACGAATTGCTCATCGGGGCATGGTGATCATGAGTACACATCAATTGGAGGACATTAGCATGGAGGGAACACTTTGTATATTGGAGGAAGGAAATCTTATCCATCAAGGGTTTACAAAAGTGAAGGGTACGTGGTTGGAGGACTTCTTTGCGGCAAGCGTTAAATAAAAGCGCTTCGTACAGAAGTTTCTGATAGGTTGCAGGTCAACGCCATGGTTATCGGTTGACAAGGAGCAATCAATTCCCTTATAGTGGAGAAAATCATGTACGAAAAACTGCATAGTTGATTAGGTTCTCTTATCAAGAGAGGCGGAGGGACAGACCCGATGAAGCCCGGCAACCTACCCCTATAAGGAGGTGTGGTGCCAATTTCTGCAGAGAGGTTTTCTCTGGCAGATGAGAGAGTGTGAAGACAAAACCCCACCTTTCATCGCTAGAGATGAAAGGTTTTTTATTATATAAAAAGGGATTGGTGGAGATGGTCGCACAAATGGAAAAAAAGCCCCTTGCACAACGAATGAAGGAGAAAATTCTCATCTTGGATGGGGCGATGGGTACCCAGCTTCAAGCAGCTGATCTTTCTCCGGAGGATTTTGGAGGCGAGGCGTATGATGGCTGTAATGAAAATTTGAATCTGACCCGCCCGGATGTGATCCAGCGAATTCATGAAGCGTATTTGGAAGCGGGAGCGGATATTGTTGAAACCAATACCTTTGGCTCAACTCCGCTGGTCCTTGCTGAATATGATCTTGCCCATAAAGTAAGGGAGATCAATGTGACCGCGGCACGGCTTGCCGTGGTGGCGGCTGATAAGATTTCTACGCCAGATCGCCCGCGTTATGTAGCAGGTGCCTTGGGACCAACCACAAAGACCCTTTCCGTGACAGGAGGCACCACCTTTGATGACTTGATTGACAATTATCGTGAACAGGCAATTGGCTTACTCGAGGGAGGGGTCGATGCGCTGTTATTGGAAACTTCCCAGGATACCTTAAATGTGAAGGCAGCGGGAATCGGTATTGAGCAAGCCTTTTCTGAAACGGGTACGCGGGTTCCTTTATTGATATCTGGCACGATTGAGCCGATGGGAACCATGCTAGCGGGTCAAAATGTGGAAGCCTTTTATTTATCGATTCAACATTTAAAGCCCTTGGCGGTGGGACTGAACTGCGCGACCGGACCTGAATTTATGCGGGATCATGTGCGAACGTTGGCAGGAATGGCTTCCTGTGGTGTCAGCTGTTATCCCAATGCAGGCCTCCCAGATGAAGATGGACATTACCATGAAACCCCCCAGGGCTTGGCGCAAAAATTAGCGGCCTTTGCAGATCAGGGGTGGCTCAATTTAGCAGGCGGGTGCTGCGGGACGACACCGGAACATATCCGTGCCTTGGATGAAGCACTACAGGATAAGACTCCACGTGTTCGAACCGATAGGAAGCTGACGGCGGTTTCCGGGATTGAGCCCTTTTACTTGGAAGAAGATAATCGTCCGGTGTTAGTTGGAGAGCGTACCAATGTGATTGGTTCGAAGAAGTTTCGTGAATTGATCAAAGACGGAAAGTATGAAGAAGCTTCAGAAATTGCTCGGCGACAAGTGAAGGGCGGAGCCCAGGTGATCGATATCTGCCTGGCGGATCCGGATCGAGAAGAAGCAGAGGATATGGGTAAGTTTCTTGATTTTGCTGTACGAAAAGTAAAGGTACCCCTCATGATCGATTCCACGGACGCAGATGTGCTGGAGAAGTCGCTGAAATACTCCCAGGGGAAGGCGATCATCAACTCGATTAACCTGGAGGATGGGGAGGCGCGTTTTGCTGAAGTCGTTCCTTTGATTCATCGGTACGGCGCTGCTGTTGTTGTGGGAACAATTGATGAAGTGGGCATGGCGGTGACGGCACAAAGAAAGCTAGAAGTTGCCATCCGCTCCTATGACTTGCTCGTCCACAAGTATGGTATTCCGGAACAGGATATTATCTTTGATCCGCTTGTCTTCCCAGTAGGTACAGGGGATGCGGCTTATATTGGATCAGCTGGTGAGACAGTGGAGGGGATCCGGCGCATTAAGGAAAGGTTTCCTGCCTGCAGTACCATTTTAGGGGTTTCCAATGTTTCCTTTGGTTTGCCCTTAGCGGGGCGTGAAGTGCTAAATGCGGTCTTTCTTTATCACTGCACGCGCGCAGGTCTTGATTATGCGATTGTGAACACGGAAAAATTAGAGCGTTATGCCTCCATCTCAACCGAAGAGCGTGAGCGATCGGAGCACTTTCTCTTTCAGACGGATGAAAAAAATTACGATGAAACCTTAGCGGCCTTTGCAAATTTCTATCGTGGGAAGAAAAGTACGGCTAAGGAGCCTGTAAATAAGCTACCGTTAAAAGAACGTCTTACGGCATATGTGGTTGAGGGAACAAAAGATGGTCTCATCCCTGATTTGGAGGAAGCCTTGGCAAAAGTAGATGATCCCCTCGAAATTATAAACGGGCCGTTGATGACAGGGATGGACGAAGTGGGCCGGCTATTTAACGATAATCAATTGATTGTTGCAGAAGTTTTGCAAAGTGCAGAAGTGATGAAAGCGTCGGTTGCCCACTTAGAACCCCACATGGAAAAGTCCTCAGCGGATCGTAAGGGGAAAGTGGTGCTTGCGACGGTAAAAGGGGATGTTCACGATATTGGTAAGAACCTCGTGGAAATTATCCTTTCTAATAATGGGTATGAGGTCGTCAACTTAGGGATTAAAGTGCCACCAGCGGATCTGATTGAAGCGTGTCGCCGGGAAAAGCCCGATGTGGTAGGTCTTTCCGGTTTGCTTGTGAAGTCTGCTCAACAAATGGTGCTCACCGCCCAGGATATGAAGGAGGCTGAGCTGGATTTGCCGATCATGGTTGGGGGGGCAGCTCTGACACGAAAATTTACAGAGAATCGTATCGCTCCACAATATGATGGACCGGTCCTATTTGCCAAGGATGCGATGAACGGGTTGGAACTGACGAATCGCCTTCGTAATGAAGCGACTCGTCAAGATTTAGTCGATGAGCTCCGACGTAACAGGGAAGCTGCCTTGAAGGCGATCGAAGAAAAAGAGGGGAAGGAAGACAAGAAATCGCCTAGCCTAGTAGTTCGTTCCCAAGTCAATCGAAAAGCGCCTATCTTTCTGCCACCGGACTGTCATCGC
This sequence comes from Marininema halotolerans, assembly GCF_900116235.1. Taxonomy (GTDB): domain Bacteria; phylum Bacillota; class Bacilli; order Thermoactinomycetales; family DSM-45169; genus Marininema; species Marininema halotolerans. Next base: position 126,439 of record NZ_FPAA01000001.1, on the reverse strand, counting down.
CATATCTTACGGCAGTACCCAGTTAATCATCTTATGCCGTATGTAAATCCACAAATGCTGTTAGGAAAACATCTTGGATTAAAAGGGAATATTCAAACGCTACTTGCTGAAGAGGATGCCAAAGCGATGGAATTGCAACAGGCACTGGATGACCTGATTGCAGAGCTGATACAAGAGGAAAAGATTCACCCTCATGGGATGTATCAATTCTTCCCTGCCCAAGCGGAAGGGAACGCCATCCATGTCTATGATCCAGAGCATGCAGGCAAAAAGATATTAACCACCTTCACTTTTCCGCGCCAAACAAAAGCTCCCCATCTGTGCTTAGCCGATTTTCTACGGCCAGTGGAATCAGGAGAGATGGATTATGTTGGTTTTTTGACGGTTACAGCAGGTGAGGGGATTCGAGGACTGGCAGAAGAGTGGAAGGAAAAGGGGGATTATTTAAAATCCCACATGGTGCAAGCCTTTGCCCTTGAATTAGCTGAAGCTTTTGCGGAGCGGGTTCATCATATGATGCGTGATGCATGGGGTTTTCCGGATCCAGCCGAGATGACTATGAGAGAGCGATTTGGTGCCCGTTATCAAGGAGTGCGTGTCTCCTTTGGCTACCCAGCTTGTCCAGACTTGGAAGATCAGGCGAAGCTTTTTCAGTTGTTAAATCCTGCAGCGATTGGGGTAGAGCTTACCGATGGCTTTATGATGGAGCCCGAGGCTTCCGTATCGGCCATGGTTTTTTCCCACCCAGAAGGTCGCTACTTTAACGCAGTGTGAGAGAGGGGAGAGAATGATGAAGGAGAAACCGGATTTGAGAAAGGCGCTATCCCAATCGATCTTAGTAGGGGATGGCGCAATGTCTACCTACCTTTATCAACAGGGGATTCCTGTGGGCGTATCCGTCGAGGAATTGTGTCTCTCTCGTCCTGATTGGGTGGAGGAAGTCCATCGCAGTTATTATGAAGCGGGAGCACAAGTCATTGAGACAAACACCTATGGAGCGAATCGAGAACGCCTTACTCGATATGGGATGGAAGGGAAAATTACGCGGATCAATCGTGAAGCCGTTCGGATTGCTCGAAATTCCGTTGGAGAAGATGCTTATGTTATTGGAACGATTGGTTCTATAAATGCCGGGCGCGTGCCCAATTATGATCCCCGGGAGTACCGGGATATGTATGAAGAACAAGCCACAGCCTTATTATATTCCGATGTGGATGGCATTACCTTGGAAACCTTTCTGGATCTGGAGGAATTGCTTCTTTCCCTAGAGGAGATACGTACGCTAACATCTACACCCATTTTTGCTAACCTCGCGTTAATTGAGGTGGGTCAGACACGCGATGGATATCCATTGACTGAAGCCTTTGCCGCCCTTGAAAAAGCGGGAGCAGATGGAGTGGGATTAAATTGTCGGTTGGGTCCACTAGAAATTCAACGGGCCTTGGAACGAACCATTGTACCGGAAGATGTGTGGTTAACAGCTTATCCAAACGCAGGCAGATTGGGGCAAACAGACGGTCAATTTCAATACAAATCCACGCCCGCATATTTTGGAGAACGCGCCCTTTCCTTTCGCGAACAAGGGGTACGATTAATCGGTGGGTGTTGTGGGACGACACCGGAACATGTCCATGAGATTAGAAATAGGTTGCGAGGACTTTCCCCTCTTTCCCGGGTGAATCCCAGTACGGTCCCTACCATTCAAGAGCGTTCTCATGAACAGATTCAAGTGAGAAATCCTCCGACCGTTGTGGATAAAGCAAGAAAAGGGACAACGATCATTATTGAATTTGATCCACCAAAGGATTTAGAGATCGCGGACTTTCTCGCTGGAGCCAGGGAGTTGGATAAAGCAGGCGCAGATGCCATCACCCTTGCAGACAATTCGATGGCAACGGTTCGGATGAGCAATATGGCGTTGGGCTCCATCATGAAGGAGAAAACAGGAGCAGAGCCTTTAGTTCATATTACCTGCCGAGATCGGAACTTAATTGGCCAGCAATCGCATTTGATGGGACTGCATGCTCTTGGAATGGATCAGATTTTAGTGATTACAGGGGATCCAACCAGGATTGGTGATTTACCAGGGTCAAGCTCGATCTATGATGTCAACTCCTTCGACCTCATCCGTATGGTAAAGCAATTAAATGAGGGAATATCCTTTTCAGGCAAACCCCTTAAGCAAAAAGCTCGCTTTACAGTGGGTGCTGCATTTAACCCTAATGTCTCGAAGATGGATGCTGCCATACGACGACTCGAACGCAAAGTAGAGGCGGGTGCCGATTTTATCATGACACAACCTGTCTATGATGCGGCGTCCATACGCCATGTTGCTGAGGCAACCAAGGGTGTGGATATTCCGATTTTTCTGGGGATCATGCCATTGACCAGCTACCGAAATGCGCTATTCTTGCATAATGAATTGCCAGGGGTGAAGATTCCTACCCATGTGTTAGAGGAGATGACGGAACAGAAGGGAGAAGAAGCGCGGCGGATCGGTATCGCCCAAGCAAAGGAATTGCTCGATGAGGCCACTCGTTATTTTAATGGCATTTATCTGATTACCCCATTTAATTATTGGGAAATGACGGCGGAATTGACACGATATATCCGACAAAAAACGAATTCGCTCCAGGTAGCATATTAATCATTGACAGAGGAAAGCCCCCCATTAGGGAGGCGGAAGAGAATCGGTTGGATTCACCGATGGCTCAATATCCTTGTTTAGCTACTGGAGCTCTCGTAGCCGCGGCCGTAACCACCGCCGCCAGGCATCATTCCGCCGTAGCCACCGCCACCTGGCATCATTCCGCCGTAGCCACCGCCACCTGGCATCATTCCGCCGTAGCCACCACCGCCGCCAGGCATCATTCCGCCGTAACCACCACCGCCGCCAGGCATCATTCCGCCGTAGCCACCGCCACCTGGCATCATTCCGCCGTAACCGCCACCACCTGGCATCATTCCGCCGTAACCACCACCGCCAGGCATCATTCCACCGTAACCGCGTCGGGGGTATCCACCGCCAAATCCACCACATCCACCATAACCACATCCACCATAGCCACCACAAAACGGAGGCAATACTGGGCCACAACCGCCGCAGTCATCATAAATTGGGCCACAGCCACATGGATCGATTGGAGGAGGCATGGGTGGGCAGGGGTTATAAGGAATAGGCACAGGAACCGGCACAGGGACAGGTTGGGGGGTAGGCATTTGTATGGGTTGCGGAATCGGCATGGGCATCAAATTTTTTTCTCCCAATGTTTCCACTCCTTTAATACTTTCGTTTCTTTAACTGCGACAGGATATCTTATGACGGCCCCTGACATTCGTACCGGGTGGAAAGGCCCATATTTTCCGCGATTGTCCGAGACTTTGGTCAACAGCTATAAAGTAAGGTATACTAGAGGGGAATGTGTCTGGATGGACGCGGATACGGACACGGGAGGTATCATTAGGATGGATGTACTCAGAATCACCCCTCGGGGGTATTGTTATGGCGTTGTGGATGCGATGGTATTGGCGCGGGAAGCGGCAAAGAACTTGGACCTTCCCCGACCCATCCATATACTTGGAATGATTGTTCATAACCGTCATGTAACCGATGCCTTTGAAAAGGATGGAATTATTACACTGGATGGCGAAAGTCGGTTAGAGCTTCTTGATCAAGTCGATCAAGGGACGGTGATCTTTACGGCTCATGGCGTTTCCCCTGAAGTTCGTCAACGAGCACGGGAAAAAGGGCTCACACTTGTAGATGCGACGTGTCCGGATGTGACACGGACCCATGATTTGATCCGAGATCGTGTTGCTGAAGGGTACGAAATCGCCTATATTGGTAAAAAAGGTCATCCTGAACCTGAAGGTGCGATAGGGGTTGCTCCCAATCATGTGCACTTAATCGAGACAGAAGACGATGTTGAATCATTAGCGATCCCAACGGATAAAATTTTGATTACCAACCAGACAACGATGAGCCAGTGGGATACGAGACACCTCATGAAAAAAGTGCAGGAGAAATATTCGACTGCAGAAATTGTAAATGAGATTTGTTTAGCCACACAAGAACGACAGGAAGCAGTTGCTGAACAAGCTGGTAAGACGGAAATGGTAATTGTTGTTGGAGATCCTCGGAGCAATAATTCAATGCGTTTGGCGCAAGTGTCACGAGAGGTAGCCGGGGTTGAAGCGCATCGAGTGAGCGATGTGACAGAGATCAAGCCCGAGTGGTTACGAGGGAAGAGCTACGTTGGAGTGACTGCGGGTGCTTCTACACCAACGCCCATCACGCGTGAAGTCATTAAATACTTGGAGCAATTTGATGATCACGATCCAAGTACGTGGGAGCCGGTGCGCACGGTGAATCCGGATAAACTTCTTCCGCCTGTTCGTAAACCACGGAATAAGAAAATAAAAGAAGCATAACTTAAATAGAGATTTGAAACGGACATCCTGGGATCTTCCCGTGGATGTCCGTTTTTTGTGTGAAAAGATAGGGGTGAAATTGTATAAATTAGGTTCAGTGCCCTTTATAGTCATAGAGTAGATGCGTGGGAGTTAATATAGATTACTAGAAAAGTTATTTAATACAAGAATGTAAGAATGCCAGGTAAGAATGAGAAAGCGAATCGGGTAAGGCAGGCGGTTCCTTTGAATGCATGGAGGAAAAGAGGAGTTTATATAGGGGTTCCATTCAACAAAGGACTGTATTGATAAGCAAGAGCTTCTCAATACAGTCCCACAAGAGATACCAATAGAAAAATTCGGTCAATTCATGAGCGAAAGTCGATTTTGCTTTGCTACGAAGGTATAACACTGATTCATCGAACCCCGGAATTCGACCCGGTGATCTTTTTTAAGGGGATTATAATACTCAAAATACTGATCTTCGTGCAGAATCGACAATGGAAACTTTTCTGAATCCAATATGACATAGTACATTGCCAACGCCTCCTCGGTTACAGTATTGTCCAAACCGTCGGAACATAACCGAAGAAGGCGAAAAAAGAAGAAAATTATCCTTGGGATGCTTTTTTTTATGACTGTGTAAATATCATTGCTTGCCCAACACATTTCGTCCATATAGACATATGATGCTAGAACAATGAGACGAGGGGTGAGAGTAGGTTTGTATCCGATCAACATTGGTCAATTGGCTAGCATGGTTGGAGGAAAATTGATCCGTGGAAACCCCCAACTCCCAGTTCGTCAGGTCTATTTTATTGATCCGAATCGAAAGTTATCCCAACAACTTAAGAAACTGCATCAAGAGCCAAGCGCTAGCGTGGTTATTCCCGAAGGGACGATTCTTGGAATTGCTACCGAGCATGCCTTGATCACTGCGCCTAACCCGAAAGTTGGGTTATGGAAGTTACTCCAGTGGCAGCGTTCGCGTTCACAGGCTACTTTTATCGGGATTACCGGGAGTTCAGGAAAGACAACGACAAAGGAAATGATAGCGGAAATTCTTAAACGAAAATTTCGGACGTTAAAATCAAAAGACAATCAAAATGTGGCGGGCACCATTCATCATCATCTATTACGTTTGGACCCTCGTGATGAGGCAGTCGTCCTGGAGATGGGTATGTCCGACTTAGGAAATATCCGAAGACAATGTCAAATCGCGAAGCCTTCGATCGGAGTTGTGACCTGTGTTAAAGAAGCTCATGTGGGTAGCTTAGGTAGCTCTTTGCAAAATGTAGTACGGGCAAAGCAGGAGTTAGTGGATGGGGTTCCGCCAAAGGGGATGCTTATATTAAATGCGGATGATGCGGGGATTCGAAAGCTAAATACCCTTCATCGTCGTAAACTTACTTATGGCATTAAAAATCATGCGGTTTTTCAAGCGAAGGAGGTTCGTTATACACCTTCAGGAATGTCTTTCAACGTTCGGAACGCATCCTACCAGATCCCTACTTGGGGGATTCATAATGTCTATAATGCCTTAGCGGCGATTACTACCGGCTATCTGTTAAAAGTGCCTGTAAAGGATATGCAAATGGCTTTGCAAAGTTTTCCTCTGCCTAAAATGCGACTGCAAAAAATTGTGGGTCAGAAGAACCGCTTACTGATTAATGATGCATATAATGCAAACCCAACGTCGATGATAGCCGGTTTGGAAGTATTAAGAAATGTGGCAGGACGTCGCCATCATGTCGCTATTTTAGGAGATATGCATGAACTCGGAGCATTGTCCGAAAGTGGACATCGGAATGTAGGTAGTTTTGTAGCAAAGACAAAGCCTTCTTTTTTAGTAACAGTCGGAACGATGGCAGCACATATCGCAAGGGCAGCTTTCGCTGCGGGTTATCCTAAAAGCCGAATATTGACAATCGCAAATCGCCCACTCGCCATCGCAAAATTTTTGCATACTAAAATGCCGCCAGGGTCCGTCTTTTATTTTAAAGCTTCTCGCAAAATGAAGTTAGAGGATATTGTACGCCCTTTGCAAGCCGATGTGTAAAATGATGGTTGGCATCGACGCATATCCAATCAAGCGGACGGGCGTTTGAATACAGTAGTATGAAGTATTTTTTGAAAAGAGGTGAACCATCATGACCTGTGCAAGTCCTAACCTACTATCCAACGGGGGATTTCGAAGAGGATTTACTTCCTGGAGGGGAAAAGGCATTCATCTCGCTAAGAACCCGCTTAGACCCAATGATAAATCTGTAAGGATCAGCCCACGGGGTCGTCTCATTCAAACGGTAAATGGAAAATTTAATCGTACGTGTGCCTACTATCTTTATTTCCGGCTCCTCAATGCAAATCCCCCTACAGCCAAGCCTGCACTTTTTGCCGTCGTTTCGTGGCTGAATAGTAAAAAGCGTGTTTTACGTACGACACCTCTACTGGTCCTTCCCCCTCGTCCAGCGAAACTTCGCTTCACTTCCTATTTTACAATTGTTCCTCCACCTCCTGTTGGGACGACTGCCATGTCCGTCCTTTTCCTCAATGGGAGTGCTCCATTATTTATTGACTTTATTTCAGTGTTGGCTAAAAATGTTGGAAGTCCACGAGCAGTACAAGTAACGAAACCGTTGCTCCTTTCATTCCCCTTCTGATCATAAAAACGCCTTATCAACTTCTACCGATACGCTAGTAGAAAGTTGAAAGGCGTTTTTTACCATCCTGTTCATTTGGGCTTGGAAGGGAGAAAGGCAAGTTGAATACTTGATCGAAATGCCCAAGGGCGCTCAGAGCGTTTTTTATATTTTGGCAAACTACGATAGATATCAATCGCTTCTTCAAAAGCCTGATGAGCCTCTGTTGTTTGTTGAAGATGACGATAGATGCGACCAAGATGATACCATGCTTCAGATGAAGAGGTATTGATTTCTTTAAAATGTCCAAGGTAGTTAAGCGCTTTATTTTGTTCCGTCTGGGCATAAACCTCACCTAGACGAAGGTAGGGTTCTCCATATCGTACACGAGGGTCACGTTCGAGTGCTTCCAATAAAATGGCTTCCCCTTCTTCCTTTTGTCCGAGCTTTAGCAGACATAATCCTTTCTCTGCTAGGATCTCCGCAGAATCGGGAATGGATTTTAGTGCTTCTTCAAGCCAAGGAAGCGCTTTTGAGTACTGTTTTTTTTCAATTAGGAGACGAGCCAGTTCCCGTTTGTTTGAAGTATCGTGGGGATTTAATCGAAGGGATTGATTCAGTTTGCGAATCTCCGTATTTCTGCGAAGGGGACGTGTAGCACTTGGGAAGAAGCGGGTAAAACGACGGTCTAGCAAATAGAGAATAAATAGAAATAGAAGAAAGGCGGTCAAGGGGTTTCCTGTAAGCCACCATAATAACGAGAAAATAACAAATTTGCCCATCGATTCCGCCTCCAAACTTTTTACGCACCTTTGACTAAGTGTAAAGGTGTGGTTATTTTGAGATCAGCGTACCATATGGAGATTTAAAAAGGTAGCGGACAAAAAAGATCGCAGCTTCCCCCTGTAGGGATGGTTTACTTTTGTCTAGTTAACGGAGTACAATGAGGAAAATGATGCTTGATAAAGGAGTATCCATCCAATGCCCAACTCACGGAAATGCCTTCAAGGTGAATTAGAATCGGAAATCGGCAAGTTGGAAGAGTTGCGGCAACAAATGAAGGTAGAAATTCAATCCGGGGCGACACGGGATCATCACGAAGAGCTAAGCCGCAGAATTCGTGAACAGAAGGATGTCGTTGCTATGTTGTCAAAGGCTTCACCTGAAGAACAATGATCGTCAGTGATAAATTTAGGGGACAATCACCATGGGAGATTGTCTTTTTTTTGTCAACATATCCTAGTGAGCAGGGGATCGTAGGAATAAAATCGAACCCATTGAAAACCTTCTTTAGCAAGAAAGGGGATCCTCGCGAGCATGAATGAATCCAAAATAGAAATTCGGAAACTAACGCCACTCGACGCGGTTTCTTTTCGACATTTAATGTTGGAGGGATGCCGTACATCAGCAACGGATGTAGGGATGTTGGCGGATGAATGGGGAGATGAGAATCCCTTACCTTCATTAGTCGAAAAGTTTCATCATGTTTGGAGCGAACCCGATCATTTTATATTGGGGGCATGGCTAGAAGGAAAATTGCTAGGCACTCTCGGTTTTTCCCGTGGCAATCGTGTAATGAGTCAGCATTATGCCATTTTGTGGGCCATGTATGTGGATAAGAACTATCGTGGTCGAGGGATTGCCCATGCATTATTAACGGAAATTATTTATGCGTCACGCAAGATGGAGGGGCTCGAATGCTTACGGTTAAAAGTTCGGAGCACCAATGAACGAGCGTGCCATATTTACCGTACAGCTGGTTTTAAAGAAGTCGGTACAGAGCCCAAAGTAATGAAGCTGGGAAATGAGTATATTGATCAGACTTGGATGGTCTGTGAATTAAGGGATAAGTATAAAACCTCGTCCATAGCGGACGAGGTGATTACCGGGAAAATCCGATAATTTTTCCGGTGCGAAAATGGATCGCGCTTTTTCGATTTTTTTTCTTCTCAGTAATATATTTTGTGATTTCAGTGGGGTGAGGGCGCGTCCATTCTGGAGGGGTATAACCATCATGGGGATTTTCTAAATAAAATTCGAGCATGGTTTCAAGTAGTTCTTCAAAGGGAGCGATCGATATACCATCCTGGATTAAGCGTTTCATCACCGACCATAATAACCCGGTAGTAACGCCCTGATTCGTCAATTCTTTAATCAGACTGGGTGCGTGGGATTCTGCTTGTTTCAGCCAGAGTCCAACTCCTTCGTAAGTGAGTAGCTCGGGAAGACGGCGCTGTAATACTTGCTCAACATGGCTCAGTAATATATCTCGGCTTTCTTCCCCGGGTTGATCACTCCAATTTCCAGGAATATGGAGAATGGGATGAATGTCAGTCGGCGTGGCTTTCCCTTCCTCTGCCTTTGAAAAGCGTAGGGGGGGACGTAGTTGTCCAACGGCCACCTGATTCCCGCGAATCGATAAGGTATAGTGTTGGGGCTCACTCATATTTCCGATGCGGATACGGATCGAGGGTAGATAAAATCCAAATTGGCGAAACAACTGCTTACGTAAACGGCGAATTTCAGCAGTAAAATGGGAATCGTTGAGTAGGAATTCATAGAGATCGGGTCCCAAGATAATTGAAAAGAGATCTCCTTGTTGTTCGCCGTAGGCATCTGTCAAAGTCCAATCTGTCATGGAGTTCCTCTCCTTCATTCTCCTACTCCTCATAGGGGGTGAGAATACCGATTGGAACGGCTTCACGAATACGGCGATCCACAAAGGTTCCCCAGGCCATCACACCGTTTAAGTATTCGACAAGGAAGAGGCTTTTCTCCCCTTCTACTTTGTAATGGGTACCTGGGTGAATCGTGTCAGGATCAGTCAGATACGATTTGGCAAGGCGGATCTGTTGTTGAATAACAGCTTCTTCACCAATCATGGAAGAGCGTCTCGCTTGATCCTCCGCTTCTTTCAGTCGGTCGATTTCCGTTTGGAGTTCCTCCCGGCTCATTCGACTAAATTGTTGCATGGGATATCCTCCTCAATAGGATGTGTACTAAGAGTATTATAGCAGATGGAAATGAAGCAACGCCCATGGAACAGGTGGGATCATCCCCTATGATACAATCATGGTAGGGTGATCGTTGGAGGGGGCGTTAAATATGGCTGTAATCTTATTGTTTATTGACGGAGTGGGACTGGGTGATGAGAAGGAGTATAATCCTTGGGCTACGTTACCGACTCCCTATTTGAATAAACTGTTAGGTAGTCCCCTCGTAAGCCGAGCAAGCGAAGGAAAAAAAAGCAAGGGACTTGCCTTATTATCTGCCGATACACGCCTTGGTGTGGAGGGGTATCCTCAGAGCGCGACGGGACAGGCGACAATCTTTACTGGACGGAATGCGCCTCAGGCCATGGGAGCCCATCAAAGCGGGCTTCCCTTTAAACGCTTGCGAGAATGGATTGAAAGCGAAAATATTTATCACCAGTTTATAAAGCGTGGGATGACAGCGACCTTTGCCAATAGTTATACCCCGGAATTTTTTTCGCGTTCAGCTACCAAAAAAGGGTGGATTTCTACTTCGACTGCAGCTGCGCAAAGTGCAGGCATACGCTTGCGTAATTTGGATGATTTAGTCAAAGGTGATGCCGTTTATCATGATTTGACTCGTCACACCCTACGACGGGTGATTCCGGAGGTGGAGTTGATCACGCCAGAGGATGCAGCGAGCCATCTCTATGGAATTGCACAAGGCGTAGATTTGGTGATCCATGAATTTTTCCTCAGTGATTTGGCTGGACATCGTCAAGATCATGAATTAATGCAGAAAGTGATACAGGATTATGATCGATTTTTAGGGAGTTTAGTGGGAAAGTTGCATGAGGAGGATGCCCTTGTCCTGGTTAGTGACCATGGTAACAGTGAAGATTTTCGCATCTCCACACACACCATGAATCCTGTACCGTTATTAATTATCGGCAACGAGGCAGCATCCATCCAAGCCGAATGGAATAAGGAGTCGGTCGATTTAACCTACGTTACACCACTCTTGATTCAGCTGGCTGAAAAGAGATGGAAAAAAGGAGGAGAAAGGAATGGCTGAAGAACGCTATGTGCCCCAAGTAACATCAGCCGCGATCCCCGAAGATGGTGGATGGGCTGAATTATCGAAAGAAAATGTATTGATTTTGTCTATTCCTGAATGGGAAGACCTGATGGAGCAAAGCGCTGTCGGGTACAAAAAAGTATGGATGTATGACCGAAAAGCGGATGCCTATATTTTTTGCTTCCGGCTACCTGATGGGACGGAGCGGGCTGTAGCATTTGCAAAGGATCATGGGGGATTACTTCTTCGAGATCAGCGGGCATTTAAGCCCTTTTCCATATTACTTACTGCGCAGCCGATCGGGGAGGGTGATGATTCCACATCGATGTTACTATTAAGCGATGTCTCATTAAAACGACACCCCCACGCGGGCTGGTAAGCTCATCTTAAAGGAGAATCAGATGGAAGCGACTCATTTATTTAAAAGTGCCCGAATCCGCTTTGCTGCAATGACAGAGGAAGCGGCAGCATCCTTTTCCAAATGGAGTGAAGACCCGGAATATATACGAAATTTAGATACGGATATCGCATTCCCACGCTCGGAAGATTCCTTTCGCAAAGAGATTCAAGGGGGAGGGGGTTCGCTGACCAGTTTTGAATTGGCAATCCACATGGTCCTGGATGATCGACTCATCGGTTTTGCAGCCTTGCATAGTATTGAGTGGAATAATCGCGCAGGTAGACTGGCCATTGGGATCGGGGAGAAAGAGGATCGCAATAAAGGGTATGGAACGGAAGCATTACAATTGTTGTTGCAATATGCTTTCTATGAATTGAACCTTCATCGCGTTGGTCTGGACGTTATTGGCAATAATCATAGCGCGATCCGTTGTTATGAAAAAGTAGGGTTTGTTGTGGAAGGTGTGATCAGAGAGGGTGTCCTACGTGATAATCAGCGGGTGGATCGGATCTATATGGGGTTATTGAGGGAGGAATGGGAGCGAAACTTAAAGCATTGAAGGTACTTGTTTCAAGGCCGGATTACCACATGGGTCCCGATAGGGGCATAACGAGAAAGAGTTTCCACATCACGGTTATACATACGGATACATCCCTTGGATACTTTTTTGCCAATGGAGGATGGGTTATTTGTTCCATGAATTCCATACCCTTTCCTTGATAACCCCATCCATAAAACACCGTAGGGGCTGAGACGACCACCTGGATGACTAAATGGATAGGGTTCTTTATTCATGATGGTATACCTCCCTATGGGGGTTTGGGTCAAGGTCTTACCAATCCCCACAGGCCAAGATTGAACCACGGTTTGACCAGTGAGAAGATAAAGGCGGCGAGCAGAGAGATCCACAATGATCCAGTACATGTGAGGCACCTCCTTCTTCCTATGTGTATGGGAAGAAGGGCTTTTTTTATGGTTTTTTTCGAGTGGTGTCTGCATTCGGGGCATACTAGGGAAAAATGAGGGAAGATCATCATGAATTGGCTACTTAAAACCATCATGTATGGAACCGTACTCTTTGCCATCTCGGTTTTTACCGACAGCATCAGCTATCGATCGATCTGGTCACCCGCCGTGATTGTCCTATTTTTTGCGACAGTGGGGCATTATGCAGATGAATGGGTATTACCTCGTTTAGGTAATTTCCCGTCTGCGGTGTTAGGTGGATGTTTTATGATAGGAGTCATCTACATCGCCCAATGGATACTTCCTGGGTGGACGATAAGTGTAGGAGGTGCTTTGTTAGTGGGTGTGTTACTTGGAATCGTGGAGTATCGCATGCATATGGATCTTTTAAAATACCGACCTCCATATTGACTGGAATTCAAGGAAGTTTCCCCCTAGCGCCTCTTGATTGTTGGACAGCACGTTAATCATTCTCGCCAATGAACTCACTCCTTCTTTAACTTTTAAATAACTAGGTTAATTTGCAATATGGGGAGGGGATTATTTAAATGACGAGAATAATTGAATATATAAGTTTGTGAGGAGTGTGATCCTTTGACAGGAACTTCGGCAATGAGAGAGCTGTTGTTGGAAGAACTTGAGGGAATGATACGTTCAACCAAGGGGCTATTGAAAAAGGTAGAGCCGAATATGTGGCAATATCGTCCTCATGAGAACATGCGCAGTCTACAGGAATTGGCTACCCATCTTACGCAAATTCCCTTTGTGGACTTGGCTATTTTGCAGGAAAAAACGGAAGAGGAAATCAGACAGTTAGAACAGAAACTCACCCATGAGCAGGCAACAGAGATGGCTCATGTGATGGATGAAGGCTTTCTTCAATTAAGAAACTACATGGTACATTTAGAGGAAGAGGAGTTCCTTACAAAAAAGACAAAACCGTTTTATCTGGAACAAGGATCCACCCAGGCAAAATGGCTGACAGAAATCCTTGGACATGTGGTTCACCATCGTGCACAATTGTTTAATTATTTAAAAGAAAAGGGAGCCTCTGTGAATATGTTTGATCTTTATTGAGGAAATGTGTTCCTGAAATTGATAGTTGCACCTCTTAGGGAAATGTGATACGTTATTATTTGTGAAATTGCGCTAGAAGGATCCAGGATTCACTTAAAGGGTTGGGACCTCTGAGGACTAACCTTCCCCCGTGGTGAATGAGCAGATCCTAGCGGAATATTGGCTCGACACGATATTTCCTAGGAAGGGGGCCGAAAGAGATGGAGGAATACTCGACTTTCGGACGACATGTAGCCATGGATGCTTGGGGCGTCGATTTTGATCTGCTCAACGACGCTTCCACGCTGGAGAAACACATGAAGGACGCCGCTGAAAAAAGTGGTGCAACTGTACTTTCGTCTCAAGCAAAAGCTTTTGACCCTCAGGGAGCAACGGTACTCGTACTCTTATCAGAAAGCCATATTTCGATTCATACGTATCCTGAAAAAGGATTTGCCGCTTTGGATTGTTATACTTGTGGCTATGATGTGGATCCTATGGTTGCTATCCAGCACATGTTAGATATTTTAAAACCGACTCAAGCCTTTGAAAAAGTGATGCGTCGCGGTGACGGCCCGATAGAAGTCGTCAAACCGGTGAAGCCATCGGTAAAGAAAGTCATTTAATACTAAGAAATTTACACGTCCCCTGATAAGGGGGCGTTTTTTAATTGGAAAGAGGATAACCTTCCTAAGGAATCGAAGCCTATGAAAAGGGAATCCACTATGGAGGTAGATGTGTGCGTAGGTTGATGAAGTTGGGAAGTTTATCTGGAGGATCAGCAGTGTTATGTCTGTGGTTAGCGTCTAGGTGTTCTGGAGTAGCTGGGGAATGGTTATACCGATTTTCTCTCTTTTTCTTTTTTCTTTTATTGTCAATTACGGCGTGGGTGGCGGTGGAACGATATCTAGAGGAGAGTGGTCGATCGTGAAACAACCCGCTCTTTATTTTAATAGAGACAAGGATGTTACATTTAATCCAAAACGGTTATGGCAAATTTTATTTAGGTGTTGGTCCCACGATAAGAGCTCCTTGTATACATCGTCCTAAACTCTACTTGAGTTGCTTTTGAGAATAAAGAGTATAAAAATTTAGATAATTTACTTTGGTTTTGGGGGAGTCCCAGTGGTTGTTATTGCTCTTGTTATCTATGATTTTGTTCTTACTGTATCGAAATGGTTCATGACGTTTTTCTTTTTAGCCGCTATTTTTTGGGGTTTTTTGTGGATTAGGCCGATGAAATGGGCCCATGCAATTAAAATCCACAATAGGACCCGAGCGGGAATATTGACGGTGGTATCCTTACTTTTCAGCTTCATATTTCTGGGGATTGTTGTTTTTCTTGAAGTAATCCTAAAACCCCTAGATGGTGCGAGTGGATCTCTCATTTACTAAGTCACCTTATTGAAGGTGTCTACAAGGGTCGTCCTAAAATTGATGACCCAAAATGGTATCAGTGACCCCATTTTGTTTTCACAAATGCATCTTACTTGAGTGACCTCACGTATTGGACCGATGTACCTTTCAAATAAAGATGAAATTCATAAAGTGAATATTGATTGAAAGGATTTTGAAAAAATAGGTACCTTAAAGCGAGGTGAATGCCATGATCAAAAAAGCATTAGTTACACAAAGGGATAATGTCACTGATCTTGAAAGAGCGATTAATAATAATTTCCGAACCAATCAACGTATTCGGGTGGGGACAGTCGATGGATCTTTTACAGAAGGAAGATTTAGATATGCCAGAAATTCCGTCATAGCGATCCGTAAGGAGGGTAGAACAACCGATACCCTGATCTCTCTAACTCTCGGATGGTGTTATGGACCGCTCTAGATCCTGATTCACTGATTACTCTCCTTCTATTCGTAACGATGTCATTGCAAGGGGAAGTAGCCTATACCGAAGTGAAGCAGGGTGAACTCAAATGAAAAAAAGCGTTTCTTTTCTTATGTCAGAAAAGAAACGCTTTTTTTAGTGGGTGATTCTATCCCGTTAATAAGGAGGATCGCTTGTTTCTACAAGGAAATCTAATCAGAACCATTGCTGACGGATAAACCGGGTTATCCCAGCTAAGTTTGCTTGTTCTGCCATCGCACGAAGGGCTGGAATCGATGAAGCATCGTCCAGTGGATATTTATTGGCTTTTAGATTTAAGTTTAATCGAAAGAACTTTTTCCCTAAGAGGTGTTGGCTATATTGAGTGGTTACCTCATTCGCCCCATCAACCTGAACGGTTAGAAGGGGTGATTCCGGTTGAAAAGGATCTTGGTTGGGGTTTCTATTCCATTGAAGAGCCCCCCATGGCGTATTGAGGGGCAAATAATACGGATTAAATCCCGTTCCTATAGAGATCATGACAATGTCCATCGGGTGTTGCCTACCTGCCTGTCTATCGAGTGCTAGCGATAATGCAGCCATACTTGGATTAGTAGCAACGACTCCGCCATCAATAAAGCCTGCATAGGATGGAAAATAGACAGGAGCCGCAGATGATGCTAGGGATACAAACCGTACTCTTCTTTTACTTGTTCGTGAATGAGGGAAGTTGTTGAAAAGAACGGGTTGCCAAACATTCGCTTGGTTCTTTTTCAGAAATGAAGGAACAACTACCTTTTGTCGCAATTCATTGAGACGGTAATTCGTGGATAAAAAATCCCGAATAGAGTCGATTAAATTTACATTTGAATAGATGGGACTTACAATGCCCTGGCGTGGGTTGGAAAAGATAATTGGAGCTTTTTCCTCAAAAAATTGAGAAATAACAGCGGGGGTTTTTCCTGATGCTAACCCTAAACTAGTGAAGGAACCACTCGATGTCCCTGCTAAAAGATCAGCTGATTGAATGAGATTTGGGAACCGCTTGACTAGCCTTTCCAAAAACGTAGTGGGAATAATACCCCGTACCCCTCCACCATCAATGGAAATAATTCTGTATTTTCCTCCTCTTGGTTCCAAAAATCATTCTCCTTTGCCTGGGGATTTTTAGGGTCTATTGTACAAATGCCTTCATTGATCTAATAAAGCTGAGAATACTTCCACCTCAACAAAGTAGGTGGGGGAGGTTCAATTTTGCATTGTACGCTTCATTGGCGTATAGAGGAACGGCATTCGCATCAATTGAATGGCTTCTAAATAATCTATGCGAGGATGATAAGTACCTTTTATTTTTGGAAGAGTGCTTATTTGATTGTTATCCGTGGTTAATTGAAGGGGGACTCGCGGTCTTCTTCTTCGAGCCGGTGGACGACCTAACATGGTCATGTTATATTCCAAATGTAAACTTTAAATGCATGCATTGTTGACAATAAGGAGGAATCACGGAAATGACCTATGAGGAACTCCTAGAAAAGAATCGACAGTACTTATGGAACCCTTTTACCCAGATGAAAGAATATTGCGAGGATGAGCCCTTAATCATTGAGCGCGGTGAAGGGGTCAAGCTAATTGATGTGAAGGGGAAGGAATACTATGATGGGAATGCTTCGGTGTGGGTGAATCCGCATGGGCACAATCGCGAAGAAATTAACCAAGCAATTATGGAGCAGCTCGAAAAGATCGCACACTCGACCTTGTTGGGGTCTGCTAATGTTCCCGCTATCTTACTAGCGGAACGATTGGTAGCGATTACACCCGAAAGTTTGCAAAAAGTATTTTATTCTGATAGTGGAGCCACATCAGTCGAAGTTGCTCTGAAGATGGCTTATTTATATTGGCAACATCGTGGTCAATCCGAGCGCCAACGTTTTCTCAGTATGGGGAATGCGTACCATGGGGATACCGTGGGAGCGGTAAGCGTAGGGGGGATTGATCGCTTTCACTCAGCATTTCGTCAATTGATCTTTCCTGTGGAAAGAGTAACGTACCCTTATCCCTATCGTTTTCAAGGTACGGAACAGGAGTGTATGGAAGCTTCTCTGAAGGAGTTACGCACTGTTTTGGATGAAAAGGGGAGTGAAATTGCAGCCATCGTGGTTGAGCCGATGGTGCAGGGGGCTGGCGGTCTGATTGTTATGCCTTCAGGTTATCTGAAGGAAGTCGAAGGTTTGTGTCGAGCGTATGGAACGCTTTTGATTGTGGATGAGGTTGCGACTGGTTTTGGACGGACGGGTAAGATGTTTGCATGTGAACATGAAGGGATTGAACCCGACCTATTGTGTCTTGGTAAAAAGTTGACCGGTGGTTATCTACCAGTTGCAGCAACCTTGGCTTCAAATGAAATTTATGATGCGTTTTTGGGAAATCACGCTGAGGGAAAAACCTTTTTTCACGGCCATTCCTACACAGGCAATCAGCTCGGCTGTGCCGCTGCACTTGCGAGTCTTGATCTCTATGAAAAAGAGAATCGAATCGGGCATGTGCAAGCGTTGGATGCGTGGTTAGGTCAGCTGTTGTCCGAAACTGCGCAGCTTCCCCATGTGGGTGAAGTCCGTCGCCTTGGTTGGATGGTCGGTATCGAATTGGTGCAAGATCGGGAGACGAAGGAGTCTTATCCCTGGAAAGAAGCAATGGGAGCCAAGGTGTGTCGATACGCCCGTGAGCTAGGAATGTTGACTCGTCCCTTAGGGGATGTGATTACATTTTTGCCCCCATTGGTATCTTCGAAGGAAGAGCTGCAAGCCATGGTGTCCATTCTTAACCAAGCCATTCGAGAGGTTACGGGTTCATGATAAAAGGGCGTGGTTTTTTTGTAACAGCAACGGATACGGGAGTAGGAAAAACCAGGATAACAGCAGGGCTTGCCCGTGCTTTGTCGAGTCATGGATACCGAGTGGGTGTGATAAAACCCGTACAAAGTGGTCACCTGCGTGAGGATCCAGCAGGAGACGGCATGCTACTAAAGGTGTGGAGTGGTACCCCCGACTTCATCGAGGAAATTGTCCCCTACAGTTGGTCCGCACCTGTTGCGCCTGGTCTTGCGGCAGAGTTGGAGGGGGAGTCGGTGGATCGTGCCGGGCTGGTGAATCGGATTGAAAATCAGGCGGAAAAATGGGATGTTCTTTTAATCGAAGGAGCGGGTGGATGGTTCGTACCTATGGGCGAAGGGTGGAGCATTGCCGATTTAGCCGAAGAAATCGGTTGGCCACTACTTATTGTTGCCCGTCCAGGATTAGGGACAGTTAACCACACGGCACTGACCTCAGAAGCCATTCGTACTCGTGGATTAGAGCCTGCTGGAGTAATCTTAAATGGATTAAAGCAAGGAGATTCCTCGCCGGATCTACCTCATAATCCACGTTTTATTGAAGAAGTTGCGCAGGTACCTGTGCTAGGGACGATTCCATGGAAGGATCAAGAGCCGACTTCACTTTGTTTACAAGAGGAGATCCTCACGCATGTTCAACTGGATGGTTTAATCAAGCGATTAGAGGATGAACGGATATGGCGAGGTGGGAAGGGATGAGTGCATGGGATCAGGAGATTCGTCAACGGATGGCAATGATTCGTGACCAAGGCCGCTTACGAAAATCAATTCCTACAAGTGAAGCGGTCCAAGCCGTGCTGATACGTGATGGAAAGCGACTCATCAACTTATCCTCGAATAATTACCTCGGATTAGCTAACCACCCCACCTTGATCAAGGCCCAACAGGAGGGCGCTTGTTTAGGTGCCGGCGCTACTGCTTCCCGATTGATCGTCGGTCATGCGAAGGAAACAGCTGAACTGGAAGAAGAGCTTTCTTCCTATAAGGGGACTGAATCGTCAATCGTCTTTACAAGTGGTTATACCGCGAACATCGGGGTGCTCTCTTCTTTACTACGAAGGGGGGACGTGGTGTTTAGTGACCGCTTAAATCATGCCAGTATCATTGATGGTATTCGTCTGAGTGGAGCTCGTCTCTATCGTTATCGTCATAACGATCTGGACCATTTGGAATGGCAATTAAAAGAAGCGGATCGTGGTGGAATTCGTAATCGATTGATTGTGACCGATACGGTATTTAGCATGGATGGAGATATCGCACCATTAGCGGACATCGTTCAATTGAAGGAGAAGTTTGGGGCTGCACTCATGATTGACGATGCACATGGCGGGGGTGTGCTCGGTTTTGAGGGAAAAGGAACTGCTGATTATTTAGGTGTGACAGAGGGTGTTGATTTTCACATGGGTACCTTTAGCAAAGCTTATGGTGTCTCAGGTGCTTATGTTGCTGGTAAAAAAGAATGGATCGAGTATGTGGAGAATACGTGTCGCAGTCTCATCTATACGACGGCACTTCCTCCGACAGTGATTGCAGGAATCAGAGCTTCTATAAGATTGGTGCGACAGCGTGAAGATTTACGGAACGATTTAGTAAAGAATAGTAATGTCTTTCGTAATCAACTTCGTCAGGCTGGTTTCGATACCGGTGGATCCACTACCCAGATCATCCCGGTAATGGTTGGTGGTGCTGAGCAAGCCGTACAATTTAGCGATCTTCTTTGTGAGCGAGGGGTGCTCTCAGTTGGAATTCGTCCACCGACCGTGCCAGAAGGGGAGGCAAGGCTTCGTTTTACCTTGATGGCAACGATGGAGGAGAGTCATCTTCACCAAGCCATAACGGCGATTATTGAGACAGGTCAGCAATTAGGGGTGATCTAATGGCACAATCCGGTTCGGTATTATGGTTATCGGGGTGGTCGGTGGATTCCTCGGTATGGGAAGGTGTCGTGGAGATGGCACCTCATCTGATACATGAACACGTCGATTTTCTGGGTTGTGGGAGTGCTCAGGCGGTGTTGGAGCGAGCGGAAGAAAAATTTGTTGCCTTACCTTCTCCTATTCGTATGGTAGGATGGTCACTTGGTGCGATCCTCGCGTTACAATTGGCTCAACGCTACAGCGAGTGTATTCAACAATTGTTTCTCATTGGCTCGACGGGACGCTTTGTGCGCCAGAATGATTCTCACGGGTGGGATAGCCGTGTGTTACGGCGGATGGAAAGACGAATAGAAAAGGATGTAGAGGGTACACTGCGAGACTTTGATACCCGCCTATTTTCGGAGAGGGAAAAAGCGAGGGGAGAAGGAGAAAGGTGGCAAACCCATCGTCAAACAATGCCTACGGATAGGGAGATGCGAGGGGGTCTACAAATGTTGGCCACTTTCGATTGGTATCAAGAGAATGTTTCCTTAGGAGTAGAAGCCTATCTCCTAAGTGGTCAGGAAGATCACATCTGTCCTCCTGAGGGCGCGAGCCGACTTTATTCATCCCTTTCAAATGCAACCCTTGAAGTATGGGAAGGGGCAGGGCATCTGCCTTTCTGGACAGAGGAGCAACGATTTCATAAGTGGTTAGTAGAGAGGATGGAGGCTTGATGGGGAATAACGCGACCGTATCGCAACAATTTGGTCGCGCATCGTTGACCTATGATCAGCATGCGAATATCCAACGAGAGATGGCAATGGAATTAATGATTCGAATGGATCAGTTATCGATCCATCATGTCAATCGCATCTTGGAGATTGGATGTGGAACGGGATATCTTACGGGACAACTGCTTTCATCCTTTCCCAAGGCTTCCATTCTTGCTGTAGATATTTCTCAAAGGATGGTAAACCAGGCCCAGACGCGATGGGGTGATCGTGTTACCTTTAAGGTTTGCGATGCGGAAGTGGTCAATTGGGAGAAGGAGGGGCCTTTTGATCTGATCGTTTCCAATGCAACGGTGCAGTGGTTTTCACAGCCAAATCAAACCTTTACCAAATTGGTTCGCGGAATTTCACCAGGTGGATGGTTGATTGCATCGACCTTTGGGCCTGGGACATTTAAAGAGTTACATACCCTTTTTCGGGAAGTAGAAGTGGAACGAGGGTTACCTATTGTACGCCATGGCTTAGAATTACATGGTAGCGAAGAATGGCAACAAAGAATGGAGCAAGCTGCTTTTACATCAGTGCAATCCAATGCCTATAACTATCCATTTTATTATAAGAATGCGCGTGAATTTGTACGTGCCATCCGTGGTATGGGTGCAACCCATAGTGAATTCAATCATTCATCGATCATGGCAGGACGACTGTTATCAGAGGTTTTAAAGCGGTATGATTGTCGCTATTCCATTACTGATGGGGTAAGTGCTACCTTTGAAGCTGTCTGGATGTGGGGGCAAAGGGTTTAGTGAGTAATCAAAGAGGTTCATTCTATTCGAGTTCGTCTTGCTCGATAGAATGAACCTCTTTTTCTAACCGTTTAGAATGAAGGATTTACCGATTGGCGAACAGCGTCTGCAGATCCCTGTAGTAGGGCTTCATCG
This sequence comes from Marininema halotolerans, assembly GCF_900116235.1. Classification (GTDB taxonomy): domain Bacteria; phylum Bacillota; class Bacilli; order Thermoactinomycetales; family DSM-45169; genus Marininema; species Marininema halotolerans. The sequence goes on along the minus strand of NZ_FPAA01000001.1, from coordinate 104,681 downwards.
GCTCGCTTCTGTGCCGAGGTGCTGTGTATCTGGCGAACCTGTTCTTTCATTTCTGGTATAGCTCCTGCACTCATGGATAGTTCATGAAGACCAAGTCCAATCAGGATTTCAGCCATCATCGTGTCACCAGCTAACTCACCACACATGCCTGCAATGATCCCTGCTTGATTTGCTGCTTCGCAGGTTTTTTTCACAAGTCGTAAGACTGCAGGATGAGCTGCGTCATAAAGATGTGCCACTTGTTCATTGCCACGATCAGCCGCTAGGGTATATTGAGTTAAATCGTTGGTGCCGATGCTCATAAAGTCAACTTCCTTAGCCAACACATCCGCGTAGATCGCTGCAGCAGGAACTTCAATCATAATTCCTACTTTAATCGTTTCAGCAAAGGGGATGTTTTTCTGGGTTAATTCCCTGCGACACTCATCAAGAAGGGACTTCGTTTCTTGTATCTCTGAGAGGTTTTCGACCATTGGAAGCATGATCCACAGATCGCCATGAATACTTGAGCGAAGGAGTGCCTTCAGTTGGGTTTTAAAAACGGCCGGGTTGGCAAGACAATAACGGATCGCGCGGTGACCTAAAAAGGGGTTGTCCTCTTTAGGAAGGTTGGCATAAGGTAGGTCTTTGTCTCCCCCAATATCCAGTGTGCGGATAATGACCGGTTTGTTTTGAAAGGCCTTAAGAACGTGGCTATATGCCTTAATTTGTTCTTCTTCAGTGGGCCAGTGATCGTTTTCTAGATAAAGAAATTCCGTCCGAAAAAGGCCGATCCCTTCCGCTCCATTGGCTAACGCTTGATCCGCATCTCCTGGACTACCGATATTGGCAAAGACCTGTATTCGTTTACCATCGGATGTAGTGGCGTCCAATGATGCTTTTTCAAGTGCTTGGTCCCGAAGCTGCTGGTGATGTTTGATCGTGCTACGGGCTTCTGTTTGTCGTTGGGTGGATGGATGTTGTTCGACGGTACCCCCATCACCATCAATGATGAGCAGATCGCCTTCGGAGAGCTCCTGTAATTGATCGCCTAATCCTAGAACCGCAGGAATACCGAGTGTGCGTGCCATGATGGCAGCATGGGCGGTTTTGGACCCACGGGCAGTCACCATGGCGGCAACACCCGGCGGAAATTGTGCGGTATCCGATGGAGTCAGTTCATTTGCGACAACAACGCTACCGGACTCCAATGTTAAGGGATCAAAGGGCGTTATCCCTGCTAACAGCAATAAAATGCGATTTCCGACATCTTTAATATCATCCGCACGTGCCTGCATGTACTCATCGGGTAATGAGGCGAGCATTTCAACCATTTGTGTTGTTATTTCCTGGCAGACGGCTGATGCGTTTTTATGATGTTCTTGAATATGTTGTTTCATCTCGCCGATATAAGCAGGATCCTCTAAAAAAGCCAAGTGAGCATCAAAGATCGCAGCTGCGTCATCACCCATTCGCTCGGCTGTGGTGTTGCGTAGGTACTGAATCTGTTCTTTTGCTTGTTGTACAGCATCTTCTAATTTTTTAAGCTCGGAAGTGGGATCAGAAACATTGTAATGTTCTACTTTGGGTTGTTCCTTGCGCCACCAGACGACTCGACCGATGGCTAAGCCGGGGGCAGCGCTAATTCCTTGGTAGCGTTCCGAAGGCATCGGGATCATCCTTTCAACGGAGAGTTTCTTTATTTCATTTCCTGTGTTTCAATCAGTTGACACAGGGCTTTGACCGCTTCAGTTGCATCGTCTCCCTCTGCACGGATGATTAACTCATCTCCTCTTCCTGCGGAGAGGGACATGACACCGAGTAGGCTTTTTGCATCCGCTTCTTGAGAACCTTTAATTAATCGAATCTTGCTTTGGTAAGCACCCGCTGTCTTAACAACTTGGGAGGCGGGGCGAGCGTGAAGACCGGTTTCGTTGGGGATGGTCACTGTTTCTTCGTAGTTCATGGCTATTCCTCGCTTTTTTGTTAAATTTAAACCATTTTCCTTTGATTACGAAGCGGAAAGGGTATAAAGTGCTTGTTCTAAGATCGCCTCTCCATTCATAAGGGCAAAGGATTTGGCATCAATGGATAAGATCGGGATGGAGGGAGATTGTCCAGATTCGGGCCATGTTGCACGTAAATGATGAACCTGTGGCGAAAACAAGATCAGATCATAGGTGTCCATGTGACGAGCAGGTATGGCCGCTGATGCTTCGACAATCAGAGAAATTCCTTTTTTCGTTGCGTGTTCCTGGATACGAGCCGCTAAAAACTGTGAAGTAGTGCCGAGGAGGCATAAGAGCAAAAAGCGCAGGGGACGTTCATCCTTCATAGTATGCTCCCTTCCTTTGTGAGGAAGAATCACCGTTATTCTTACCTGGGTGGCTTTCCTCATGCGTAACCGATACCGCTATCTAAAAATGTTGTGGCATTCATATGTAAAGCAATTTCTATGCCAAAGTGATCCCCTGCCGTGTTTAGCAGGGGATCACTATGGTACTTATAAGGTGATTGCACAGATTAGACAGTGGGAGTTGAATCGGCTTGGCTTATCGCTCTTCTTTCGGTGTCAGGGTGGCAAGACTGTATGCATATCCCTGGGAGTAATCGAGTTCGAAGGTGCTAGCAAGTTCCGACAAGATCCTTTCCCATATCGACAAGGAAGGAAGCGGGCCTTCCTTTGCTGGTGGTGGGGGTTTCGTCACCCTTTCACCTGTGATCCGTTCTTTCAATAAACGGTCGGTGATCAGGCCAAGGTGAATCCATATCCCAAGCTCTTGTTCTGGCGGAATACCTAGATGAACTCGTTCTTTAACCATCAATTTATCCATTCGCTGACAGTATCGTCGGGGTTGTAGAAATTCCGAGATTTCAAGCAATCCTTCCTCCGCCAGGGAGGGGATTTCTTCGCTGGTGATCGGGGATGGATTCATATCCGGATAAGGACGACTTGCTTCCAGTAAACGATTAAGACGAGCAGGCCCCTCAGACTGAAGCAATTCCCATGCTGGAAAGAAGGGGACATGATCCATTTTTGGATCGACGGTACCGATCACTGCGACTAGCTGATATCGCTTAGCAAGATGGGCGAGTAGTGGAGAGTGCTCATGCTTGGTTCCTGCACCAACAGGACGGATTTGAATATCAGGATGGGTGGGAAGAATATGCTCCCGAATCCAATTTTCTAAGGAAAGTGCTGCGCCTTCCCCGGTTAAACACAGGGTTGCAATCACACGGGAATGTTCTGTTGAAGAATGAGGGATGGGTGATTGTGTATGCAACCCTATCCGGCGACTACTTACTGAGGTGGCGAGGGAAGATAAATCTCGATTGGGTAACAAGGTTTTACGACCTGCATCAATGACCATGGATAAACTGACATCGCTAAGGGTTTCTACAAGGATCCCTGTATCATCACTCACTGCTTCGCCAATGGTAGTGAGGGAGCCGATATCGGTTAGCATTAACACACCTGCCCCCTGATCAATCTGTTGTATCACATCCCGAATTCGAGCGAATACGGAGGATGGGGATAAGGAAAGGGGCATATCTACGGCATGGACAAGACTTTCTCCAAGTAGCGAGTTGGCTACATCGGCCATGGATTGCGCTGATGCATTGCCGTGGGCAGCTACCAGCACAGCAACATGACGATTGGCTGGGTGGGATTTTTCACTTTGTGGGCGAGGGGAGAGAAGAAGGGCCAATAATTCGATTTCCCCAGGAGGAAGGGAAAGGGAGTGATCAGAGGCCAACTGTTCAGCCAATCTTTGAGCTGCATGGCGGACAGGTGGAGGAAGGTCAATGGAAACAGGTAGCGGTGCATGGACAAATAAACGATTTTCCTCCAATAACGCTTGAATATGCAGGCTTAAAGAGATGAACTCCTTAGGGGAGAGCGAATTTAGGATATCGGTTGGGATGGACTGCCGAATCCAAGCCATCAATTCCTCATCGATCAGCCCTTTTCCCTGCCACTCGGTTTCTGTTACGTGATCGCTAGCTAAGGTTTTATCCACCTCTTCTTGTAAATGACGAATCCGTTCATAGGGACTATACCCTTTCTCCTCTAGCTCCTTTGATAAGCGTAAGAGTGTGCTGTAAAGCGCAGTAGGAGACGAAGGGCTTTTAGGGGATGATGTTGTGTTGGTTAACGACAATGAAGGACTCGCAGATGATTGTAGCGCCTGGGTTACTGCGGGTGGAAGGTCCTCGGGAAGAATGGTGACCTCCCCTTCGTGATGATGGAGGCGACGAAGGAACGCGCGCGCACAGGCTGTTTGTATATCACTTTGTAACTGTCCAGTGTTCCCTATGCAATCATAGGTAAGAAATGCGTGTCTACATGCAGGTTCAATCACTAAGGGTACGCTCATTTTTTTTGCCTCTTGCCTTAGAAAGAGATTGAGTAACGCTTCTCTTTCGGTGGGTGTTCTCTCTCGTAGAGGAGGGAGGGTGAGTGATAGGGCAAAGCGACGGATGAGGGTGGGTAATAATACGGATGATGGATTTTCAGTAGTGGCACCAATTAACTGAAGGTGAGCACTTCGTTCTTGATCGGCCTCACCTAGGCGCCGATATCGTCCTTGATCCAAGAGCTGAAAAAGCATCTCTTGTCCGGAGGGTGGCAGGCGATGAATCTCGTCAAGAAATAAGACGCCACCTGCAGCGCGTTCCACAAGACCGACTCGTTCGGACGCCCCTGTATAGGCTCCTTGTTTAACGCCGAAAAGTTGACCTAACAATAAATCAGGGTTTTGTGCGTATTCCGCACAGTTGAACGAAATATATGGAAAGGAATCGTTTTTTTGGCTGGTTTCTTTAACCCATTGATAGAGCGTGTGGGCAAGATGGCTCTTTCCTACTCCTGTCTCACCATGTAGAAGAATGGGTAGACCATGGGGAGGATACAGCATCGCTGCCATTGCTTCTTGGAGTAATGGCTTCATACTCTCGTGTTGTGTAAAGGTGAAAGGTTGATTAGGGGAGGAAGTGTGTGGAAAATAGACTGGCTTTTTGTGAAGAGAGGAATCGATAAAATTTCGAATTGGATAATAACGGACAGGACGTCCGGGTTGTTTATTGGCTCGCTTTTGTTGTGTTAATGCATTTAAGTAGCGGCTCACCGAAGAACGGGAAAGCTGAAGGTGTTGGGCAAGTTCTGTAGCAGTGATCCCACTTTCTCCAGCGAGGTTCTCCAGGGCTTTTTCTACATACTCCAACTGTGTCATTCTTTCTCACTCCATTCCCTATCATCTTACACACTTTGCACAGATTAATTCAATAGAGGGGCTATTCTTTCGAGAATCAAAAGGGTGTAATATACGGTTTTATATCCTTTTATTGCTAGTTTAATAATGTGTAAATGTAGAAAGCAGAAGCGCTGTATCCCTTGCCATTACGAGAGAGAGGCATGTTTGATTGAGGGAATGACAGGTTTTTTTGTATGGATTCATCACTTTTTTGTATAAATGTGGAATCCTATGATTGGGAGTTTGTGTGGTAATATGACAGTGATTTACCAGGGATTGATTCGTTCACCAACCAAGGGATGGCGATTCTGGAGGCGCATGATAGAGAGAGAGAGTTGGGTTATTCAATGAAGGGTGCCTCATCTTTGAATGAATAGGCATAACAAAACTCCATGCGAACTTCCTGTAATTCCAGGCGGTGGGGATTCAGCCCTGATCTAAATGACATCACACCTAGATAAAGGGAGGATATCATGAAGAACAAAAAATGGTTTCAAAAAGTATTGGCAATTGCGACTGCTCTGGTATTGATTGGGTCGGTCGTTCCACTTTCTGCATCCGTTGATGCAAAAGCAAATACAAAGCAAGATTCTCAAAAACAACAATCACTTTTTGAGAAAACACAGCAAAAACTAGAAGAGCTGAAAAAGCAAACGGGTTATTATAAGGTAAAGAACCCTTCTGCAAACAAGGACAAGCAGTCCTCTAAGAAGAAGAAACCTTCTAAGAAGAAGCAGGAACCTTCTGATAAGGAAAAACCTTCTACTGAGAAAAAGCCTTCTAAAAAGAAGACAAAACCAACAACGCCTGTAACGAGCGATGCCTTTGGTGATCGTATCATTGCGACAGGTGACAAATACCTGGGCACTCCATATAAATGGGGCGCAAAAGTTGGTAACACCAGCTCCTTCGATTGTTCTTCTTTCACTAAATACGTCTTTGGTCAAAATGGCGTAAAACTTCCCCGAGGTGCTCGTGATCAAGGGAAAGTGGGTACGAAAGTATCTCGTTCTCAGTTGAAAAAAGGCGATTTGGTCTTCTTCAAATTGAAGAAAACCAATGGAAAGATTGGTCACGTAGGCATTTATGCTGGTGATGGGAAAGTGCTACACACCTGGGGTCGCGGTGGAGTACGCTACGATAAAATGTCCGCTGCATGGTTGGATTGGGGCTTCCTATATGGAACCCGAGTACGTCCATGATATAAGGATAGGATGTTAAACGCTGACTAGATGTCAGTGTTTTTTTTTTGATCACGGAGTGTATCAAGGCGGATACCTATGCGAAAGCGATTTCTCGTACATATACTGGATTTGATAACGGCAAATACTTGCGGGGCGAAAGAGGGAGGCTGCTCGACAATGAAGGTTTCGTACAAATGGGTTATTCATCGAAATTTAATGAAAGTAGATAGCGTGAAAAATTCGGTTCCAACGACCATGCTATATTCGCAAGGGGCATTTGTCGAAATGCTTCGCAAATATGGTTCGTTAGTATTGAAGCCTTCAGGAGGAACGGGTGGACATGGGGTAATCCTTATTCGTTCTCTTCCTGGTGGGAGATACAATGTTCAAATTAACCAAAAAATTAGGGACTTTCCCAACGAACTTTCCTTGGTGAATTGGGTGAATAAACAGCCCTCTACGGTAAAAACGCGGTATTTAATTCAGCAATGCATTCCCCTTGCGCAAATTAATGGTAGTCCTTTTACGATTCGGACAGTCACACAACGACGCCCTCAATCAAATTGGGTGCTAACAGGCTGGGTGGCCAAAGCAGCAGGAAAGGGCTATTTTATTACCAATGGCCGATCTGGGGGGACGGTATTCCCCGTAGATCAAGCAATTACTCGCTCCAATGCACATGCCAATGTTGACCAGGTCTTACAAGAGCTAAGAAGAGTCTCACTTAAGGCTGCTCAACACCTTGGCAATTCATCCCCTAGGCAACGAGTGGTTGGATTTGATATGGGGATTGATCGAGACGGTAAAGTATGGATCATTGAGGCAAATCCAAAACCGAGATTTAAAGCATTCTTAAAATTGAAAGATCAGAGCATGTATCGAAGAATTATGGGATTTCAACGATCCCCATCCTAAGAGTAAGGGTGATTACAAGCTCCCCATGCTTGAAGGAGGTGGGAGGTAAATGCGAAGATGGATGTGCAAAGGAAAGATTCACCGGGCGACGGTGACTCAATCTGATTTGGATTATGAGGGGAGTATCTTTCTAAGCCGTTCCTTAATGAAAGCGGCTGAGATTCTTCCCTATGAGATGTTACAGATTACTAGTTTGCGAGATGCCACACTTTGGCAAACCTATGCAATTCCTGTGGATGAAGAGGGAGTCGTTGGTTTAAATGGTCCGCCTGCTCACCTATTCAAGCCCGGTGACTTAGTGGTAATTCTTAATTTGGGTTGGGTCGAAGAAGACCAGTTGGATTCCTTAAAGCCAAAAGTGGTGTTAGTGGATGAAAAGAATCGAGTGACCCAAGTAAGGAAGGTTACAGGACTTTTTGCAGGATGGAAGTAGTTATGGTATATCGAATGCTTCACAAGCAGCAACGGATGCGTCTAATCGCATCCGTTGCTGCTTGTTTATTATCGAGGAAAATTCATTAGCTATTCAATCCATTTAATTAAAGAAAAATCGACTTCCTCCAAAAAGTAGTACGAGGAAAAATAGACCGATGAGAATAATGAGATAGATATTAGCAACTAGTTTTTTCAAAGACGGATCCCTCCCTTGTCTCTACTTGATTGTTCAGATAGATTCCTTTATGATAATCAGATGAGTATGTCCTTTTGTGACAACGATTATGCTACGGGAATGTAATCATGCTTTACGCTCTACTATTGTAACATGATCAAGCATCATCCGATGGTAGATGGGTGTTATCAGCCGTCGATTAATACGATATTTTTAGCAGTTTCGTGGGAACGGCTGTCCTATTTAGTGAATTTGATTTCACAAGGAGGGCCATTTTCGGAGGTGACAACGATGTGGGTTGAGATTGGAAATCAACTCAGACAAGCCCGAGAAAAAGCAGGACTATCCTTAGAAGATTTACAGAATCAGACTCAAATTGATATGGGTACGCTGAAAGCGTTGGAGAGTGGAGAATTAAATAAAATTTCCAGTCCATTTTTCGTCCGTTCATATATTCGTACTGTTGCGAAAAAAGTTAATCTGGAACCAACCTATTTGCTAAAGCATTATCGTCCCGTGCAGGATGGAAGCGAAGAGGAAGATGGGAGTAAGGGTGCGGACACTCAACAAACCGGTGTTTTTAGTCCGATGACTAAACAAGCAGATCCACGTTCGACGACGGATCAAGAACCCTCCCAGAATACCCAATCCTTTCAACCCATCCGTATGAGTGATGGTTCGGATGAGGATTATGATCCCTTTCATAATATGAAGGGGAATGAGGCACTTCCAGAAGAGCCACAAGCATCGGACTTGGATGAAGGGGAGCTTCCTTCCCGTTCAGCGACATCAAAATCAAAAAAATGGTCTGTTTCTGACTTAACTCAAACCTTAAAGATGAAGGCGCTCAATGTTCCGGTACTAAAGAAAGAAGAGGAACAGGATAGCGCTGGCCGAAATGGAGAAGAGACTTCCCCATCCCTTCCGTTGGATGAAGGAGGAGAGTTACCTCCACGTTCCCGTGGTCGAAGAAGGACCGTGTCTCAAGATACGATGACCCTCGATTCATCGGAGATGGCGTTGGATGATCGATCCGAACAGACTATTCCACCACGAGATTCCTTTGAAAGCGAACCGGCAGACCCTTATAAAGAAGAAGAGAGGTCTTTGGTAGATGAGCCCTATGATCAGGGAGCATCACCGAGTGAGGGGGCAATTCCCTCCCGGAGTGAAAGCTACACGACCATGGATTCTTTATCTTCATCGGGTTTACCTCCGCGAGGACAAAGTATGTCTTCCTATCAAGAGGAACCCAAGGAGATGGAAGATTCCCTCCCTTCCCGTTCAGAACGGAGTGAGTCGACCTCCACCCTTCCTGCGATTGTTCCTCCTGGAGAAATCTCTCGATCCAATACGCAACGTTTGCGTAGGGTGAATACACCAGAGAAGGCTTCTGGTCGATTGAAGTCAGCTGGGTTATGGATAGCTGAAAAAGGCCTTTCTATTCCCAAAACAGCTGTCGGTCGTTGGGTGGCACTTGTGATTATTTTGATTCCCGTTACTGTGTGGGCCGCAACGTCCAATTTTATGGGGGATTCCCCACATAAGACTAAAAAAGTTACGGTATCCAGTGTGAAAGAAAAGGGCTCAAAGAGTGAAACAGGCAAAAAAGAGCAGGGTACGGCTCAATTGCTGGCGGTCAATGAAGGTCCTGGGCTGAGTGAGTATCAGTTAAGCCAACCCGATGCGGTTTCCTTCCGTTTTAAAGCGAAGGGGAGATCGTGGTTACAAATCCGAAAGCAAAAGAATGCGGAGGAAGGCTATCTTAAAGATGTGACATTAAAGGATGGCGAAACCTTCCCATTTGAATCTGAAAAGGGCGAAGCCAAGGATTTGTGGGTAACGATTGGCTCGCCGGATCAAGTGGATGTAACGATTAACGGACAAAGCATTAAAGCGAATAAAACGCTTCATGTGATCGTGAATAAATGAGAAAAGGGTGTCCCTTTATGGGTCACCCTTTTAATTTTGACGATACTTTTAACCTCGTGGTATACTCAAAACGATTGTATGTCAACTTATTTAAGTTTTTAAGTTTACGTAAACGCTTTCATTCATTTAAGTAGAAATGTTTAGAATGATTCGGTAGAATTGAGAAAAATGACTGAATGGAGGATTCATTGTGATCCAAGAGGTGCAATCAGGTGTTAATCAGTGGGAAAGGTTAGCAGATAAAGCCCTTGCAGGAGAACGTATTACTCTTGAAGAGGGCCTATCGGTGTTAAAAAGCGATGATCAAGAACTGCTCCCTCTCCTCCAAGCGGCTTTTCGTGTCCGCTCTCACTATTTCGGGAAAAAAGTAAAATTGAATATGATTTTTAATGCGAAAAGTGGCCTTTGCCCTGAAAATTGTGGCTACTGTTCTCAATCGATTATCTCAACGGCTCCGATTGAGAAATATACATTGTTAAAGAAGGATGTACTCGTAGCAGGTGCCCGGGAGGCAATGGAACGCAAAGCCGGGACCTACTGTATCGTAGCCAGCGGTCGTGGACCAACAGAACGGGAAGTGGATGAAGTTTGTGCGGCGGTTCGTGAGATCAAAGAGGAAATGCCACTTAAAATTTGCGCTTGTTTAGGGATTTTAAAGGATGGTCAGGCATCCCGTTTAAGAGAAGCAGGGGTGGATCGTTACAACCATAATCTTAATACCAGTGCAGATCACCATGACAACATCACAACTTCCCACTCCTATGATGATCGGGTACAAACCGTTGAAGCAGCGAAGGATGCGGGGATCTCCCCTTGTTCTGGATGCATTGTTGGGATGGGGGAAAGTGATGAGCAAATTGTACAAGTAGCTTATGAACTCCGCGCCATTAATGCCGATTCGATTCCGGTGAATTTTTTGCATGCGATCCCAGGGACTCCGTTAGAGGGAATGGATGAGTTAAATCCTCGTCGTTGTCTAAAAGTATTAGCCCTTTTCCGTTTTGTCTGTCCAGAAAAGGAAATTCGGGTCTCTGGCGGTAGAGAAGTAAACTTGGGGACGTTACAACCCTTTGCTTTGTATCCTGCGAACGCCCTCTTTGTAGGGGATTACTTAACTACGGAGGGACAAGTTGTCAATCAAGATCACCAGATGATTCGTGATCTCGGTTTTGAAATTGAAGAATGTGCCTTATAATCAATCACTTTAGAAGGAATTAGCGTGTGATGCATCAATAAGCCTTCATGAGGGGATGTCATAAGGAGCGAGATGGCCTTGGAAAAAGAGAAAGAACTCATCGCAAGGCAATTTAATCGTTATGCAGATGAGTACGATCAGGTGGCTGTTGTTCAACAGAGAATGGCACACCGGATACTGGAGACCTTGGATGAGCAGGGAGCGGAACCAGAGAGGATATTAGAAATCGGCTGTGGGACAGGATATTTGACGCAGTTGTTAGGGGAGAGATTTCCTAATGCGAAGTATACCGTAATCGATATTGCCGAAAATATGATCAAACTAGCACGAAAACGCGTGAATGAAGGGCTAACTATACAATTTGTGGTGGGGGACGTAGAGGATCAAACCTGGGAAGCGGAGAGTTTTGATTTGATTGTTTCCAATGCGACAGTGCATTGGTTGACTCGTCCAGAGTGTACCCTCATTAACTTAAGCAAAGCATTGAAACCAGGGGGGCTATTTGTAGCCTCCACTTTTGGCCCGGATACCCTGGGTGAACTGGATCAAATTTATCAAAATCTAAGTTTGAATGAGAGCTATCCCGAGCAAAGAAGGTATCGCTTTCAATCTCCTGAAGAATGGGTAAGAATGATGGATGAGGCAGATATAGAGGGGGATTACGCAGTATGTTGGCATCGCATCCATTACCCTGAAACGGTTAGCCTCTTAGGTGCTATTCAACGGATGGGAGCAGACTATATCCATACAGAAGAGGAACAACTCCATGGACAAAACGATACTGTACGCGTAGTGGTTGAAGATCACTATGATCGAATTTACCGTACACGTGAAGGTGGAGTGTATGCAACCTATCAGTTAGTCCAAATCTATGGACAGAAGCGGTTGCCCTCCTGATTCATTACGATTACTAATTTACGACGAGGGGTCTTTTAGTCCCTTCGTCTTTTTCATCGAGAAATGAGGAATGAATTATGGAATGGATCTTTCTTGGTACTGGAGCGGGTGTACCCTCCCAGGAACGAAATGTATCCAGTTGCGCTCTGCGATTTACGGAAAGCGGGGGAAACATTTGGCTGTTTGATTGTGGGGAAGGGACACAGCATCGCATTCTCGCATCTCCTGTACGTCTCTCGCGTGTGGATCGCATCTTTATTACCCATCTCCATGGAGATCATATCTTCGGCCTGCCGGGCGTACTCGGAAGTCGATCCTTTCAAGGGGCGACAACGCCTCTGACTCTCTATGGCCCTAAAGGCCTTGCTGAATTTATTGAGGTTAGCCTTCAAACGAGTGGAACCCATTTAAGGTATCCATTAACCATCACAGAAGTGGGAGAGGGAAAGGTATTTGATTGTAAAGGGGTTACCGTTACAGTAGGAAAGCTTGCACATGGACTTCCTTCATATGGCTATCGGATTGAAGAACCAGATGCTCCGGGTGAATTACTGGTCCAGAAGCTACAACAAGAGGGTGTGCCCTCTGGCCCTCACTTTGGCAAATTGAAGCGAGGGGAAGATGTGCTGCTGCCTGACGGGCGCCATCTTCGTAGCGTTGATTATCTTGGTCCAATTAAAAGAGGACGCCATGTGGCGTATTTGGGGGACACACGTCCTGTAGAACGAGGGGTGGAGCTTGCGAAGGGGGTCGATTGTCTTATTCATGAGGGGAGTTTTGCTGATGGATGTGAGGATCATGCTCATCGATATTTTCATTCAACCAGTCGTCAAGCCGCTGAGATCGCAAAGAGAGCGGGGGCAAAACGATTAATCTTGAATCATATCAGTTCGCGCTACAGTGCATCAGAAATTGAAGAATTAAAAGCCCAAGCGTGTGAGGTATTTCCTCATGTGGATATCGCTGCTGATCATAGTGTGTTCTCCATCGAAGGGGAGATGGGATAGGAGGGTAGTCAGTCCATAAGTTGATGGCTGGAAGTGTGGGAGCACAGGCGTGTGTTGCCATTGACGATGATTTAAAAGTCCAGGCCATTCTGAATCCGTTGTGGACGAGGAGGGGCATTTTCCTTTGGAAACCGTAGTTCACCGATGATCGATCCGAACACGGTCCTCAGATCTAGTCAATCACAAAATCCTTTTGTCCCCATACACCCCTTTCTTTTGACGACTGCTAATACTGTGTCGTAATAACGTTTAAATATAAAGAAATCGAAAAGGAGCGTTTATGTCCGCGAAAATATTAATTGTTGATGATGAACAGGCAATCCTTTACTTATTGAAGATTGTTTTAGAAAAGGAAGGTTTTAATCAGCTGTATTGTGCAGAGAGTGTAGCAGAAGCAGAGCGAGTGTATGAGGAGATCCATCCGGATCTGATTATTTTAGATGTCATGCTTCCAGACGGCGATGGCTTTACTTTTTGTAGTCGTCTACGAAAATGGACAACCATTCCGATCTTATTTTTAACCGCCAAGGATCATGATCTTGATAAATTACTGGGATTAGGAATTGGCGGAGATGATTACATTGTTAAACCGTTCAATCCATTGGAAGTGGTCGCGCGGATTAAAGCACAGTTACGTCGCCAATCCTTCAATTTGGTTTCTAGACCGAAGGATACGATAAGAGGTCCCGAAACAGAAGTTTTGCGGTTCGGGCGCAGTCAGATATACGTAGCAGAAGGAAGGCTAGTGGTCGATGGGAATGATGTTCCTCTTCCAGCGAAGGAATTTCAATTGCTTGTATTCTTAGCACGACGTCCCAACCGTATTTTTAGTAGGGCTCAATTGTATGAAGAAGTATGGGGCGAGGAGAGTTTCGGTGACGAAAACACCGTCATGGTTCATATTCGCCGGTTACGGGAGAAAATTGAGATTAACCCCTCGCAACCGGTGCATTTATTAACCATTCGAGGCCTTGGATATAAATTGATTCCGGAGCCATCGAAGGTGCGAGAATGAGTCTCATAAGTAAGCTGACGACTCGTTTTCTATTGTGGTTGGGTGTTGTATGGGTGATCATGATTGCATTATGGATGTCAGTCGTTCTCTACTTTTTTAATTTTTATGGGGTTTCAGACTCTCTGGGTGGAGATGATTACAAAGCACAGGATATATATGAAGGGGATTGGTTACGAGAGATTGTAAAAGGTACAGCGGTTATTAAAGGGCACGTCAAGGTCAGTGATCGTGTGGAAAAGACCTTGGATCGGCGAGAGTCAGGTTTGCAGATTGTAGATGGTCGAGGGAGAGAGGTCTATCGTCGGGGGATGAATCATGATTGGCCCTCTCACATTAGTCCAGGAGAGCTATTGCGTGAAAAGAGGCTAAATGAGCGCTCCCTATTTATTTGGCAAAGTCGGAAGCAGGGGAAGTCGTATAGCTGGATTTTGCGGAGGGATGATGAGTTTTCTTTACAAAAATTAGCTTCAAGTACGCCCGTTACCAAAGGGAAAGTGGACTTGTCAGATAGTTGGAAGGATGAAGTGAAGAAGAGAAGGGGCTGGATACAGGTTCTGGACGCACAAGGTGACGAAGTGGTTAATTTTCGCCGTCCTGAGGCCCTTCCAAATCATTATGCCAGTGGTGAATTAATTGAACGAGTAAAGAATACTCAAGATCACTGGCAGGTCAATGTTTGGTATGAATCAAAGCGAAAGTGGACCTGGATATATGGTCAACCGGGCTTAGACATTGAAACGCAATTAAGCAATCGGTGGAGGATTACCTATGGATGGGGGATCCCTTTGTGCGTGGGGATCGCCTTATTAATTGCGTGGTTTTTTGGGAGGCGCTTAGGAACTCCCTTGCTTCATATGGTGGAATGGATAGAAAACTTGGCAGCAGGAATATTCCAAGAGCCCTCCACTAAGCATGGACTTCCCAAAAGTCGTGGGATGGATGGGAAGTCCCTTCGCCGACCTTTTCGTCTTTATCAAGATGTAATCAAGGTACTTGAAACCCTAACCACCACTTTAAAACGTTCAGAAGAAGAACGGGATCGTTTAGAACGAACAAGGGAGGAGTGGATGACAGGGGTTTCTCATGACATAAAAACCCCTCTGGCTTCTGTGAAAGGGTATGCCGATCTACTTGAAGCAAAACAGTACCAGTGGAAAGAAGAAGAGGTTCGTCACTATGCTCAAATCATTCGCGAGAAAGCAGAACATATGGAGCGGTTGTTAGCTGACTTTAATCTGACCTTCCGC
Source organism: Marininema halotolerans (assembly GCF_900116235.1). GTDB lineage: Bacteria > Bacillota > Bacilli > Thermoactinomycetales > DSM-45169 > Marininema > Marininema halotolerans. Next base: position 89,445 of record NZ_FPAA01000001.1, on the reverse strand, counting down.
CTTGAAAATGATGCACTTCCCTTGGTGAAAAAGGATATCGATGTAGTGGAACTGGTCCGTCGATCAGCGATTGACCTAAGCAATCATTCCCTCTCAGATGAACAGCAAATTGTGTTTCAAGCACCTGAAGAAACACGACTAATGTATCCCTTGGACGGTCATTGGTTTAAGCGAGCCATTAATAATTTAGGGATGAATGCGTTATTGCATAATGCTAGGGACACAACGATTACACTTGAAGTGGATAAGTTGTCAGCGGATAAAGAACCGTCGAACGCTCATGGTGGAATCATCATTCGCATTCGTGACAATGGACGGGGAATGGATGAACAGACCCTGGTACACCTCTTTGAAAGATATTATCGGGGAACCGATACGCGCTATGATGAAGGAACGGGTCTAGGTATGGCGATTGCCCGCCGATTGGTTGAAGCTCAAGGAGGATCGCTTCATCTGCAGAGCCAAGTAGGCAAGGGAACTTCAATAACAATTACATTACCTGATAAAAGTTAAGCTTCTGTTCAGGTGATATTTCACTCCCCTTTAACTTCATGAAGTAGCATAACGATTGGAGGTGAAGAGGATGTCTGAAACCGATATCGTTGTACAAACAAAGGGCTTAACCCGATGTTATCAAAAGTTCACAGCAGTGGATCACGTTGATCTAACCATCCGCCGCGGTGAAATTTATGGTTTTCTTGGCCCGAATGGCGCTGGGAAGACAACAACCATTCGTATGTTATTAGGATTAATTCGTTCCACTTCAGGTCAGGTGAAGATTTTTGGTGAATCGCTAGAAGTTAAGAAGAAAGAAATTTTACGAAGAGTAGGGTCGTTAGTCGAGTCGCCTTCTTATTATGGTCATCTGACTGGGCAGGAAAACTTAGAAATTGCGCGTCGAATTCTGGGGGTGTCCCCATCTAATATCGAGCACGTGTTGGAAAGGGTGCGTTTAACGAACGTTGCCGATAAAAAGGTGAAACAATATTCATTGGGGATGAAGCAGCGCCTTGGAATTGCCCTCGCATTACTAGGGAATCCAGAGATTCTTATATTAGATGAACCGACCAATGGTCTTGATCCGGGGGGAATGCAAGAGGTACGATCCCTGATTCAGGAGCTTTCGAAGGAGCAGGGTGTAACCATCCTTGTATCAAGCCATCTATTGAGTGAAATTGACCAGATTGCTCATCGGGTTGGAATTATTCGGCGAGGCAAGATGATCTTTCAAGATCGTATGGAGACCTTGCGTGAAATGAGTCGTCCTCGGATGCGATTGGGTGTAAACCGTGTGGAGGAAGCAACGCGTTATCTCACGAAAATCGGCTGGTCTGTGTCCTGTGAGGGAGAGCATATATGGAGTGAAGGTCTAACCAATCAAGAGACCGCCACGATGGTTGAAACCTTGGTTAAGGGAAAGTTTTCGGTGTATCGTATCGAGGAAGTGAAACAACCACTGGAAGAAATTTTTCTTGGTTTGACAGGAAAGGAGGAGGGGCTATGATTCTTCGCCTCCTTCTTGCGGAAGGGTTAAAAATCAAACGGACATGGATGGTTATTCTGCCAATGCTCGGTGCCCTCGGTATCCTGGCCGTCCTCATCGTAGACTATCGTTTGCGTTCAGAATATATTCTTGGTAAGTACCCAGATACCGTAACGGGGTTTCTTCTGGAAGCGCAAATCATTTTGCCGATAACCATCCTGATTGGTGGCAGTCTTCTTGCCTCCTTGGCGGGTAGTATGGAGCATCAGGGAAATGCGTGGAAATATGTATTAGCGCTACCAGTTTCCCGGTGGCAAGTCTATCTGGCTAAATTTTTGATCCTTTTTTTTCTCATGCTCCTTTTCTCCGGTGGTGCTACGGTCTCATTGGCCTGTCTTTGGAAAGGGTTAGGATTGACTGGAGAAGTGCCGTGGAAAACATTAGCCATGGGTGTCACCTGGCCTGTCATTGCGGCCTTGCCTGTTCTCGCCATTCAACTCACCCTTTCGCTACGTATGAACAACCAGTCAGTTCCCATCATCGTTGGTGTCCTAGGTGCTCTTTTTGCGCCTGCATTTGCCAACTGGCTTCCCTGGTCCTATGTCTTTCAGGTGGTTCCCGTCGATTATGCGATGAGTAGGCGATTCGAAAATGATCCATCGTTATGGTTACCCATTGCTTTAGGCGAAGGACTGATTTTTTTCATCGTGGGGATGGCACTGTTTCAACGGCAGGAGGTGCATTCATGATGAGGAGCTTCTCTCGCTTATTCATAGCAGAAGGGTTGAAAATGCAAAAGAAGCGATTGTTATTGCTGCTACTGATCGGTCCGCTGTTAGCAATCTTATCCAGTTTGTCGATTGCTGGAATGTCTACGAATGCAGGGGAAAACAAGTGGGTGATGATGTATACCCTGTCAGTATTTAATTATGGAATGATTTTCTTCCCGTTGATCGCAGGAATTTTTGCCGCTCTTCTCTGTCGATACGAAAATCATCAGGGTGGATGGAAATTACTTTTCACCTGGCCAGTCTCCCGTTCGGTGGTTTATTTTGCTAAATTTTCAGTCCTCATTGTCACGCTGGCAATTTCTCAAGGGATCTTCTTTCTCTTTTCAGTGGGGGCAATTGTTCTTCGAGGGGATGTTTCTCAAATCGAGTGGGTGGTGCTTGGACAAAGTATCTTCTTAGGATGGCTTGCGATCATTCCCTTAGCGGCACTACAATTGTGGGTCTCGTTTTTGTTTAAAAGTTTTGGAATCCCCCTTGCCATCAATGTCTTGTTTACGATTCCGAACCTCTTTGCTGGAAATTCACAAGAATACGGTCCTTGGTATCCCTGGGCACAACCTGCACTTGCCATGATTCCTCAATCTCAAGTAGTGGATTTCAAACTAGCTGGAATAATAATCGGAGGGTTTCTGCTCTTTTTTATAGGAGGGTGGATGCACTTTAATCACCGAGATATGCTGGAATAAAGCGGTTGATGAGTCCAAGTTCACTCTTGTGTTAACATTCTCCCTATACGGAAAAGGGGGACTTTTTATGAAAGAGAGGGTATGTAATAGCGATCCAATTCAAGAGATCCTTCGGGTGGGTAAGGAGATGTATCGGAAGGGCTTTGTCGTCGCCAACCAAGGGAGTATCAGTGTCCGTGTGGCAGAGGATCAATTCCTACTCTCAGCGAGTCACCTTCCTATGGAGGAACGAACCGAAAGAGAGATTCATCGGATGGATGGGAGTGGGAATCTGGTCGATGGAAGCGAGGAGACGACTCGCCTGCATCGTGTTCATGCAAGGATCCATCAATCACGCCCCGATGTTACAGCGGTGATTTATGCTCATCCCCCAACAGCTATTGGTTTTACGATCGCAGGCGTCTCCTTCATGGACCCCGTTGTCCCTGAGATGGTGATACGTTTAGGTGGAGTGCCTACTGTTTCCAGTGGTGTAATGGTTGAAGACGGAGGGTTAAAACATCTTCAACACCTACTTCCCTTCCATGATGGATTCCTATTAGAACGTCTGGGAGCGATTACGTTAGGAGATAGCGTAATGGATGCATGGGGAAAGATGGAGCTGATCGAACAGGTTGCACAGGTTCGTCACACCGCACGCACGTTAGGAAAAGAACGTGTGTTATCGACTGAGGAAGTGGATCATATTCTGAAGGAGAAACGAGGAGGACCTTCCGCCTCGGTTTCAAAGGCAAAAAGAATCATGCTACGACGGTTTACCCATACACAAGAGGAAACCATCGACATCGATGAACTCGCCATCCAGTCCTTCTTCGATTAAGTTGCATTCATCCAATAGGGAAAATACCCAAGCAAACTAGACAAGTTTTGTTAACGTTTAGCCTGATGGTGGGATGAGAAGGGTGGGGCTTAATGGACGAGTGGATACATTGGATGTACTAAATTTTCCTGACTTTGCATAATTGATGACAGTAGCATGATAATATTCACGTAGAAAAAAGGAACTTGGCGGGTCAAAATCGAAAGAGATGGTATGGTGACGGGAGCCGCGTTTATCCTGAGATGTTCGGGGTATACCATCACTATTGGTACAAAAATATTCGTACCCAAGAATCGACCTTTATTAAAGGGGGGCATTATAGTTGGCCTTCGTTATCACTTCAACCTGTAAAGATGAATTAGCTGCAGAATGTGTAGAGGTATGCCCAGTCGACTGTATTCATGGCGATGACGTCATGTATTACATCGATCCGGACACTTGCATTGAGTGTGGAGCGTGTGAACCGGTTTGTCCGGTAGAAGCGATCTACGAAGAAGATATGGTGCCGGAAGCAGAAAAGCAGTACATTGAAATCAATGCCAATTTTTTTAAGTGAATGATGGGACGGGCGCAGTGATTGCGCCCGTTTCGTGGTTTTGACCCTTCGCCTTATTTTCGATTCTTACAAAAAAATGAGCAAGAGCCCTTGACGTGCGCGAGCATCAGATAAATAATAATATTTGAACGGGTAAACCGTCTCCAAGTAATTGGGGTACCTCCCTGTAGTGTTGGCAAAGTGAAAAGCGTTGCCGAAAGAAGCAGGAGGGGTTTTTTTCTACCTAGTAAATGAATGACCATTCATTCATGGTAATGCAAGGCCACAGTCCCTGCGGATTATCGGAGAGGAGGAAGGACCTTTGGCGAGAATCAAAAAAGCTGCTGTGATCGGTGCTGGCGTGATGGGGGCCGCAATTGCAGGCCACCTGGCAAACGCAGGTATCCGCACGATGCTCCTGGATATCGTACCGAGGGAACTGAACGATAAGGAACAGGCGAAAGGCCTTACCCTGGAGGACAAAGCGGTACGTAATCGCTTTGCACAAACGGGGAAAGAGCGCCTCTTAAAAGAGAAACCTGCTCCATTGTTCCATAAGAGTATCGTTGAGAGAATCGAGGTCGGAAATCTGGAGGACGACCTGGATCGCCTCGGGGAAGTTGATTGGGTGATTGAGGCAGTCATTGAAAATCTCAAGATTAAACAAGATCTGTTCAGTCGGATTGAATCTATTTGGAAACCAGGTATGATCGTGAGTTCCAACACATCGGGGATTTCCATCCACGATATGGTGGAAGGTCGTTCTGCTGAGTTCCGTTCTCATTTCTTGGGTACGCATTTCTTTAACCCACCTCGTTATATGAAATTGCTTGAATTAATCCCAACGAAGGATACAGATTCTGCGATTGTGGATGAAATGAAAGCGTTTGCTGAAGAGCGATTAGGAAAAGGGGTTGTCCTGGCGAAGGACACGCCTAACTTTATTGCGAACCGGATTGGTGTATACGGTCTCGCTGTCACCTTCCAAAAGATGTTGGATGAAAATCTAGCACCTGATGAAGTGGACACGGTAACCGGTAAGGCGATGGGTCGTCCAAAAAGTGCGACATTCCGTACATTGGATCTCGTAGGCCTTGACACCTTTATCCATGTGTACAACAACGTTCGTGAGAATGTCACCGATGAAGAAGAAAAGAAAATCTTTGAAGTACCAGCATTGCTCCAAGAGATGGTGGACAATGGTTGGTATGGCGCGAAAAGCGGTCAAGGGTTCTTCAAGAAAGTAAAAGGGGAGAAGGGCAAGAAGGAAATTCATGTCCTGGATCCCGCTACGAAGGAATATCGTCCGAGCAGAAAGCTGAAAGCTCCTTCCTTGGAAATGTCCAAACGGGCAAAAACCATGAAGGAACAACTGCGTGCTCTTGTCTATGCGGATGATGCAGCCGGCCGTTTAGCTTGGTATCTCACCAAGAAAGTGCTTCTTTATTCGGCAGCACGAATTCCAGAAATTGCTGACGATATCGAAAGCGTTGACAAGGCAATGCGTTGGGGCTTCAACTGGGATCTTGGTCCTTTCCAAGTCTGGGATGAGATCGGTGTTGAAAAATCCGTTGCTCGTATGAAGGAAGAGGGAGAAACCATTCCACCTCTCGTGGAAGAACTCCTTGCTTCAGGTGCTACCTCCTTCTATGAGAAGTCACCGGAAAGCGTAAAAGCCTTCCACTTAGGTGGTCAATTCAAAGAGGTAGAAACCCATGAGCGTGAAATCAACCTTGCTCGTTTGAAAGAACAAGGGAAAACGGTAAAATCCAACCGTGGTGCAAGCCTAGTCGATATCGGGGATGATGTTCTCTGCCTTGAGTTCCATTCGCCTAAGAATGCGATCGCAGCCGATATCATTCAGATGATCACTTATGGTGTGAAGGAAACGGAAAAGAACTGGCGTGGTCTTGTCATCGGGAACCAAGGCGATACCTTCTGTGTGGGTGCTAACCTGATGATGATGTTGATGGAAGCACAAGATCAGAACTGGCCAGAGCTTGACTTGATGATCCGTCAGTTCCAAAACACGATGGGATCCCTGCGTTACCTCGATAAACCTGTGGTAGCGGCTCCCTTTAAGATGGCATTGGGTGGCGGAGTAGAGGTTTCTCTACCAGCAGACCGTCTGCAAGCATCGGCTGAGACTTACATGGGTCTCGTAGAGCCAGGTGTTGGCCTCATTCCTGGCGGCGGTGGTAACAAAGAGATGCTTCTTCGCTGGACACAAGATGTCGATCCAAAAGATGAGATCGGTCTTCAGAACCGTGTTAATAAAGTGTTTGAAACCATTGCGATGGCGAAAGTTTCCACAAGTGCGGTAGAAGCGAAGGATTATCGCTTCCTACGTGATGGTATTGATGGGATCAGCATGAATGACGATCACCTCTTGTATGATGCGAAGCAACAAGTGCTTGCGCTTTCTGCAACAGGGTATCGTGCACCAGATAAGAAGAAAATTGCAGTGGTTGGGGAAACCGGTTTTAACACTCTGAAGTTGGGTGCTTACAACCTACTTCAATCGGGTTATATCAGTGAGCATGACTTTAAGATTGCTACCAAACTGGCATTTGTCCTCTCTGGTGGGAACCTGCCACAAGGTACGCTCGTCGATGAGCAATATCTCCTTGATATTGAGCGGGAAGCTTTCCTCAGTCTTGTCGCTGAACCGAAAACCCAGCAACGGATGCAATATATGCTTACCAAAAACAAACCTCTGCGCAACTAAATCGAGTGCGTATCGTTTTTCATCATGAACACTGAAGGAGGAGAGGAACATGCGCGAAGCAGTCATCGTCGCCGCTGCACGAACCGCAGTGGGGAAAGCCCCTCGTGGTACGCTGAAGGACACTCGTCCCGATGATCTGGGAGCCGCCGTCATTCAGGATTTGATGAAGCGGACCCCCCAGCTGGACCCCAAGGAGATTGAAGATGTTATCTTGGGTTGTTCCTTCCCGGAAGGGGAGCAGGGGATGAACCTCGCCCGCGTGGTTGCTGTCCGTGCAGGACTACCTAACACCGCGGCAGGCCTTACCGTCAACCGTTTCTGTTCTTCAGGCCTACAGTCCATCGCTATTGCTGCTGAAAAAATCATGTGCGGATTCGCAGATGTTGTGATCGCAGGCGGCGTGGAAAGTATGAGCCAAGTGCCAATGGGTGGGTATAAGCCAGCTCCCAACCCCTGGCTGATGGACAATGCTCCTGAGGTCTATATGTCCATGGGTCACACTGCTGAAGAAGTAGCAACACGGTATGAAGTATCCCGGGAAGATCAAGATGCATTTGCTCTTCGTAGTCATGAGCGTGCATTAAAAGCGATTGAAGAAGGCAAGTTTAAAGATGAGATTGTGCCGATTACGGTGAAAAATCGCTATGTTGATGAGAAGGGTAAATTCAAAGAAGAAGAATTCATCTTTGATACCGATGAAGGCCCACGTAAGGGTGGCTCCATGGAGACGCTGGCAAAGCTTAAACCCGCTTTCCGTGTTGGGGGATCCGTTACTGCAGGGAATTCTTCTCAGACAAGTGATGGTGCCGCAGGCGTGATCGTTATGGCTCGTGAAAAGGCTGAAGAGCTCGGAATTAAGCCAATTGCGATCTTCCGTTCCTTCTGTGTCGGCGGTGTCGATCCGGATGTGATGGGAATCGGACCCATCGTTGCCATTCCGAAAGCCCTGGAAAAGGCTGGGATCACCTTGGATCAGATCGACTTGATTGAGCTCAACGAAGCCTTCGCTTCCCAAGCCATTCAAGTTTCCCGTCACTTGGGACTCAATGAAGAGATTATGAACGTCAATGGTGGCGCAATTGCCTTAGGGCATCCGTTAGGTTGCTCAGGTGCGAAGCTCACCGTCTCGCTTCTAAACGAGATGAAGCGGCGTAATGGAAAATATGGTCTCGTTTCGATGTGTATCGGTGGCGGTATGGGTGCTGCTGGCGTCATCGAGATGGTCTCTTAAATAAAGGAGGAATAGAAGATGGCTGAAAAAACCATCATCAAAGGGGGAAGCTTCCTCATCGAAGATCACTCCCCCCAGGATGTCTTCACCCCTGAGGAATTTACCGAAGAGCAAAAGATGATCGGTAAGACCACCGAAGATTTCGCAAAGAACAAAGTACTTCCTGTTCTTGAAGAGATCGAAGAGCACAACTTTGATCACACTGTGAAACTACTCGGTGAAGCAGGTGAGCTTGGTCTGCTTGGTGCAGATGTGCCTGAGCAATATGGCGGTCTAGGATTGGATAAAATCAGTTCCTCTTTGATCACCGAACGTTTTGCTATCGCTCGCTCCTTCGCGTTGAGCCACGGTGCTCACGTAGGGATTGGTACCCTGCCGATCGTTTTCTTCGGGAACGATGAGCAAAAGAAAAAGTACCTCCCAAGTCTTGCGTCTGGGGAGAAATTTGCTGCTTATGCCTTGACTGAAGCGGGTTCGGGTTCTGACGCTCTTGGCGCAAAAACCGTTGCCAAGCTTTCTGACGATGGCAAGCACTATATCCTAAACGGTACCAAGCAATGGATCACCAACTCTGCTTTCGCTGATGTCTTTGTTGTATATGCAAAAGTAGATGGAGATAAGTTCACCGGCTTTATCGTCGAGAAGGACTTCCCAGGGGTATCTACTGGTGCTGAAGAGAAGAAAATGGGGATTAAAGGCTCCTCTACTCGGACCTTGATCCTTGAAGATGCTCAAGTACCTGTTGAAAACGTACTTTACGAAATCGGTAAAGGTCACCAAATCGCTTTCAACATCTTGAACATCGGTCGTTACAAACTGGGTGTAGGAACCTTAGGATCCTCCAAACGGGTCATTGAAGTTTCCGCTAAGTACGCAAATGAGCGTAAACAGTTCAACACCCCGATTTCTAAGTTCCCATTGATTCAAGAGAAACTGGCTACCATGGCAGCAAAAACCTATGCCTTGGAAAGTGCCATTTATCGTACGGGTGGTTTCTTCGAGCAAGGGCTATCCCACCTGGACAACGCTGAAGGTGCAGCAGCTGCAAAAGCCATTGCTGAGTATGCTGTAGAATGCTCCATCACCAAAGTCCTCGGCTCCGAAGTACTTGACTTTGTAGCTGACCAAGGTGTACAGATCCACGGTGGTTATGGCTTCATGCAAGAGTATGAAGTAGAAAACATGTACCGTGATGCTCGGATTAACCGGATCTTTGAAGGAACCAACGAAATCAACCGTCTGTTGATCCCAGGTACCCTACTTCGTAAAGCAATGAAGGGCGAACTGCCTGTGATGGAAAAACTGGGCGGTCTCCAAGAAGAGCTCATGATGATGATGCCTTCTCTCTCGGACGAAGAGCCAGCATTGCTTGAAAAAGAAGCTGAGCTGATCGAAAATGCGAAGAAAATCTTCTTGATGGGTACGGGTCTGGCTGTCGAGAAGTATGGTATGAAGCTGGATAAGCAACAAGAAATCCTGCATGATGCTGCAGATATCGCCACGGAAATCTTCGCAATGGAAAGTGCGTTGCTACGTACCAAAAAAGCGATTGAAAAAGATGGCGAAGAGAAGTCCAAAGCAAAAGCGGAACTTACCACTGCTTATGTTTACGAAGCATTCCCTCGCATCGAACAACGTGCGAAGCGTATCCTAGCAGCGATGGAAGAAGGAGACACCCTACGTACTCAACTCTCCATCCTGAAAAAATTGACTCGTTACGACCTCATCAACGAAATTGAGCTGAAGCGGAACATTGCGAAGCGCATCATTGAAGAAGAGCGTTACGTTGTCTGATTAATTTTAGAAAACCCCTTCTGGTTTAACCAGAAGGGGTTTTTTAATCGGTTGATAAAGATCCTTTTGTCCTAGAGGATTAAAAAGCGGTATCATAAAGAATATAACTGAAATATGGACATCGGAAAGGAAAGAGGATCACCTATGTCAAACAAGCAACGACCCAGTTCATCAACAACAACGCATCAAACTCCTGAGCAAAACCTTCAGGATCGGCTAGTCACCGCCTACTTTGTGTGGATCTTTCTCGGTTTATTTGGCTTTCATCGATTTTATTTGGGGTATAAGATATCGGGCTTAGTGATGGCGATTGTAAGCTGTCTTTCCCTTGCCTTTGGCTTATTTTTCTACCAATTAAAGGGGCTGGGTGTGCCGCCGTGGATCACACTTGTTCCAATTCTTCTGTGGTGGGTAATCGATGGTTGCTTGATCCCGCAGTGGGCAAAGCGAGTGACTGGTGCACAACCGAATTAATGGATGAAGCTAGGCAATGGCACGACGGATAAAGCGAACTAACTCATCTTTGGAACGAAACCCAACCATCTGATCAATGGGCTGTCCCTTCTCAAAAATAACGAAGGAGGGGACAGCCCTTATTTGTAGCTGAGAAGGGAATGCAGGATTTTGATCCACTTGCATTTTTGTAAATATGACGTGATTCCCCATCGTTTGACTCAGGTCCTCCATGACATTAGCCGCAATTTTACAAGGGGCACAGTAGGGATTCCAAAAATCAACTAACACCCTTTGGTTTTCTGATAAAATACGATGAATCGATTGATCCGTAACCGAGAGAACAGACACAGCACTCATCTCCTTTAGGATTGGGGTGAACACGGTGGAAAAGCGGTTTTTCTTTCCTGTTGAATGGACTGCACACGTTCTTCGACATTGGATTTAATCATTAAGAGTAGAGAAATTTGCTTATCAATTTCCTCGAGTTTCTCCTCATAATAAGGGAGAATTTCTTGACAGAATGCCTCTTTGTTTTTCAAGACACAGGTTAGGAAACTGGCAATTTGTTCAGTGGTAAAACCAAGGTTTAAATAGAGCTGAATGGTTTTAACCTGCTCCAATGCGGAAGAAGGATATTCCCGATAACCATTGTGTGTGCGTAGGGGATGAAGTAGGTTCTTCTTTTCGTAATAGCGTAAAGACCGTGGACTAATACCAGATAATTGGGCGAGCTCTCCGATCCGTATGGTTTTGCACCTCCTTTAACAGGAGTAATACGATTATAATCCTTGACATGGGTGTCAAGGTCAATAGGTAAGGATGGAGTTAAAAATATTGATAAATATTCAGAAATTAAATAAGATATAGAAACAAGCTGAATGGTAGTAACCGCTGGAGGTGAGGCGCTTGCTGCAACGATGGATGGGGCGTTATCTTGCTGTATATTTAAGTGTCCCTTGTATCATCGCTCTGATCTATATAGCCCTCTATCAAGGATGGCGGGATTCCAGTCAGTTTTATCTATTTTGGTTGGGTGAATCGTATTTTTTTCCGATTCTCCCAGTAGTCGCCTTGGTGGTATGGAGAGTTCATTGGGGAAAGAAGCATCCACTTTTGTATTTATTCTTTTCGCTCTTGCTACTCACGGTGGCTTGCTGGATAGGGACCGATGATGCGAGAAAAGACTACGGTCGGGTGGAAGAGAGGACCATTCATCCCATTGGTGTGGTGGAAGATCATATCCTGACTCAAAACACCCGTTATCAAATTCCGTATTTTCCCTATGAGGAGGAGCGACTACTCACCAGTATTCGTCATAATGAAGCGGTGGATGTGTGGGTTGTGCAAGAGAAGCAGTTGATCCTTGCGTTTAAGAACCCCAAATACTCTGGCTATGGGTTTAAAGAACGATTACTCGACCTAGGTGCTGCAATATTTGCCCTCATTGTATTCGCATCATTTTTATGGGTGACCATGCGAATTTGGTGGCGGGAAGTGGAAATTTCAACAACGGAAGTAATGATTCGCAATTGGCGACAACAACCGATTCATGTTCCTTTCCAAACCATTATTTATATTCACTTCAATAAAGAAGAGGAAGAGATTCACCTGGAGACCGAAGAAATGGTATACAACTTTCCCTATCGTGAGGACAAGAAGAAAGACATGTTAGCAGCTGCAAAACTTGCAGGGCTCACTTCGTTACAGGATGGACTACGATGGGTACGAGATGTACAATGTGAAGAACTCCAATTAAACGCGGAGAATTTAATTTGTATGGGAGCGAAGGGGTGGGTTGTACCCTATCGTCAGGTGGTGGCACTCACCTGGAATACCTTGATCCAAGTGGTGCTCGAAGATGATTCGGTACATACCATCACGGATCGTCGTTATTTAGATCAAGCTTGGTTTAAAGAACTTGCGTGCAAAGTGACTCAGGGTTGGGAACAGATGAGAATTCCTTATGAAATTCAGGTAGAACCCGATACAGGAAGGATTGTTTACTCATTAACCGAGGAGTAAAGGCGTTCTAAATCAGTGTTTGCACTGGCGAAAAGCAATTCTCTAGCGTTTCTTAGGTGGCTGTCCTTTTGAAACACGCCTGAAATAAAAAATAAAAGTTAATGAATGGACAATCGATCCGATGAGGGGAAACAACGACTATGTTGAAAAAAGTAATAATTATCGCCTTAGTTATATTTGGGATTTTTATTTTTACTATGGTAGCTTCGATTCTAGCATTTAATTGGGTCATGTCCAGTTTTAGTGCTCCATAGAAGACATGGAAAGTATACGTAAGCAATATTGGATATTAAAAACAAGGGTCAGGAAATGACCCTTGTTTTTTGTGGGATTCACGGATTGGTATTTAGCATGTAAAAGCTCAAAAGAAATTCCCAGAAAAAGAAGAGAGAGAAGGCAAGAACGACAGGAACAACCCCAATGCTGACTAATAAGTGGGCAATCTTTTTGGGTGCGTTTAATTTTTTGCGCAATAGTTGATCGCCCTTCATGATGATGAAAGCAGCTATGGGAAGTAAAAAGACAATCGCATAGGCAGATACCCAGTTAGCGAGAACTTTAGTCCCTTGGACCTCTGCATAGAGGGTATTCAAATGGTAATGGTAAATGAGAAAGGACTTCCCAATAAAAAAAGTAAAAACGCTTATTGAATAATAAATAAGTAAACCGACAAGTGGGGAGATTTTCTTTCTTTTGTTCATGAAAATCCTCTCCTTGTTTGTTTACATATATTACATACCCGATACATTAAAAATTAAGCATAATTTCTCTATTCATATTGTAAAAACCCTGTAAAGATCCGCCTGGTTGATTGGATGGATGATATGATGAATGGGGTCGATTTCGGATAGACTATCGGATAAGAAAGCTGTGATGCGGGGTGGACATGATTGATGGATAACAACTGTGATTTTTCCCCACTGAAAGAAAAAATTAAAGAGAGTTTAGCCGGTATTTCTGTGCAGATCAATGGTATTGCACAGGCGATACATGTCGATCAAGGATGTTTGTTAAAGGAGTTCTCTGAGATACGTGAGCGGTTTACACACATCGAATCGGTTGCTGCTTCTTTTTATCTTCGTTGCTATCTGGCTCCCTACACCGACCTATATGTTGAATTAGCTAAGAGCATTGAACACCTTTCAGTTCGGCGGCATGGGGCGCTCATTGTTGTGCGAAGAAATGAGGACCCACATCCTTGGTTGCAACATGGAGTGCCTGTTGGGGCGTCCTTTACGGATAGTCTTATGGAATCGATCTTTTATCCTGGGAGCCCATTGCATGATGGGGCGGTGCTCATTGTTGGGGATCAGATTGTCTCTGCAGCGCATGTTCTTCCTTTGACGAACCGTTCGATTGAAGGAAGAAAATTAGGGACACGTCATCGTGCTGCGATTGGTATTACGGAACAATGTGATGCGCTATCCATTGTCGTTTCCGAGGAGACGGGACGTCCTTCTTTTGCAGTAAATGGGGAGCTTTATTCTTTCCGAGCGGAAGCCCTTCACGATCAACCTTCATTAATAGTGGAGGAGAGAGGGCTCATTCAATAGGATTGGATGATTTCTTTGTCGATTTTCTCACAAAACATATATTCCTATATGACAACGCCCTCGTCTGATTGAGGGCAAAATTTATGCTGAAAGAAAAGTTAATTATGCAATAATTCGATAAGTTCATGCATAACATGTGGAAAAATATGTATTTAATCAATGAAAAAATTTTAAAATAAGCAACTTTCGCTAATATTCGACAAGCCTGTCAAGTTATAATAGGATTCGCTTACTGGTAATTGATGGTGAGTTTTCAAGGAGGTTGACTTTGTAACATGCAGGGATCTCATTACAGAGGGGAACGAAAAAAAGTATGAAAGAGAGTAAACCCGTTTGGAAATCGATTTACTCCCATGTAACAAGCCCTTCCACATGGATGGGATACTTGTCAGCTGTTCTGATGTATTTGGCTTATGCCTTTGCAGGTGATGCCTGGCTAAATCCGGGTCTTTTGGGGGTATCACTTTTTATCGGTTTTTGCCTCCCCTATTACTCTAAAATCAGTAATCGGGTCGATGAATGGTTTGCATTTAAAACCGCGTTAGTTACACCGGGGAGAATTGGACGATTTATCATTCAGTTGATTTTTAACCTTAGCGTCTTCTTCACCTTTTTGGCTACTGGCGTGGTCCGATCGGAAGATGCTGGGGCACTGGGTGGTGTCTGGGGAATCGCGATGTTGACCACTGCGGCCTCTCAAGGAATTCAGTATCTGGCGATTGCACTAGCAAACCGAGAAATTGGAGAAACCAATCGAAACGTGGCGGCTGGATTATCGATCAACATTTTGATTACCGCAGCGGCAGCGGCAGGGTTGGGATGGACACGCCCGGCGTTTATTGTAGTGGGTATTGTTTTTGGCGTGGTCGTCTTCGGTATTGGTATGGCTTCCGACTGGCGGGGTCTCTTTCCCCGTAAGGGTGGAATTGGTGTATTCTTTGGGACGTTTAATCCGATACATAACACACATTTGGCAATCGTCCAACGGGCGATTGAAGAACGAGGATTAGAAAAGGTCATTATTCATTCCACAGTGATTCCAAAGTTGCATGCGGATGCCTTACGTAACGGTGAGATGATTCTTGCTCGTAGGGAACGAGGAATGCGGATTTATGAAACCACCGATAAAGCGGATGTTCATGTGCGTTATTTTCCGACTGGACATCGTTTTTATGAGTTTGATACCCGGAAGAAAATGATGGAATGGGCGATCGCTGAGACAGGGATGTCCGATGGTGTTGACGTGTTATCATTACCAGAAGCTTATGAAAAGAGTGGCTTCTATGGAATCTTAAAAGAAGTTCGACGTCGCTATCCTGGGAAACGCATCCATGGAATTCATGGAAGTGACCTTGGTGGTATGTGGGTACGGCGGATTTATGATGAGTCGGGCTGGATTACTCCGTTTGCTATCCGTCGGGTTGATGGCGTCTCTGCCACTGCGATTCGAGATGGTGCAAAGGGGATGGCTTCCCAGGCCGTGGAACGTTTGTTGGCAGCATTTGCTGCAGAGGAAGAGTCCGTTCGCATCAATGGATCCCTCTACGATATTCAGGATGGAATGCTTGAAGAAGTTACACCCACCCCAGAGATTGAGCAGGAAGATCATCCGCTTACCTTTGAAGAAACGGCATCGACCCGTGAGGAAGCAACGCAGGCTTCATCGTTGATGTCCAATGAAGATTCAGAGAAATTAAGTATTCGGGTTGTAGAAACGGAAGATGATCGGATGAAGACCTTCTTGGTAAGGGGAATTGTGTATATGCACGGGCAGCAATGTCCTTACCGCGAAGAGTTTGATCGCAACGATAGTTCAGCGACACAAATCCTAGGTACTGTCGGTGAAGAACCGGTTCTTACCGCACGAATTCGTTACTTCGGTGGCTTTGTAAAATTTGAGCGACTGGGAATTCGTGAAGAGTATCGCGGAAAAGGGTATGGTCATCAGCTCATCCAATTCATGATGGAATTTGCTGAAAAGAAAGGATATCGCCGTTTCTATCTTCATGCACAGACAAGGCTTGAGGAATTTTATCAGCAGTATGGCTTTAAGCGGGTAGGCGATACCTTTAACTTTTCTGATCATGGCTATATTGAAATGGTCGCGGGTGGGCAAGGGTTTGCATCCAGTACAGAAACCGAGGAATGGGTTGGAAAAGAACCCCTTCGCCTTAATCGTCCGGAAGGAAGTATGGAAGAAGAAGGGCCGATGGAAGAATCCTTGGTACGTATCGAATCCTTGAACACGAAGGCACATGAAGAGTCTGAGAAGGAAAAAGAACTAGTAACTCGATAAGAAGGAGTGGGTTCTATGCATCGAATAAAGAAATGGCACATCCAATTAAAATGGAGTTTGTGTGTAGCGTTGGTACTCGGATTGTTTCTTGTGGGTGGGATTCGTACTGAGGCAGAAGAACAAACGACTCCTTCTGTGAATGGGATGGACGCACGATGGGTGGATGTCCTGCAAAAGCTGGTCAATGAAAATTCATCCACGGATAATCCAGCGGGTGTTGAAAAAAACCGCGAGCTATTGATTCAAGAATTTGATAAACTGGGATTTAAGCCCACTCTTACTGAAGGTACACAAGGGCGGAAAGTTGTCTCTTTCCAAAAGGAAGGGGCGAAGCCGGAATTAGCGCTTCTGGGCCATTTGGATACGGTTTTTCCGAAGGACTCATCCTTTAATCAATTGACCGTGGACGGGGATCGATTATCCGGTCCAGGTGTGATTGATATGAAGGGGGGGATTGTCATGATGCTCAACATCGTGGATGAGCTAAATCGTACCCACCCTGAGCTGGCAGAAAAAATTCGTGTCATTATCAATGATGATGAAGAGACGGGTTCTGTAGGGACTAATGCGGTTTTGAAGGACCTTACAAAGGATTTGAAATATGGATTGGTGTTCGAACCAGGTCTTCCGGATGGTTCCTTAGTTACCGCCCATATGGGCGTGCGTTGGCTTCAATTGGATGTACATGGAAAAGCATCTCATGCCGGACTTGAACCGCAAAATGGAATTGACGCATGTACAGAAGCTGCGTACAAAACCACAAAATTGGCTCGCATTACAAATTACAAAAAAGGCCCCTTTGTTAACCCAGGTGTGATCCAAGGGGGGACAAAACCCAATGTCGTTTGTGAAAATGCGACGATTAAAATGGATATCCGCTTCTTTGGAGAGAAGGATCTCCAAAGAGGAATGAAGCGTATTCAAAAAATCACGAAGCATAGCACGATTTACAACCAATCATTGAAGCAGGGTACTCAGTCGGAATTAAAGCAATTAGCGGAATTGCCTCCGATGACAGAATCTTCTACGGCGGATTTATTCAAACTTGCTCAAGAAGCTGGGGGAGAGTTGGGTCAATCCGTTACGGGGACACCGGTGGGTTATGGCAGTGATGCTAACCACTTGGCTCCAAGTGGTTTGAAACTTCTCGTTGGACTCGGTCCCTATGGGGGCGGAATGCATACCGATCATGAGTATATGGAAGCGGCCAATTATGAGAAACGTTTGAAGCTAAATCTCGCGTTACTTAAAAAAGCACTGAACAAATAGGAGTGATTTCCCATGACAAAGAAAAATGCATTGGTGGTTATTGATGTGCAGCGTGAATATGTGACAGAAGGTCGTCCATTTTATCTACAAGGGATTGAACCTTCCTTAAATAATATCCAAAAGGTCCTGGCTAAAGCGCGGCAGGATGGTTGGGAGATCATTCATGTTCGCCATCTGCAAGAGGGCAATATTTTTGCAAAGGACACGGAATTCGCAGCGTTTGTTCCTGGCTTTGAACCGTTAACAGAGGAACAAGAAATCCATAAAGGTAATTTTTCATGCTTCTCATCACCTGAATTTGAACAACGTTTGTCAGAGCTAAAAGATTACCGCATTCATATTGTAGGTTACGGTTCGACCATGTGCTGTCTGTCGACCATCATTGAAGGGTATCACAAAGGATATGAAATGGTCTTTATCCACGATGCATCCCGTGCAAAACGGACAGACAAGTTTGATGAGGAATCTCATCATGCCCATGCGACGGAGTATTTAGCCACTTTCTCCAAAGTGATTGCAACGGATCAAGTTGTGAATGAAGGTGCTTCAGTCAAGTAAGAGAAGTAAGGGATGACTGCGTAAAAACAAGGGAGACACCTTAAGGTGTCTCCCTTGTTTACTTGAGGATGATTCATTTGATTAACTACGAAGAGACCGGGCTACGATGCCTGTAAACCAGTTACGGGGTAATAAGCGATTGAGAAAGGGTAGCAGTTTGTTCGATGTACCGGGAAGGATAAAGGATTTTCCTTGCTCGCTAGCCAGCAGCCCCTGACGTGCCACTTCTGTTGCTGTCATCTGGCGATTCTGTTCAAGCCCGGATACCGCTGCAAACTCACTTTCCGTACTTCCAGGACACAGCGCCGTGACGGTGACACCGCTTCCTTTGAGCTCGCGATGAAGTGCTTCGCTGTAATGGAGGACAAAGGCTTTGGTCGCCCCATATCCTGTCATATAAGGAGTCGGGAAGAAGGAGAGGACGGAACCCACTTGGAGAATGCGACCCGCCTTTCGTTTTAACATCTCGGGGAGGGCAGCGCGAGTAAGGGTGGTGAGGGCGAGGATATTCAGCCGTATCATTTCTGCTTCCTTTTCTGGGTCGGTATCGACTGTCGCCCCGTATATGCCGAATCCTGCGTTGTTAATCAAAAGATCCAGCGGATGCGCCTTGATGTAATCTTCTACACGGGTTAAGCCCTCAGTCGTAGCTAAGTCTGCCACAAGAATTTCTGCGGAACCACCTTGGTTGGTAATTTCCGAGGCGATTTGTTGCAATCGATCTTCTCTTCGTGCAACAAGCACAAGGTGAAACTTTTGTTCCGTGAGCAAACGAACAAATGCTTCACCAATTCCAGCTGATGCACCGGTAATTAATGCAGTGGGCATTTTGCACCTCCAACTATGATGAATATCAACTATTGTGAGCAATTTTACGCAGGAAAAATCATTATTTGCGGAAAAGGCTCTTCAGGATAAACAACGCATTTGCGGGACGTTCCGCAATGCGACGTGAAAAATAGGGATACCAGTCCTTACCGTAAGGGGTATAGACACGTACTTTATACCCTTCGCGCGCCAAATCTAACTGTAATGATGTGGCAATGCCATATAGCATTTGAAATTCAAACAGATCTGTTGAAATGTTGTTTTCCTTCACAAATGTTTTTGCCCATTGGATGATGGCGATATCATGGGTCGCAATGGCGGTATAGCAACCATTCCTTAAATGAGAAGCGACCAGCCGTCGATAGGCTTCATCGACATCTTTCTTTTCAGGATAAGCGACTTCCTTGGGTTCCTTATAGGCTCCTTTTACGATGCGTAGATTCACGTTATGAGTGCCGAGCTGTTCGACATCTTTATCTGAGCGATAGAGGTAGGATTGAATGACAAGGCCAATGTGATCGCGGCCATATTTTTCAAGTAAGGTGGAGAAGATGTCCATCGTGGCATCAATCCGTGGAGAATCTTCCATATCGATTCGAACAAAATTTCCAGTTTCCTTTGCCTTGGCAACAATGCGATCCATATTATCCAAGCAGAAGTACGGATCGATATCCAGACCCAATTGCGTTAGTTTAACAGAGACGTTGGAGTTGACTCCCTGTTGTTGGATGGCGTCAAAGGAACGGATGGCACCATCTGTTGCTACAAGGGCTTCTTCCCGTGTATGAACACTTTCACCAAGAAGATCAAGGGTGACCAAAAGCCCCTCGTTGTTTAATTCTTTTACTTTAAGTAACGTATCCCCCATATTTTCCCCTGCGACAAAACGAGAAGCACCCAGCTTCATTCCATACTTGGAGACCAGCCGAGTAATAAATGGATTAGCAGAGATTGTGAGCACTGCTTTACGTGTCATCGACATAACCTTTCCCTCTCAATCACGCAAATTTCTGTTAGGAATGAACGAATGAATATGCCTGTGATGGCTGAAACACCAATGATTAAACCGCTTCCATTATACAATACTTTTCTTTGAAAGATGGTCTGAAAATGATGGGTAAACCATCGTAGACTCCCCTGATTGGATCGAGATATAGGTATTTTATGTGCATGTGCTCAGAGGGTCACAGTATCGGAACGACGCAATAGGATAAAACTCCCTCGTTATCTGAAGCCACAGAAGGGAAGGAGTTATCTTTAAGAAGGATGCAATACATCATCTTGGTCTGGGGCAGTCTTCTTCTTTTTATGGGTGATCCTTCGTAGCCACTCCCGTATGCGGCGATAATCTCGATCCGTGAGAAGAATAAATTCACAGCTAATCATGTACCAGGAAAAAAGCATCAGATTCATTAAAAGACCGACACCTAGATGGAAGAACATGGCACCAAAGACAGCGAAGTACTTTGTATAACGATTCAGTAGCAAAAAGGGAAAAGCGATTTGAAAGAGCACAGAAGAGTATGTGAGGAACAGGATCAGTCCCTCGGATGACCACACGATCTCACTAATTCCCGGCCAAACATAATCTTGTACTCTCATCGCGTAGTAGACGGCAGTTCCATTTTGCCACATGGAGCCCATCACCTTGTACATCCCAGCAGTAAAGTACATAAACAGTAATTGTAGGGCGATGGCTGCTACCGCAAAGTTATGCAGAGCTGCTTGATAGGGGAAGAGTCTGTGTGCTTTAGCCAACCTCCTTCTTTGTTTCTTCCTCGAATGATCCACTGAAAAGTAGGCGCCGGCATTCGCGAAGAGAAGGTAAAACATCTCCAACCGAAGGATATTTTCTCCCCCATTGGTGATGAAAGGATTACGAAAATAGAAAGACCAAAAAATAACGAAGGTAATTATTGAAAATAGACGCGTTCGATAGCCGATCGTAAAGAGTAGTGTGGCAAGAATGCCTCCAAAATAAACCCCCTCTAAGAACCAGGGCGAATCAAACCATTGAAAAAGGGTGTACACTCCCCGTACATTTGCCCCTTCTAAGAAAGGGCCGGTTGGCCACAGACCAAAGGATCCCCAGAGAAGGTGGCGTTCACTCATATGATAGAGGTATAGGTAGAGAAGCCCCAAACCAAAACCCACACGCAATAGGCTTGTCCCAATTAATAGGTGAGGGGTGGTTAAAAATTCTTCAACTCGCTTCATTTTAGAACCACTCCTTTGCAGCGGGGGAGGGTGTTGGGGTAAAGTCTAACCATTTGGTATCGTTAAAGTGTAAGGGGCCGGCATCGTCAGGTTGGTGTCGTTTTTTTAGTTCTGGAAAGGTATTGGTTACAATCCGAACTTTAATCCCTCGCACCTTTTTATCAGGATCGTGTGAGGCGATGGCAGTAGATGCTGCTCGTCTAAGCATCCACTCTCCTTTTTTTTGCTCGGTTTCATCTTTACTCTCGTAGTAGCGCATACCTGCATGGAGATAGCGAATCACTCGCCCTTCTGAGGAAAGGCGCTCCCCCTGTTTTTTCTTAAATAGCGGACGTGTTATATTTTTCCATTCGCCTTCTTTGGTTGTCCCATCTTGAGTGACCCAGCGCACCTTTACCCAAAGGTCTTTATTTTGGGACACAGGGTTAGGGGCAAAAAGCTTCCAATTTTGTGAGAAAAGCGGATCCATATAGCGTTGCAAAGGATCCCACCACTTTGTCTTCATTCCATTATCGGGTGTAAGATAAAAGGCAGTAATGGCAAAGTGGAAGATGAAAATAACCATTAATAACCCAATCCAGGATCGAAGGAGCCAAGGTTTGTTTCTCATAGGGTTCCCTCCATAGCATGGTGGCGCATCGTTAACCAATATCATACCATATTGAGGGTAAAGCCTTATTTTCTAAAGATGGGACAACCTAAGTCCATCGCCGTCTGTTTTTAATCGATTTTTAACAAAAATGTAACCTCTGTGGTTGATTTTTGTAACCAATATCCTTGAAAATGGAGGGTGTAACGATGAGTGATTTCAATTATGAACTTCCATATAGAACGGAGAAGGCAGTATGAGACGATGGATACGATTCGGGGTGCTTCTATTGGTGACCCTCATAGCGATCGGGTGGGTAGTGAATCGTATGGAACCCCAGCAACGAGCCGAAGGTTATGAACCCCCTAAAAATAAAATATGGGTAGGAGCATGGACAGCAGCCCATCAATATCCCTCAGGAGTCGCTTTGCTTGGGGTAAAGAATCAGACCGCACGGATGATCGTCAATCCCCACATGGATGGTGAGAAGATCCAACTGCGTTTATCCAATGCCTATGGCGATAAACCGATTATATTTAAAGAAGTAACGGTCGCAATTGCGGGGATTGGGGCCGATCTCGATCCGAATACCTTGCGCAGAGTAACGTATAAAGGAAAGCAATCCGTGATCGTTCCAGTGGGACAAGAAATTCAAAGCGATCCTATTTCTCTCCGTGTTGCTCGGGGTGAAAAACTGGCAGTGAGTATGTATGTCCCAAAAGCAAGTGGACCTGTCAGTTGGCATCGTGTTGCTAGACAAGTCTCCTATCTCTCCACCGAGGGAAATCATACGATGGATATGGATCCAATCAATTTTGATACGCCCGTCACTTCATGGTATTGGTTGTCAGGGGTGGATATACTCACCACCGATGAAGAAAAGAAAGCCGTTGTTACCATGGGTGATTCCATTACGGATGGGGTTGGTTCCACGGGTAATATGGATCGCCGCTATCCGGATTACCTTGCAGAGCGGTTTCGCGCAGTGGGAATCCCATTATCTGTTCTCAATGCGGGGATCTCAGGGAATAAGGTGTTACGGGATGATCCAATCTATGGTCCGAGGGCATTAAATCGTTTTGAACGCGATGTGTTGAATCAGCCTGGCGTATCCCATGTGATCTTGTTAGAGGGGATTAATGACATTGGTCATCTTCCCCATAACTATGATCCAGAATCCTTGATCAAAGGGTATCGTGAGCTGATAGAAAAAGCACATGATCAAGGGGTACGTATTTATATGGGTACCCTTCTTCCGAATGATGGGGCGGCCTATCATACACCTGAAGGGGAAGCAACTCGTCAGCAAGTAAACAATTGGATTCGCCATAGTGGTGTACCGGATGGGGTCGTCGATTTTGATAAGGTGATGAGAGACCCATCTCACCCGAATCGGTTGCGTCCAGCCTATGATTCAGGGGATCACCTTCACCCCAGTGATGCAGGTTATCAAGCGATGGCTCGTGCGGTACCACTTGATTGGTTTCGGTAAGGTTGTCATTCATTCTGAAGTAAAAAAGCGGTTGAGAAGAAATTCTCAACCGCTTTTTTGTGTGAATCGATATTAAAAGCTTTTAACACCCGACGCTATACGCTTCAGAGAGGAAACTCTTCTACTTGCAATTCCGTCTGAAATCTTTTATTTCCTCCACAGAGCCATTTAGACCCTAGTAGTCTCATAACCGATTGTCGGTATCCATCTTTTTGACGAAGAATTGTTGCTGGACTCCCTTTACATGATAGATTGCTTGATACCCCTCCTCTTGGGTAGGGGGTTCTAACTTTTTGAGGGTGCTATTTATACCAGGGATCGGGATGCGTTCCGAAGGTTCGCGCTGTTGATTACGAGCAATCGACTCATCATAATCAGGTTCAAAAAAGTAAGCCGAAGCGCTAAAGTGAAATTGATGAGCAAGTGCCAGATACTTTTCTCGTTCAGCGGCAGTAGGGTTTGTGTTATCAATCACGAGTGGTTGTTTAGCATGGAGACAAGCTTCAATTAACACCCGTTCACGATGCCGGGTACGAAGCATATCAAGATTTATTCGGACATGGGTGCGAAAAAACGTCTCCTTATAAAAAGTTGATTTGCCCGATGCTTGAATCCCAATGAAAATAATCATCTCCATTGTGTAACCACCCACCCTTAATTTGTAGGATTTTTTGAGATGAACTGATGGATATATTCCCGTTCCTTAGAAAAGATCGGTGTTTCATGATCCACTTCCCAACGCGTTCGTTCTGCATTGCCTTTCTGATAAGAAACCCTTCGAATACAGATTCCTCGTTTTTGCCAGATCGGCAGGTCATTCCAGTTGATTTCCTTTTCTATCAACAACTTGTCTTGTAAATTGGACTGATTCAATCCTGTCAGTTCAGACTGGGTAAATTGGGTTTGAGCCAGCATCGAGATGCTATTTTTGGTCGCATCCTGTTGTCGCCATATAAAATAATTGGCCACTTCATCACTGGGTAATACCCATGCACGGCTGTCAAAAGTGGCAAGGGGTGTTTTAGGATGATGCTTTTTGATCGCCTCATTAAACTTTGCTGTCGCAAGGGAAGCCGATACGGATACGATTTTTTGTACGTTATTTTTGAACCAAGATTCTGTGGATAGTTTATGATCATTGGTTACGAGTAGCGAGATTTCATCACTTTGATGATAGATGAGCTGACAGCCCATGATCATTTGACCAAGATAGCAACAGGTTTCCCAAAAAGATTGGATAAGGCCAAAGTCAAAGGGCTTGTCCATCCCTCTGGTAAAGGAATGAAAGTGACAGCCATCAATTCGTATTAACACAGGCAATCGTCGTGGCAAATGTGTGCGTGAGGCAAACTCATACTCTTTCATGCGTTCGCCAAAATCATCATGTTTGTTCATGGATATACTCCTTTTACGGGATGTAAAGAGTAGTATACGGATATAAACAAATGAATGGTATGGATTTCGTACATGAATAGTGTTGCTTTTTTATTATCAATGAGGGATACGTGTAGTAGAGCCTGCAAATACCTCCATTATAGTGCTTTTTCTCCAAGCAAAAGGAATTGTCCATTACTCGATATCTATATATTAATAGGGAACTAATAGCGAAGAGCCATCCGCCTAAAGGGCGGATGGCTCTCTTACTTAACAACAGCGGCGGATGCTACTTCCACCATACTTCTCATCATTGGCCTGTTTATGAAACGTTCTTTCAGAAAGAGGGACCCCATCCGGGTGTTCCCGTTTGAAGTGTTCGAGATAACGCTCATAATTGGGGACACCGGCAATGGCATTTAGATAGTCAGTGAACTCGCGAACCCTTCGGATACAGGATGAAAAAAGGGAACTCATCCACTTATCCCTCCTTTTTTCCAGGGAATATAGGGAGATTCTGCGAGGGGAAGCGTTTCTTTACGCACCAGCTTTTTGTACCATACACGGGCGGCATCAAGGAGAATGGCGATGACAAGAAGCATAAAGATCGCCGTCAATGCAGCATCCAATTGATTATTAAACACAATTCGTTTCAGTTCAGCGATGGATTGTGCAGGGGGTAAGACGTTGTTTGCATCAATCGCCGCATTAAATTTATCAGCCGCTGCGAGGAAGCCAATCTTTGGATCAGGACTAAATAGTTTTTGCCAGCCTGCGGTCATGGTAATGGTTGTCAACCAGGCTGTAGGAAGGAGGGTAATCCAGGCATAGCGGGCCTTTCCCATTTTGATGAGAATGGTTGTTCCTGCAATGAGGGCGATGACGGCAAGCATCTGGTTAGCAATTCCAAAGAGAGGCCACAGGGTATGGATTCCGCCGAGAGGATCCACCACCCCTTGATAGAGAAAGTATCCCCAACCAGCGACGATGATTCCACTGGTGACAAGATTAGAAGGGAGCCAATCCGTCTTGCCCCATTTTTTTGAAACATGTCCGAGGAGGTCTTGTAGCATAAAGCGACCTACCCGTGTTCCTGCATCGATGGTGGTAAGGATAAAGACGGCTTCAAAGAGGATGGCGAAGTGATACCAAAAGGCCATTAGCGATTTACCCCCGATAATTTGCGAAAAGATATGCGCCATCCCGATAGCAAGGGTGGGAGCCCCTCCCGTTCGGGAGAGAATCGTTTCTTCGCCAACATCCTTCGCCAGACCTGTGAGTTGGTCTGGGGTTACCGAAAAACCCCATGTGGAGACGGTGGTAGCTACCTGGGAGACATCGGTTCCTACTACCGCTGCGGGGCTGTTGATCGCGAAATAGGCGCCCGGGGTAAGGATACAAGCAGCGATTAACGCCATGATGGCAACGAAGGATTCTGTCAGCATGCCACCAAACCCGATAAAGCGCGCTTCGCTTTCCCTACGGATCATCTTGGGAGTGGTTCCGGAGGAGACGAGAGCGTGAAATCCAGAGATAGAGCCGCAGGCAATTGTGATAAATACAAAGGGGAACATGTTCCCTGAAAATACGGGACCATTTCCATGAATGAAAGGAGTTAGAGCAGGCATGGATAGTTTGGGCATGACAATGAGGATGCTTATGGCAAGTCCAAAGATCACGCCAATTTTTAAGAAGGTACTTAAATAATCCCTTGGAGCGAGAAGTAACCAGACGGGAATGACGGAGGCGATGAAACCATAGCCGATTAACAATAGACTGATGGTGGTGGGCTCTAAGGTGAAGATTGCGGCCAGAGAAGGGTCTTGTGCGACAGCTTGCCCCATCCATAAAGAAAGTAAGAGCATGGCAAATCCGATGATGGATGCTTCGAGCACACGACCGGGCCGGAGAAAACGCATATAAATGCCCATCAACAAGGCG
Source organism: Marininema halotolerans (assembly GCF_900116235.1). Classification (GTDB taxonomy): domain Bacteria; phylum Bacillota; class Bacilli; order Thermoactinomycetales; family DSM-45169; genus Marininema; species Marininema halotolerans. The sequence continues at coordinate 62,782 of NZ_FPAA01000001.1, read as the reverse complement.
ATGGGGAGGGTCATGGCGAGGGTGAACATTCCCCAAGGGCTATGGGCAAGGGCTTGCACCACGACCAAGGCAAGCACTGCAAGGAGGATAATCATGATACCGAGTATCGCGAATAGTGCGATAAATCCGCCGAAAGGGCCAATCTCCTCCCTCACGATTTGTCCGAGGGATTTACCATTGCGGCGCATGGAGCCAAATAAAATGATAAAGTCCTGTACAGCACCACCCAGGACGACTCCGATGATAATCCAAATGGTGCCTGGAAGATATCCCATTTGGGCTGCGAGTATCGGTCCGACCAAGGGCCCTGCTCCGGCAATGGCAGCAAAATGATGACCAAATAGCACCCACTTATTTGTTGGTACAAAATCTTTGCCATCGTTGTGAATTTCAGCGGGAGTTTTACGTTGGTCATCTAATTCAAAAACGCGTCGGGCGATAAAACGGCTATAAAATCGATAAGCAACAGCATAGGTGCATACTGCGGCGGTCAGTATCCAGATGGCATTCACGCTTTCTCCTTGAGAAAGAGCAAGCAAGCCAAAGGCGACGGCTCCAAGAATTGAGATCAATGACCAGATAAAAAAGGATACCCACTTATTTTTCAATGTGAAATTCCCCCATTCGGTTGCTGCAATCGATTTGAATAATCAAAAGGTTTGGAATGAAGAATGTACCTTAAGATAATTCCCGTTATTATAAAGGGTGTGTTTGTGAAAATCAATAACCAATTGATGGTGACTGTGAGCCGATCAGCGATGAATGGATAGCAAAAAAGGAGACAAAATGTGAGCGCTTTCATCTTGCTTATTTTATCTTCGTTGTGTGAAGTCCCTCTTCCTCCATGCTCTTGTCACAGAGGGAGTGAGTAGAAGCTTCATGGTTTGTGCTATACTGTCATAGGAAGGCATCCGGTTGACAACAGAACGAAGTGTGGCGAAAACTTAGGTTTTCGCTGTTTGTCATACAATAAAATCAGTGGAGGTGAAAAAGATGTCGATATCCAAGGAAAAGGTGGAACATGTCGCCAAACTGGCCCGCATGTATTTAACCGATGAGGAAGCGGAGCTTTATACCAGTCAGCTAAACGACATCTTAGGGTTTGCAGAAAAATTGAACGAGCTGGATACAACCGATGTAGAGCCTACCAGTCATGTACTCCCCATGGCAAACGTTCTGCGTCAGGATGAAAATAAACCCTCCCTTGATCGGGAAAAAGCCCTGCGCAATGCTCCTGAGCATAAAGATGGTATGTTTAAAGTCCCTGCTGTATTTGAAGAGTAAAGGAGGAACATTATGTCTTTGTTACAAGAGCCACTGGGTTCGTTACATAAACGATTGAAAGAAAAAGAATTGACAGCAACTGATCTTGTAGATGCTTCCTTGGCCCGTATACAGGAAACGGATGACAAGCTAGGTGCTTTCTTAAAGGTGGATGAAGAGGGCGCACGGGAACGGGCGAAAAAGCTCGATGAAGCAGGAAATGTGTTGCCATTGGCGGCACTACCCATGGGAATTAAAGATAATATTTCAACTCAGAATGTCCTGACGACAGCGGGAAGTAAGATACTTGGGGAATATACGCCTGTGTATGATGCGACGGTCATGGAGAAGCTTACCCATGCGGGTGCCAACATGGTAGGGAAGTTAAATATGGACGAGTTTGGGATGGGTTCATCCAACGAAAACTCGGGCTATTATCCAGTACGGAATCCTTGGGATCTAAGTAGAGTCCCTGGTGGTTCAAGTGGTGGCGCAGCCGCTGCTGTCGCTGCGGGTCAGGTTCGATTTGCCCTTGGCTCCGATACGGGAGGATCGATTCGCCAGCCCGCCGCCTTTTGTGGAGTAGTTGGGTTAAAACCAACCTATGGACGGGTTTCTCGGTATGGATTGATCGCTTTTGCTTCCTCCTTGGATCAGATTGGTCCATTAACAGCGAACGTTGAAGATGCTGCCCACGTACTCGAAGCGATTGCAGGTTTTGATCACCGCGACTCTACCTCGGCGAATGTGGATACGGTGCAGTATTCCGCTGCGTTGACAGGGGATATCAAAGGACTGAAAGTGGCAGTTCCAAAGGAATTTCTTGGGGAAGGGGTTGCTGATGGGGTCAAAGAGAACGTGAAGCAAGCACTGAAGGTCTTTACAGAACTGGGTGCTGAAGTAGAAGAAGTTTCTCTTCCTCATGCGGAGTATGCTGTTGCGACCTACTATCTCCTTTCGCCTGCGGAGGCTTCATCCAATCTGGCTAGGTATGATGGGGTGCGTTTTGGTACCCGTGTCGAGGGTGAGAACCTAATCGATATGTACTGCCGTACCCGGAGTGCTGGGTTTGGCGATGAGGTCAAACGCCGGATTATGTTAGGAACCTATGCACTTTCCTCTGGGTACTATGATGCGTACTATGTTAAGGCGCAGAAAGTGCGCACCCTCATTCAGCAGGATTTCGAGGGGATCTTTAACCACTATGATGTGGTGGTAGGTCCAACTTCACCGACGACTGCCTTTAAAATGGGTGAGAAAACTTCGGATCCCTTAACGATGTACCTCAACGACATATGTACGATCCCGGTAAGTTTAGCGGGATTGCCAGCGATCAGTGTGCCCTGTGGACTTGCTGATGGTTTACCCGTGGGTTTACAAATTGTAGGGAAACCCTTTGATGAAGCAGAAGTCCTAAAAGTTGCTCATGCTTATGAACAACATGGAGAACGGCTCGTTGCCCCTGAGATCGGAGGTGGAGCTTCATGAGCCAATATGGAACAGTGATCGGTCTAGAGGTTCATGCGGAGCTTTCTACAAAAACAAAGATTTTTTGCGGATGTTCTACCGAGTTTGGTGCCCCTGTCAACACCCATACGTGCCCCATTTGTCTGGGTCACCCTGGGGTGCTGCCAGTATTGAATAAACAAGCGGTGGAATTTGCTATCAAGGCCTCACTTGCCCTCAATTGTAAGATTGCAACCTCGAGTAAATTTGACCGGAAAAATTATTTCTACCCCGACCTTCCAAAAGCTTATCAGATCTCTCAGTATGATAAGCCGATTGGGGAGGGTGGTTGGATCGAAATTGAGGTAGAAGGGAAGAAGAAACGCATCGGCATTACGCGTGTCCATTTGGAAGAGGACGCGGGGAAGTTAAACCACTCGGATAATGGAGACGGATCCTTAGTGGACTACAACCGAGTGGGTGTGCCTTTGATCGAGATTGTTTCCGAACCTGATATGCGTACCCCTGCTGAAGGACGCGCGTACCTCGAAAAGTTGAAGCAGATTCTTCAATACACAGGAGTGTCCGATGTGAAAATGGAGGAAGGGTCTCTCCGCTGTGATGCCAATATCAGCTTGCGTCCCCTTGGACAAGAAGCTTTTGGTACCAAGACGGAGATGAAAAACCTTAACTCCTTCCGCAATGTTGAACGGGCATTGGAATATGAGCAAACACGCCAAGCCGATGTTTTGGATAAGGGAGAAGCGGTTACTCAACAAACCATGCGTTGGTTAGAGACGGAGAACCGTACGAAGGTGATGCGCTCCAAGGAAGAAGCCCATGACTATCGCTATTTCCCTGAACCTGATCTTGTGCAACTGTTGATTGATGAGGAATGGAAAGAGTCTATTCGCTCTTCACTACCAGAGCTCCCCGACGCGCGTCGTTCCCGGTACATGGAGACCTATGGGCTGTCCGCCTATGATGCGGAGCTTCTCACTTCAACTAAAGCGATTGCCGATTTCTTTGATGAGGTGACCGAAGAAGGCGCTGAGGCAAAAGCGGCTGCCAACTGGATCTCTGGTGAACTTTTGGGATATTTAAATACCCATGATAAAGAACTGAGTGAAACTGCGATTACGGCAAAGTCGCTTGCAGGGATGATTACGCTGATTCAAAAGGGAACCATCAGCAGTACGATTGCTAAGAAAGTATTAAAGGAACTGATCGAACAGGGCGGCGACCCTGGTAAGATCGTTGAAGATAAGGGTTGGGTGCAAATTAGCGATGAAGGGAAGCTACAGGAAATGGTAGCCGAAGTTCTCGCCGCCAACCCCCAATCCGTGACCGATATCAAGAACGGGAAAGACCGAGCACTTGGCTTTTTGGTTGGGTTAATTATGAAATCGACCAAAGGAAAAGCGAATCCCAAGTTGGTAAACGAACTGATTCGCAAAGAGATTGGTCTATGATCTTTTTAGGTACTCCGTTGAGGGAAAATGAGGTGTTTGTATGCAGTTTCTTTTCGCAGCCACAGTTCTGATCTCCCTCATAATGGGGGGCTATATATTGGAAGATCAACCACCTTTGGCCCTTCATTATTTTGTCATCGGGATGTATTTTTTTGTCATCCTCTTCGAATTTCGGGGAAATCCTTTTTCCCGGAAGGTATACCTTCTGCTTGCCTTGTTGTTGATAGGAAGTGCGATGCTCCAATTCTTCATGGCAACAAACCACTCCTTTGCCGGTGTGATCAGCCTACTCTTTGCCTACTTTGCTTTGCAGTCACGCCGACGCCTTAATGAATAAGTACAAAAAATGTACAAAAAGCGGTTTTGCCTCATGGGCGAAACCGTTTTTTGTATAGGATGGGGGGCTGGAGAAACAATAGGGTGATAAGGAGGGATCCGATATGCAAGATGCGGGAAGTCAACGAATGAATCATGCCCTACAGATTACTGAAGAAGCGGTTCAATTCGTCCGAGTTGCCCAAAATTCAGCAGACCCCCAGGTCATTCAACAAGCCCAACGAAAACTGGAGCAAGCAAAATCAGCGCTTGAAGCTTTTGGGGAGGTTGGCGATTCCAACACAGCACGTGATCCGGTTAGTCAAGGGCTGGCACAGTTGGAGCAATCACGTACGACCTTAGCCCAGTCTGTTTCCATCAGTGACCCTGTAGGGTATCACTTGTATTAAAAAGGCCTTCGTAGAAGGCCTTTTCTTTATTGAAACCATCGAAATTGATTCCAGGGCTGAAGAATTGCCACGACACGTCCCTCAACGCTAGAAATCGTAACAGATCCAAAATGACGGCTATCGATACTTTGTGTTGGATTATCGCCCATTACAAATAGATGTTGCTTGGGCACGAGGCGAAGGGGGAAATTATCGATCGCTTTTTTGGAGAATGAGGGTAAGGGAGATGGATGATGGTTGATATCTAAGCGATGATGCCTAGCACGGATGCGATCACCTGCAAGGCCAACGATTCGTTTAGTAAAGAGTTGAGTAGAGCCAGGAGGCTGAAAGAGGATAATGTCTCCTCGAGATAATTTGAGCGAAATGTGTGGAAAAATGGTATTGAGACGAATACAGACGGTAAGGGAGTTCGTTATAAGATTGCGAAGTACAAGAGACCTATTGGGGCATCAGAGGGAAAAGAGTCGAGGTATGTTCGAATGGAACTTTTACCAGATGGAACAATGCATGGTCATCCGATCGCAGAATGGCAGTTCAGACCATATTGGAAGAAAAGAGTGAATAAGAGTATAGACGATATTCCGGAAATAGATAATTAATTAAAATGAGGTGTAATAATGCTTGATGGAATTAATTTTGGGGATGGGGAAATTTTTCACAATATATTGCAGTACTTTGATTTAGATGTTTCCTTGGAAAAGCAAGATAGCCTTTTGGGTGAGGATCTCCTTTCTGTGTTGTATATGGAAGGGAAATTTATAATTGATGTAGGGTGGTATGGTTCTGAGAATGGCCGGTTTATTGTTACTGTAGGGGAGGACTCTGCAGAAGAAAGCCATGACCTTTACACGTTAAAGGAATCAATTATTCGCGCAGTGGATAGGGTTCATGTGCTGATGAAGGAACCAGAACCTAAAATAGATTATCGAATGGTTTTTTCGACGCCAGAGAGGGCACCGGATAAATTAGATCATTTGTTGGGGGAAGTGATGGTGGAGTGGGAGAGAGAAGAGTCTCAGGTAACGGTGCGTATGTTAGAAGAGGCAGAACGAACATGGAATTTACGATTACCCAATGAGCTGAGAAACATTGTATTGAATTGCAATGGGGGCATTCCTATCCCTTGCTTCTATAAGAATGGGAGAGGGAGTGGGTCTCATATAGAAAGTTTACTTAGTTTCAATGTTTCAGACGAGGATAATGTTCACAAGAAACTTTCGACGTATAGTTTTCCTGAGAGAATGATTCCTATTGAAAATTCGGGCAGACGGATGCTCTGTTTGGATTATCGAGAGAATGAAGCAGAACCAGGAGTTGTTTTGGTGACTTTTTCGGATCGTTCATCTAACGCACAAATTGAGGAAGAAGAGAAGATTGCTCCCTCATTTCTCGATTTTCTGGCCCGAATGTATTTCCATGTGAACTGGTCGGAGGAAGTATCGAAAGGGGATTACCCTTGGCTTATTCAGCAATTAGAAGAAGTGGAGAAAGAATGGGGGATCATTCTCCCTCTTCATTACAAAAAGTTGGTGATCCGAAGTAATGGTGGGGAACCGGAATATAGAAGATTTTTTCATGAAATAGGAGGGGATATGGTCGAATCTCTGTTAAGGGTGGGGAAGGAAAAGGATGAGAAGAGTGTGATTGAAGTGTATGAAAAACACTTTAAGGACACGTTATACTACCCCTTTGCATTGTGTGAAAGTGGACGCATTTTGTGTCTGGATTATCATGAGCGCAAGGAGCATCCGCCTGTCGTTTTGTGGGATGGAGAGAGCGATCGATTTTACGAAGTGAAGGATACCTTTAGCCATTGGTTGGATTATTTACAATCCTGATGCATGATAATAGTTTTCCGTTGACGATCAACTAGTATGATGACAGAAAGAAGATCCTTGCGAGGGTCTTCTTTCTCTTTAGTACGGATTGAAGTGATATTATTATCTTAATTAATAGTTTGTTATATATAATGCAGTAAAGTACAATCATAAAGTATTTAATTGAAACGTGATGCGATAGTGATCAAAAATATCGATTTTGGAGATGCGGAGAGCAAGGAAGAACGCTATCACCCTGTAAACAGTAGCTTTACGCGCTTTTTGCAATACCTTCGTTATCAATAAAAAGCATAAAATGAATGATACCGCTTGTGGAGGGAGCCCCTCTTCAAGCGGCTTTTTATTTCGTATGGGCTCCTGTTAGGGTCACCCATTTTCTCAACCGCGTTTGCCAATGTCTAAAAAGGGCATACAATAGGAAGAAGTGAAAAAGGCCATGAGGAAGGACCTTTTACAATGGATCGGATGTGAACTGATGCCACTGTCGATAACCGATCAATTGTTGCGTTTGCACCATCGTTTCTTGAAGGTAGCCTTCTGCATTGTCGAGCCATTGTATCCAGTTCTCTATGGTTGCTTTGGTAGGGGGAGGCGCGACACGTTTCGTTTCCAACATGTAACCTCGTCGGATCCGGTCATGGTTACGGGCGGTATAGAGGCTTTGAATACAAGCGATGATCACCGTTTCGTGCCAATCTTGAGTGACCAATCGCTGGATGCAACCCTTCGCCGTTAAACGATGGTAGCTGGTGAAGGTATTTTCCTTCAGTACCTCCGCGATCCCAGGCAATTCCTTTATATTAGGGAGGCGCGTTAACTGCGCGCTGATTGAACATACCATTGATTCGGCATCGATGCTTTTTGTCATCGTGTTTTGGATGGTGTCGATCTGGTCGAGAGCGGGACCCGCAGGGTCCGTAACAGGAAGCTCCGTCTGATGATTGGACATACACCCTCCTCCTTTTTTGTTCGGGGGTCTTATCACCTATTTATGCAAAGAGATTGGATTGCAGTCGTTAGTGAAAGGAAAGAGAGGGGGACTCTATATTGAAGCGTGCTCGGATCATATATAACCGGACTGCAGGAAAAGAATGCATTGAACGTGAGCTCCCTGGGATATTAGAACGCCTGGAATCCTACGAGCTGGAAACCTCTTGTCATGCGACGCGATGCGAGGGAGATGCCTTAGAGGCGGCCCGTCAATCCATGGAGCGAGGCTTTGATATTGTGATTGCCGCTGGGGGAGATGGTACCATCCATGAAGTGGTAAACGGACTGGCTTTAGGAGATAAACGGCCACGCCTTGGTATTCTCCCATGTGGAACGAGCAATGACTTTGCTCGTTCATTAAAATTGCCGAAAGACTTGATTCAAGCGTGTGATGTCATCGGACAAGGTCAGTTTCGACCGATGGATGTCGGGCGGTTGGGTGAGCGTTTTTTTATAAATGTAGCAGCAGCGGGATGGCTAACCGAGGTTTCCTATGAGGCGCCGAGTCGATTAAAGGCGGCTATTGGTCCATTAGCTTACTATGCAAAGGGATTGGAGAAGATTGGTTCATTACTCCGTCCCTTTACGGTACAATTAGAAACTTCGGAAGGTCGTTTTTCTGAAGAAATTATGTTGTTTATGGTAGCGAATAGCTCCTCTATCGGTGGATTTGAAAAGCTTGCGCCACAGGCTGACATATCGGATGGCAAGATGGATGTATTGGTTGTGAAAAAAGGAAATCTTGCCGATTTGATTCAACTGCTGGGTTTGGTTCGTAAAGGGGAACACATTCATGATGATCGGATTCTTTATTTCCAGACGGATCGGTTGCAGGTCATCTCGGAAAAACCGATGCAGCTGAATCTCGATGGAGAGTGGGGCGGCGAGTTATCTGGAAAGATTGAAATACTGGGAGGGTACCTTGACGTATGCAGTCCGATGAGAATTAAGCAGCGGGTAAATCTCCGTTCAAAGGCATCTGGTTGAATGAAACCGCTTTACTTACAAAGCGGTTTTTTTGTGATTCCTTTTACCCATTGGTTTCACGCTGACAGGCTGTGCTACAATGAGACCCTGAGAGTCTCGTCGGTTGTTGACGAAATGAAGGAGTTCATGAATCATGCCTAAGTTAATCCCCCCGGTGAAATCCGGAGAGAGTATAGAATTGATGATTACCGGATTAAGTCATACAGGGGATGGTGTTGGAAAAACTGAAGAAGGATTTACGGTTTTTATTCCCCTTGCTTTACCTGGAGAGCGTGTGCGGGTGAAGATAGCCCAAGTCAAAAAGACCTATGCCCATGCACGTTTGGAGGAAATCATTGCATCGAGTGATGAACGGGTGGATGCGCCTTGTCCTGTATTTGAGACCTGTGGGGGGTGTCAAATTCAACATTTAACCTATGCCGCTCAATTAACAATGAAGCAGCAGCAAGTAATAGATGCTTTTCGCCGCATTGGCGGGTTGGAACATACCAAGGTATTGCCCCCTATTGGAATGGATAACCCATGGAATTATCGGAATAAAGCACAGGTCCCCTTTGGGCAGCGAAATGGGAAGACAGTGGCAGGATTCTATGCAGCAGGGTCCCATCAGATTGTTGAATTTAGTCATTGTATGATCCAGCAACCAGAAAATGATCGTACGATACAATGGGTAAAAAACCGAGTGAAAGAGCTTCAGATCCCCTCCTATAACGAAAAAAACCATCGAGGGATTTTACGACATGTCATGGTGAGAACAGGGATCCATACCAACGATGTGATGGTGGTGTTGGTTACCAACGGGGAACATCTTCCACGTAAAAAAGAGCTCCTGTCTTCCTTGATTGAGAAGATCCCAGGTCTTACATCTGTTGTGCAAAATATCAACAAAAGACGCTCCAACGTCGTATTAGGGAATGAAAATCGGCTTCTGTGGGGTGACCCAGTGATCCATGATTATATCGGCGACGTACGGTTTGCCATCTCCCCCCATTCCTTTTTTCAAGTAAACCCACTGCAAACGGAGAGACTGTATCGCGAAGTGAAAAACTTCGCTTCTCTCTCAGGGAAAGAGACGGTGCTCGATGTCTATTGTGGTACGGGAACCATTGGTCTGTATCTAGCTAAGGACGCCAAACGAGTCTTGGGCATTGAGTCGATTGCCCAAGCGGTTGACAATGCACGTGAAAATGCGATGGCTAACGACATTCATCATGCAAGCTTTACCTGTGGGAAGGCAGAAGAAGTCTTGCCTCGTTGGGAACAGGAAGGAATTCGTGCACAAGTGATCGTAGTGGATCCACCTCGGAAGGGGTGTGAAGAAAGGCTTTTGGATGCTTGTGTGGAGATGAATCCAGAAAGAATCGTCTATGTTTCGTGTAATCCAGCAACGCTTGCCCGTGATGCCTCTCGATTGGAAGAAAGGGGTTTTCAAATGCGAGGGGTACAACCAGTGGATATGTTTCCTCATACCAATCATATTGAATGTGTGACGGTTTTTGATAGAATGGAAGATAAAGGATAGTCTTTGTGAATCGTTATACAGGATGAGCGATTGATAACAGAAGGGTTCTTGGGTATGGAGAAGATGACAGAGCGCTATCCATACCCATTCAGGTATAAATAATTTTCTTATTATTTTATCAATTCAGTTGTTTGTGTCTTCTCTATTTGATACAATATTTTTTAATCTTAGGGGATAAAAGGGGAAGTTTTCCACTTGTGATCGGGTGATTCAAGGAGGGAAAGTATGCGAGTACATTCTTGGATGTCTGAAGGTTCCTGTTGGATCAATGGGAGAAAAGACACCAGCTCCCATCGCAGAGAGGTAATTAATCCAGCCACAGGTGAATCAATTGGAGAGATGCCGTGGGGGAATGAAGAAATGGCAACCCGCGCAGTGGACGCAGCTTGGACTGCTTTTCCAAGTTGGTCGAAGAAACTTCCCCATGAACGGGGAGAAGTGCTTAAAAAATGGGCGAATGCCATCCGTTGTCATCGTGATTCATTAGCCGAGCTCCTCTCATGTGAACAGGGAAAGCCCATCGCCGAAGCCACTGGGGAGTTAGGGGTCGCTGCAGACTTTGTTGAATGGTATGGAGAAGAGGCGAAGCGAGTCGGTGGGGAGATTCTCGCGCCGAGCCGGCACGGCCAACAAATTACGGTGCTTTATCGGCCGGTGGGAGTGGCCGCGTTGATTACGCCGTGGAATTATCCGGCGGCCATGGTGACACGTAAGATGGCGCCTGCATTAGCTGCGGGGTGTACCGTGGTCATTAAACCTGCCAGTGATACTCCATTAATCGCTTCCGCCTTACTTTCCTTATTGATAGAGGAGGGTCTGCCTCCTGGCGTTGCGAATCTAGTGACCGGAGAGGCGGCGATGGTTGGGAGGACCTGGCTTAAAGATGATCGGGTACGAAAGATTTCCTTTACCGGATCCACCGATGTGGGGAAAGAGCTAATGCGCCAAAGCGCTGATCATATGAAAAGAATCTCCCTGGAATTAGGGGGCAATGCTCCAGCGATCGTTTTTGATGATGCGGATTTGGATCGTGTGGCGGATGCGATTGTGGATAATAAATTTGAAAACTGTGGACAAATGTGTAATGGGATCAACTTAATTTATGTGCAAGAGCCCATTAGAGAAGAATTAGAGAGGAGGATTCATCGCCGAGTTTCTCGTATTGTGGTAGGGCAAAAAATAGAAGGAAGACCTCAGATTGGACCACTGATTCATCGGAAAGCGCAGGAAAAAGTCGCAACCTTCGTTCAAGAAGCGATTGATCAAGGAGCACGTCTACTCTGTGGAGGCAAAAAATTAACCGATGGAATGTATGAGAAGGGGTACTATTACGAACCGACCGTGCTAGTGGATGTCAACGATGGAATGGCTTTGACTAAGAAGGAGGTATTTGGACCTGTTGCACCCATTCTTTCTTTTCAATCGGAGGCGGAAGTTGTTGAGCGATCCAACCGTACACCCTATGGATTAGCAGCCTATCTCTTTACTCAGGATGTGCACAGGATTAATCGGGTAAGTGAAGCATTAGACTTTGGAATGGTGGGTGTGAATGGGACATCATTAAGTTTTCCCCAAGCTCCTTTTGGAGGCGTGAAGGAAAGTGGAGTGGGCCGTGAGGGAGGTCGTGTTGGTTTAGAGGAGTTTTTAGAGCTGAAAACGTTGATTACGATGCTCACTGAAGAAAATGACATCGGTTCTAAGGAGTGATGGCAGATGGATCAAACGGTGCAAATCTCTCGCAACCGAGGACGAATTTCTAAAGAAGAGCTAATCTCCACTGTTCGAAATGGTCAAATCGACACGGTAATTCTTGCGATCTGCGATATGCAAGGTCGGTTGATGGGAAAACGATTAACCGGTGAATTTTTTCTGCAACAAGGGTTAAAACATGGCGCGCATTTTTGTAACTATCTTTTAGGTACCGATATGGAAATGAATACGCCAAGTGGTTATCAAAAGGTGAATTGGAGTGACGGATACGGCGATTGGTTAGCACAGCCCGATTGGAACACGGTGAGGGTAATCTCCTGGCTAGAACGAACGGCATTAATTTTGTGTGATGCGGTGGATGAATCCACAGGAGAGCTGATCGATATATCGCCACGCAGTATTTTAAAGCGACAGGTAGATCGGGCGCGGAAGAAGGGCATTGTTTTTTCAATGGCGAGTGAGTTAGAGTTCTTCCTAATGAAGGATACCTATGAGGAAGCTTATCAAAAAGGGTATGAACATTTGCAGTTAGCGGGTCACTATAACGAGGATTACAATTTATTACAAGGGACGCGCAATGAACCCTTTTATCGCAAATTGCGGCAATGGATGGCCGCTACAGATATTCCGATTGAGTCATCAAAAGGAGAGGCATCGATTGGACAACACGAAGTTAACATAGGGTATAGTGATGCACTCATCGCAGCGGATCGTCATGCCTTATTTAAGCATGGGGCCAAAGAGATCGGAATCAAAGAAGGTGTTGCCCTCACCTTTATGGCAAAACCGGATCACCGCTGGACGGGTTCGAGTGGTCATATTCATATGAGTGCGCAAGACCTTCATACAGGGAAAAGTCTTTTTTATGATGCGGGGACAAATTCTGATGGTATGTCTTCAACCATGCAATGCATTCTCGCAGGCGTGTTGGCATATACCAGAGACTTTGCCCTTTGTTTTGCGCCGAATATTAACTCTTATAAACGGTTTGCAATCGAGAGCTGGGCACCTGTACATATTGTATGGAGCCGTGATAATCGTTCGTCAGGGTATCGCATTGTAGGCTCGGAGAGTAGTTTGCGAATGGAAAATCGTATTACGGGGGCAGATATTAATCCGTATTTGGCATATGCTGCGATGATCGGAGCCGGATTACAGGGATTAGAAGAAGAACTTACACTGGCAACAGAGCATCAAGGGAACGCTTATGAAGGGAAGGAGGGAGCTTTGGCAATTCCACGTTCCCTATACGAAGCCGTTGATTGTTGGGAGAGGAGCGAGGTGGTAAAGAAGGTGTTAGGAGAGGAGGTTGCCTACCATTATGGACATGCAGCACGCTTGGAGCAACAAGCCTTCGATATGTTTGTGACCAATTGGGAGCGCAGACGTTATTTTGAGCAAGGCTAACATCAACAGAGAGTGGGGAAGCTTGGGATGCGACTTCACAATAAGGTTTGTTGGATTACAGGTGGAGGGAGTGGGATGGGGCGCACAGCGGCTCGCATGTTTGCTGCTGAGGGAGCTACCGTAGGGATATTGGAAATTGATGAAGGGTCTGGTCAACAAACGGTATCGACGATTCAGCAAGAGGGCGGTCGGGCGAAACTCATAGTTTGTGACGTGGGCGATGAGGAGAGTGTGAAAAACGCTGTCCAGATGGCGGTACAACAATATGGTCCACCAGATGTCCTCTATAACAATGCTGGAATTATGCCAGCTGAGGATCACTCCGTAATTGATACAGAAGAGGCTGTTTGGGATCGGGTTTTTCAAATCAACGTGAAGGGAATCTATTTCATGTGTAAACATACCATCCCACACATGCTGTCCAAAGGAAGCGGCTCGATTATCAATATAGCCTCCTTTGTCGCATCGATGGGATGCAGTGTTCCACAGGATGCCTACACAGCCTCCAAAGGCGCAGTGATGGCTATGACAAAATCCCTAGCGATTCAATTTCGGCCACAAGGAATCCGTTGTAACGCTATTTGTCCAGGGCCAATTGAAACGCCATTGCTTACGGAATGGTTATTAAAGGATGAAGCAGCTCGTCAAATTCGTCTTCGTCGTCAACCAAGTGGTCGATTTGGTAAAGCGGAGGATATTGTTCACTGCGCGATCTATTTAGCTTCGGATGAGTCGGATTGGACCAATGGATCGATTATTCCCATTGATGGAGGGATTACCAGTAACTATTTTTGAGAAGGTAAGGTTCATCCTTACATCGGTGGATTAATGCAAATCGAGATGAGTGATGATAATCGAACACGATTCATTAAGATACCCTTAAACGTAAACACAGAGAACCCATCTGTGCAGAAGCGATAGAGGGTATTTTTTATCATGGATAGGGTATCCCTGATAGTAGTTCAATTCTATGTATTGTCCCATAAAAGGACATGGTATATAATGAGTCCACTTGTGGGCGGAGGGATCGGAATGACGGAAAATTTTGCGGTAATCGGTTTGGGTCGTTTTGGAGCCAGTGTGGCAAAAGCTTTGTATGAAATGGGATATGAAGTCATGGCTGTTGATAAAGATCCTTATCGAGTACAAGACTTCTCGCAGATAGTAACCCATGTCGTAGAAGCGGACTCTACTGACGAAAATGCGCTACGAGCGCTAGGCATCAATAATTTTGATATTGTTGTGGTTGCCATTGGTGAAGATATCCAATCCAGCATTATGACGACCCTTATTTTGCAAGAGATTGGTGTAAAAAGAGTGGTCGTTAAAGCAAAAAATGATCTTCATGGGAAAGTGCTCTATAAGATTGGGGCAGAGAAGGTCGTTTATCCCGAACGGGATATGGGTTTGCGAGTTGTACACAATCTCATTTCCCCGAACATCTTAGACTACATTGAGCTAGCGGAAGATTATAGTATCATCGAGATTAGTGCAGGGGATTATTTTGATGGGAAATCCCTTGAACAATTGGATGTGCGCTCTCTTTTTGGCTGTAATGTGATGGCCATTAAATCAGGCAAACGCATTAATATTGCTCCTATGGCGAATGATGTGATCCATAAAGGAGACGTTTTGGTTGTGATCGGACACAACGATGACTTATTGCGATTGGAAAAACGTAATTAAGGGTGAAGGCACTCTAAAGGTGTGGAAAATATGGCGAAGCGAATTATTCATAGTTTATCTCCACTGAAAATACTTGTGCTAGGCTTTGCTGTTGTCATCTTAGCAGGGGCGGTTTTGCTTTCATTGCCGATTGCGACAGAGAGTGGGGAATCGATTAGTTTTTTAGATGCGTTATTTACAGCGACTTCAGCCGTTTGTGTAACAGGATTGGTCGTAGTGGATACAGCAACAACATTTAGTACCTTTGGAGAAGGAGTCATCCTTCTTCTTATTCAATTGGGTGGCCTTGGATTTATGACCTTTGGTGTGTTGTTTGCGATCTTCTTGGGGAAAAGAATTGGTGTAAAATCGCGACGGGTTCTACAAGAATCCTTTCAGCAACGCCATTTGCAAGGGATTGTACGTCTGACTCAGCTGGTCTTGACAATTACGTTGGTGGTAGAGGCAGTGGGGGTCTTCTTGCTTTCGATCCGCTGGGTTCCCGAATGGGGTTGGAGCAAAGGGCTTTACTATGCACTATTTCACTCGGTGTCTGCCTTTAATAATGCTGGATTTGATTTATTTGGTGATGAGAAACCCTTTAGTAGCTTATCAAAGTACGTGGGTGATCCCTTAATTACGCTTACCATCGCTGGGTTGTTTATTATAGGCGGTTTAGGTTTTGTTGTGATGACTGACCTGATTCAATGTTACAAGACTCGGAATCGAAGGTTGAGCTTACATACGAAGCTTGTACTGACAGGAACTGGGATTTTAATCATGATGGGTACCTTATCCATCTTATTAGTGGAGTGGGCGAACCCTAGAACCCTGGCTCATTTGTCCTGGTCGGATAAATTGCTCGCTTCCTTCTTTCAAGGAGTAACGCCGCGTACAGCAGGATTTAACACCTTGGACATCGCTCATATGTATCCTGCCAGTCAGTTTATTATCATGATGTTGATGTTTGTAGGTGCAGCACCGAGTTCGACGGGTGGCGGTATTAAAGTGACGACATTTGTGATCGTGCTTTTAGCTGCCTGGTCGATGATTCGGGGGCAAAGTGATGTTGTCACCTATCGGCGGCGCATCCCTTATCAGCTCGTTTATCGAGCGTTGACGGTGTTTGTTGTTTCTCTTACCCTCATCGTGACGGTAACGATCTTACTGACGATTACCGAACATACTGGGTTAACGAGGGCCTTATTTGAAGTGGTTTCTGCCTCTGGTACGGTAGGGATGTCATTAAATTTAACGCCAGAATTAACACCACTTGGGAAAGTCTTAATCACCTTTACTATGTTTGCAGGTCGACTGGGACCACTCACCTTGGCTTATGCCCTTGCAAAACGAGATAAGCAAGTGCTGATCCGGTATCCTGAGGAATCACCCTTAACCGGTTAACGTAGGTAAAGAAGTGAATGGATTTGATTCCAAATAGCGTAATGGGTATTGGATGAAGCTTCTTAGACGAAAATGAAGTTATTGTAAATCGTAGCACGCATGACTTTACCTCCGTGTTACAATAGGGGAAGTTTATGTAGTTTGGAGGACGGTTTTCTTATGATCAGTGTACAAGGAATTGGCCTACGGTATGGTGGGCGAAAGTTATTTGAAGACGTCAATATTAAATTTACTCCGGGGAACTGCTATGGGCTGATCGGTGCCAATGGTGCAGGAAAATCAACTTTCCTAAAAATCCTCTCGGGTGAAGTGGAAGCCAATAAAGGGGAAATACACATTACCCCAGGAGAGCGTCTGGGCGTTCTGAAACAGGATCATTTTCAGTATGAAGAACAAGAAGTATTGCAAACGGTTATCATGGGGCATGAGCGGCTCTATGCCATCATGCAGGAGAAAGATGCGCTCTATGCAAAACCTGATTTCTCAGACGAAGATGGGGTTAGGGCTGCGGAATTAGAAGGGGAGTTTGCTGAGTTAAATGGTTGGGAAGCGGAACCCGAAGCGGCACAACTTCTTTCTGGCTTGGGTGTTCTCGAAGAACTTCATAGTAAGAAGATGAAGGACTTAGAGGGCAACGACAAGGTGAAGGTATTGTTGGCACAGGCCTTATTTGGTGAGCCGGATATCTTGATTTTAGATGAGCCGACCAACCATTTGGACATTGAAGCGATTCGGTGGTTGGAAGATTTTCTTCTTAACTTTGAAAATACCGTGATTGTGGTCTCCCATGACCGTCATTTCTTAAACACCGTATGTACTCATATGGCGGATATCGATTATGGAGAGATTAAGCTCTATGTTGGAAACTATGATTTCTGGTATGAATCCAGTCAGTTGGCCCTTGCTTTAGCGAAAGAGAAGAATAAAAAGGTGGATGAGAAACGGAAGCAATTGGAAACCTTTATTGCGCGCTTTAGTGCTCATAAATCAAAAGCACGACAAGCGACTTCTCGTAAAAAAATGTTGGATAAATTGACTCCAGATGATATTCAGCCGTCTTCGCGGAGATATCCTTTTATCCATTTTGAACCGGAACGGGAAGCGGGGAATGACCTACTTGGCGTTGAAGGTTTATCAAAGACCGTTGAAGGAGAGAAAGTACTGGATCATCTTTCTTTTCGGATTAATAAAGGGGATAAAGTCGCCCTAGTTGGTCCAGATGGTTTGGCGAAAACGACCTTAATGCAGGTTCTTGTTGAGGAGCTTGTACCCGATGCAGGGGAATTTCAATGGGGGGTTACGACAAGCCGGGCATATTTCCCCAAGGATCATAATGCCTATTTTGAGGGTGCGGATCAAAGTTTGATCGATTGGCTTCGTCAATACTCGCTCAATGATCAATCAGAGACCTTTATTCGTGGCTTCCTTGGTCGGATGCTCTTTTCTGGAGAGGAAGTGTTAAAACAAGCGCAGGTTCTCTCTGGAGGAGAAAAGGTTCGCTGTATGTTGTCACGGATGATGTTATCCGGTGCAAACGTCTTGATCCTTGATGAACCGACCAACCACTTGGACATGGAGGCGATTACTGCTTTGACCAAGGGATTGGAAGAATTCCCAGGGACGATTATCTTTACGACGCATGACCATCAAATGATTCAATCCGTGGCCAATCGAGTGATGGAGATCACTCCTCAAGGGCTGGTCGATAAAATGACGACCTATGATGAATATCTAGAGGATCAAGCATTACAGCAAAAAGTGAAAAGCATGTACGAGTGATGAAGAAAAAGCGGCTCACCACATGGTGGGAAGCTTTTTTTATCGAGAGTAAAGGAGGAGACATAAGATGGATGGCAAGATTCGAAAAGATATTCAACCGGGGTTAACGGTGGACATTGTGTTAAAAGCAGACCAACGAACAGGAAAATTGACCCGAGGGGTCGTGAAGGATATTTTAACTTCCTCATCCCATCACCCCCATGGTATAAAAGTTCGACTAATCGATGGCCAAGTGGGACGGGTAAAGGCGATTCACACCTAATTCTTCATAAAAAAGACGGGTCTTCCCCATTGCATGGACAGTGACTCCTTGCCATAATAAAAAAGGAACCTTTTTCCGGAGGAACTCGCACCTATGAATAAGAAGTGGAATCTGATTCATGCTTCCCGTGGTTTTTTTAGCCTGTTGATGATTCTCTTTACAGCTCATCAGCTTGGAATTCGTTACTGGAAAGCGGGATTGTTTGATTGGGACAGCACGGTCCGTTCGGGGACAATGGACTATTTTATGCTGGTCAGTGGTTTTGTCCTCTTTTATACTTATAAAGACCGTTTTGGAAATGGAAAAGTAGCGCTTCGGTATATGAAAAAACGACTTTTGCGTATTTATCCGACCTATTGGTATATTTTAATTCCGATGAGTGCCTTTGCTCCCTTCTTCATCGGTGAGAAACCTTCGATTAAACAAGTGGTTCATGCCTTTTTTCTCTTTCCACAAGAGCAGGCAATTAACCCTCCAACCATTATTTTAAGTGGCTATCTGATCTACTACCTTCTATTTGGCATCGCGATTTTGGTAGGGAAAGGGAGGGGGACTGTCTTACTATCTCTTTGGTTTATGGGTGTATTTATCCAGTATACCAATGACATATGGTCAGGCAATCCATGGATCGATGTCCTCTTATCCAAGTACCATCTCTACTTTTTGGCCGGTGGATTTATTGCGAACTTAGTCACAAAAGTAGACATCCCTTATCCCCACTTATTAGTAACCGGTGGGTTTGCAGGATTGGTCTTAGCATGGGTCAATGGACAGCATCATTGGGTGCCACTTGATGATTTATATGCCTATGGAATTCCAGCAGCGACGATTTTAATGGGATTGGCTCTTCTCGAACAAAAGCGGGAGTGGTGGATTCCACGTGGGCTTTATTTTTTGGGAAGTGCATCCTATACACTTTTCCTTACCCATTTTCCTTTACTCGTCCTTCTTCAACAGGGTTTAAGTGAGTGGGGGATCGATGACAGTTTGGGACCCAAAGCGACGCTAGTCCTTATGGCATTACTCACAGTGATGATCGGTTCACTCTTATACATGGTTGTAGAGCGACCGTTATTATCCTTTATGCGATTCACTAAAAAAGTTCCAGTTGCAACCACAAACCCTTCCTCAAATGGATGGATCAATCAAAAGAGCTGACCCCGTTAGATTGGAGTCAGCTCTTTTGTATAGAGGCTTCTTCACGTCTTTGTTGGAGAAGATTTACAACATCACTAACGGACCATTGGCGAAGGTAGTCAGTGAGTACTTGTTCTCCATCGGATAATATTTCAGCTAAAACAGTGGGCAATGTTGAGCCGACTGGACATTGACAATTGGTTTGGGTGGTTTTTGGATGTAAGGTACTTGGACAGGTAAGGTAATAAAGACGGTCCAGTGTAATTTCGTCGGGATTGCAAGAGAGAGTAAATCCCCCACCAGCTCCTTCCTTGGAGCGGATATATCCATTCTTTTTCAAAAGGCTAAGGCTCCGTCGCATCCGTACGGGGTGAACACCCGTACTCACTGCAAGTTCATCACTTGTTCTTTTTTTCTCAGGTTCAAGGGCAAATAAACCAAGGCTATGAATGACAAGACTAAAATCGCTATTCATTACGGCCACCTCCTTCTCTGATGAGTCCGTCACAACAAAAAGGGAAGGGAACACTCCCTATCCCAAAAAGAATCCGTATAATTAAGCGGCGTTAGTCGCTTTAGTATCTAGATCTAACTGATGAAGCATACCAGTAAGTTCAATAAACCATTCCTTATCACGTGTTGCAAGAGCTAAGTCAATTAAATTCATGAGATAACCTTCTTGATCGAGTGTTCCTTGATTCAGGCGTCGAATTCGATCCAAGGGACTACTAAACAACTTCCCGAGGACCTCAGTATTGTCGGATTGTATGACACGTACGTGGGTGACTCCTCTTTCGGTGTCGATGCTTTCCACGTATCCTTGAAACAACTCATCGTTCTCCGTTTTACCTTGAACCCAGTCCCCGGTATTCAGTGAAGGATTTAATAGCTTTTCCATGGTACGCACCGCCTTCCTTATTGAGGTGTGTCGGGCGGACAACTGGAACTTTTTTTGTTTCATTTAAGTGGTATGTTGATAAGGATGAATGATACCATCCGCGTTTTAACTATTATAAAAGCCCTGATTTCAGGCGTCAACCAATAACCATGTCCGACCTTATGGTATCTCTTACCTGTAACTCTAGTATTAATGATACCCGATTTTATAAGATTTAATCCTAATAGGATCATAGCGCCTCCATTTGCTAGTGAATCAAACCCAAGCGTAGCCCTTTTGCAACCGCTTCTGAGCGGTTTTTTGAATTAAGCTTCTTTAATATTCCTTGAGCATGTTCTGCGACAGTATGCTCACTGATATGCAAGGTTTCCCCAATATGACGTGTAGAGTAGCCATAGGCAATCATCTGCAAAATTTCTTGTTCCCTGTGGGTGAGGACAGGTGAAGCCGGGGGATGAGCAGAGAGAGTAGGATATTCGTAGAGCTTAGGTCGTAGGGCAACGGAAACGCGTGATGTCAACTTTTCAAGTAGATTCAACTCTTCCGTAGAGGGAGCAAAGGGTTTTCCACCCTGATCAATGAGTAGAAAACCAACCGGTTGATGTTGATCGACTTGCAGGGTGGCTACCAACAACGATTGCAGATGGAAATGCTTAATAAAATGATCCGGAATGTAGAGACAAGCATCTTGGATATAGAGAGGACGATTTTGTCGAATCATCCAGGTCATTCCTGGGATGTTGGCTTCAAAGGAGCGTATACGACGTAAATCCGTGATATCGACGTGATAAGCATGAGTACCTTCTACGGTTCGGGTAATGGGGGAATACCAGAAAAGTGCGCTACGCTTGTAACCAATCGCCTCAACGATACGATGAACGGTTAAGCGCATGACATCTTCTAAGGAATGGGCGCCTAAAAGTAGCGTATCAAATTGAACAATTTTATCCATAAAAGAATCTGAAGGAGTGATCTCAGTTGTGGTGAAGGAAGCGGACTCCTTTGTCACATCAGGTGAACGATCCTCAGTGGTTATTGATGAATTCGAATAGGAGATTAATAGCGAGAATACTAGGGAATGAATCCAGCGAAAGCCGATCCAATCCCCGGTGGAAGTTCGTGGGAATAATCCGATGAGAATTTCTTCAAAGATGCCCAGCGTAAAGGAGATTAAAGACGGATGGAGAGTGGGTTGACTCTTTTTGACCAACCGTAAAAATTTATCATGGTATTCCTTGGATTGATTCGGAAAAAGACGTAAATTATGAATGAGCCTTAAAAAAATATCGTTAAGAGACTTTCTCTGCTTGTCATCTAATGTGATGGTCGATAATTTAATATTCCAATGGATTAAAATATCGGAGTATCCCTGTGAGATCGTATCAATAATTGTCTGTATTTCCTTCCGCGGAAGCATCGGGATATCAAAATATACAGCGGGTTGCATAAGGATAGCTCCTTTTTGTGTCCAGTGGTTGATTGCGTTATTCTTTATAGTATATACCATTTCACAAGAGCATGAAGAAAAATCCCCCCATTAAAGGGGGGGAAGTACCTGTATTCTTAGGGTTGGTGTGCTCCTAGGATGAGGCTATAATTTCTTTATGTCGGTGGAATAGGTTCATTCTATAACACCACGGCATTCATGTAAGCGCTTGCATTTAACGACGGGGGGTTATTCGATGAAGTATCGTGGTAAATTTTTCTGGATTAGCTTTACGACATCACTTACTGTATTGGCATTAATTGTTACCGGTCTTTTTGCTGGTGGTGTCGCTGCTGCAGTGCCCATTGCTGGTGTAGGGGGCTTCATGGTAGAAGCCGATAAGATTGTTGCAACAAACTTCAAATTATTGCCGAAATTTGGACCGACCAGTACAAAGAAAGTAACACCTCAAGCGGCTTTGCAGATGGATGCAGAGATTACTGGCATGAAATTGTACAAAGACTTTGATGTTCCAAACATGGGGACGATCCGAGTACTCGTCACCAGCTCTGGTGTTGCAAAATCAACCGGTATGGTGATGGATGCCTCCAAAGTTGAGGGGAACCATTCTTTCAAAAAGTTCACAACGAAAGAAAATTATTCATCCGATTTGCTGAAAACCTTTGATATGTCTGCAGATCATCTTGTACTGACCAATGCGAAGTTGAGAGGGCACTACCTCTTCAATAACACGATTTCGATCCCTGGAATGAAGTTGGAGTTTCAGAAATTAAACTAAGCGAAGGAGGATGACTGATGGAAGAGAGGAAAACGGGAACGCGCCGGGCGAGGAAAGAGTCGATTCGACCAAGAGCCGGTTTGATTTTGCTAATGTTTGCTGGCCTTTTAACATTATATGTACCCATTCAATTATACTGGTTAACCTTTGTGCCAGGAAACTTCGCGTTCACGGGCATTCTCTTCGGGGGTCTTCTCCTCTCCTGCGGAGTAATTGGTTGGGTAATGCCTCGCTATGTTCGCCTACTTGGAGTCTTTGGGATTGTCCTTTCGATTCTCTCTTTGATCGGTGCATTAGGCGGATTGTTGATTGGAATGGTACTTGGAATAATTGGTGGAAGCCTTTGCATTGCCTGGGACGCAAAACCTGAAATTGGGAAGAAGGAACTAAGTAACGATTCAGGTGAGGAAGTAGTCGCAGCTATTTCTTAGGTTGTTCCCGATGGACGGCTGAAGTAAACGTCACTGGATGCAGAAAGGGGGAGTATCCATGAAAAAAACGATTGCCATCATCATTGGATGGAGCCTGATTCTGTCCCTTGTGATGCTCCCGGCAATGCCCGTTTGGGGGGCGCCAAAAGCGCCTTCTGAAGCCTTAGTCATCCGTGCAGACCGTATCGAGTCCAAGGGATTATTGATGGGAATCGGTAAGGGAAATCATGGCTTGGTTATGAAATTGTCGATCAAACAAGCGAAGATCTCAGGGATGAAAATGGGGGCACTCTACAGTACGGGAAATGGGGGCAACTGGACGTTAGGGATCGAGGATCCAGGACCTGTTTCCATTCAAGGGCTGTCAGTCAGCGCAAGTGCTGTTGGCTTCAAAATCGACCCGAAGGACCTCATTCGCTTTGATCGACCTTTGAAGCTGGGTAATCTAATGCCAAATATTGTTCTGCACGATGTCTACATGCGTGTTGAAAACATGGATGCAGCAGCTGCACAAATGCCTAATCTCGATCTGGAAGCTGGGAAATCCGTATCGATCGATCCACCGAAAGGTGGAATTTTGATCGACTTACGTAAACTGCCCTCTTTTGGTCAAAAAGATGGAGAAGACAAGGTAAATCAGATGCTTCAACCGGGTAAATCTGGGGATAAGAAGGATGATGGCGAGGAACCAGGAGATAAAGACGGCTCAAAGCCGGATGACTCTAAAGGAGGAGACACTCCTGATTCCGGCGATCCAAGTGAGGATCCTGGTACACCGTCAGACCCCAATACTCCGGATGATCCTGAAATGCCAAGTGATCCAGGTGTACCGACAGATCCAGGTGCTCCGACGGATCCAGGTACCCCAAGTGATCCAGGCACTCCATCGGATCAAGTCGATCCATTGAAGGAGAAGGTAAAATTACGGCGGTATTTTACAGCGTTAGAAATCGTGAATAAAGCTAAAAAATACGATGCTTCGGTCACCTTAAAACGTGGAGATAAGGATTACAATGCGAAGAAGTGGTCAAAAGTAACCTTAATGAAACGGTTTAAAGGTACGGAAGTAACTGTTACAGCTGAGGGCACCGATGCCGAAAAGGCAGTACGCGAATTAGCCGAATGGCTGAAGTGATTGGGAAATAGGTAGGAACATAAAAGCAGACTCAGGGATCCTCTATCAAGGAGATCACTGAGTCTGCTTTTGGTTAGATGGAAGAGTCTTACGATTCGAGAAGAGACTTGCCACTTTCGCAATTCGGTTTTTGTAAACGGGGGCAGGTAGAACAAGGATTGGTGCCAGGTATGCGATGATACAGACAGCAAGTTTGACGGACAGGTAGCAATTCGCCCTCTTGAGTGGGGTGGGGAATTGTACGAAAACCACCATAAAATGGGTTGGTAGATAGTTCATCATCAAAAAGATAGGTCGATGATGTGATGGCATTGAAATCCTCGGAAATTCTTTCGTGATCGATGGAATCTGCATTTTCATTCATCCACACACGGTAGTAGTAATAAAGATATCCTTTGGCACTTTCCCAAATGATTGAAGCGGGAATGTGTACTGCTAGGCTCTTAAATACAGGGACCAAGTTGTTGACGAATAGTTGTTGAAGAAAAGAGGCCCGCCATTCTTCTCGTCTTTGGTTCAGGGGAGGGTATTGTTGATGATTGATAGGAGTGACCGCTACTTCCCAACCAGCACGAAAATGGAGGCGGATGTTATCAAGAGACCAGTCCACAGAGGTATTTAAAATAGAGAGTTGGTACAATGCCTGATGAATGATTTGGGAGGCATACCGTTTGGCGAACATGGAAGCCGCTACAGGGTGCTCTGTTGTCCCAATTTGGTGTGACCAAATGTGAAGCAGGTTATTGAGACGATTCAAATCTAACAGTTCACGTGCATCCATCATCAACGATGATTCTGTTGACTGAAGTGGATGTAGGTTTCTTTGTGAGCTCATGGCTTTTTGAGTGGGAGTCTCTTTCTTTGTATAAATCATGTCCTCATCCTCCTATCGCCGCGAACGACTGCCGTTGAATATGACGACCTTTTCCGTGAGGGATACACATGGGTGTACCAAATAAGGGATCTGGGATCACTTTGCAATCGAGATGAAATACATCTTGAACCAGCTGTTCATTAACAATATCCTCTGGGCATCCCTGGTTATAGATTTGCCCCTTCTTTATTGCGATAATTTCATGGGCATAACGTGACGCCAGATTAAGATCGTGTAAAACCATAACAATGGTACGTCCTTCTTGTTCATTGAGATCATAAAGAAGGTCGAGTACTTCGATTTGATGGGTTAGATCCAGGTATGTAGTTGGTTCATCGAGGAGCAAGGTATCCGTATCCTGAGCCAATGTCATAGCAATCCATGCTCGTTGACGCTGACCACCGGATAATGAGTCGACAGGGCGATCCTTAAAGGGAAGCATTCCAGTCATTTGAAGTGCCCACTCCACTTGCTTTTCATCCTCTACAGACCACTGGGAAAGCCAAGTTTGATAGGGGTAACGCCCTTGTTTCGTCAATTGGTAGACCGTGAGACCTTCTGGAGCAACTGGACCCTGGGGTAAAATAGCCATTTGGTGAGCAGTTTTACGAGTGGATTGTTTTGCAATATCCTTTCCGTTTAAAAGGACCGCCCCACTTCGTGGTTTAAGAAGGCGAGCAAGTGCACGTAATAAAGTGGATTTACCACATCCGTTCGCTCCTACAAGAGTTGTAATTTTTCCCTTGGGGATGACAAGATCCAAATTGGCAATGATGGGTGTAGCACCATAGGATAAGGTAAGTTGGTCAGTTGTCAGAATTGGCTTCAAGGGCGAACCCTCCCGTTTTCCCTCTTGAGGTTTTTTTGAGGGGAGTTAAGTTTTGCTTCCACTGCGGTAGAGGAGAAAGATAAGAAATGGGGCGCCTAGTACTGCCGTGAATAAACCAGCTGGTAAATCCAAGGGGCTAAATGCAGTGCGAGCAATTAAATCAGCACACATTACGATGAGTGCGCCGATCAGGCTAGCAATAGGCAACAATCTGCCAAAGGACGGGCCGGTAATCATACGAGCAATATGAGGTGCCATCAGACCCACAAAGGCAATCGGCCCGGAAAATGCAACGGCTGAACTTGCCAACCCAATGCTAACGAGAATGGTGATGAGGCGATACCATTGAACCGATTGTCCGATCCCAGTCGCAATCTCATCTCCCATTTGTTGCGCGTTTAGGTGACGACTGAAAAAATAAGACAATGCGAGTAGCGACAGTGCCCAAGGAAGAAACGTTAGTACGGAATTCCAAGAGCTACTATAGACACTTCCAGTTAACCAGACCATGGCTTCATTGGCAGAGTAGAGTGGACTGAGAATCAATAGGAGTGTGGTTAGTCCATTAGCTGCTGCGTTGAGTCCCACTCCGATTAATAGAATGCGGAGTGGAGATGCCCCTTTTTTCCATGCAAGGCTGTAGATAAGAAGAGCGGTTATACTTCCTCCTACAAAGGATGCAATGGGTAGCCATGAAGTAGCTACTTGAGGGAGAAAAGCAATAAAAAAAATGGTGACAACAGAGGCTCCTCCTGTAATCCCAATGATGTCAGGGGATGAGAGGGGATTTCTCATCACCCCTTGAAGAATGGCACCAGAGGCGGCTAACGAAGCACCCACAAGTAGGGCCATTAAAAGTCGAGGAAGCCGTAAAGTATAGATAATCACCTCATCCGAGGGGTTGCCCATCCCCAAAAGGGCTAGACCTGCCTGTAGAGGTGGGATTTTCATCTCTCCTAAACCGACACTCACAATCATGATTCCACCACAGAGGAAAAATAGAGTTAGAAAGATGAGGAAGGTTGGAGGGTGAAATTGACCAAATAAAGAACGATTGCGGAGTCGTGATCGAGTATTCTTCATAGTTAATCAGAGATGCTCCTTCGGGCAATCGTGATGAAGAATGGGACCCCGATGAGGGCTGTGATAACACCTACGGGTACTTCATCCGAAGTTGTTCGTGCTCCAGCTTCCACTAAAAGCTCTGTAAGAGGTCCGCCTGGCATAATTAAATAGCGACCACCAATATCAGCAAGCAGTAAAAAGGTTGCTCCAAGAAAAGCGCAATAGGGGAGAAGCCATCGGTAGTCTGATCCAACCAGAAATCGTGCGATATGGGGGATGATAAGGCCCACGAGTCCGATCGGACCAGCAATTGCGACACTCCCTCCTGCAAGAAGGATGATGCACAAAGCAGCGATCGCCTTTACCCAACCGGTTTTTTGCCCTAATCCTTTAGCGACATTTTCACCGATGGTTAAGGTGGTCATTGCACGACCAAGAAATAGTGTGCAGATCCAGGATATAGCAAAAAAAGGTAGAAGATAAAGGAGAGCATCTAGATCTCTGCCTACTATGGATCCAGCTAACCAAAAAAGGATTTGATCCAGTGTTCCTTCATCGGAGACGAGGATGCCTTGGGTTAAGGTTGTAAAAAAAGCAGTTAAGGCAGCCCCTGCTAGAGTGAGCTTTAAGGGAGTTAATCCTTCTTTCCCAAAGGAACTGAGAAGGTAGACAAGGCCTCCACTAATGGCAGCACCAAGAAAGGCAATCCAAGTAAAGGTTACATAGGAGTGGACTGAAAAAATCGAAGATGCTACAACAACAAACAACGCAGCCCCTGCATTGATTCCAAAAATCCCAGGAGAAGCAAGGGGATTCCGGGTTAGACCTTGCATAAGTGCACCAGCCATTCCGAGGCTTACTCCCACACAGGTAGCGATGAGTGCACGAGGGATACGGGTATTTTGGACAATCAGTTCTTCTTTGTTAGGATGGTTTGACTGCCAAGCGTCGATCAAAGTATCCCAGTTGATATGGGTAAGCCCGAATTTAAGGCTCGCTATAAAACTGATGCCGAGTGCGACCATGGTTAGGAGCAGGCCGATGATGCGATAATGGTTAGAGAGGGGCATGGACGCATCTCCTAAAATGTCGAAGTTAAAACGATGTACAAAAAAGACCTTCTCTTCTTGTTATGATAATCATTATCAATGGATGCGTCAATAAATTTGATAATCATTCTCAACCCTATTCTTTACATAAAAGCAACCGGATCTTTGCGCATGTCCGTGGGAAAGTGCGTGTATGGTATAATAAGGGACAATTGAAACCGTACGGAGTCCGATGACGTTGCATGATATGAGGCAACTTGCTTGGCAGATTAGTGAGGTGGAAGTAGATGATGAACCATATAATTTCCTCGGTGCCTCCGGCGGTGAGAGAAAACGATATTTTATTTGTGTCGGAAAATTTCGGTACAGGACATACACGTGCTGCTGAGGCATTAGTACAAGGAATTGGTGAATTCGCTCCTTCTGTTCAAGTAGAGCTAGTGGAGCTTGGCCGTGAGTTACGTCCGCAAATCAACCAAGCCCTTCTTTCTTCGTATCTAGGTATGATTCGACGTGCACCGGGTTTGTGGAGAAAAGTGTACGGACGTCATCATTCTCGTTCCTTTCCCCGTTGGATTGAGTGGTGCTTAAACCAAATCTTGTACTCACGTCTTTCTGAATATATAGCGAATCGACCCCCACGCGTTGTGGTATCGACTCATCCCTTTGCCAGTGCGGCCATTGCACGCTTAAAACGTAATGGTATTCCCTTGCGTCTATGTACGGTAATTACTGACTTTGCAGCACATGGATCGTGGATTCACCCTTTAACAGATCTTTACCTAGTCCCTCATGATGGGGTTAAACAACAGATGCTGACCATGGGAGTCATCCCTGAGCGGGTGATTGTAACGGGTATCCCCTCGGATAGACAATTTTGGAAAAAGGGAAATCACAAGGAGATTCGCAAGCGTTTAGGATTGAAACCCATGCCAACGGTGCTGGTCTTGGGTGGCGGCCTCGGATTGGGCCCCACAGAAAAGCTAGTCCGTGTGGCAACAAAGTGGAAGGAAGATATCCAGTTTGTTATTTGTACTGGACACAACCATCGTTTGCGAAACACATTATCCCAATGCTCGGAGTTTGATCATCCCCATATACGGATCACAGGATATACAGAGGAAATGCCTGATTGGATGGATGTAGCTGATGTCATTCTGTCTAAAGCAGGAGGACTTACTTGTACAGAGGCGATTGCCAAAGGGACCCCGTTGCTTCTCTTTAGCTCGATTCCTGGACAGGAAGAGAAAAATAGTCGATTCATGATTGAACAAGGGCTGGCTGCTCGAGTAACCGATGAAGACGATTTGAATATGTGGCTTCACCGACTAACTCGAGGGGATCATCATTATGAACAGTTGAAACAACAAATGCTTGCATGGAGATGGAAAATACATCCATCTCAAAGTATTCGTGCCGTTCTTAGTTTGCTCGAGGTATCAGTGGACGAGGGCGGATGTTAGTCCCATCGACGCCCTTTGTTTCTATCACTGTACTTTAGTGCATATATTGTTCTTTAGTACCCCCACGGATATAATGCTATAGTACTAACATTTTGTTGTTAAGGGAGCTTGTGATTTTGGTTATTGACCCGCGACGGAAAGATATCAAAGAACGCGCTATTCAAATTTTATATGTATCGATTCTATTCTCTCCGGTGATTCCTGTTGGAGTGTTATTGATTATGGGACTCCTATCGCCTGTAATATTAAAAGGCAGTTGGCGACCATTTGGTTGGCCGGAGAAGATATTCCTAGGCTTCGTCGCGATCAGCACGATTAGTTGGATTTTTAATCCCTATCTTCTTTTTGGTTGGTTACCAGTGGCGATGGTTCCCATCTTATTTTTTGGGTTATATGGAGTATTGGCTGTATGGATGAAACGGCTACATTGGACATGGCGAGATTATGAAAAGCTATATGCGACTTTTTGGATCGCTGGTTTGTATTCTGCAACCGTTACGATCTTGCAACGAGTGGCTTGGATGCCCATGGATAACAAGATGTCGATGAATATATTATGGGGATTTTATCGGATGCAGTCTGAGGGGCCAAGAAGTATTGGCCCTTCCTTTAACTCTAATTTGGCGGCAGCACTATTGATGTGTTTGGCATTACTCAGTATTTATGCCTCCTCCTTGGCCCGTAACCGCTTTGAAAAAGCAGCTGCTTTTACGGTTTTTTTCTATTATTGTGTAGCGATTTGGTGTACTGGATCTCGAGGGGCTTGGGTGGGGTTGGTTATTGGCTTGTTGGTTCAAGTCTGGATGACAGGGAAACGGAAGCGAACCGTGGCGCTATTTGTAGTGCTTGTATCCATCGGTTTAGTGTTAATTACCAATATGAGCTTAATTCCTCGTGATGACTCACTGATGCTAACCATTATTGGTCGTTTGAAAGTATGGGAAGACTCCTTTACAATTTTTTTGGATCACTGGGTGGTCGGTGTTTTGCCCATCCATTTTGGCTATTTAATTGAAGAAATTTCGGGTACGTATTTGTTCCACGCCCACAATGTGATTTTAGGGATGGCAGTCGAGTATGGTGTGATGGGTCTAATGTTATTTCTTAGTTTAATTGTAGTGACAACGGCGCGAGCAAGACGTTGGCGGAAAACTGCCCGTGAGCGGAAGGAAAAAAGGTTAGCGGGTGTGCTCATATCCATCGTATTTGCTCTATTAGGGCATGGAATGTACGATTATCCTATAATCAATCCTCAAATTGGATTAATATTTATGGGGGCGATCATTGTTATTCACGCTCAGTATGAACAGCGCTGTTAAGCATAGTGATGTAGCAATAAAAAGGGGAGCCGAGCTCGGCTCCCCTTTTTATTGCTGTTATGAAAAAAGCGTCATCGCATTATTTGTATATTAGTGTCTATTTCAATGTTTCCTATTGTTCAGTCTAATGTATGAATCAACCGTTGAAAGGTGATCATGGATAGCAGAGAATCTATTAATTACTCTATGAGGTGATCATCATGGATAGAAGGCGCTGGATCGGTATGCTTTTCGGCGTGATCGGTATTATTGCCTTTGCTACTGCCCAGGGGGGATTTCTTGGAGGAATCGAACGTGCGGATGCGCGCGAAGGAGCCAGAACCATTCGAGTAGAAAAAGGGGACACGGTTTTCCAAATTGCTCGTGAGCACGGAACCAATGTTGCGACATTAGCTCGAATCAATCAATTAAAAGATCCATCTCTGATTCAAGTTGGGCAAGAACTTGTGCTTCCCCGTAACCAGAATACAAGGGTTGCGAAAAGGAATTCGACTGAGGGAAAGGCAGCTCCTACCATGGTTCGTGGGAAGGCACTTGGGGACTTCACATTGACGGCCTATACAGCTGGACCTGAATCGACAGGGAAAGTACCACAAGATGCGAGTTACGGTGTAACCTCCAGCGGTACGAAAGTGGCAGATGGGATTACAATTGCAGTCGATCCCAATGTGATACCGATTGGATCTCGGGTTTATATTGAAGGAATTGGATATCGCGTTGCCCAGGATACAGGAAGTGCTATAAAAAATCAGCGAATCGATGTATTTATGAGTGATCTAGATAAAGCTCGGCAATTTGGAGTAAAGAAAAATATCCGTGTTGAATTGGTAGAGTAGTCGTCATGAAAAGATCGAGTCGCAAACAGACTCGATCTTTTGTACATGATAAACCTTTTCTGGGATGAAGGCCAAGTCAAGTGTACATGGTATAATGGGAAGAAGAGTCGGAGGGGGATGAGGGGTTGGCACATATGAAGCTGATGCCTTCGGGAATATATTCCTTTGAACATACTTCCCGTCGGTTAGCTGCACTTGAAAAATCAGCCTATCAGGTAAGAGATGATCGTTTCATTCGTACCTTACGTTTAGGAGAGCGCCTGATTGCGGTAGAGCTGTGGTGGATGGGGGATGGTTTAGCGGTTGAAGTGAGCGAAGAATTATCTTCCCAGCAATTAGAAGAGCTATCCCAACGATTGCGTCGTATGTTTTCTTTGGATGTGGATTTATCATCTTTTTACCAAAGGCTCGAAGGCGATCCGAACCTCGGAAATTTAATTCGGGAACGCCGTGGTTTGCATGTCGTGTTGGATGCGTCGTTATACGAGTGCCTGATCAGGACAATTATTAGTCAACAACTTAACCTTTCTTTTGCAGGGACATTAATACAACGGTTGATCGAGCGGGCAGGCGATACCATTGTTCATCGCGGAGAAACGTTATGGGTGTTTCCGACTCCAGAGCAGGTAGCGAACCTTTCCTACGAAGACCTACAGGAACTTCAGTTTAACCGTCGGAAGGCCGAGTATGTGATTGACCTCTCCAGGAAAGTGGTCGATGGTTTTGACCTTGATCAATTGTACACGCTTTCTGATGACGACGTCGTTAAAAAGTTGCTTCCCATACGGGGAATTGGACGTTGGACAGTAGAGTGTTTGCTTTTGTTTGGAATGGGTCGCACCGATTTACTTCCAGCTGCTGATATTGGGGTACGCAATGCACTGCGTCACGTATTTGAAACCACGGAACAGCCATCGGAAGAAGAGGTGCGTCGATTAGGTGAAGCATGGTCACCTTGGCGTAGTTATGCGGTTTTTTATCTATGGGATTATTTGGGTTCGACAAAAAACAGTCAATAAAATAATCTCAACAGGGCATGGATCGTATTGGGGAAAAATGAGTGGATCGTAATTTAGGAGGGACTTTTCGATGGCGAAAAAACGACAGAATAAAAAAGTGAAGCAATTAGTGGATCCGGTAAAAGTTCTAAATAGCGATTTGAAACGTGTCGGTATCTGGTGTGGTATTGCACTAGGGATTACGTTTGTCGTTGCTTTTGTGGTTAATTCGATGGTTTTATGATGTGCGAAAAAGAACAAGCCCAGTATCGACGATCGTCGATACTGGGCTTGTTTATAGACTAGACTCAGGTAGCATCTCCACCACCATCGCCGTCTCCATCTCCATCTCCATCTTCATCTTTGCGGGGGCCTCCACGATCTTTGCGTGGAGAAATGTGTTCTCCTACCGTTGCAGCGACTTCGCGTAACGGTTCTCTACTCTGCCTCTTTGCCATTAGAGAATGAAGGTCGTCAGCGGCGGTGAGCACTTGGCGTGGATAAGCAATTTCAATGGATTTTTCGATGAATTTCGTGACGATGGCTTTTCGCATTTCTCGTTCGATCATCCAATATTCTTCTGGAGTGCTTACAGATGTTAAGGTATATTCCACTCCATCCGATTTAATGTTGGTGATTCCAAAAATGGAAAAGGGCTCGATGATGTATGGAGAGAAGCGTCGACTTAAGTCTTCGCAAATTTCGTCTAGGATCGACTGAACATAGGCTTGATCTTCTTCATAGGGTACGGTAACAGGAATTAATGGGCGCATCCGGTCTCTGTTATAATTCGTTACACGGGTAATTTCACCGTTGGAGAAATAATGAACGCGTTCGTTGAATTCTCGAATTTTGGTTATTCGTAGTCCGATCTCTTCTACCGTTCCTTGAATATTATCGTTGATCTGTACAAAGTCACCAATCTCCATTTGTTGATCAAAAATGATAAAGAATCCAGTAATGACATCCCGAACGAGGTTTTGCGCACCAAAACCGACAGCGAGACCGATCACCCCAGCACCTGCGAGAATAGGTGTTACATCAATATTCACCTGTTTTAGAATGGTAATGGCTGAAATGAAATAGATGCCATAACGTGAGGTGGATTTAAGTAATCGAGCCAATGTAGCGCCCCGCTTTTGTTGAAAACGACTAATGTTTAGTAGTCGATCCACCACTTGACCGACATAACGAAGTGCTATGTAAGTAATGCCAATTATAATTGCAATTTGGAAAAGAGGGATTAAAATATCGTTAAATAAAGGATCCCATAAATTTTTCGTTGGATCTTGTGCGATTTCTTCTGCTTTTTTTTGTACATCCTTTACACCATTGTCGATGCTAGCAGCAAGTATGATCCATGGCATCTGTTTTTCACCCTTTGCAAATGGAGGGATAAGTGAACCCCTCTCGATAATTAATTGCCATTATAACATAGCAGGTACAACCCAGTGAGGTTGGTAACATTTATTTACCTAAAAAGAAAATGGGCAAATACGTCTTATGGGGGGATTAAAGCCGGCTTATTTTTTTGATAAACTGGTAAACAGGGGTTTTTTTCCATTGGATGTTAGGAATCCCTCTTTTATAAATTTAGCGTTTTAATTAGTATGAAGGGAGAAGAGGTAAGTCATTCATCGTTAGATCACACGGTTGGGTGACCATAAGTGCTGAAGCGAAGCGTCTACTCACGGGACTTCGTTGTTTCATACAGGAAAGGGGACTTACAGCATGGAAGAGAAACAGGGTTTGATCGCGGAATCCAAAAAATGGGTCAGACGAATGATCCAGCCTCCTCTTCCAAGTTGGATATCTGCTCGGTGGAAAATGATGTTGGTAATCGCAGTTTTATTAGTAACTTTTGGAAGTTTTTTATTGGTTCATCGCTTAGGTAGTACGAACGTGTTAAAGGAGGCTCAGTTTACTTCGATAAAACCGATTCGCTTCGTGGAGAATCAATTAATTTTTAAAGGGATCTCCTCCTCAAAAGGAGAAGGGATTTATGTTTTTGATATAGAAAAAAATAAATTATCCAAAGAAAGTCAGGCGCAAAAAAATTGGAATGAAGATCAAGCGCAGCCATTGGTTAATGGCTGGTTTCTAGAGGTGAATACGCATCATCAAACCATCATGGTAAGTAATCAGAACCATGAGCATCAAATAGTGGATGGATTAGCGAAAAAAAAAGCCTTGTGTGTATCCCCTGGGAAGGATGCGTTCACGTACGTGAAAAGGGTCCAGAATGGGCGGTATGGAGTTTATCTATACCGAGTGGATACGAAGCGTTCCTATCCATTGAGAACCGCTATAGGAAAAGAGCAAGCGGAAAAAAGTGTTGTGAATTGGTCGAGTGATGGTGAGTATCTATTGTTGGATGGAAAGCATGTTTATCGCAGCATCGATGGCAAACGGTTACGTACCTTACCCGGAGTACAGGGAGTATGGTCTCCCCAAAAAAACCAGTTGGTCTATATCAACTCGACAGGGAGTAATATTCGGCGTTGGGATGTTCGTGTCGATGACGAAACAATCCTTTATCAAGCCAATAATTTGTCTTCCTATGTGTTATCCAAGGTAAATTGGGATCCATCCGGTCGATACATTGCTTTTCCTATTGGTACATCAACAAGGGATAAGGTAAAGGTGAGTGGAGTTATTGTCACCGATGGAAAGATGTTTCGGTACACAGAAGGTGAGCAAAATCTTAAACCGACTCAACTTCATCATATCCAGTTAAGTAACGAGGGCAGAGTTCTATCCTATACCATCCGTGATATTCTAAAG
Source organism: Marininema halotolerans (assembly GCF_900116235.1). Lineage (GTDB taxonomy): Bacteria > Bacillota > Bacilli > Thermoactinomycetales > DSM-45169 > Marininema > Marininema halotolerans. Next base: position 27,266 of record NZ_FPAA01000001.1, on the reverse strand, counting down.
GTAGTGCACTTGGATACGCAGGAAACTAGAGCGTACCAGGGGGTATCACAAGGGATTAGCAATTGGCAATCAGAAGTGAGGCAGGATCCAGGAGGGATTTGGTTAAGGCAGCGCCATCGTATTCTCTTCCTTAGCAAGGGAATGGAGGAGAAGAGGGTATACTCCACAACTGCGATTGTGAAGGGATTTTATCTCTCTGATCAAAGGGATCGTCTCTTGATATGGGAGAAGACAAATGAGGGTGAGCGGCTACGCTTAGTAAAACTTACCGATCCGATCGATTGGAAAACCGCCTAGATCAAGAAGTAGATACAACTGGGAGGCGGCTATTTGTGGGTAGGAAAAAAGAAATTATCGTATCCTTACCTGATCAAGCATGGACGGATCATGTACGAGAAGGTCTACTAGCATGGTACGATCAAAATAAAAGGGAACTTCCTTGGCGTAAAAATAAGGATCCTTATCGTATTTGGGTATCTGAAATTATGCTTCAGCAAACCCGTGTGGATACTGTTATTCCTTTTTTTGAACGATTTATGGATAAATTTCCTGATCTTGTTGCATTGGCAAATGCGGATGAAGAAGAAGTGCTGAAGGCTTGGGAAGGTCTTGGTTATTATTCGAGGGTACGTAACCTTCATTCTGCAGTAAAAGAAGTGGTTGCTACATATGAGGGGAAAGTTCCATCAACCCCAGATGCAGTGACACAATTAAAAGGAGTCGGCGATTATACGGCTGGAGCGATTTTATCAATTGCCTTCGATCAACCGACTCCAGCTGTGGATGGGAATGTCATGCGTGTCTTTTCCCGATGGTTTGCTCTCTGGGATGATATTGCAAAATTGTCCACTCGACGAAAAATGGAAGTATTGGGTGCTCACCTTGTTCCAGCGAGTCGAGCGGGGGATTTTAATCAAGCAGTCATGGAACTCGGTGCACTGGTCTGTACCCCTGTGAATCCAAAGTGTATAAGTTGTCCTGTACAAGCAACTTGTGCTGCGTTTGATCAAGGAGTCCAGGCAGAATTACCACAAAAGAAAAAAGCAAAGCCACCTCGTCCGGTGCATGTGAGTATCGCTTGGATACGAAGAGGAGAACAGATCCTACTCCAACGACGATCAAGTGAGGGCTTGCTTGCAGGGATGTGGGGGCTACCTACTATGGAGAATGTGCAAGATGAGGTGGTTCCAGGTGACTCCATTACCCCCCTTTTCACTGAATTAGGGCTGTTTGTAGAATGGGGAGAGGTATTAGGAGAGTATGAACACATATTTAGTCACCGGCGCTGGCACATTCGTTTAGTAGAAGGTTTGATACGTGATGAGAAAAAGGACCTTCCTGGGGAATGGCGTTGGATCAATGAGAACGAACGTACACAGCTTGCGTTTCCAAATGTGTATCGTAAGGCATTTTCGCTTGCAGAAAAGCGAAGAAAAGGGCTATCAGGGATCCAAGGACGCCTTTTGTAGATAGGGAACGTACTCATTTTTTATCCATACGATTAATATGGAGGAACATTAAACGGGGGGCTAGGTGGATCACTCTTAATAGATGATCGCATCTGGTTGGAGGGGAGAGAAGTCCCGTGGAAGAGAACAATAAACATTCTTCGGGGAAAGAAGAATCAGCAAAGCAAGCGCATACGGAAGAGTCTCACGCACATGGGGAAAATAAAGAAGTTTCAGCGGAACCCATTCCATCACCGAACGAGGAGAATGCAAAAGCAGGTGTTTCCCAATCAAAGGAAACTAAAACAACCTCTCGTTTTTTTCATCCGTGGAGTAAGCGATCAAAAATTATGGGTATGGTGACCGGGGTTGTATTGTTGATCGCAATTATTTTCGTTGGCATGATTGATGGTTGGCCAATCAATAGTAACGCCGATTCTTCCATAACAACACCTAAAGTGGAGAAGAAGCAAAAGGAATTGACCATTACATTGATTAATGGCAAAAAGGAATGGAAAGTAAACTTACGAGAGATGGGTTACACAGGTAAAGACGGATCAAAAGTCAATGCTAAGCAGTGGACAAAGTGGATTGATTCCATTAAAAAAGAAGTGGATCAACCTGCGAAAGATGCGCATGCGACTCGTTATGGAGAGGAAATTAAACCAGAGAGAATGGGTTGGAAGTTGGATACCAAAGAGTTATTAAATTGGCCACAGCATATCAAAGGAAAAGTAAACGGGATTCATCCAGTTCCATTGATCTCGGATGCCCCTCAAGTGACTACAGAGGATATTAAACATGTCAACGGGGAACGGATTGGACATTATGTGACTTACTTTAATTCAGGGAATGTCAATCGGACGGTCAATGTAAGGCTATCCGCACAAGCAATTAACCATCACATTGTAAATCCAGGTGAAGTATTTTCCTACAATAAAACAGTAGGGGAACGTACTGCTGCGCGTGGATATAAGGAATCCATTATCATTGTGAAGGGCGCTTATGAAAAAGGATTAGGTGGAGGAGTCTGTCAGACGTCTTCGACCTTATACAATAGTGTAGATAGTGCAGGCCTACCTTCAGTCGCCCGTTTCTCACATAGTAAAGAGGTAAGTTATGTACCAAAAGGGCGGGATGCAACGGTGGCCTGGTATGGCCCGGACTATCGTTTTCGTAACAACCTTGATAAACCAGTGATGATTCGTACAAGAATGATGGGAGGCTCACTGACTGTGGACATCTACACGGTACCAGGCACCTACCATCACCCTCGAGGTGTTCAATCGGCTCCAACAAAAGTGCATGATATTCAACCCCCTCAGTAACCAAATCGATAAAAGCGGCTGCTTGTGGACTAACTAATAACGGCATTCTCCCGCGGGAGAATGCCGTTATTAGTTAGTCAGCGTATCAATTGATCTTATTAATCATCTCCGAAAAAGAAATCACCTACATCATCAAAACTATCTTCAATCGTATCCCCGATATCATCCATGTCTTCCATCCATTCTGAGAGTGCCAACGCACCAAGTGCTCCCGTGGCAAATCCACCCACGGTTCCTCCCCATTTGGAAAGGCCGCTATGCTTATGGAATCCGTGCTTCGTGGGTTTTCGATAGGAAGAGGGTTGATTGGTCATATCCGTGAGGATATTGCGAAGGGTGTTTGTCAGTGAGTGATGGTTTTCCCAGTCGCTTTTTTCTAGGGTACATTCATGGCGAACTTCGCGTTCGCCTGTCCAAGTGTAGATATCCACCTCAAGCAGAAGGTGAATGCGGTCTTCTTCAATACCTGCGACAAATTCCACTTCTTCAACTTGACCTTTTAGGAAGGAAGAAGGGAAAAAAGCGAATTCTTGGGTATATCCATTGAAGGATCGTGAATCATGTTTCTCTCGTAAACCCAGATCGGTAAAGGCATCAAGAACCTTTTGCAAAGGTAGTAGGGGATGAACTTTGATGTAGTCATGGTCCGAGTGATCCACCGCTTGGGCAATATCTAAATGGGTAACAAAGAAAAAAGCAACCTGGTTCCCTGAAACGGGAAGGTCTTTGGGAAGTTGGGTGGAGAACGGAAAGGATTTTTCCTCACCAGGATGAATGATGAAGGTGTGGTGAAAAGGAAATCGTTCCAGTGTATGGTTAAGTTCTCGTTTTCCAGAATGGAGATACATGATGAGTTCCACATCGATTTTATTAATTTCTTGCTCAATGGCCCCTCCTTGAATAACCAAATTGCCTTGAACATCATCTCCTGGTAGGTAGTCTTGTTTTTCGAGGATGAGGTCGACTTTCGCGCCGCCTTTCCCTAACTTGGCCATCATTTTTCTAAACATAGATATCCCCCTGTCCTTGATTTAAGAAAGTGATGTGTCAATATAAGGTTCTGCTGAGAGTGATTGAGTGGAGCTTTTGGAAGGAGTGAAGTTGGATCGCAAAGGTTCTTTAGGAGAGGGACGTGCCACCAATCGATCGATCCATCGGTCATGTGCCTTATCAACAATAAATTCCCATCCAGCATAGGAGATGGTGTCTCCTTTTTGCGGGATTTTCTCCAACTGTGAAAAGAGCCACCCACCAATCGTATCATTATCGGGATCATTGATGGCAATATGAAAAAATTCATTTACCTCGGTAATTAATGCGCGTGGATGGATAAAAACGTCCCCCTTCATTTCAGAAAAGAGGAGAGAAGAAAGCTCGAATTTATCTTGTAAGTCACTAAACATCTCCCGTGTGATATCCTCCAGTGTGACCATTCCTGATGTCCCCCCAAATTCATCCACAACGACAGCGATTTGCGCTTGCTTTTCTTCTAATGTTCGTAACGTATGGATTATATCCATTGTTTCAGGAATGACCACTTCAGGTTGAGCCATAATCATTAAATCGGGTGGAGACGCCTGAGAGAGTAAGGCATCAAACACATCCTGAATGTGGATCACTCCAAGGACTTGGTCTTTATCCCGATCACAGAGAAGATAATGGAGTTGTCGATTACGCCGGATGACGGCTAGATTATGTGCAAGATCATTGTCCATATAAAGACAATTCATATCCACGCGGGGAATCATCACTTCACGAATCAGCCGGTGTTGAAATTGCATAACTTTTTCTGTAAGAGCCGGCTCAACCCCCTTGTTTGAATCTTCTGATCGATCCCTATGTAACTGCACTCCGAAGAAAGACAAAAAAGAAGTTACCCACTGTTCTACATATCCTGACAGCCGATGAGGGGGTGTTTGATTGATCGTCTTCTCCCACCACCACTGGCTTGATAATAAAAGGGACAGCAATAAACATAGAGTCATTGGCAAACTGAATGGTTTAGTTAAAGAAAAACCAAGGCGATTGATTATATATAGGCTGCCTCCAATCCAAGCGACCGCAGTAATGGTAAACCCTGAACGTGTAATCCGCCTAAGCGACTCATGACTCTTTTTTTCTGGAAGAGAAGAATCCATGCCTGCGTTTCGCATGTGTTTATCAATCAGTGTTTCAATCGTGAGCAATAATCCATGGAGGAATGTGATGAAAATCCATGCGCCTGTGTAGATCAAGAAGATAAGGTCGTCGTCCACGTCCAACTCTTCATGACCTCCCATTCTGTTTATGGTGATAATTCTAGTCTGGATCGTAAGTGAAACCGATCAGAAAGACTAGCATGACTATTAATATTGTAACGAACTATGGGGCAAAAAAGTAGGGGTGCTAGAGGAGAATCCTTCTGCAGAATGGATGGTAAACCATCCTTGTTCATAAACTTGTAATGTAAAAGCTGTAGGGTACCCGTATTCAATGCCGTCAATTTGGAAAAAATACGATTATGGAGGAATGAGGTGGATTAATAGAATCATAGGCTAATGGTAAGCGTAGAGGAGAGAGGGTGAAGGGATTGATGCGTTTATGGAAGGAAAAAGGAGTGCTTTGGTCACCCTGGGTTGTTCGATCGGCCGCCTTGAGTAATCTTATTGCTGCAATGATGTCCCTTATCTTACTTAGCCTAGGAGGCAGTGGCTCTCTTGGAGAACGGATGTACTCCATCGAAGTGAATGAATGGGTGTATCGTTGGTCTTGGGGGATTGGTATCGTATCAGTGGTTGGAATGACAAGTGTTTTCTTTATTCTATTATGCATGATGGATGCGCAGTATCGTGGAATCCTTCAAATGGCCTTTATGATATGGATCGTGGGCGCTTGTGGATGGGTGCTAACGGATTTGATCCAAATTCGTTTGATGCCCGTTCTTTCTGAACTATTTATGAAGACACCTACAGCTGATTTGGTGGAACACATCATAAAATGGGAACATCTTTTGTTTCGATTAACGGGGATATTCGGTCTCAGTTGTTATGCGATCAGTGGATTAATCTATACTGCTGTGATGTTTCGAACAAAGGGCATGCCTATGGTAATGTCTCGTTACTTTTTTATGATTTGGTGTTTTGTACTGTTCATATCGATTGCTGCCCAGTGGTTAGTTACTTGGTTGCCATGGTTAGTCGTTTGTACGTTATTAATGTTAGTTCCTTGGTTTTGGAAGTTAGGAAGGCTCCTTCCCAATCAATTTACTTGATAAAGGATACAAGATGGTCCGAAACTTGACGAAAAATGGCGGACGAGCAAACTCACAGGGTGGTAAAGCGTTTTCTTCACACTTTTATCACAATTGCACAGGAAACCATGCATCTTGTAAAATGGGGATACCATCGGATGGGGAGGCCTTATAGATGAAGCTGAGATCTTTTCAATTGTCCGACGTACATGCTGTCCAAGCGATCTGGAAGCAAACTGCATCGCGTGAAAGAGAAGAAGAGACGCTAAAAGTGTTATCTCGTCAAGTGGCTGATGACCGGGATTTGGTGCTGGTTGCTGAGATCGAAGGGCAGGTGGTTGGAGCAATCGTCGGTACAATGGAAAAAAATGTAGGCTTCTTATATTGCCTAGCTGTCAATCCATTGTTTCAAGGACGAGGAGTAGGACGTCGACTTACCACCATGTTAGAAGACCGTTTTCGTAATAAAGGGGTCACACGTACACAAGCCGTTATCGATGAAGGAACAGAAAAACTATATCCATTTTATACGCATTTGGGATATCAAGGCGTTCCTTCTTCGTTTCTCGTAGAGAAAAATTGGTTATTTAATGTGCAAGAAAACTTAAAGCCGATTTCTTACTAATCGAACACGGTTTTTTCTTTCCTATAGCAGTGTTCTTCTCTAAAACCTTTTGCCAAATAGGCACAGGGGTTTTTTAATTTAATTAATTTTTTGATTATTAAAAATAAAGAGAGGGGTTCCCTTTTTACACAACGAATCCTTCAGTTGGAGGTGATCTGCTCATGGGCAAAAAAGATCGAGTTTGGTTTGAGCAAGCCGCTGGATTCCTTAACCCTGGGTTGGTTCAAGAACTGAAGGATCACCGTGAACTGGAAGCTGATAAATCTGAGAAAACCCTGCCGGTGATCATTCGCTTTAATCGTGAAGTCGAAGAGCATCGTCATGATGATGCGCTTCATCTTTGCAATGATGGTGAATGTAATTACATGGAGGGGAAATTTGATTTTATCAATGGTGCATTTGGTTGTCTTAGCCCTGAAAAGATCCGTAGTCTGGTCGATCATGATGGGGTAGACAAAGTATATTATGATTACAAAGTGCAGGCCTTGTTGGATGTGGCAACCAAGTCGATGGGGGCCATTGAAGTACAAACCCAATCGGGATTGACAGGCGAAGGGGTTACGATTGCAATTATTGACACGGGTATTCACCCCCATGATGATGTAATGAAGCCGACACCACGTATTAAAGCCTTTGTCGATATGGTGAATAAGCAAAAAGAGCCTTATGATGATCAAGGGCATGGTACACATTGTGCAGGGGATGCTGTCGGCAATGGTCACCTTTCAGAAGGGCTATATATCGGTCCTGCTCCAAAAGCAGATCTGATCGGAATAAAAGTGTTGGATGCCAAGGGAAGTGGTCAACTATCGACGGTGATCCGTGGTGTGGAATGGTGCATTAAAAATAAAAAGAAACATGGAATTCGTGTGATATCCCTGTCTCTAGGGGCCCCTGCGATGGAATCGTATATGGAGGACCTGTTATGTCAAGCAGTTGAAAAGGCATGGCATCACGGGATTGTCGTTTGTGCTGCGGCAGGGAATGAAGGCCCTTATCCGATGACGATTAGTACGCCAGGGATTGATCCTTTAATCCTTACCGTAGGTTCTGCTGATGATAAAAACACCTCGGAATGGAAGGACGATGTAAAAGCATCCTATTCGAGCCGTGGCCCAACGCGTGATTTCTTGGTGAAACCCGATATTTATGCACCGGGGACCAATATTATTTCCCTATTGGCACCAGGGTCAGCGTTAGAGAAGCAGTTGCCTGAAAATCTTGTTGGTGAACATTATCTGAGTTTGTCTGGAACATCGATGGCAACGCCGATGTCTGCTGGAGTTGTGGCGCTGTTGCTGGAAGCCAATCCTCATTTAAGTCCCAATGACGTGAAGGCAATTCTAATGGATACTGCTCGTTTGTTTAAAGGCGATCAAGCGGGTTACATCGATGTTGTGGCGGCAGTAAAGCTTGCGAAACAATATGCTGAGTTTCAGGGAGCTACTGTTGAGGTGTAAAGTCAAAAAAAAAACGCACCAGGCAAATCTGCCAGGGTGTGTTTTTTTTGTAGCAATCGCTATTTTGTTATAGAGGGGGAGAACGTGGCTCCTAATTCCTCCGATCGTTTACGAGCGTGGTGGATAGCATTAGTTATTGCCATGTGAAATTGATGTTCCTTTAAGGTTTCTATTCCCGCCATGGTTGTTCCACCTGGAGAGGTAACTTTTTGACGAAGCACCGCAGGATCTTCTCCAGTCTCCTGAAGCATATGGGATGCCCCTAATAACGTTTGTGTGGTAAGCTGACGCGAAACGCTTGGGGACAATCCTTCGTTTACGCCTGCTTGTACAAGTGCTTCAACGAGATAATAAATATAGGCTGGACCGCTGCCTGATAGTGCGGTGACAGCATCCATATCCTTCTCATCGACGAGCACTGTCGTACCAATGGCATTGAAATCCTCCTGGGTGGCTTTTAAGTCGGATTCCTTAGTAAAACGTCCACCACATATTGCTGTTGCAGAGCGACCGATAACACTCGAAGTATTGGGCATGGTACGAATGACAGAAACACCCTGTGGGATTTGTTCTTCAATGTAGGGTGTAGCAATTCCAGCAATCACTGAAACGACTCGTTGATGAGGACGTAAAAACTCTCCCCACTGCTTTAGGGCTTCGGTTAGGTCTTTGGGTTTAACTGCGAGAATAATGACCTCTGCCATGCTCAGTGCCTTTTGTTGAGATTCCCTATATTGAATGCCATATCGATTATGGAGATAGATAAGTCGCTCACGGTCCTGGCGATTGATTACGTGAATCATTGCAGGTTCCGTGCGACAGCTGGCGATCATACCACTGATAATGGCTTCTGCCATCGAACCTGCGCCAATAAAGCAATATCGTTCGCTGTGTCTCATGAGAGACCCTCCTTATTTTAGTGTATAGACAAAGAGACCCTCTTTCGTCCGAAGGACGAAAGAGGGTCTCTTCCGCGGTACCACCTTGATTGGCACAATTGTGCCCTGCTTGTGAACGGCACATGCCGTTCCTTCTCGATAAGGGGAGAGGACCCGTTCGATTCATCATCGTCCGCATCAGGGATGGGTTTGGGGAGATCGTTTCGGTGGTGTTTTTCAGCCGATGAACACCACTCTCTAGTTCCACATGGTCTCCTTACTGGTCCCGTCAAGGCGTTTAATCTTTCATCCGATTTTAGTTTTATATATTATGCAGGGTGGAGTAAAAGGATGTCAAGGACTTTAGCACTTTTCTTCTGTGAAGAAGGAGAAAGCGGTTTTTGGGCGCAGGCTTCCAGGGTATGTAAGAAGATACATAGTCATTGGATAGATAAAAGCCTTTTCATAATTAATTCAGAAAATATGTTTTATAAATCGGTAAAATTGGAAATAGATGTGAATGCATGAGAGAGGGTGGCGATGGGATAGTGAAAGTAGGTGAATTCCTTCGTATTGATAGCTTCAAGCACGATGGTGGTTTTCATCGAAGTTGGAACCGATCCTTGGTACTTGACGCTGGAGAGCCACTTTTGCTAGCCAATCATAATGTCCATGTGACAGAAGAGGATGGGAGTATGTGGATTTCTAAAGGCCTAGCGATCTGTCAGTTTCATAGAACGCGTTGGTTTAATACCATAGTAATATTTAATGGCGATAATAAAAATCCACAGTACTATTGCAACATTGCCTCTCCCTGTCACCTTGAAGGCAAGCGTCTTGTCTACGTTGATTATGATCTCGATCTCATGGTCGATGGAACAGGATGTGCTCGTTGGTTGGATCAGGGGGAATATGAGGTTAATCGCCATAAGATGAATTACCCAGAGGAGGTTGTCTGTCAAGTGGAAAACGCACAAGCTGAATTGCAAACGTTATTTTCAGAAGGCAGAGATCCCTTCAATTCAACGTTTGTACAGGCTGGGATTCATCGCTATCTTCCTTTTGAAAAAGTATTGATGGGGTGAAGTGATGAGACATGAGGAAAGGTAAATTTCGATACGTTTCCTGGCTGAGAACTGTTCTGCTTGCTGTTTCCGTCGCGTTGGTTATCAACCAATTTGGTATTGCCTTATCGGTAGTGAATGGAACTTCGATGCGACCGACCTTAGAAGATGGGGATCGACTGTTGATTAATAAGTTTCACTTCATGTTTAATCAGCCGCATCGCGGGGAAGTAGTCACGTTTAAAGATCCTTCAAAAGAAGGACGATATCTGGTAAAACGAGTGGTAGGAACACCGGGTGATAAGATCGCGATCAAACAGGGAATTCTTTACCGAAATGATAAAGTGGTAAAAGAGCCCTATATTGATACAGAAATAGAAGATGGAGATTATGGACCCGTTGTGGTGAAAGAGCACTGTATTTTCGTCATGGGGGATAATCGACATCGGTTTGCGAGCAGAGATAGCCGTTACGATAGCGTTGGGCAAGTTTCTGATTCACTGTTAGAAGGAAGAGTCGAGTGGATTGTTTGGCGCCCATCGTTGGAGGATTATTTCTGATCAGATGGGGAAATCAATTCCAAATAATAAAAAGGTTCAAAAACTGTTCACAAAAACCTTTTGCGTGAATTTAGTCACGGGCGCATAATAGTTAAGGGATTGGGGAGGTCCAATTCTACCGTATGATAACGCCTCGTGCAAGAACAGTTGTTAGTCAAGAAAACTGTTAGAGCGCGGTTTTGTGAATAGAAAGACAAACCCAGGGGGGACCTGATTCATGGATCTGTTAAACAAAACACGACGCATTTCGCGTATTTTGCAAAAAAATGTGGGTCATCATCTAGTTGATTTTGATCAAGTGGCGGAAGCTCTTAGTGATGTTATCGGCGCAAACATTTATGTAGTAAGCCCAGAAGGCTTAATTTTGGGACTGGCTACCAATCACGAGATTGAAAATGAGCGTATGCAAAAATACTTGAAAGATCGCCAATTCCCAGAAGAGTACGCTACTTTGCTCATGGGCGTAGAAAAAACTACCTACAATGTGAGTGTAGATAGCCCCTATACAGCGTATCCTGTAGAAATGAAGGACATGTTTAAGCACGGCTACACCACTTTGGTACCTGTTGTGGGTGGTGGGGATCACTTAGGTACGTTGGTGCTTTCCCGGATCAATGATGAGTTTGTAGACGATGATTTGGTACTTGCGGAATATGGTGCGACGGTAGTAGGTATGGAGATTCTTCGTGAACGTGCTGGTAAAATTGAAGAAGAGGCACGGAGTCGTGCGGTGGTTCAACTGGCGATAAATTCCCTCTCATTTAGTGAGTTAGAAGCAGCTGAACACATCTTCAATGAACTAGAAGGACATGAAGGGCTCCTTGTCGCAAGTAAAATTGCGGATCGTGTAGGAATTACTCGCTCTGTGATTGTAAACGCCCTTCGTAAACTTGAAAGTGCTGGGGTCGTTGAATCCCGTTCACTTGGAATGAAGGGTACCTATATCAAAATCCTAAACAAAAAATTACTGCCTGCCTTAGAAAAGGCTCGTAGTTAAAGGGAGTAGTTGCCGATGATTCGGCAACTACTTTTTTTGTGGTTAAATCCATATACTAGGTACATGGAGACATGGAAGGGCAAGTGTGTTTCACTTTCTTGGAATGGTGGAAAAATACAGTAACCTATCCCTTGGTTATGGTTTTAAAATGGCTTGACAGGTTTTGAAGTTTATTGGATGAATGAAGGATAGATAACCGTGCAAGATGTTGATGAAAGGAGGAGCCCCATGATCTTTCGCAAACGGGTATATCGGATTCAAGGGAGAGAAGCAGAGAACTTTCAACGTTTTTTTAACCAGTACGTCTATCCGATCCAAGCAAAATATGGTGCGAAGTTGACGGGGTATTGGCTGGATGAATCAGAAAAGGAAGTGACAGCGATTTGGCAATATGCAAGCCTCTCTCATTATAAAGAGATTGAACGCCATGTCTCTGCGGATCCTTTAACTAAACGAGCTAAAGAAGAAGGGATACGACAAGGTCTCGATTTGGATGATCTCTCGATTGAGGAAGAGTTTATCGCACAACATCATCATGAGGAGGCGCAGTCTGAAGTATAAACATGGATGGAGAATCTTGAAACAAGTAACGAGAAAAAACGTTGTTAGAGGTAATAAGCAATCCATCGAATTTCTCGACCCCATACTATGGTAAAATAATGGTTTACCGAGGTTTACCCCCACATGAGGATAAAGGTGCTGGGGTCGATTTTTTTGTATTAACGGAGGATGGAGCATTGGGGAGTATTCGAAGATATCTTGCTTTTACACAGCCATATCGAAAACAAATTGTAATCACCATGGCTGTAGGTGTGTTAAAATTTGGCATCCCTCTTTTGTTACCGCTCATCTTAAAGTTTGTTGTGGATGATGTATTGTTGTCCAATCAAACGAATGGAGAGAAGTATAACCAACTATTTTGGCTATTAGCAGGGGCATTATTTGTATTTACCGTATTGCGATGGCCAATTGAATATTACCGACAGTATTTTGCGCAGTGGACTGCGAGTAACGTTCTCTTTGATGTTCGTAACCGTCTGTATGACCATTTGCAAAAGTTATCCCTTCGCTTTTATAACAATCAGCGCGTCGGGCAAATTATTTCGCGGATCATCAACGATGTAGAACAAACGAAAGAGTTTGTTGTTACAGGGATGATGAATATCTGGTTAGATTTAACCACATTGTTGATCGCTGTTGGGATTATGATTTCAATGGACGTCAAGATGACCATTGTGTCGTTAGCGGTTTTCCCTTTCTATGGGATTGCTGTGAAGGTGTTTTATCAACGGCTGCGTGGACTGACGAGAGAACGATCTCAAGCCTTGGCGGAGATGCAAGGACACCTTCATGAACGAATTCAAGGAATATCGGCGATTCGTGCCTTTGGTTTGGAGGATCACGAGACGAAACAGTTTCATGAGCGGAATCGCCATTTCCTTGAACGTGCATTAGCCCATTCAAGATGGAATGGGAAGACATTTGCTGTGATTAATACGATTACCGATGTAGCCCCTATCCTGCTAATTGGTTTTGCTGCATGGCAAGTGATTAAGGGTGAGGTTACGATTGGTGAAATGACTGCATTTTATGGGTATATTGGATTGATCTACGCACCAATTCGTCGCTTAGTCAACGCATCCACGACGTTGACACAATCCTTGGCTTCGATGGATCGCGTTTTTGAGCTTTTGGATGAAACCTATGATATTGTTGATCGTCCGGATGCAAAACAACTTGTTGATGCGCGTGGGGAAATTTCATTTCAACATGTACGCTTTGCCTATGAGGAAAAAGGAGAAGCGGTTTTGGATGATATTGACCTACGAATCAAGCCAGGTCAAACGATTGCTCTCGTCGGCATGAGTGGGGGCGGAAAGTCATCGCTTGTGTCACTGGTACCCCGTTTTTATGATGTACAAGACGGAGCAGTGTTGGTTGATGGAAGAGATGTAAGGGATTGGACGCAGGCGAGTTTACGTTCCCAAATCGGTATGGTTCTCCAAGATAATATTTTGTTTAGTGGAAGTGTGTTGGATAATATACGCATGGGAAAACCAGATGCTTCCCTAGAAGAAGTGATACACGCAGCCAAAGCAGCCAATGCTCATGGGTTTATTCAAGAACTTCCCCAGGGGTATGACACCGAGATTGGTGAACGTGGTGTGAAATTATCAGGGGGACAGAAACAGCGGGTGGCGATTGCAAGGGTCTTTTTAAAGGATCCAGCCATTTTAATTTTGGATGAGGCAACTTCTGCTTTGGATTTGAAATCAGAACAATTGATTCAAGAATCCCTACATCGCCTCGCTGAAAATCGAACGACATTAATTGTCGCCCATCGTTTATCGACAATTACCCATGCGGATCGCATTTGCTTGATCGAAGACGGACGTATCGTTGAAAGTGGAACACACCGTCAGTTGATGAATCGCGAAGAGAAGTATGCCAGTTTGTTTAATGTGCAGGATTTAGAGAGTGGAAAAGAAAAAGTGGGCATGCTTCATGAATAACTATGGAAAATGGGGGAAACTGGGGTGAAACAAAGCTTCCCGATTAAATACGAGTGGGATATTGTAACGATCCGCAAAGAAGTGAGGAAGCTTGCTAAAGAGCATGGTTTCAGCGAGTTAAATCAGGCACGTATTGTGCAATCCGTTTCGGAGCTTGCGAGCAATGTGGTTCACCATGCTGAGGAAGGTAGAGTGCAAGTCGAATTGATCGAAGAAGAGAATCGTTCTGGTATCCGAATCATTGTTCGAGATTTTGGGCCTGGTATTGATGATTTGGATCAAATTCTAAGACTCTCAGAGTCCCCAGCATCTGTGGAAGGCTATGGATTAAAACAAGTTCGTGAGCTTATGGATGATTTTTCCATTCGAGCGGTAGAAGGCAAAGGAACGTATGTATCCGTCTCGAAGTGGAAAGACGAATCAGATCATTTGAAATGTGAATAAAATTTTTATTGGCCCCTTTACCACAAGCGAAACCGCCTTTACAAAGGCGGTTTTTTCATAATGATTAAGGGTTTGAGGATCTTTTTTCAGAGGTGGATGGTTGTAGCCATATTATGAACCTTTACTCGGTGTACTTGACGCTTGTCGAAGGAACCAACTAAAATGGTATCTGAAAGTAATAAGCCTATGGTAAGTTCGTTATATAATCTTTTTGAACAGCAAGACGATATGCTGTTGGTATTAGGTAGGTAGATACGTTGGAATCTCACTTTGCGAAGTGACTTCCAACGCCGTTTTTTGTCGAAATCCGCCGTTTTTGTCGGCAGCATCCATTTTTATGGAGTGGTTCATAGAAAGGAGGGGTACCTGTGGAACAACCAATGACCCATCAGTCCTCTGGTAACCTTCTCGCTGAACCCCAAACCAGCGTTGCAGAAAAAGCAACTTTACGTGATTTTTGGATCTTAACGAAACCAGGAATTAATGCTTCCAACTTGATGGCAGCTTTTACTGGTTTTTGGCTAGCTGGGCATGAGTCTTTCAACTTCGGATTATTGTTAGCGACGCTTTTAGGAACAGCACTTGTCATTGCTGGAGGTTGTGCAGTCAATAACTACATCGATCGGGATATTGATCCTATGATGGACCGAACAAAAGATCGTGCGATTCCTGCTGGACGGATTCAACCACAAACGGCATTATGGTTTGGGATTTTGCTAGGGTTATTTGGAGTAGCTGTATTGGTGACTCTGGTCAACCCGGTTGCGGCTCTCCTAGCGGCCATCGGCTATGTTGTTTATGTGATTTTTTATTCTGCTTGGACAAAGCGGACGACAACATGGAATACGGTGGTCGGCAGTATTTCTGGAGCAGTACCACCAATGATTGGTTGGGCTGCTGTGACTGGCTCGTTGGAATGGCCGGCATGGATTTTATTTTTGTTTATGTTTTTCTGGCAGCCTGCTCACTTTTTCGCATTAGCGATCATGAAAACGGAGGATTATCGAGCCGCTGGGATTCCGATGCTTCCGGTAGTGAAGGGATTTGCCAAAACGAAAAGACAGACCCTTTTCTTTGTGCTGTTTACGATACCGATATCGATTCTGTTATTTACATCTGGAGTCGTGGGGTGGATTTATTTAGGGGTAGCCATTGCTTTAGGAATTGGCTTTCTCTGGTTGACGTTAGATGGATACCGATCAAAGGCAGATGAAGCATGGGCGCGGAGGCTCTTTCTCTACTCCCTGTTCTACCTGACACTGATGCAGGTTGCTATGTTTCTGGATCCTGCCTTATTGAGCTGACAAATAATTGCTGAGCGGCAAATCTTAGCCGCTCGGCTTTATTTGCCCTTGCTTGAAGGCGTTTTCATATAGAAAATAGTGATAGGCATGATCGATCTGATGAGAGAAAGTGGGGTTAAAGAGGTATGAGCCGAGGAAAACCTATTGGGCGACTGTTTTTAGTTTTCGCTATGTTCGCCCTTTTCATGGCAGGGTGTGAAAAGCCCATGTCCAACGTGTTGGATCCCCAAGGGAAGACGGGGAAAGAGCAGTTACATCTCATTAACTTAAGTGTTTACATTATGATTTTGGTGTGTGTGGTTGTATTTGCGATTTTCTTTTATGTATTGTTGCGTTTCCGACGAAAGCCAGGGGATAATTCGATCCCTAAACAGGTCGAAGGTAGCTTGACCCTCGAAATCCTTTGGATTGTGATACCGGTTATTTTGTTGGTGATTCTAGCAATCCCGACGGTGGCTGTCACTTTTTCACAAGCGAAAGCAGCACCGAAGCAACAATCGGATGATTTTATCCGTGTGAAGGCAATTGGTCATCAATTCTGGTGGGAGTTTCAATATCCTGACCATAACATTCGTACCGCTCAGGAGCTACATATCCCTGTAGGTAAAAAAGTATATGTGGAAGTTACTTCTGATGATGTCGTTCATGCATTTTGGGTACCTGGACTTGCTGGGAAAGTAGATGCAAGCCCTGGCCGGATCAACCGCGTACCGATTGATGCAGAAAAGCCCGGCGTTTACAAAGGGCGTTGTGCTGAGTTATGTGGTGCTTCCCATGCGCTCATGAATTTTCAAGTCGTTGCAGAGAAATCGAGTGATTTTGATAAATGGGTGAAGAAACGTCAATCACCTAATTCGGATCCGCAAACGGCAGAGCAAAAAGATGGGAAGAAAGTGTTTGCCCAAAACTGTATGAGCTGTCATGCGATTGATGGTACTCAGTTGAAAATGAGAGGGAATAAAGCCCCGAATCTCACTGGATTTAGTAGCCGTAATAAAATAGCGGGTCTCTTAGATAACAATGAAAAAAATCTTGACCGCTGGTTACACAATCCGGAAGAAGTGAAACCAGGGACCTATATGCCAGGCTTTTCTCATTTGGATAAAAAAGATATGACCTCGTTAAAAGCGTATCTGCAGAGCCTAGAATAAGGACGGACTGATTGAGGCAGATGGTAGTAAGCCCGATTAGGTTCGATCGGAACGGAGGGAAACCCATTGGCTACACTGGTTGTTTTACTCGTCTTCGCTCTGTTTATCGGTGCGATTTTGACGGGCGGTTACAACAAGCAGATGATTGAGCGTTTTCGCTCTCACTGGTTGTGGGAATGGCTCACAACGGTTGACCACAAAAAGATTGGTGTTCTTTACGCATTAGGTGGCGGTTTCTTCTTTATATTTGGCGGGATCGAAGCGCTATTAATGCGTATTCAACTCTTTTTTCCTGATAATCACTTCATTGTAGGGCGTGACTTTAACGAGTTATTGTCCATGCACGGTACGACCATGATTTTCTTTGTGGCAATGCCGCTTTTGTTTGCATTAATGAATGTGGCAATTCCCTTGCAGATTGGTGCTCGGGATGTTGCATTTCCTTTCTTGAATGCCCTTGGATTTTGGTTGTTCTTTGCAGGAGCTCTGCTAATGAACTTGAGCTGGCTTTTTGGCGGGGCGCCTGATTCGGGATGGACCAACTATGTGCCCATTGCATTGAACGAATATAGTCCTGGGACAGGGATTGATTATTATGTGCTGGGCCTACAGATAGCAGGGTTTGGGACAACAATGGGTGGACTTAACTTCCTTGCTACAATTATCAATATGCGAGCTCCTGGGATGAGCTTTTTGCGGATGCCATTGTTTACATGGACGAGTTTTGTGGCCTCTGCACTGGTTCTCTTTGGATTTCCACCCTTGACTGCTGGATTGTTCTTAGTGATGTTTGACCGCTTGTTCGGTGCCCAATTTTTTGAAGTGGCCTTAGGTGGGAATCCTGTGATTTGGCAACACCTATTCTGGATCTTTGGTCACCCTGAGGTGTATATTGTTATTTTGCCGGCATTTGGGGTCATGTCCGATGTGATTTCTAACTTTGCCCGCAAGCGCCTCTTCGGTTATACATCGATGGTTTTTGCAACGTTGCTCATTGGTTTCTTAGGATTTATGGTTTGGGCTCACCACATGTTTACAGTGGGAATGGGACCGATGGTTAACTCGATTTTTGCGATTGCCACGATGGCCATTGCGGTTCCGACAGGAATTAAGGTCTTTAACTGGTTGTTCACCTTGTGGGGCGGGAAAATTACATTTACAACAGCCATGTTGTATGCGGTTGGTTTTATCCCCACGTTTGTAATGGGTGGCGTCACCGGGATTATGCTTTCAGTACCCCCTGCTGATTTTCAATATCACGACACCTATTTTGTTGTGGCTCACTTTCACTATGTTCTTATCGGTGGGACGGTATTTGGAATCTTGTCCGGTCTTTATTATTGGTGGCCGAAAATGTTTGGCTATACCTTGAATGAAACCTTAGGAAAGTGGAATTTCTGGATCTTTTTCATCGGGTTTCATCTCACTTTCTTAATTCAACATGTTATTGGACTATACGGAATGCCTCGTCGATATTTCACTTATCAAGCAGAAGATGGGATTACCCTCTTTAACCAAATTAGTACGGTTGGTGCTGTGATGATGGCAGTGGGGGCAATCCTTCTTGTACTCAATATCTTTGTCAGTTATCGTCAACGGGAATCACTGGTGGCAGGCGGGGACCCATGGGATGGTCGTACCCTGGAATGGGCGATACCATCACCCCCACCGGTCTATAATTTTGCTCAGTTGCCCCAGGTGCGTGCGTTGGATTGCTGGTGGCATGAAAAAATGGAAGGCAATAAAGAGATGGAACCAGCAGAGCCTCTGGAATCCATTCACATGCCTAACGATACTCCGCTTCCACTCATTATGTCGATTGGGTTTTTTATAGCAGGTCTAGGATTGGTTTTCCGGGCCTTTGAGGTAGGGATTGTCGGTCTATTGGTAGTCATTGTGGCTATGTTTATGCGTTCCTTCAAACCCGACCATGGATATCACATTGAAGTGGAAGAAATAAAAGCCACAGAGAAAGGGGCGTAGGTATCGATGAGTTCAGCAGAATTACATCATCATGCGCAAACCTCGGCTCCCTTGCCCCCTCACCCGGAAAAAGCAACCTTAGAGGGGCGCAATAAGATCTTAGGGATCTGGCTCCTCATTGGTGCAGAAACGGTCTTATTCGCTTGCTTGTTTGGTACTTACTTAGCCTTGCGTGGTTCCAATATGAATGGACCCACTACGGAAGAGCTGTTTCAAATCCCAATGGTTGCTGCGGCAACGTTGATTCTTTTAACCAGTAGCTTAACTAGTGTATTGGGTGTCGTAGGGATGCACCAAAACAATGTGAAAAAAGTTCAGCTGTGGTTTGGGATTACGGTCCTCCTTGGGGCGGCTTTCTTGGGACTGGAAATCTATGAGTTTATTGAGTATGTACACGAAGGTCATACATTTACTGGGAGCGCATTTGGGTCAGCGTTCTATACGCTGATTGGAACCCATGGTTCCCACGTACTGTTTGGTATCACTTGGATCAGCAGCTTGATGATTCAAGTGGCACGGCGAGGACTCACCCTAGAAACGACACCGAAATTGTTTGTGGCAAGTTTATACTGGCATTTCGTTGACGTAGTATGGGTGTTCATCTTCACCGTTGTTTACCTCATGGGGAAGGTGGGTTAAACCATGGAAACCAATGTTCAACACCAACCTAACCAATCCGTTTCAGAGGATCGTAGCATGAAATATGTACTTTCCTTTGTCTGGATGCTTTTATTGACAGGGGCTTCCTTTGCCATTGTGACGATGCATCTGGTTCCAGAAAACATGGTGATTCCAGCGCTGCTCATTCTGGCGATGTTACAAGTACTGCTCCAGTTTTTTACCTTCATGCACTTGGATTTTAAGAAGAGCCGATTGACTGCGGTGTTTACTTTTAGTGGGATTGCTATTGGGTTTATCTGTGCAATCGCTCTATGGTTGATTTCATAATGGGTATCAAAAACCTCCCTCCCGTTTGGGAGGGAGGTTTTCTATGATAAAGGTTAAGGGAAAGAGGGGGGATCAATAATGGATAATATGGACCATATGGAACACATGAAACATATGAATCATGGTGAAGCATCCTTCCCTGGATTTTGGGAGATGGTGAACCCAGGAACATTGCTCCTTACCGTTTTATTCATCATACTCTATTTTGTAGCAGTCCATCGTTGGAGCAAGAGGGAAGGTAGTGGAGAAGAGACGATGTCTGTTCTGAAAAAAGGGGCCTTTGTGAGTGGGGCGTTGATCTATTATGCCGCTACGGGACCGATTGGCGCTTTTAGTCACTTCTTCTTCAGTGCACACATGACGGAGATGTCCTTGGTCTATTTGGTAGTTCCTCCATTATTGTTGGTCGGTGCTCCCCCTACCCTATTACGTAAGTTATGGAACGATTCGCGTAGAAAAGGGATCCTCCGATTTGTCACGCATCCGGTGATTACGCTTCTCACCTTTAATGGCTTGATTTCTCTTTATCACTTGCCCGTGGTATTTGATACGATTATGAGCAGAATGTGGTGGATGGAACTTTCCCATGTGATTCTTATGATGTGTGCCTTTATGATGTGGTGGCCGCTTGTATGTCCATTACCTGAAGAGGATCGTCTTAGTCCATTACAGAAGTTGGGCTATATTTTTGCCGATGGTGTATTGCTCACCCCCGCATGTGCTTTTCTCGCATTTTCAAGTGCTCTCCTCTATGACAGCTTTCAAGGAGGGGCGTTGACAACCGCAATCATGCCACCCTTGGAGGATCAAAAATTAGGAGGCGTGGTGATGAAAATCATCCAAGAGCTTGCTTATGGGAGTGTCCTCGCTTATACCTTTTTTGGTTGGGTGCGTAAGCAGCGACAGCAAGATGAGGAGGAATTGGTAGCGCGTCGGCAAAAGTCGATTCATCAGCAGGAAAATGATAAAATTTTACCCTCCTTTAATCACTAAGGGATAAATACGTCCGAATACCCCAAGGTAACTCACCTTGGGGTATTTGTTACGGATCAAGTTGGTGATCATTCAACTTCTGGATAAGTTGAAAAATGGGAAAGGAGAGAAACGTCGATTCCTTTCCCGGGAAATAAAAAAAATAGGATCTTTTGTGGAAGAATCGGTGCGCCTGATTGCAAAAGCGTATCCGTATTTTTGCAATGAGTGGCAACCCAATAACCGGGTTGCCACTTTTTTTTGGTGGGAGTTTGTGTTCTTTACACCATTCATTACATATTTACTTCCCACATTTGGAATCGTAATCCAAGATGAGACTGTTTTCGCTAACTGGAATGGTAGCGAGGGAGGGGCATTCATGAATGAAGTGTTTACAAGGGAAGGATCCAATGAAAAATGGATCGGGCTGTCTTCCAAGACATCGATAGACAAGCGGTGGCTGGATTGGCTAGAGGTGAGTAAACCACGAATTATGTTATCCAATGTATTGGCCTGCGCTGTCGGCTTTTGGGCGGCAGGAGGAAGTACAGTGCAACAGTTTCCTGTATTTGTGGCTACCATGATCGGGATGCTGATGGTGATCAGTGGGAGTTGCATGATTAACAACTGGATTGATCAAGATATCGATCCATTGATGAAAAGAACCCAATCACGTGCACTTGTTACGGGACGATTGCATCCACGAAAGGTTATGGCAATTGGAACCCTCCTCATCATGCTTGGGATTGGGACACTCATCCTATTCGTCAATGGATGGAGTGCTGGCTTGGGAGCATTAGGATCTTTCTTATACATTGTGATTTACAGTCTCTGGCTAAAGAGGGTCTCTACATGGAACACCGTGGTGGGGGGATTTTCTGGGGCATTACCACCACTAATCGGTTGGATTGCAGCAACAGGTACTCCGGATATGGGGGGGTGGGTGATATTTTTAATTTTATTTTTATGGCAACCCGCTCATTTCTTTGCTTTAGCGATGGTTCATGTTGAAGATTACGCTCAAGCCAAAATACCCATGTTGCCGGCTATGCGTGGAAGCACTGAGACGAAAATCCAGATTCTTTTCTTCGTCGCATTTTTATTACTTGCTTCACTTTTACTCAACATCGTTGGTGCAATGAATGGAATCTATGTAGGGATCAGCCTGTTCTTGGGAAGTGTGTATCTCTTATTAGCAATCGCTGGCTTTTTCACACGATCAGAGGAAAAATGGAGCCGATTGTTATTCCGATACTCTCTGATCTACCTTGTGGGCATGTTTATTGCATTTATCACTTGTACCCAAGGAGCAAGTTAGCGTAAGGGTCGTGGAAGAAAGGGGGCTTTCGTGTGAAGTTTGTAAAAGCAAAGTTGTTGATGGTGATAGGAATGCTGACATGGTTTTTCACAGGGTGCTCTAATCCTGCGCTATCTGTGGTCAAACCATCTGGCGAAGTAGGTAAAATGCAATTAAATCTGATCTATCTTTCGACAGCGATCATGACCTTGGTGACAGTGGTTGTTGCTGTGATTTACATCTATGTGGTAATCCGTTTTCGTGAAAGGCCAGGTGATACGCATATTCCCAAGCAGGTGGAAGGAAGTACAGTCCTTGAGATCGTGTGGACCGTCATTCCAATTATCTTGCTTATCATTCTGGCGGTTCCTACCGTATCCACTACCTTTCAAATCGAAAAGCGTCCAGCACCCTCACAACATCCTGTTCAAATCAATGTGACCGGTTATCAATATTGGTGGAAGTTCAACTATCCACAGGCGGGGATTACCACTGCCAATGAGGTTCATATTCCTGCAGGGAGGCCGATCGAGTTTGTCATGCAATCTCATGACGTCATTCATGCCTTCTGGGTACCTAGCCTTGGTGGAAAACGAGACTTGGAGCCGGGGAGAATGAACCGATTAATTTTAAAAGCAGATAAACCCGGTACGTATGAAGGCAAATGTACTGAACTATGTGGTGCCTCCCATGCGTTGATGAATTTTCGGGTAATTGCGCATCAAACCGCGGAATATGACGCGTGGATCCGTTCCATGCAAAAAGTTAATTCTCAAGCCAAAAGCGTCTTAGCAAAGGAAGGGCAACGGTTGGTTGGGCAAAACTGTATTGGTTGCCATGCCATTCGAAATGGGGGTTACAAGGTGTTAGGTGGGAAAGGGCCAGAGTTAACCGCCTTTGGTCAACGTACACGGATTGCGGGAGTGTTGGATAACAATCCACAAAATTTAAGGGCATGGTTACAAAATCCGCAAAATGTGAAACCCGGTAGTCGGATGCCATCCTTTGCCCATTTGGAGAAAAAACAAATCGACGCCTTGGTTGAGTATCTTGAAAGTCTAAAAGGAAGTTCACAGTAACAGAAAGGAGGGTTCTTGATGACAACCATCATTGTTTTGCTGGTTTTTGCAATGTTTTTAGGTGGGATTTTTACTGGGGGATATACCAGCCGGTATGTGAAACGAATGGAAGAATCATCGATATGGGGATGGATTACCACCGTCGATCATAAACGAATTGGCATTTTGTATTTGATCAGTGGTGGATTCTTCTTTGCAGTAGGTGGGTTAGAGGCGTTGTTAATTCGCATCCAATTGATGTTTCCCAATGCCAAGTTCCTCGTGGGGGATGAATACAACCAAATTTTATCCATGCACGGAACCACGATGATCTTTTTGGTGGCAATGCCGCTATTATTTGCTTTGATGAATGCCGTCGTACCGCTTCAAATTGGGGCACGTGATGTCGCATTTCCCTTTTTAAATGCCCTTGGTTTCTGGATGTACTTTGCTGGGGCCTTGCTTTTGAATATATCCTGGCTCTTTGGCGGAGCACCTGATGCAGGCTGGACAAGCTATGCTTCGTTAGCGCTCCCTGATTATAGTCCAGGTCCTGGTGTGAATTATTACGTACTTGGATTGCAAATCTCTGGGATCGGTACATTGATGAGCGGGATTAACTTCCTCGTTACCATTATCAACATGCGGGCGCCTGGAATGAGTTATCTGCGGCTTCCTATGTTTACCTGGGCCACCTTTGTGACTTCCGCCCTGATCCTGTTTGCTTTCCCACCACTGACTGCAGGGCTGTTTATGATGATGTTTGATCGCCTTTTTGGGAGCAATTTCTTTAGCGTGACGGGCGGGGGGAATGTGATTATATGGGAACACATTTTTTGGATATTTGGTCACCCCGAAGTGTACATCCTTGTGTTACCTGCCTTTGGTGTCTTCTCGGATGTGCTGAGCAATTTCTCAAAGAAACGGATTTTTGGTTATCACTCCATGGTATTTGCTCTTGTGTTAATTGGGTTCCTCGGTTTTATGGTGTGGCTCCATCATATGTTTACCGTGGGACTCGGCGATGTAGCGAATTCTGTCTTTGCCATTGCAACGATGGCGATCTCTGTCCCAACAGGGATCAAGGTTTTTAACTGGCTTTTTACCATGTGGGGAGGTCGCCTTCGTTTTACGACAGCGATGCTTTATGCCTCGGGCTTTATCGTCACCTTTGTCATGGGTGGTGTGACTGGAATTATGTTGGCAGTTCCACCCGCTGATTTTCAATTCCATGATAGCTACTTTGTCGTCGCTCATTTCCACTATGTCATCCTGGGTGGAACGGTCTTTGGAATCTTGGCTGGGGTGTACTATTGGTGGCCAAAAATGTTTGGCTCATTGCTCAATGAAAAACTGGGAAAGTGGAACTTCTGGACCTTCTTTTTAGGGATGCATCTCACCTTTTTCCCACAACACTTCTTAGGTTTGTTTGGGATGCCTCGACGCGTGTTTACCTGGTCGCCGGGATATCGTTTGGAGCTGGGTAATTATCTATCCACCATCGGTGCTTTTCTCATGTTGATCGGGGTGATTTTTATGGTGATCAACGTGTTACTGACCTTAACAAAGGGAGCCCCTGCAGAAAGCGATCCCTGGGATGGGCGTACCCTCGAGTGGACCATTTCGTCACCCCCTCCGGAATATAACTTTGCTCAACTTCCTCTCGTACGTGGAGTCGATGCATGGTGGTTAGAAAAGATGGAAGGCAATGAAAAAATGACACCATCTGAACCTCTGGGAGCTATTCACATGCCAAATGCTTCTCACCTTCCCTTCGTGATGGCAGTGGGATTGTTCATTTCCGGGTTCGGTTTTGTCTTTCAAACTTCAGAAGTCGGGGCGATTGGATTAATCGTAGTGATTGCCACACTCTTTATCCGCTCCTTCCAAGAAGATCACGGTCATCATATTGAACCCTTGGAACTGAGCGAGAAAGGAGTGAATCACTGATGCAGATTGAAGAGAAACCGGGAACCGTGGCAGGAATTCCTGCAGAACCTGAGAAAGCAACGCTCGAGGGACAAAATAAAGTGTTAGGGTTTTGGCTTTTCCTCGGTGCGGAGACCACCCTGTTTGCGACCCTATTTGGTGCTTACCTTTCCTTGAAGGGAGCGAATATGGGAGGGCCAACCCAGGCAGAATTGTTTAAGATGCCCCTTGTGGCCACCTCTACATTGATCTTGTTAGTGAGTTCCCTTACCAGTGTGTTAGCGATTACTGCAATGCGAAATAATCAAGTCACGCGGATGTTAGGATGGTTTCTGTTTACGATTTTGTTGGGTGCTGCTTTTCTGGCTTTGGAAATCTATGAGTTTACCGAGTATGTTCACGAAGGTCATACCTTTACAGGAAGTGCATTTGGGTCAAGCTTTTACCTATTGTTAGGGACCCATGGATGCCATGTACTGTTTGGCTTTTTCTGGATACTAAGCCTTATGATCCAAGGGCGGCGAAAGGGCATTACGGTTCATACCGCACCAAAGTTTTACGTGGCCAGCCTCTACTGGCACTTTGTTGATCTTGTGTGGGTATTTATATTCACGGTGGTGTATCTGGCGGGGATGATGACGTAATCCTTTGAAAGGGAGGCATCTTTCATGGAGGCGCTTATCCGTCAATTTTTAATTTTGGATATGTGGAACCTTGGGCTCAATTTTGCTGTGATTTTTCTTGGGATGGTTTACTTGGTGCTAACGAGTGAGTGGGGTATCGAACGGTTTGCCGGTGAGGTTGTATCACCGAGTCAGAAGATGCTTTTCTTACTTGGTCTTTTTATTCTCTATGGGTGCTTGGGAAGTCCCATGGTGATAATCGGTCATGAATTGTTTAGTATCCATATGCTTCAACAATCGTTACTTTATCTTGTCATGCCACCCTTGTTAATTCGGGGTATACCGATATGGATGTGGCGGAGAGCTTTTTCCGAACCATGGTTAAAAACGATCTTTCGACCAGCAAAGCGACCCTTAATCACGTTGTTTTTCTTTAATGGGTTATTCTCTCTATACCACGTTCCTCTTCTATTTGATCAATTGATGAGCAGTGAATTTCTTCATCTTCTATCCCATTTCGTACTCATTCTCTCGGCAACGTTAATGTGGTGGCCGGTGATGAATCCGTTGCAGGAGGAGGGGACCCTTACGCCCATTGGAAAACTTGCGTATATAGCAGGGGCGGGGGTGTTATTAACCCCTGCTTGCGCGCTAATTATTTTTGCCGATCACCTTTTGTTTGCTTCCTATAGTGAAAGTGGACGAATGTTTCCGATCCTATCCCCCTTAGATGATCAACAGCTGGGCGGGGTGATTATGAAGGTGATCCAAGAAATTGTTTATGGCGTGATGTTAGGGGTTGTCTTTTTTCAATGGGTGAGGGAAGAACGTGCCAAAGATGAATCTGAAGCCGTTGTTGCAGCAATTGGACGACCGGTCCCTACATGGCATATACGAGTGTTAGAAGGGGGAAAGGATCGTAAGAATAAGGAGAATACCTAAATGAATCATCCCAAAACCAATCCGTTAATTTGTGGAACAGTTGTATATCGCCATCCCTGACAGCCTCGAACAGGCTGTTTTTTTTGGATGGAATCATCTCTCATCCCTTGGGTGTTACCCTTTAACTAAAAAGGTAGGGAATGATATACTTACTTGTGTATTAAACGATGGGTTGGGCATTACATTGATATAAAATACATGGGAGGATGAGGAATATGTTTGGTAAAGTAGCATCCGATGTACTGGGATTAAGTGATGTAGGAACTGTTATTAAGCCTCAAGACTTTGATAAAGTGGACTCGGATGATTATATATTGCATGAAGACGGGGAGAAAAATTATCTTAATTGCGCCGAGAATACTCCGAACTTCTACAAGTGGGGGACGAATCGGCGCGTTAGACGAGGGAGGGGCGTTTATCCCCTCTCGTAAGTCTAACCATCCCCGTATATAATTAAGTACAAGGGAGGTGAACCCATGCACAAAGCGTTTCAATTTCGTTTGTATCCAACAA
>NZ_FPAA01000017.1 GCF_900116235.1 Marininema halotolerans | reverse complement strand
GCTAATTCCCCGCACTCTGATTTATCCCCGCTATATTCCATTGGGAGAGATTGTTCAATGACTTGTTTCATCTTACATTGAACGGGCTCACTCTTCACAGCGGATACCAGCGCACCACCCAAAGCAACCGCAAGACACATAATGATGACGTACTCAACCGTTTCTGCACCTTTTTTACTTCGAAATACATTCCATAATGATTTTAAAAACCTCAAATAACCACCTCTATTTCCTAAGAATTAGTCGGTGGTACTATTTTATCTGGTATGAACCTATAGAAAATATAGACTAAAAGGACTATTTTACATTTAAAGAGAGATGTATTCGTCACTTTACGTGTTCAGCATAGAAAAAACACCCGAAGGTGGCTACAAATAGCTATAGTATCGAGATTTAGTGTAACTTCAATCAAATTTATTTTAGTCACCTGAAACACAAATAGATCTCTTTTCGGAATTACTCTTGCCAATATGACATTCATTCTTTTAATTTATAGTTAAGGAGTGATTTATAATGAAAACCATATTTGAGACCACAATGAATCAGTATCTAAAAGAGCTTTCAAACCCATTTAAAAGTAACCCATTCATTAAATGGTATACAGGAGAAGCCATCGAGAACATTATATCTTCTGCTTCTATCGATCTAGAGAGATACATTGTATTAAGCTCCACTGGAAAAGGTAAATGGGCCGAAATACCCTGGGCAGCAATACTTGATAAAGATATCACCGAAACCCCCACCAAAGGTTATTATATCGTTTACCTTTTTAGAGCAGATATGAGTGGAGTCTACATTTCTTTGAATCAAGGTTGGACATATTATGAGAAAACCTATGGAGCTAAAGAAGGACGAGAAAAAATAAAAGAGTCCGTTCATATCTGGAGAGATGCACTCCGTTCATGTTTAAATGATTTCTCTTTTGAAAACATTGACCTGCATTGTAAACTAAACAGGGGAAAAGCATATGAACTGGGACATATATGCGGAAAATTTTATTCTCAAGAATTTCTACCTGATCAACCTACATTAATTAATGATCTCCGTAACTTACTTGGAGTTTATCGAGAAATGAAGGGTTATATGGGTAACCCACTTATTATAGAACCAAAAATAATTGAAAATCCCAATAGATTTAAGTTTAACAATGAATTAGATGACGTACATTATCAGGAAGAAATTCAAAGAGATCCTTTATCAAAATCTATCTCAGTACCACAACCTATACCCCATAGAATCACAGCGAATCACACATCTTGGGTTAGAAATCCTCAATTTGCAAAGGAAGCTTTATCAAAAGCACAATTTCAATGTGAGGTTGATTCTAGTCATGCAACATTTATTTCAAGGAGTTCAAGTTTGAATTTTGTAGAAGCTCACCACCTCATACCTCTGAATAAACAAGACCTATTCTCTTGTAGTTTAGATGTTCCAGGTAACATTATTTCTCTATGCCCGAATTGCCATAGGGCGATACATCATGCAGTTTTAAAAACTAAAGAAGAAATAATCAATAAGCTATACAATCAAAGAAAAGAAATACTGGCTACCTGGGGGTTAATTATTAGCTACTACGATCTTCTAAATTATTATGTTTAAGAATATCGGAAGGGAAGATAGGATAGCTTCCCTCACTATTAGTTGGCCATTGTATGACAATCTAAGTTTAAATTCAATCATTTTACTATGTCTATTTCTGATTTATATTATTTAATCTCGTGTTAACATTTATTTTCCCTGTTTCTACCAACTTAATTTTTGCATCCTCTTGTTTAATTAGCTTAATTTCTGATTCAACAGTAAGACTATTATCTTTTTTTATTTGCTTAATGGGCAATGTAATATACGAATCATTATAACTATCGACAACTAATCTGTTTTTATATTTATTCGGACTATCTATTATATAATGTTCACTTTCTGATGAAGATATATAACTATATCCATATAAATAAGCTGATGTACAAAGTAAACATATATAAAAAACAAACAAGCCAGTGTACTTAATAAAAACAGTAGTAGAACTCCCTCTTTCTATCAAAGCCTCTTTCACATGTCTTGATTTTACCAACGATTTTATGCTCTTATATTTCAAACTCCTCTTTCTGTGTTTGAATAAATAGTAAGTAAAGTGCAATACATAACTAGAACAATACGTATATAGAAATGTTAAAATAACTATAATTAAAAATTTTATATAATATTCCGTAAATTGATTAAGGTCATTAGTTGACATACTTAAAAAATACGGGGGCAATAATACATATACTATTATACTAGCAATGGATTTTGATATTTTCAATTTCCAACTTGATTTAACTTTAAAGTTATTAAAGGGGAGAAGTAATGTAGTGTAACTAAATATAAAGAAAATTACACACACACCCAGATATGTAAAGTAACCGAGTTCCGGAATGAATAACATTTTTAATTCAACATTAATAAAATTTGACGGTATATTATAATAAGCAAGAATACCAACTTGGTAATAATAGGAAAGAATGTACCACAGAACTATAATGCTCCCCATAATCAACTCTATGGATAAATATCTTTCAATATACGTTTCTAAATTATAAGTTCCACTTCTTTTTCCCATATTGTATCACCTCTATAATTATGATCTATATTATAGTAACATATTATATAGCGCGTATCACTTAGTGAAAATAGACAAAAAGAGACAAGCCTATCCCACAAGGAATAGGCTTGTCTCTTTTTGCCTCATCATCTTTTGCTCTGCCCTCTTCATCATAACCTGAACAGAACTCTTGCTATCCCCCATATATGCCACAATAGTCCCCATTGAAAAACCCTGGCCCACCTTCATCATATATTCATCCCGTTCCAACTTCGTCAGACCCGATAAAGCATCTTCGATTCGCCATTGTTTCCATTCACCAATCTCCTGAACTTCTTCTTTGTAAAATGCGGAGCGGAGCGCATATCTTTGAAAGTGATTCGGGTCAATCGGACGTTCACGTTGGTATGCTGCTCGCCTCTCTATCCCTCTTCTATTCCCTGGCTGCCGGCACTCCTGGACCAGATCCTCCATCAGTATCGCTCCTCCCGCTTCATGTCCAATGAATCATCACAACACGGAGTACACATCCCTGCCACTGATTCACTTTCAACTTCTACCCATCTAATCGACTTCCCAACTCCCATTTTGCGGACCCACCCAGCTGAATACTTCCAGTCACCTTATCTCTCCCTGCTAATCCAAGCATTCAGCATAGAAAAAACACCTGGCTTGAAATGCTCAAAAACGCCCCAAAGGAGCGTATTCATCGTCACAATCGGTTTTTTCATTATCGTTATGCTCACACACAAGAGCTCAATTCTTAACAACATTTAGAGATGATACCTTCATGGCTACTCTTCTTCAAAGGGAATCACGCTGACGGTGAACATACCGGTACTGGAATTGCCGTTGCTGTCGATGGCCGTACAAGTGACGGTCGTGGTACCGATGGGGAAGAAGGATCCGGAGGGGGGCGTACACTTAATGGTAATCGTTCCTGGGCAATTGTCGGTAGCGATAGGGACGGGGTAAGTGACGATCGTACCGATATTGTTATGAGCTTCGATATCGATATCATTGAGGCCCGAGAGAGTGGGGGGCTCCGTATCATTGACTGTGACGGTAAACGTACAGGTTTCTGTATTGCCAGGATCGATATCACTGGTAGCAGTACATGTAACCGACGTTGGAGTGCCGACTGTTACCGTCACAGGGGAGCAAACGGTAGTCACATTGGGGCATTGGGGGGTAGTTGGGAGGGGAACCGTCCCTTCACAGGTCCCGCGATCGTTTTCCAATGTGAGGTCGGGGCATGTGAGAGGGTTGACGCAGCTGTTAAGTAAGATGGAAACGGTATTTCTTTGTACATTGGCAACTGCCAAATCAAGGGTTCCGTCGCTATTAAAGTCCCCGGTGGTAATCCCAAACGGGGTCCCTTCAACAACAAAGGCGCTTTGCGTGCCAAAGGAGCCGGTCCCCTCCCCCAATAACACCGAGACGGTATTACTAAAAAAATTAGTCACCGCCAAATCGAGATTGCCATCGCAATTGAAATCCCCGGTGGTAATGATTTGGGGGATACTCCCAACGGCAAAAGTGATTTGGGGACCAAAGGAACCAGTTCCATCCCCCAATAACACTGAGACGGAATTATCAACCTGATTAACAACTGCCAAATCAAGGATTCCATCGTGATTAAAGTCCCCAGTTGTAATCCCAATTGGTCGATCCCCTGTTACAAAAGTGGTTTGGACACCAAATGAACCGCTTCCATCTCCCAATAACACCGAGAGGGTATCATCCTCCGAATTAGTCACTGCTAAATCCAGGTTCCCATCGTGGTTAAAGTCCCCGGTCGTGATACCCGCCGGGCCATCCCCTGTTCCAAAAGTGGTCTGGGCACCAAAGGAGCCGGTTCCATCTCCCAATAACACCGAGACGGTAGCATCATCAAAATTAGTCACTACTAAATCCAGGTTCCCGTCGTGGTTAAAGTCTCCAGTGATACACTCGAAGGGGTTATCTCCAACAGCAAAGGTGGTCTGAGTACCAAAGGAACCAGTTCCATCCCCTAATAATACCGAGACGGTATCATCACCCCGATTGGCTACTGCCAAATCAAGTTTTCCGTCGTGATTAAAGTCCCCAGTAGCGATCCCTTGTGGTCGAGTCCCTACTGCAAAGGTGGTCTGGGGACCAAAGGAGCCGGTCCCATCTCCCAATAACACCGAGACGGTATTACTAAAAAAATTAGTCACCACCAAATCAAGGGTTTCGTCATGATTAAAGTCTCCGGTAATGATCAAATCCGGAAAATTCTCAGTAACAAAAGTGGTTTGGACACCAAACGCTGGGCAGACCATTTTACTTCACCCTTCCCATTAAAAAACTCGACGGGCTATGTCTAGGGTAAGAGTAGGATCGAATCCCACCTCCGTCCCCGTATAAATCAGTATGGGTGATCAAATCATGCACAGATTGCCCCCTATAACGTATGCCAGGGTTCTAAAGGAGTGTCAGGCATGCGTATTTCGTATGATCTATCCTGCGGAGGAGAATCGCCTATGCGATGACAACGACAAGTATCAAATAAAAAAATAAAGGAACGGTAAAGATCACACACAAGAGGATCAAAACGATTCCCTCACAATTAAATGGCATGTAGAGACAAAAGTTAAAACTATCCTTAGCATACTAAAACCCCTACGAAACCCTAGGTACCCAGGTTTGCGTAGGGAAAAGTGTTTGATCCATATCGGGTCACCTCCCATGAAAAAGAATTCATTTGGGTTTCTTTTAACAATCAGGATCGTACATCATCCGGATTTCCCAATAGGATATCATCGTTACTCTCGCACGAAAATTCTAATTACTAACACAGTTTAGTACTATTATTCTCCTTGAAAAGGGATCACCATGACAGTAAACGTACCGGTACTGGAATTACCGTTGCTATCCGTTGCGGTACAAGTAACAGTGGTGGTACCAATGGGGAAGAAGGAGCCGGAGGGGGGCGTACAGGTAATGGTAATCGTTCCTGGGCAATTGTCCGTCGCAGTGGGATCAGGGTAAGTCACGATGATTCCAATCTGGTTATCGGCGATGATTTCGATATCATTGAGTCCGGAGAGAACCGGAGGTTCTGTATCATTGACCGTGACGGTAAACGTACACGCTTCGGAATTCGTCTGGTCGATATCGCTCGTGGCGGTACAAGTAACCGACGTAGGAGAGCCTACTTGAACCGTATCGGGATTACAAACAGTGATCACATTGGAACATTGTGCGCTCGTTGGCAAAGGGACTGTCGCTTCACAGGTCCCAGGATCATTTTCGAGTGTAAGATCGGGGCAGGTAAGCGGGTTGACACAGCTGTTAAGTAAGACAGAGATGTTACTATTATTTAAATTGGCAGTCGCCAAATCTAGGGCTCCGTCACTATTAAAGTCCCCAGTTGTGATTCCAAACGAAGCACCACCTGTTGCAAAGGTGGCCTGGGGACCAAAGGAGCCGGCTCCATCTCCCAATAACACTGATACGGTAGCATCATCAAAATTAGTCACCGCCAAATCAAAACTTCCGTCGCAATTAAAATCGCCGATCGTGATTATTTGCGGAAAAGTTCCTACGGCAAAGGTGACCTGGGTGCCAAAGGAACCCATCCCATCTCCCCATAATACTGAGACGCTAGCATCATTCTGATTGGCAACCGCCAAATCGAGGTTCCCATCGTGATTAAAGTCCCCAGTCGTGATCCCAACCGGGTTACCGCCTACGGTAAAAGTGGTCTGGGTGCCAAAGGAACCCGTCCCATCTCCCAGTAACACCGAGACGGTATCATCCCCATTATTGGTAACCGCCAGATCCAAATTTCCGTCGTGATTAAAGTCCCCAATCGTGATTCCAAACGGATTAGTCCCTGTCGCAAAGGTAGTCTGGGTGCCAAAGGAACCCGCTCCATCTCCCAATAACACCGAGACCGTAGCATCACCAGAATTGGTAACCGCCATATCCAGGTTCCCATCGTGATTAAAGTCCCCAGTCGTGATTCCAAGCGGGCTACTGCCTACGGAAAAGGTAGTCTGGGTACCAAAGGAACCCGCTCCATCTCCCAATAACACCGAGACCGTAGCATCACCAGAATTGGCAACCGCCAAATCGAGGTTTCCGTCGTGATTAAAGTCCCCAGTCGTGATTCCAACCGGGCCACTGCCTACGGAAAAGGTAGTCTGGGTACCAAAGGAACCCGCTCCATCCCCCAGTAACACGGATATACTAGTTTCACCACTATTCGTAACAGCCAGATCCAGGTTTCCGTCGTGATTAAAGTCCCCAGTCGTGATTCCCGCCGGGTTACTGCCTACGGGAAAAGTGGTTTGGGGACCATACGCAGGACAAACCATTTCACTTCATCCCTCCTATAAAATAAAATGTGTATGGGAATCGTAAGATCCAGAATGCCATCCCCGTTGAAACCATATGGATAATTAAACTGTGCGAATTCACCACTTCCTATAACGTATGATCAAAAGGAGTGTCTGGCATCACCTATTTGTTTGATCTCACTTCGGTATGAAGTTGCACTCGCAAGCAATGACAACTTCCACCCACCGTTAAAAATAAAGGCACAGGAGAAGAGGTGAGAGTAACGACCGCCTTCCACACAAGCCCCTCCCCCTAACTCCCCATAACCATCATACCGTCGGGAGTAAATAACTGACCATTACGCTTCTGACGCCAACTATATATAGTAATTCACCTTATCTATTCCAATTTATCTCCATGCTTCACTTTATGCGGGATATAATACCCACCCAACTTCCTCCGAAATGGCTCCATTGGCATAGGGGCTACGTACTTTGATTGACATCGAGTTACGCTCCATGAACAAAGGATTCATTTGGGTACGTTTAACCATCAGGATGGTACATTTTCTGTTTTTTTCGATAGGACTTTTGATCACCGTTACGTTCACGCGTCGATCTCAATTCGAACGAAGCTTAGAAATGCTTCCCTGACTACTACTCTTCTTGAAAAGGGATCACCATGATAGTAAACGTACCGGTACTGGAATTACCGTTGCTATCCGTTGCGGTACAAGTAACAGTGGTACCAATGGGGAGGAAGGAGCCGGAGGGGGGCGTACAGGTAATGGTAATCGTTCCTGGGCAATTGTCCGTCGCAGTGGGATCGGGATAAGTCACAATGGTTCCAATATCGTTATCGGCTGTGATTTCAGTATCATTGAGGCCTGAGAGAACTGGGGGTTCTATATCCTTGACTGTGACGGTAAACGTACACGCTTCGGAATTCGTCGGGTCGATATCGCTCGTGGCCGTACACGTAACCGGCGTAGGAGGGCCTACTTGAACCGTATCGGGATTACAAACAGTGGTCACATTGGGGCATTGCGTGGTGGTTGGAAGGGGAACCGTCGCTTCACAGGTCCCAGGATCATTTTCCAATGTGAGGTCGGAGCAGATAAACGGGTTGACACAACTGTTAAGTAGGACGGAGATGGTATCATCACCTATATTGGTAATTGCCAAATCAAGGGCTCCGTCGTGATTAAAGTCTCCAGTAGTAATTCCATTCGGACTATTCTCTGTTACAAAGGTGGTCTGGGTGCCAAAGGAACCCGCCCCATCTCCCAATAATACCGATACCGTATCATCTAAAATATTGGGGACCGCTAAATCAAGGTTTCCATCATGATTAAAAGTCTCCAGTAACGATAGTAACTGGGTTATTTCCCGTTGCAAAAGTGGTTTGGGGACCGAACGCTGGACAGACCATTTCACTTCATCCTTTCCACTAATAAAAAATCGATGGGCTATGAATGGGAGAGACAAGGCCTAGAATACCGTCCCCGTTGAACCAGTGTGGCTGATCAAACTATACGCCCATACGTATTCCCAATGTGAAAAATAAGTGTAAGACATCACGTAATTTGAATATTCTTACCTTGATATTTTCCGATATCCTCATGATTCTCAATGTCCATCACCCAACTTGTATATTACGATTTTGAGTGAGCAATCACTTGTAAATATATGGTACAATGATAGCGATTGCTTGCTTAGGAAAGGGGTTTTTCCATTGGTACATTCTGAACAAACGACGGATGTATTAATTGTTGGCGCTGGACCAACCGGGTTAATGGCTGCCAATGAGCTGTTGCACGGGGGGGTGGACTTTACCATCATCGAGAAAAGAGAGGCTCCCTCCATTTACTCCAAAGCACTCGGTATCCAACCCCGTTCCCTTGAGGCTTTGGATCGTTTGGGATTGGCTGAAACCTTTATTAAACAATCTTTTCTACTTCCAGGAGCGAAATTCCATTTAGAGAAGGCTGGGACCGTCACCGTAGAACTTTCCCAATTGGATAGCCGTTTCCCTTATTTATGTACCCTCCCACAATCGGAAACGGAACGCATTCTTGAAGAACATTTAAACCATCATGAGGTGACTGTCCAACGCCAATGGGAACTCAACCAACTTTCTCAAACAGAAGATGGGGTCACAGCTACTGTGAATCATGCAGAAGGAACCACACAAATCAAAGCACGGTATGTATTAGCATGCGACGGCTCCCATAGTCCCGTCCGCAAAGCACTGGGAATCTCCTTTCTAGGGAAGAAGGACAACATTTCCTTCGCACTAGGGGATGTATCCATTGAAGGACTCGAACACGGCTACTTAAACGCGTTTTTAACCGAACGGGGAATCGCCGCATTCTTCCCCTTTAAAGAAGGGCATTTCCGCGTCATTACCATTGACTTTTCCAAAATGGATCAATCCCATCATAAAGAACTACCCCTGGAAGAATTACAAAACCAAATCGATCATCTATTACCTGGACGTTTTCGCCTATCAAAACCCCGTTGGCTCGCTCGGTTTGGAACTGACCATCGCCAAATCCCATCCTACCGCACGGGCTCGACTTTCTTTTTGGGAGACGCCGCCCATATCCATAATCCCATCGGTGGTCAAGGGATGAATCTTGGACTACAAGATGCTTCCAATCTCGCCTGGAAACTGGCACTGGTTCTTTCCCACCAAGCGCCCCCCTCTCTCCTCGATACTTACCATACCGAACGCTACCCCGTTGCCCAGCAAATTATTAAAACAACCACACAAGCCCTGAAAACGATGACCATCAAACCCCCTTGGACGCTATTTCGCAATTGGCTTGGCATTGGTGCTTTATCCACCCCCATCGTGCAGAAAAAATTCATCAACAATTTGTCCAACCTATCGATCTCCTATCGATCGGCTCCTCACATTGCGACTCAAACGGATCATTCGCTTGCATTTACGGCTTTACAAGCAGGTGACCGCATTCCCCATATTCATTTTCTCGATAGAGACTATCAAGAAATACGCTTACACTCTCTCCTGCAACAACATCGCTTTCTTGCTCTTCTATATACCGAGGTAGCTGATCAATCGACCCTCTCCGATGCAAATGCTTGGGCACAAGCCATACGCGAGCAATTCGGCGATCTTATCACTCCTTTCTTAGTTGCCCGCGCAGGAAACCCTACCAACTATGACAATCAGCTCCCCACCCTTTTTGACTTAAAAAATGAAGCTGCTAACAAAATCGGCATGAGGGAGAGACATCTGATTGTCATCCGACCTGATGGGCATCTCGTATTTCATCAGTCGACCTTTGATATCCCTTCGAGCACCCATAAATTATCTACCTTTATTCAACTTAAAAAAATCTAACTCACCTCGCACAAAGAACCGTATCCTTTTCTCAAAAAGGATACGGTTCTTTCGATCCCACCGTCTTTTCATATAAACTAGAATCAAAGAAAGGTTTGATCAGTTATCCATACCCACGATCCCCTTTCAAAATACAATCGAACCACCAATCAAGTTCCGCCTAACGGGAAAGGAACACATTTATGAGCCATCTCATTGAAGTATCTTATGTCAAACTCCCTTTAATACCGATCCAGGATCTCATTCCCTACCTATCTTTATTAACAGATGAAGAGAAGGGGGTTTTCCATCGTTACAAAGTAGATCACAAGAAAGTAGAATTTCTACTTGGTCGGCTATTGCTCAAGTCCGCGCTAAGCTCACGACTCGGCATTCACCCTGAAGAAATCACGTTTTGTAAAAACGAATATGGCAAACTGTTTCTCACAAAAAATAGCCAACCTTCCGTCCATTTTAATCTCTCCCATACCCATGGCCTTTTAGCCTGTGCCGTGACAACCGAATGTGAAGTAGGCATTGATGTCGAGGGTACCCATGAAGATCATCTTGGCGTGATGAAAACCGTATTTGTTGAGAATGAGATCTCCTATATTCAACAGCAAAGGAGCGATGAAGAGAAACAAAAGGCTTTTTATCGCATCTGGACGCGAAAAGAGGCAGTGATGAAAGCCATAGGTAAAGGCTTTTCCCTCCCTCCTCTCTCCTTCTCTGTCCCTACTGAGACCGATGCGGATAGCCGCTTTTTCTTTTATACAGAATCACTCGCAGAAGGGTTTTTATTATCTGGAGCCATCAGCAACGTCGTCAATGACCCTACTTGGGAGATTGAAGAACTTACCTGGTCAACACTGCTCGAGCAATATCTCCCTTATGTATAATCATCCTATCATTCATTGAATCCGAAACCTCATCTCTTATTCTAGTAACACATTCCAATCCGATTCATATAATATGACATCCTATGAATGAATGGTACAAAGAGCCCGATGTTGTACCTGATGGTTGTGTAGGTTGAAGGAGAGGTTTTTTTGAAAAAGGAACCCATGAAAAAGAAAATAAAAATTAGCAGTGCGAACATAAAAGAGATTGCTCAATCTCTCGTTTGTGGGGTTGCTGTTGGCGTCGTTTATCTAAGTTCAACGGGTAGTACTGTCAATACCAACGGATTAGTGAGAGGGGTCTCAAGAGAAGCAATCCAAGTCTATCATTTAGACCCACAGGGAGTCTTCGCTGTAACGACGATCCCCATCAATAAGATTACCGCTTTACGAGTTTTAAATGTCACCTGCGATACCTAATCCTAATCGCGTTACGTATCAGGGAGATGGGTACAAAGCAGAGGCATTCCTGTCACCTTCTAAAAAATCACAGAGAGACAGATTTCCTCTAGGGAATCCGTCTCTTTTTGCGTTCATAGACAATTCCTTTACCATTCACGCCTTTGATTTACCGTAGAAAATGTAGTAATTAAAATCGGTCATTGGCGCATCCGTCAATCCGACATTCCGTCCCATCGTTACAATTTGTCCACGGTGGTATGTACCATGATTCATAATTTGAAGAACAAATTCACACAAGGGCTTTGTCTCATTAAACCAGGGTGTCTCCACATGACAATTTCGTCTGATTTCACTTTCCGTCAACCCATCTACATAACTGGCTAATTCCTTTGATTGTTGCATCAGGTTCGTATATAACGCTTCCATCGTGCCCGTATATTCTTCTTGGGTTAATTGGATCGGTTCTTGTTTTAACACCGACAGCCAAAAGGTTTCAACCTGAAGGATGTGATGCAATGTAAGCTTGATGGTCGGGAAACTCGATGGAACTTCCCGTTCCATTTTCTCTGCAGGCTTTGAACGCAGCCACGCAATCAACTGTGTATTGGCCCACAGATTATACGCTGCAAAATTTTTCGTCATCGATGCGAGTCCCATATCGCTGGTGTTCTTTTCATTCACCTTCATCTCTTCCTTCATCAATCCATCCCCTTTTTTGTATAAATTGACTCCGTTAGATAATTCACATAACTACTCCTGTTATCCTTCTATGTTATTCGCTTTTCTGGCTGACAAAGACCATTTCACCCCACAAATGAACCAAAATGCAGGCCGACACCCATCGCTGCATCGATCTCAACCGATGGCAATATTCCTCTTCAATCCTTTATCCTTCGCTGTCATCCTTACAGATCAATATCACCCTGCATATCCATGATGCCTGACACCCTTGTTACGCTACAACGTACCATAACGTATACCAGCAACGATCCTAATACTCATCTCTATGAGAATAACAACTAAAGTACCCCTCTCAATAGAAAAGGATGATGAAAAAATGGTTTGTCCTTCGTTTCTTACCCAAAGTACCTTTGCCGTTGGAAGTAGACCACAAGACCTTATCACCGGGGATTTTAATCAGGATGGCAATCTGGACCTGGCCGTTACCAATGGAAGTAATAGTACCGTATCCGTATTATTAGGCGATGGGATGGGTTCCTTTGGTACTCAGGCAACCTTTGCTGTTGGAGATTTCCCAGTTGGAATCTCCACTGGGGATTTTAATCACGATGGGAACCTGGATCTAGCGGTTGTCAATGGGCTTGATAATAACGTATCGGTACTATTGGGGGATGGAACCGGCTCTTTCGGCACTCAAACCACTTTTGACGTTGGTGGTGCCCCGAACCTGATCACGATCGGGGACTTTAATCACGATGGCAACTTGGATCTAGCCGTCGTTAATTTTAATGATAATAACGTATCGGTACTATTGGGAGATGGGACGGGTTCCTTCGGTACTCAAACCACTTTTGATGTGGGTGGATCCCCATTCGCTATTACTACTGGGGACTTTAATCAGGATGGGAACCTGGATCTAGCGGTTACCAATTTAAGTGATGATACGGTATCCATTCTATTAGGGGATGGGATGGGTTCCTTCGACACTCAGACCACCTTTCCCATCGGAGATACCGCCCAAGGAATTACGACAGGGGACTTTAATCACGACGGAAATCTCGATTTGGCAGTTGCTAGTA
Source organism: Marininema halotolerans (assembly GCF_900116235.1). GTDB lineage: Bacteria > Bacillota > Bacilli > Thermoactinomycetales > DSM-45169 > Marininema > Marininema halotolerans. The sequence continues at coordinate 35,654 of NZ_FPAA01000017.1, read as the reverse complement.
GTGACGATAATACTGTATCCGTGGTATTGGGCGATGGGACTGGAGGTTTTGGCACCCAAACTACCTTTGCCGCCGGCGATACCCCATATGGAATTACCACAGGGGACTTTAATTGCGATGGGAATCTGGATCTAGCCGTGACGAACAGTGGCGGCAATTCCGTATCCGCGTTATTAGGTGATGGAACCGGACTCTTTAGCACCCAGACCACCTTCGCTGTTGGAATGAGCCCTCAAGGAATTACCCTAGGGGACTTTAATCAGGATGGAAGCCTTGATGTGGCAGTTGCCAATAGTGATGATCTAATCATCTCTGTCTTACTTAACAGTTGCGTCAACCCGCTCACTTGCCCCAACCTTACCCTGGAAAATGATCCAGGCACCTGTAAAGGGACCGTCCCCCTTCCAACCACCGCGCAATGCACCAATGTAACCACCCTATGTACCCCTGATACAGTTCCTGTCGGCTCTCCAACTTTCGTTATGTGTTCCGCAACAAGTGATATCGACCCCACCAATATTGAAACGTGCACCTTTACCGTCACAGTCATCGATACCGAGCCCCCCGTTCTCTCGGGTCTCAATGATATTGAAGTCACCGCCGATAACCAGATTGGTACCATCGTGACTTACCCCGATCCCAACGCAACAGACAATTGCCCGGGCCCCATTACCATCACATGCACGCCCTCTTCCGGGACCTTCTTCCCTATTGGCTCCACGATCGTGACCTGTAACGCGATAGACACCAACCAAAATACCAGTACCGGTACCTTCACGGTTACCGTCATTCCCTTCCAAGAAGAGTAGAATAGCAAATTCAAGTTATGGAATGCACAACAAAAAACGAGCCCACTCGGACTCGTTTTTTCCAACCTATATGGTCGGGGTGACAGGATTCGAACCTGCGACCCCCTGCTCCCAAAGCAGGTGCTCTACCAAGCTGAGCCACACCCCGTAAAATTTGTGCGGTGTAGATATCAACCAAAATACATGTCGTTCGTTCAAGCACCCTAGCCGTTTCGATCACCGCAAGACCTATTATATACTGAGATCCATGAAAAACACAAGCCCTAAATAGCAGAAAATCAAATTTTTTTTGTTTGAATTTATTCTTTACACAAAAAAGGTAAACAGGAATAAATTGTTTCTCTTTATGACAGATCTACCTGTTACGGTTCCCACTCCTTGTGGTTTTGCTTCCTCTGTCTACAATTCCACCATTGGCACAGTCAGTGAAGGCATTCCCTAACAGGTTGTTCCGTTCAGAATTGGCATCCACATAAATTCCCGCTCCACCTGCACCTCGTACAACATTACCCACAATTGAATTTCCAAATGAACCGGTTAGAAGGATTCCATCTTTCTCCGGATACCGTATGCTATTCCCACCAATGGAGAAATAAGCGGAATCTCGTAGATGAATTCCCGTCTCCACTTTTGAGAAGGTATTCCCTTGGATGGAAACATGTCGATAGCGGTAAGCTTCGATTGCGGAGCCCGCCAAATATTCAAAATGGTTATTGATAATCCGGACATGTGCATGATAGACATCCTCCGCCTTTGAATGACTCCCGATTCCCCGATACCAATCACTGGTAAATGCACATCCTTCAATTAAGATGTTCCGACAATACGTATTGTCATAGGGACCAAACCAAGGAAAGGCATCCGTTGATATCATGATATCGAGCTGTATCGCTTCACTCCATTTTCGGGTGAGGGTAAAGCCGCTAAATAGACACCGGCTCACTTCTCCCCGATTCACCCCATTCAACTCAACCCCATGCCAATTGTACACATTCAGCACTTTTGTATCACGCACACGTACGTTAGTCGCATGTCCGATAGCGATCACGGTACATGAAATTGTATTGAGCTTCATATTGGCATCCCATGTCCCGCCAATGATTTCAATATCTTGACTTCCCAGATATCCACCTTGCCCATTGGTTCCATTTATAATCATGACACTGGCATCAGATTGACGACGAATCAGCGCATTTTTATCCAATTCCAGGGTAGTATGATCATAAATTTTAAGAAGGTTGCCCACATTATAGATACCACCTGGAACAAAAACAGTCCCTCCACCAGCCTCTCGCGCCGCCGTTAGCGCTTTTTGAATAGCAGGGGCATCATCTGCGGTGCCATTTCCCTTTGCACCAAAGGTTTTCACATTAAATTGAGTCATGACGGATTCCTCCTGTATTTTAAAAATTGTATGGAGTAGAACCATGCCGTCATTCAATTTTCAATTGATCATACCCATCTCCCACTCTAATACATAATATTACGATTATTGATCATAGGACAGGACTTTTTACCTGAAGGAGCCTAAAGCATGAATATTTGGATCCTCCGTCTCTTACTCTTAACGATACCGGGCCTTACTTTCCTTCCCACATTCCCTACTTCTACCGCGGTTGTAGCCACCAAAACACGAGCGACTTACTACACACCAACTAAGATCGCACATGCTCGACACAACATTAAGCGTTATAAATGGGCACAAAGAATCCGGGATAATGCGGTTCATGAGGCCAATCATTATCTGGGTTGGGGGTTCGAAAAGCTTTGGACAACCATCACTCCCCAAACGCTTCCCCGTAGCTATGCAGTCAATATGGAAAAAGGATCTCCCATCACAGGCAAAAAATTAAATGATCGCTATGGATACCGCGGATGGATCGCTGAGTCTGATCAAGATCCCTGGAAACTAAAGGATCCATCCAGTGGTTATCGTTTTCCTACCAACGATTTTGCCTCCTACTATATAAGCGGATTGGACGAGCATGGCATCTTCGACCGCAAGCGAGCAAACCCACATTTTTTAAAAAATGAACTTTACCCTGAAAAGGGCGAGAAGTGGGGAGTGGATGATGGGAGAGGATGGGTAGACGAACATGGTGACCGTTGGACCTTTATCGCCTACTATAATCATTGGCATATCTGGCATGGTGGCATGATTGATACTGCACTACGAGCATTTCGAGATGCTTACCTTTATACCGGGGATGACCAATATGCTGATGCGGGTATCATTCTTCTTGATCGAATCGCAGATGTCTATCCAGCAATGAATCTAGCTGACTACGATTCCTCCCTCTATTTAAATGCCAGTGGCGGCACGGGACAAGGCAAGATTAGAGGGAGCATTTGGGAAGCCACTGCTGTCACCGAATATGTCGCTGCCTATGATGCTTTTTTCCCCCATATGAATTCCCCTCGGGTCAAACATTTCTTATCGAAGAAAGCCAAACAATATCATCTCAAAAACCCCAAAAATTCCGGGGCACAAATTTGTAAAAATATCGAGGATGGTCTGGTTCGACAAATCTTTCTTGGGATTCAAAAAGCACAAATCCGCGGCAATTTTGGTATGCATCAACGCGCATTAGCCATGGCCGCTGTCGTTCTTGATGATCCGATAACATCAAAGACTTGGATTGACTGGATTTTTAAAGCCGGTTCATTTTCACCATGGCCATGGCCACATATAACCGGTGGGGATGTTTATCCAACCTTAATGAATCGTGTTGATCACGATGGATTCGGTGATGAGCCCTCGACCCAATACAATTCCTATTGGCTGACCCAGATCACCAGCATCGCCGAGATTCTCGAGGGGTATGACCGGTACCCTGAAGCTGACCTTTATCAGCACCTTAAATTTAAAAAAATGCATGATACTCGTTGGCCATTTATTCTTCAACATCATACACCGGCGATTGGCGATTCCTTTAAGACCGGAAACCCGGTATTACTTGGCTCAGCGGAAGAATATGTGAAAGCCTTTGCTAAATATCATCAGCCCCTCTATGCACAAGCCGCTCATTATTTGAACGGAAACTCTCTCGACGGATTACATGGCGATATTTTTTCTGGAAAACCCGATGAAACCATGCGCCAAATTCGCCATACCATCATGACTCAGGGGCCCTTTCACCCGAAAAGCGTCCAATTATCGGGATTTGGCTTTACCGCTCTACGTTCAGGAAAGGAGAGTGGTTCAACGACGGGAACTCAACTTCCCTTCAGTCACCTGCCGATTACAAAAAAAAGCGCAGAGATTATCCATCACCAAGGAGCATTGTATTTACGAAATGATTCTCTGGCTAAACATATTCCAGAAGCCTTCCATATACCCGAGAATTATTTCGACGATAGCGAAGGGGTTCAGATGCCTGCCGAGCACCCCGGTGCCCAAATCACCTTTTCTTTCTCAGTACCAAAAACCGGCAATCAATACCTAACGCTTTCCCTACTCCATGCCACCAATCAAGGCGTTTTCGACATCCGCTTAGATGGGAAGTCGATCAGGCAGATGGATTTTTATCGGAGTGATTCCCAAGTGATTACCCTCCCACTGGGATCCTTCGCTCTCACAAAAGGGCACCATTCCCTTACCTTTCACAACATCGGCAAAAACCCTTCTGCTTCAGGCTTTGGTCTAGGTCTCGACTGTTTAACCATTCAAGATCAGGCTTCGTCATACTCCTTTCCCCAACACAAGCATCAGGTTTGGATGTACTATGGCGAGAATGCCATTCATCGACATGGACATCGCGATACTTTAAATATCGGTATCCATGATAGTGGCCTTGATCTTTCCCCCGATCTTGGGTACCCGCTCAACCTAAAAAACCGTACCGAATGGGTAGCAAACACCATAAGTCACAATACCGTTATGGTTAATCAACAACCCCAAACCCAGCAAACTCATGGGATTACCCATCACTTCGATGGAAAACCACCCATTCAGTTAATTGATGTGGATGTTCCCAAAGCCTATCCGCAAACCAAGCGATATCGTCGAACACTGGCCATGGTCGACATCGATCCTACCCATTCGTATCTGATCGATTGGTTTAGGGTTAAAGGAGGGCATCGTCATCATTATAGTTTCCATGGAGCTGAAGGGCGCGTAACCACAGGGGGACTACACTTACAGCCCCAACATACTGGAAGCTATGCAGGCGCTGACATCCCCTATGGTCACAAAGAAAACAACCAGCCCTCCGGATGGAGCTATAAAGGAAGCGGGTTTCATTACCTTGATCGTGTCGCACGAGATCCAAAGCCGCGATCTCCTTATTTTATTGATTGGCAAATCAAGGATACTTGGCACATCCTCCCTAAAAAAGAAGATCATCACCTTCGACTCACCATGTTAACCCCAGTCCATGAAGTTGCCCTTGCGAATGGTTACCCTCCCCACTTACCCGGGAATCCAAACCATTTGCGTTATTTAATCGCTCAGCGTTGTGGAGATCCGTTAACCAGTCAATTTGTATCCGTCATCGAACCCTATACAAACCATCGACAAATCGAGCATATTCGGCCACTCACTATACGGAAGAATGGAAAACCCATTCAACATAGCTCAGTCACCTTTGCTCTTCAGATTCAACTGAGGAATGGACGCATCGATACCCTATTTAACTCACTCGATGCCCACTCCATCTATCAGGTGGGTCCCTTTACCTTCCGTGGATTTTTCGGCTATGTCTCGACCAAAAACGGACAACCGATTTACGCCTATATGAATGACGGCACGATTCTACAATGGCAGCATAAAAATTTACTCCACCTCCCCCATGCTGCCATTCAAGGTACTGTCCTTGATTTTACACACTCGTTAGCAGGAGCTAACGAACTCATTGTCAAAACAAGACACCCCATTCAGCATCCATCTTCTCTGATTGGACAATGGATCTATATTAATAACCACACAAAATCGAATACCACGTACCGCATCCATGGTGTCAACGTTCTTCATCCCAACCAATACTCCCTTAACATCGGAGACAACACCCTCATTCACAAGTACGAAGACCCTGCTGATTTTAGTAAAGGTTATCATTACGCGATCCAACCAGGGGCTACATGGAGGATTCCCCTTCAAAAAGAGGGGAGTTCGATCGCACCGATTTCTATAAGCGCACCCTTTTTTCCGTACTGGACAAACAACAAGAAGGCCACTGAATGAATGATTCAGCGGCCTTCTATTTAGATTTGGTGTACGGGTTGCTTCTCAATACCCATCTCCCTCAATTTCATCCATAAAGGCTCCAGTGCCTTTTCCGGGTCACGATAAAATTGACTGCCACAAATGCGCCAAAAGGTCCAGCCGGCTCGCTCTAAGGTTTTTTGCCGCATCCGATCATATCCAAAGGAATCGATGTCATCCCATTGATCACCATCACATTCCACAGCAAGGCGGGTATACTGACCCTCAATCACCAGATCAATAAAATATCGTTCATGCCCTACCTTTACATGAGGGGTTACACGGTACCCTTCTGCTACCACTCGTTGTAATACATCCCCTTCCAATTCGGATTGACCGTTCATTTCCATCGCGCTATTGATTTCATTTTCATGCATTGGATTCAGGCAATACGATAATAAACGATGTCGCAAATCCTGTGGATGCAGGTGATCCAAATCGATTGAGTGATAGAGGCGAAGTTGATTGCGAGCACGACTCACTGCGACATTTAACCGTTGCCGGGCATCGCTTTTTGTCAATGGCATAAACCGAACGTTGCTTCCAACCACCATCGAAAGAAAAATGATATCGCGTTCGTCTCCCTGAAAGGTGTATGCATCTCCACATAAAATCTTCCGTTGAACCATCTTCTCTTCCCCAATCCTATCTCGAAGCTTCTGCTCAATTAAAGGGGCTTGTTTCTGACCCAAAAGGGTTATGACACCCATACTTTGTCCTTGGAATACAGGATCATCTACCATTTGTGCAATATCATTCACAATCGCTGCCGCTTCCTCTTCGTTGACTTCCATATGCGGGTCCCGTATCCCCTTTACCCGTTTTGCCAATACAGGGGGATCTACCTGTTCTGAAAGAGTCGGTAGCCGAAGAGGAACCATCTCACGATTGTAACTAAGATCATTGGAAAAACCTACGATCTCCGGTACACTGCGAAAATGCTCTTTGAGCATCACATGATTGCCGAAGACACGGATTGCCATATCATATAAGGAGGTGAGAGAATCGAAGCTCGTCGATTGGGGAAGTCCTTGTAAGTTATGGTTAATCAGCGTCCGTACGATTTCTTGACTCACACCAACCGCCTGTGGACTAATTTGCTGATCATCCCCAACAACGATGGCTCGGTCTGCACGCATTAATGCCACGAGTGAAAAGATATCACATTGACTGCTCTCATCCACAATCACCACATCAAAACGCTCCTGAGTCAAACTGAGGTTTTCAATGACACGCTGGATGGGCATAATCCACACCGGAATCGCGGATTGACATTGCTCCATCTCTTCTCTAGCTTCTCGCCGATACTTGTCGGCATATTTGCCTGTTCCTTTCCCAATACGTTTGATCTTCTGTTTCCAACCATGAAGGGCCCGTCGCTCTTGTTCAGTGATACGGAGTAGTTGTTCTCGCCAGGATGAGTCCGTCACAGTCTCTTCAATTAATCGCCTTTCGGCTTCCTCTGCATCATGAATCTCCGCTTGTATTTTCTCAAGATCCTGTTCAAGATGGTGATCCAGGTGGGTTTGAACTCGCTTCCAATGCCAAGCTTCCTGCCACCTTTCCGGAAAGGGTCCAGGATTACCAAGGCGTTCCAATATGTATCGGGTCCAAAGAGGAGCCTTGTCTTCCATCGGTTTTAGCATGGTTAACAGTTCGTGATAACGATCCTGAATATCAATGAGTCGTTCCGCCTCATCATAGGCTTCATACCATTGATCAAAATCCTGGGCTCTCCATGCTTCTGCTAAAAGATCACATACAGGATGAGTTCCAACGGTTCGCGAGAGAGCCATCCAACTCTCTGCTTCCTGCTCAAAATCCGATATCCACTGCTGAAAACGAAACTCTCGTAGCGCTGCCCCTACCGCATTGGCCCATTCCTCCAGCACTCCAGGATTACTCCATGAAAAGGAACGCACTGAAAACTTTTCTTCTACCCATTCTCGTAACGGTACAAGAGAATCGGCGAAGGCCAGCACTTTTTCAATCGAGTAGCGATGGTCATCCAATTGCGGAAGAAGACGCACCTCATCCATTTGAAAAGTAGGACCTTCAATTTCTTTTGTTACCTCATTCCACTTTTGTACTAAACGCGCCCTTTTTTCACGATAATTGACCAGACGTTGTAAGAGTTTCGTATCCTCTGTTGTCCGTATTTTTCGCCCATCGACGAAAGTCTCCTCATAGAGTAAACGAACCTTTCTTCCCGATGTCACGAAAAACATCGTTCCTAAGCCTTTGCCTGATGTCAATCGCTCCCCCATCAAATGGATCCCTTCCCTTAACTCAACAGGGGGCTTATCTGGGAGGTCCAAACGGTGTTCTGTCAAGGGGCCATACAAATCCGCCAACTCTTTTGCCATCGCCTCAATGGTCACTATCAATTCAGACCAACCTCGACGTCGCTCACCCCCAGCCAGCGCATCTTCCAGGACGCGTCGTAACCACTGAGCTTCAAGAATTCCTTTTTGTTGGAGTGCTGGATTTAATAATTGTGAGAATCGCGCACATTCTTCTGCATCCCGAAGTACTGGGTAACGATTAAGTAACCCTTGGGATACTTCCGCCTTCCGTTTAAGTTCTTCCCCCTTCTTCATCCGATCCAAAAAGGTTGACGGGGATAACAACTTCTCCTTTGCTGGTAAACGGTAGCGTGCAACCTCAGGAGCATCCCGAGGAACTGTCGATGCTAATTGCCACAAACGGAAAAGATCCGCATCGGTAATGGGGGGATCTCCTGTTACCTTATCAGGAAACCAGCCATGCTCTTTCTCTTCCTTCTCTAATACACGAGCCGCCACCATGGGCTTCAACTTTTCACCCTTCCACGTTATTGGCTCATGATTCTTTATGGCAAAGCGTTGTAAAGCTTCTTCCCCCTTGGCAATCCGCTCCCTTACCCTTTGCAGCTTTTGCCGATGACGTTCAATTTGCTCCGCCAAACGATTCGTATCCATCCGGTCCATCTGTTGTGAGATCGATTCAATCGAAGCCTCTACTTCTCGCAATGAGTGAGAATCCCCACCTAATACCGAGACACACAAACGACGAATATCGGGGGGAAGCTTATCTGCAAGGACACGTAGGGCGGGTTCCTTTTGACTGGTTACCAACACTTTTTTCCCATGAGCCAGTAAGTGAGCGATCAGATTGGCGATGGTATGGCTTTTTCCTGTTCCAGGTGGACCCTGAACAACCACCCCGTGTTTTTGAGCCAGTTTTTTTACGACCCCGCGTTGTTCCTCATTGCTAGGCAAGGGAAAATATAGTTCTTCCCCGATTGGAGACCATTTCTTGGTCTCTTCTTCCGTAGGCTGAATCGTTTCCACTTGCAATAGCGCTTGGACGGGTGCAGGTACCTTCAACCCCTCCTTTAACGCTTGAATCATGCGATTCAATTCATCGATCCACAACTTCCCCGATTGTTTCCGTATCAACCAAACCGGCCCCTCAATAATGACAGGGTCAACATCCTCCTTGGCATATCCTCGCCGCTTAAGAAAAGATCCCTTCGGATGTAAAAGGGCCGCAATCTCCTGATACAAAGGATGTGTCTTGGTTTCATCCCTTGGATCAATCAAATTCTCCTTCTGATAGGATTGAAGCTTCATGAACAGTTCATCTTCACAAGGAATGTCTAGCCCTTGCAACACATCGACTTCCATCGCCGTACCCTTTTGTGTAGGTTTTAAAATGAAACTCCCTTTACTGGCATCAAAGAAAATTTCCATGCGAGTCATCAAAAGTGGATGCACAATTGGTTCCTTGGGATGAGACCAACTCAACACCCCATGGCCAATTACGATCTCGTAAGTTTCATCTCCCCGTTCAAGTTGGTTGTAAATGAAAAAAAGCTGATCATAGATCTCCTGAATTACTTTACGGCGCTTCGTCTCTGCCGCCCACGGTTGCCAGCGATTCATCCAATCGGAATAAGCTTTCACTCGCTCAATGTCCTCTTCAAAACGGATGAGATTGCGTTCTTCCGAACCATTTACTTTATCACCAATAAATTCCATATCCTTATGTACCGATGGCACTGTCCATTCCGTAGCAGGGCTTCCCTTTAACCATGTATGAAAAAGTGGATCCGGCTCAGGCATCGGTTCTGGCTCCATCCATTTCACTTCGATCCAAGCATCTGGATCACTTCCCGTGCCAAATAGCCAGCAACCGACTCCCTCCGGAAAATCATCCATGTAACGATACTCTTGGTAATTTTTTATATGGCGAATGGATCGATGCTCCATTTGTTTCATAGCAAGAAGATATTGAAAAAGTTGCTCCGCTCGGGTATCCATGTGCATCATCCTTTCTCCAAAACTAACTGACGAGACCGAAATTCATGGGAACCTCTTCGACAAGCATGGACAAAAATCCCCCACTTGTCCATCCTCTCTTTATCGCTTATCTACCCATCCACTATCATACTGAACCCTTCACCCACACGCACATATCCACGCAATACGAAAAGCAGTCATCCAATGGATGACTGCTTTTCTGTGGTACCAAAGGTGGGACTCGAACCCACACTCCCGAAGGAACACGATTTTGAGTCGTGCGCGTCTGCCAGTTCCGCCACTTTGGCTCGTTGAGTAAGTAAAAATACGGGTTTCGTTTCCCCTAGGTATACGTGATATTTCCAGGATTGTTAGTCGCTCTTGCCTAAGATCCTGCGCATCTGACAAAAAATAATATATCATGATTCGACACTAGGGGTCAATAGTTTTATTTTATTTTTTTCGTTAGCCGCATCCCACCTCTACAGTGTATGGCGATATCTTTCCCTTTCAATGTATGATGGATGCTGTTGGCTATCATCATCTAGGAGGTCTATCCATGGACAAGATAAGCGTTAAGCTAGTAGGAAGTGGGGGAGATTGGCGCGTAGAAGAAATGTATCTTAGGCCACAGGAGTTTCAAAAAATAGAGGGAGAAAAAGAGGACACCATCATCACAGAGTTTCATACCTTTGAGGAGGTCTACAACGATTATTACGAGGAAGCAATCCAACTGGGTAAGGTAGCGGGGGGATGGAGAGAGATCCCCACTCCTAAAACTATCAATGAACTGAATGGAATCGCTTATGACTACGATGATAATTATACATCCATCATCGTTGACGGCAAGGTGATCAGACGGACAAATGGGGATGACTTATTAAACTTCTTAGAAGATGTATAAAGCATCTTGAAAACTTGAGTTTTCAGTTAAGAGTTCTCCTTATTCGCAGAAGTGACTCCACTAATATTAACGCGAGAGTGGCGTTTTCTCATACATAATGATTTTTCTCGTTTACTTTTCCAATGATCCTACATTCTTCGGAATCTATTTTCACTTAAAAAAGCCGTCCTTTGTTAGCGACGGTTGTGTCTGCTCTATGTTGACCTATGACTACTACTACTTTAATTTATGCAACCAATCCATTGATTACTTTCTTACTTCTTGCATTTGGCGAACCGCTCTCAGTTGCATTTTTTTCGGAACAAAATTCAACATAGGAAATAGGATTTTCTGCAAAGTAGTCAGTCCGGATATCACATTCATTTTACCTTCTAACATTCCATTATATCCATCCTCAGCCACTTTTTTAGCGCTTGCCGATTTATCAAATAATGCAGTGTTATCTAGATTCGCAGTGCTTTTAAACCCAGTGTCTGTAGCACCTGGTAAGAGTGTTGTTACTGTAATCTGTGTTTCAGCTAACTCTTCAGCGATAGCATTGCTAAGTGACGTTACAAAAGCCTTTGTAGCAAAGTAGGTAGCTTGCAATGGACCCGGCATCAGACTTGCTGTAGAAGAAACATTGAGGATTTTCCCCTCATTACGCTTTACGAAATCGGGTAAGAACAATCGAGTCAACGCTGATAATGCGATAACATTCAAATGAATCATGGATAAATCTTGCTCCCAAGGACGCTCGTGAAATTTACCTTGTCCACCAAAGCCTGCGTTGTTGATCAGATAGTCTACTTGCACACCCGCCCGCTTCACTTCCTCATATACTTCTGAAGGTGCATGAGGCAAGCTTAGATCTTTCGCAATAACCATTACATCAATCTTATATTTTCTTTCTAATTCTTCTTTGAGTGAGATTAGCTCTTCTTGTCGCCTCGCGACAATCACCAGATTACCACCTTTTGCTGCATGAATATGTGCCAATTCATATCCAATACCACTTGACGCTCCTGTAATGAGGGCTGTTTTATTACTTTGCATGATTTCTCTACTCCTTTTTGATCATTGTTATCATCTAGTAAAATAAATAATGCATATCCAGTTTCAAACTGGTTATGTTCATTACATATTAAATTATTTTTATATATTTATAATTTCATATCAGTGCTGCAAGTTAGCGACGGACTATCGCTACGATTAATAATAAACGACGCTGTGTCGTTTGTCAATGAATTAAATTTTTTGATCAGTCCGTATTTTCGTTTAATATTTTAGTGCATGAACAATGCGTTTTTAATGGTCCTTACACATTGATGAGAAAATAGAGAGACCCAATGGGTCTCTCTATTTTCTCATCAGATATGAAATGTCATCATTTCTCTAAGATGCCTTGTAACAATTGAATGCTCGCTTTTAAATAAGAATCGCGGAAATTAGGCGGAACATAACCCAATGCACAATTTTCAATTGCTTTCATTTGAACTTTAGTCAAACGCGTCATGGGATATAACCCTTGCGCCAATGCAAACGAACTCAGCAAAAATTGTTGAAGTTCATCGTCAGGAGCAGATGGAAAAAGCCCTTGTAACAACTGATAACACTTTAGTTGAATCTCCAACAGATCTTCTTTGAATTTAGTAAGTGCTTCAACCGTTACATTTTTCTCTAGTACAGTAAACAAAATCGAAAGTAAGCTAAGATGTCGTTCATTCTGAACCAGAGCATCTGTCCATACCTCCATGGTCTCTTCGATTGTATAAGACCTTCTCACATGAAAAGATGATTCTATTTGTTCATACCATGATTGCATGTCACAGATTAAGATATGGAGTAAAATTTCTTCTTTACTAGAAAAATATATATAGAGATTGGATCTAGCAAAGCCAGTCTCCTTTGCAATAGCAGCAAACGTAATCTCTTCATAAGGCAATGTATCGTATAAATAAGCTGTAGCTTTTGCCACATCTTCTATTCTTTGTTGTTTCTGCTCGTTTGTTCGAGCTCGCGAAAACTCCATTTCTAACACTCCTCGACGACATGACTCTTTTATTGAATCTCTCCACCTACTCTAACGCGAAGAGATCGGGATTCTTGGAAATTCCCATCGACTGACAGGATATATCCCTAGCTTAGACCGTTTTCCCAACGGCAAGTAATTAGAGTCCTTCTTGCAAGATCCTCTTGGATGTTGGTTTGATATCTCGGTCATGGAGAGTGTGACACATAGGACGTGTCCACGCTCGCAGTTGAGGTTCTTTACTTCCCTGTTATAATAACCGCAAGAAGAACACAGCTCAAGAAGGGAACCGTTTCCCCACTTTCACCACGTTTCGTACATCAAGCTACCTTGTAGGTGGGAGTATACTCAACTTTATTAGATAAAAATAACACATATCCTTGATTTCAGGAAATGTGTCATTTTACTAATCTACTTCTAGATGAGAAAAAACTGGAGTTAGCTGGTTATGTGGACACTTCTCTCAACCTCAAAGAAAGAAGATTCACACCAATTTGATTCCTCTTTAAATAAGACAATCCTAATCGAATTAATAAAAATACAGTATTCCCATAAACAGTTATTATCGTGTAGAATTATAGGCGGTAAGTCCGTTAAGTAAGGAGTGTTATAATGGATTCTTCAAATATGAAAGACATTGGTGAAGTTATACGAAGGGTCAGAAAATCGAAAAGCCTTCGTCTTGAAGACTTAGCTGATGAGAATATCTCCCCAGCAACCATAAGTAATATTGAGAGGGGGATCTCCCATGTTAATTTATCAAAAATCCACTACCTACTTAATAAGCTGAAAATAAACTTAGACGAAGTTCCTGGCATCCTCATGAAGCAGGAAAAAGAAGCAAAAGAAATGCATTTCATCTTTCAAACAATAGATATCATGATTGATCTAGGAAGACCTGAAGATGCACTGACGATGCTGGATGAACTTCAGATTGAAGACAATCACCACAGTGCAGCACGGGTTCAACACCTGAAAGGAAAAGCTTTTCTTACGTTAAAAAAATGGAACCGTGCGGAAAGGTACTTGGCACAAGCGATTAGTTTAAGTAATCAAAATCAAAATAAAGATAATATTGAAGCTGGCGCCTTTCTCGATTTAAGTTTATGTTTATATCATCAAAATGAAATTGAGAAAGCATTGGAGATTGCTCGTAGTGGATTAGACGCTTATGTTGAAGGACCCGGTCAAGAGTTTTATAAACATACACTGATCAGAAATCAAGCCATCTTCCTTATGCGGCTTGGAAGAAATGTCGAAGCCCTCAAAGTTGTGCAAGATATATGGGATGGCATGGACGATATGAAGGACATGGATACCGTTATTACCTTTTACAAATTACGAGCGGAGATTCTTAGAAAAACCGGATTGGTGGATGAGTCCATCAAATTTGCCACCCAGGGTTTAGAATTGGCTAAAATAAACAGAGATTTTAAAAATATTTTCCTACTACTCATCGAGTTAGGTCATGCGTATACTACTAAACAACAGTGGAAACAAGCTGAACATTGTTTTAACACTGGATTAGCATTACAAAAGTATATAACCGATGGAAACTATTTAACATACGTGTACACAGGTCTTGGGATACTTTTTGTCCAACAAGGTAGAAATGAAGAAGCGAAGGGATTATTTCAACAGGCCATTTCTAAGGCAGAAGAATACAATAACGCCCCTAGGCTAACCTATGCGTTACGTTTGATGGGTGACTACTGTAAAAGTATAGAGTCAAAACAAAATGCGATCCCATATTACCAACGAGCCTTGGAGATTGCTCAAAAATTCAACTATAAGCGCGCCGAGCACCAGTTACATTTGAGACTTTCTCAGTGTCACCAGGAAAATAATCAGCAGGAATTCGAGAAATCTCTACTGAATATATATAAAACACAAATTGCAATACGAGGTGAGGAAAATGGGATTCTTGAAGATGAATAAAGTTGTTACTCTTCTATTGGCAATTGGGTTAACTATGGGATTCCTTTCCCATTCTAACACAGTGACTGAGCATTCAAATATTAACAAAACTAACATTGAAAAAACTTTTCCTAAGGGAACCTAATCAAAAATTCAGCCGTCGACCTGACGGCTTTTTCTTTTGGCTTGAAAGTATTCCTTGACCTTGACCATGTTATTCTCCATAGTACATCCATTAAAAATAAATTTATAATCGTTATTTACACTATAATAGTCATAAAACATAAATATGTAATATTTATTTATTTTAAATCATAAAAAAATAGGAATACCCACATAATCAATTCGATTCCCCTCCCCTCTTTCCTGTATATTCCCATAAAATAATGAATTTCTCTGTACTCAAAAAAAAATACTGCCCTCATTCCAAACCATTAATACTTTTTGGTTTATAGTTAAAATTAAAAAAATAGTGCATCTAATTAAAAAGAAACTTTTCCATTATAAAAGAGGCTTGACCATCACACAATTCGTTATGTATCGGCTAGCAGAGTAGCATTTATATCACCCAGCATTTCCACATTACAAAGAGAACGATCAGGAGGAATTCGATAATTTTCTACTGAATATATATAAAGCACAGAATGCTTTAACGAGGTGATGAAAGTGAGATTTTTAAAGATGACTAAAGTTTTAGCACTCCTTCTATCTATTGGATTTACCCTAGGCGTCCTCTCCACACCGAGCATGATTACTGATCCAACGGCAGCAAACGAAACGAATGACGATATTGCACAACCAAGAGGATCCTGATGAACCGTCATTTTGACGGTTTTTTTTTGCGATTTTTCCTTGAGAAGAATCTTCTTATCCATCTTGATCGCTCTTTCTTTACGAATAGAAAACGACTCGTCGGGCACTATAATACAGACATTATTGAACAAAACGCTCCTGGATCCCCTGAAAAAAGGAGGAAGATTCTTGAGTAAGCGACCCTATTATGTAGCGATCCATTCTGGTGAAAAGGCGGGTGCCCTCTTGCAAGAAAAAAGTTCGGATCAATATGTATTTGAAATTGAAGCCACTCCAGAAGAAGCCCGTGAGCTAAGTTATTTTCTCGAACAACTTGCAAGGAGTGATATCGCAAGTTTCTGGAACGCCCATACTCCGTTTATTCAGGATAAACAGAATCCGGAAAACGAACAGTATGATTCCAGTTTAGTCACCATGTATGAACATATCCACCGTCTCGGGACCCCTGAGACCAAGGAACAAATTGAATCCATGAACATTCTTGAGCAGTAAATCCATTGACAATCAGCGTCAAAAATTCATGCAGGTTGATCCGCTTTTTGAGGAAGCCGGTTCTCTTTGCAATCACCCAACGATACGACTTGTCCAACCGATCCACTCAAGGATTTAGGGTAGAAAATACAAATACGCAAATAAAAAGAGGTTGGGAATGTTCCCAACCTCTTTTTATTCACTTTTTAATTAAGTATTTTTCAATGTCATCCAAAAGCAAATTGGCCGCTTTCACACCACCAGCTGTGGTCCAAATGATGTCATCCACTTTATAAGCATGGTCACTCTTTACCGCTTGAAGCTTTTTCCACAAGGCATCATGGGTCCACTCTTTTTCAACTTCGCTTCCTTCATTACTTCCACCCGTCTCTTGATAGGTAAAGTAGAAGAGAGCATCTCCATCCATATCCGGAATTCGTTCTTTGGTAACTTCCTGGGCAAATTCGTTTTTATCTTGGCTTTTTGGGCGCTTTAAACCCACCTGATCTAGAATCACACCTGGGAAGGAATCTTTATAGTAAATACGAGTTTGACCTGGCAGGAAACGAACGACAGAAACCTTGGTGTCTTGTTTTCCTTGTTCCTTCAATTGATCTTGAATGTGGTTAACACGCTTATCAAAATCAGCAATCACCTTTTCTCCTGCTTCTTTTTTACCCACAGCAGTGGTATACAATTTTAAATTGTTTTGCCAATCTCCACTCAATTGTTCCGCAAACACCGTGGGGGCAATTGCTGATAAGTGGTTATATACTTTTTCTTGACGCACCTTATTCCCAATAATTAAATCCGGTTTTAAAGCAGCAATCGCTTCGAGATTGGGCTGGGTTTCCAGTCCAACATCTTTAACCCCTTTCATCTCCGCTTTCAAATGAGGATACCATGTCCCGCCACCTGAAAACGCTCGCACTGCACCGACTGGTTTCACCCCAACAGAAAGTAAAGCCTCTAAGCCTTCATTGGTTAGAACCACGACGCGTTTCGGTTTACCTGCCACCTTTGTTTCACCCATTGCATGTTTGACAACGGTCGTTTGCCCTTTATTATTCGACGCTTTATCCTCACTCGATTGCGCACCGCAACCGGCTGTAATAAGCAATGCTGCTGATAAAATACCACTTATCAACAGGCGTAGCCTCTTCTGAGCTGGTTTCTTAAACATGATGTCCTCTCCCTATCACTGATAATGATTTTCAATATCATCGTTATCATAGCGTTCATAGGGAACTGTGTCAACGGTTCTACCGAAAATCTTCGATAGGAATTGATAAAGGATCCAACCGAGAGCCATCCTTTGGACTTTCAGCAAATAGCTCCAACGTCAGCGTCCCATTGGTTGGGAGTTGAGAATGTGGAATTGATATTTCGAAATCGAAGGGGCTCCACAGAGGTGCTCCCCCTACCTGAAGTACACCTTCTGTTAAATAACGATGGCCGTCACTTACAGCGTAATGAAAAACCCCTTCAAAAACACGTGTTTCCCCTTGCACATGATACAAACCCGCTTGTCCTGTGACCTGAATCCTGCGAAAAGACACATTCTCTTGTTCCCCAGGCAATGTAATTGAAGGGATCCGTGGTTTACGCGGTCGATTCGTTACCGTCCAAGTCGTTTGTTTACGCAAATATCCTTCGTTTACAACCGCTCCATTGATTGTAGTGATTAACACATCCGCTGTCACATGATAAGTCCCTTCCATGACCGGCTCATTATGCAAGGAAGGGTCCCAGGTTGCGGACCAATTTAATTGATCCTCTGGTTCTAAGCGTACACGGGTCGACCCCTTCGAAAAAGACGATTTCGGCCAGCGATAGATCACCCTTCCCTTTGGATCTGTCACAGTTAATTCTGTTTGTTGACCGGAAGCAAAGGTCAACTTCGCCTCGTCCTTCCCTCGGTTAACAATGCCCCAGTGAAACTGTGCCACCCCTTTCTTCTCTTCCATCTGTAACCCCATATCCAATTGGATAGAAGGAGATCGATGGGTGGGTGCTTCCTTTTTATTGAAACATCCTCCACTTATCCATACGAGAGCGATGATCAGCACTCCCCCTGACCATACAATCCACCGACGCTCTTTCATGAGTATCCCCCCTTACTCCATTGAATTCCATGAAGTTCGGCCAATATGACCAATACCCCACCGATAGTAAGAGGGACATAAAAAAATAGCTACGAGTATCACTCGTAGCTATTTTTCACTTCATCTCTTGAATGCGTTGATACAGTTTTTCTACAGGCAGAATGACTTGATGGAAAGTACCTTCTCCAACTAGCGATTTATCGTGCTCCGCCTTTACCTCACAGATGACTCGATTGGAAGTAACTTCGACGACCGTTGAGGTAAAGGTAACGACCTTTCCAACAGGAGCGGGAGCCATATGTTCAAGTGTAATGGCCCCACCCACTCCCTCCTCCCCATTCTCTAGATAGGGAAGAATGATTTTTCGACTTACCCATTCCATGTAATAAACCATGGTGACGGTAGACAAAACCGGATGGATTTCCACTCCCCCGAAGGAGGCAGTCATCTCCCCAGCAACAGTGACTACCATCTGCTCTTCGATGCCTGGTTGAAGCCCTGGTTTCATCGGACTCCTCCCCTATCTACGCAGATTCTCCACCAACACTGCCATCCCCTGACCAACGCCTACACACATGGTTGCTAATCCCCAACGCCGCTTTTGTCGTTGCAGTTCATAAAGTAATGTGGTCATGATTCGGGCACCGCTTGCGCCTAGTGGGTGCCCGAATGCGATCGCCCCACCATTGACATTGACCTTTTCAGGTTCAAAATCCAGCTCCTTCATACAAGCAATTGCCTGTGCTGCAAAAGCTTCATTGAGCTCCACTAGATCAATATCTCGAATGGACAATCCCGTGCGAGCTAATAATTTACGAACAGCAAGTACTGGACCGATTCCCATATAGGCAGGGTCACAGCCGGATACTGCCACCGCATGAATCCGTGCCATCGGTTCCATTCCAGCAGCTTCTGCTTGCTTTCGCTCACCGATTAATAATGCAGCTGCTCCATCATTTATTCCGGAAGCATTCCCAGCAGTGACTGTCCCCTCCTTTCGAAAGGACGGCGTCAAAGAAGAGAGTTTTTCAAGTGTGGTATCCGGTCGTAGATGTTCGTCTTTCTGAATAAGTACGGGTGCCCCTTTTTTCGGGACGTACGAAACAGGAACGATCTCTTCTACAAACCGCTTCTCTTTCCAAGCACTCCCTGCTCGATGTTGACTCATTAACGCAAAGGAATCCTGCTCTTCCCTTGAAACACCATATTTCTCAGCAACATTCTCTGCAGTCTCGCCCATGCTGTATGGATAATGAATCGCCGCCAATCGAGGATTGATAAAACGCCACCCGAGGGTCGAATCGACTAAAGTATGATCCCCTCGAGAAAGGCCTCCCTCGGGTTTCATCATGACAAGGGGCGCACGCGACATGCTTTCCACGCCACCCGCGATGAAAAAATCACCATTCCCCATTAAAAGGGAAGCTGTCGCTTGATGAATGGCTTCTAGTCCAGAAGCACAAAGTCGATTGACAGTAACTCCTGCCACTTCGACAGGAAGCCCCGCCAATAAACCTGCCATACGGGCTACATTTCGATTATCCTCGCCAGCTTGATTCACGCACCCCAATACCACATCTTCAATGCGGTCGGGATCTACACGAGAATTTCGCTTCAATAACGCTCGAATGACGCCAGCGGCTAAGTCATCCGGTCGAACTCCCGCTAACACGCCTCTATAACGACCGATGGGTGTCCGAACTGCATCGAGGATCACCGCTTCACGCATTCTCATTCCCTACTTCCACCGGCTCATATTGATAAAATCCACGACCGACACTTTGTCCCAATCGTCCTGCATATACCATCCGTCGAATCAACGGGGCTGGACGATAACGATCCTCACCCAATTCATCAAACAATCCTTGTAGGATCCATAGGACTTGATCTACACCGATGCGATCCGCCCACTCCAATGGACCAAAGGGGTGACGGGTACCTGTTTTCATGGCCTTATCAATGTCAGGCCCTGCTGCTCCTCCTTCAGTTAGCAACCAAGCCGCCTCATTGACCATTAGCGCCATTGTTCGTGGGAAAACTAACCCCGGTTCATCGCCGATCATTTCGACTTCTTTTCCCCAAAACTCCCATAAACGAATGCCTCTCTGCCATGCAGCATGATCTTCCGCTTGTAAAGGTTGACTGATCTCAACTATTTTTGAATCCTGTAATTGCAACGGAGAAAAACCGCAAAGCCGTTCTGGATGCTCAAGATGCGACGCTAATCGTGTGGCACAAAATGCGAGGGTAGAGGAAAATATGGGCACTTGTGCCGCAACTAAACGTTCAGCCATCTGTAAATCCATTATTTTCGCTTCCAGGGGTCCCGTTGTTACATCGATCACAGCAACAACTCTTGCACTTTCATGGGGCGGCACATCATTCAATGCCCGAACATTGATCCGTTTGTTCCGAAAAAACTGACGGACTTCCTTGTCTAAGGGAGCTTTCCCGATTAGCAAGACTTCATTCGTCATAGGAATAATGCCCCCTCCCTGACTTTCGACCCAGTGCACCACTTGTCACCAATTGACGCTGGGAAGGATGTGGGCGAAACCGAGGGTCATGGGAAAAACCTTCATAGACAGCCATCGAAGCTGCATAATTAATATCGATTCCAATCAGATCCTGTAACTCAAAGGGCCCCATCGGAAAACCCGCTTCGCGTAAAATGCGATCCACTTGGCTTTTTTCAGCCACGCCATCTCCTACAAGCCGGTACGCTTCATTATGAAAAGGACGTGCCACACGGTTTACCAAAAAACCAGGGCGATCTTTAACCGTCACAGCCTCTTTTCCCAGACATTGAATCCATTCAGCAACCTTTGATAAGACCTTTGGATTCGTCCGCTCACCCTGCACAACTTCTACTAACGGCATAATCGGTGCAGGATTAAAAAAGTGTAGACCCAACATACGTTGTGGAAGACGAAGGGCACCTGCTATTTCCGTAACAGAGAGCGAAGAGGTATTCGTAGCAAGCCATGTCTGATCACCAACAATCGGCTCCACGGCTTTAAACAACTCTTGTTTAACATCGATACGCTCTAGGACTGCTTCAATGACTCCTGTCACCACGGATAAACGAGTAAGGTCTGTCACTGGATGAATACGATCGATAATCGCCTTCCTTTCTTCGCTACGGATCGTACCCTTCTTTTCTTGACGTAAAAGGCGAGTGCGAATCGATTCAAGTCCCTTCGCAAGCGCTTTTTCATCGAGATCATATAAAAGGATATCGCATCCCGCTGAAGCGAGAAATTGGGCGATGCCGCCCCCCATTGTTCCTGCCCCAAGAATCGCGTAGGTTTCAGCTGTGTTCACGTTTAATTCTCCCGGGCCACTTCACCAATCATCATGGTAACCAGTGGTCCTGCAAATCCCATGAGATCCTTTGCAGAAGCGCGACCTTCAGGGGAGCTCATCGCAGCATCCAAAGCGGCTCGATCTTCGAAATACATCGCCGCTTCCATGTAAAATTTCGCATCGCCTCCCATTGGCGTCCCTTGCATTCGTGTCACTTCCAGTTTTTTTAGCCCAGGCATTTTTTCTACCAAGGGAGTGTGCACTTCTTCATAATGTTTATCAAATTCTTCATGTGCCTCAGGATGCTTGTACAATGCCACTAATTTGACCATGGTGAATCTCTCCTTTTTTTCAAAAATGAAGGATCATTCTTTCACTACCCGCAAATCTCACTAATTAACCCGGTTGAAAAAGGTTTCGTTGATCGATGACACGAACGGCCTTTCCTTCACTACGCGGAAGCGCCGATGGTTCCATCAACCTTACGTTTGTCGTCACACCCAAACTTTCCTTTAAACGCTGACTCAACTTCCTGCGTAGATGTAAACCGTCATCATCCCTCCCCGTCGTATCACATTCTTTAGCAGCAAAATACGCTGAATTCACCTCCACTTCTAAGGTAAGGGTATCGAGTGTACCTTCCCTACTGACAATCAACCGGTAGTGAGGAGTCAATTCTTCCATACCAAGAACAACTGGTTCCATCTCAGAGGGAAATACGTTGACCCCACGAATAATCAACATATCATCGATCCGACCTTTAATCCTTGACATGCGAGCATGTGTGCGTCCACAACAACATGCCTCTCGTGTCAAACTAGCAATATCCCCCGTTCGATAGCGAAGGAGAGGGAAGGCTTCTTTCGTTAATGAGGTAAATACCAGTTCACCTTCCTGACCTTCTGACAAAGGTTCTCCTGTATGGGGATCAATTACCTCAGGCAAGAAATGATCCTCCGCAATATGAAGGCCATTTTTTCCTTCGCGGCACTCCATGGAGACACCTGGACCGATCACCTCGGATAACCCATAAATATCAAGGGCATCGATCCCCCAAACACCTTCCAGAGTTTGTCGCATCTCTTCGGACCAAGGTTCGGCACCAAAGATCCCATATTGAAGCGATGAATCCAAAGGGTTCACACCCTCCGCCATCATCGCTTCCCCCAAACTGAGTATGAAGGAGGGCGTTCCCGCAATGCCCCTCGGTGCAAAATCCTTAATGAGCGTGATTTGTCGTGAGCGGTTGCCTCCCGATACAGGGACTGTGATGGCACCTAATCCTTCCGCACCGTAGTGCATACCTAATCCACCGGTAAATAACCCATATCCGTATGCATTGTGAAAAACATCCCCCGGTCGACCTCCTGCCGTCATAATCGAACGGGCGCAGATTTCAGCCCATCGTTCAATGTCTCCCTTTGTATAACCGACTACCGTCGGCTTTCCCCTCGTCCCAGAAGAAGCATGTAATCGAAGGATTTCTTGGCGATCCACAGCAAATAAACCAAAGGGATATTGATCCCGCAGGTCTTTTTTAGAAGTAAAGGGAAGACGATAAACATCCTCCCACCTTTGAATCGATGACGGGTATACACCCATCGATTCTAGCTTCTCTCGATAAAAGGGAACTCGTTGCCAAACTCGCTCTACGGTTTCGCGCAACCTTTGTTCTTGTAGGCTGAGAATCTCACTCCGCGACAACGTCTCTAGCTCCCGTTGATACAAGAAAGTACCCTCCTCTATCTTTTTACTTAAACCGGTTTCATGCCCTCAAAGGGCTCTTTACAGCGACGGCAATAAAAAATGGCTCGACAAGCCGTCGGACCAAACAGGTTGTGAACATCTCCTTCTTCTCCGCCACAATAGGGACAAGGAGGTGCCTGTATCCATTGCTCCTCCGACTGACTGATGGGTGGAGCAATTCCAAATTCAATTAACTTTTTTCTACCCTCTGACGTGATACGATCACTCGTCCACGGTGGGCTCATGACATACTGAACGGATACCTTCTCCACACCATCGACCTTGGAAAGTCGATTCTCTACTTCTGAACGAATCATATCCAAAGCAGGACAACCTACAAACGTTGGCGTCAACTCTACATATGCCAACTTCTCTCTTCTCTCCGCCACGGTCACAATCCCTAACTCCACAATACTAATCGTTGGAATTTCAGGATCTTTTACCTCCTGAAGAGCTTTCATCAATTCAGGATCAGAAATGGCCACCGTTATCCTCTCCTTACCATCGAGCGGCTGGATCCAGGGCGTACACAGAGGAAAGCTCCCCCAGGAGATGGTTCAATTCTGGAAAATGATCACCTAAACGACCCTTCTTCACTGGCTCAGGCATTGCCTCAATCCATTCTATGCCCGCCTCAGCAAATACAGGACGAATCCTTTCTTCCCATTGCTGTTGCAACACAAGAGAGGAAGTATGAATCACCTGCCGTTGAAGGAGCTCTTCTTCCCAAGCGCCCCAAGAAAATAAACCACTAATATCCGGCCATACTTTCCAGATTGCCGTTTCCATTCGCTTACGTGCTTCTCCTCCCGCTAAACACAAGCGCACAAACCAAAGGTGCATATGAAGTAAATGATATCGCTCTTCACGCTGAATTTTAGCAACTCCCTCTGCCAAAGGAGGATACGATGACTTAGCTAATGCCTCCAAACGGAGCGCATCAAAGGTATCATAGAAAAAATGACGAACAATGGAATACGCCCAGTCGCCATTTTCTCTCTCGGTTAAGCACGCATTTCTTCTCTCATGGGAACCCCGTCCAAATGCCAATGTATCAGAATCTTGTTCACCGATTTCTGCTAACCGTTCATAATAGAAGGTCGCATGTCCTACTTCATCCTGAGCAATCGAGCTAAAAGCAACATCTTCTTCAATATCCGGGGCGAGCCCCAACCATTCCGAATCTCGATGACCGATACACAATTCATCATCAGCAAGTTGAAAGAGTAAATCCTTCAGCGCTTTTTGGTAGATTGGATCGGAAATATCCATACCCCTTGATAATTGATTCATTCCATAACCCCCACTTCATCAACTGGAAGCGCTTTCATTATTTTTGTCACCTTTACCATGTAAATCTTCAACAATCTCCTCTAATTGCAACACTTTTTCCTTATACATCTTCCATAAGCGTCCGTTCTCTGGATATCCCCCAGCTTCACGATATTTTCGGTCAAATTCACGTGCAAACCAATCCCCTTCAGAATCATAGGGAGTTGCTGTCACACACTGACGGGGAACCACCCAAAGATTCACACCCAGATCGCGGCGCAGAAAATTTTCACGAGCATTCATTAACGCCACGTCTGGGGAAGGTGCAACAACACTTCCCACATGGGTGTGAAAGTCCGCTTGCGTCTTTTGGACAAACACTTCAAATACGCCAAACCCTTCTTGTACGTTACCTTCACTCATCCCCTCTCCCCCTTTCACACAACCACCGAACCCTTCAGGCGTGAACGGATCATTGCCTCCCGAACCCACGCTTGCTCCTCATGAGCAAAACGCCTTAAATTTAACCGTTCTTGGGATTTAGGTCCTTGATTATCCCGTACGATTTTCCTGAATTTTTCCCAATCAGGTAATGTCCAACTCCAGCGTTTCGTTGTTTCATTGTATGAAAGGTTAGGATCAGGTATGGTCAGTCCTAAGGAACGAATACGCGGTACATATTTGGAGAAGAACTGCTGTCGTAATTCTTCATTGGTCTTCGTACGAATACCATAATCAATCATTTGTTGTGCAGATTCTGTAACTTCCATCGGTCCAAAAAAGAACAGAAGCGATTCCCACCAACGATTTAGCGAATCTTGCAACATTTTCCGCTGTGCATCCGTTCCCCCCGCCAACGCCAAAATAATGCTTTCGCCGTGTTGCATGTGAAAGCTCTCCTCCGCACAAATCCGTTTAAGAACCCGTGCGTAAGGACCATAGGAGGTATGAAGGAGTGCTGCTTGATTGATAATGGCGGCACCATCGACTAGCCAACCAATTACTCCAGCATCCGCCCATGTAGGAGCTTCCATATGAAAAACATTATGAAATTTTACGCGTCCATGAATGACATCGGCTACAAGATCCTCCCGTGTACGTCCAAAGGGTTCTGCTAAATCCTCTGCCACCCTTAGCAGGAGTTGACCATGACCCATTTCATCTTGCACCTTCGCCATAATGGCAAGTTTGCGCTTCAACGTAGGCGCTTTGGGCACCCACTCCTTCTCGGGTAAAGCCCCCATAATCTCACTAATCCCGTGCATGTGAATTAACTTAAGCAGCAGTTTCCGATAGGTATCCGGCATCCAATCCGTCGCTTCAATCTTCATGCCTGCCTTTATCCGCTCAATAAATCGCGTTTCTTTCTCCTCTCGATTCACAAGGCACTCCCCTCTCGATGAGCCAAACCTGCTAATAGAATTGACGCATACCGCTCCGCTACCTCAATCGGCGTCTGTTCCCCATCGGGCTGATACCATTGATAGAGGCCATTCATCGCCGATAAAATTAATAGACGGGCAAACTTCTCATCCACTTTACGAAAGCAACCCTCGTTCATTCCCTCGACCAAGAGTTGCGCCCAGAGCCCCTCGTATTCATCCCGTTTGGTTTGAATCATGTGTCTTCGTTCATCAGTCAAGGATTTCCATTCATGAAAAAAAACCGTTGCCGCTTCGAGATGATCGGTAATGACTTGCACATGGGCTACCATGGCTTTTCGTAATTTCGTGATGGCATCCCCCTCACCCTCGATAATGGGACGAACCGATTGTAAAAAATGTTCAGCCCCTCGATCGGTAATTTCAAATAATAAATCTTCTTTTGAACGAATATGAGCATAGAGACTGCCTGATAAGATCCCACTCGCTTCAGAAATATCACGAATTGTTGTCCCATGATATCCTTTATTACGAAAAAGCCCACTCGCCTTCTCCAATATTTTCTCTTTCCGAGCCACCTTCGGCATCACATATCTCCTTTTCAGCACCATCAAAAAAACAAGCGCTTGCTTGTTTTTAGCATATAGAAAAATACGCAAGGTTGTCAATGATCTGAATAATTATTGATTGAGTAAAAAAAGGATTGTCAACCCCCTATCCGATCTGTTAAGGTAGAGACATCACCATAATGTCACGGAATGTTCACCGATTGATCATCAGTTGTTCACTAATTTCGCGGAAAGGGTGTTATAGATGCCTGGCTCACTCATTCTATTTGGAGTTGTCCTCTATCTGTTCTTCTTTACATTCATGGCCTTCGTATTGGGGCGTGCAGTTCTTGCCGAACACCGTCAACAAGTTGCCCTGGAAGCCGAAGCCCAATGGCACACTCCATCTGCGTCTGCACAATCGTCTATCAAAAATGAAAGCGTTTCCATAAAGTCGCATCAAACACGGCTCACCACTACTTAATTGGTTGTTTGATTTTGCTAACCACCCCCCATTTCAACACCCGCCCTTTTCGGGCTTTTTTTTATGGATTGATCCTCATTTGAACTGACGAATTTTTCTAATAATGAATCGGAAATGGTTGGTTTTTCTGCTCTTTTCATAGAAATCGAACCGACTGGATAATACATCCAATTTAACTCACTTTTCAAAGTGATTTTAATTTTACATCTTATTCCAATTGTATAGACTCAAGGATAAGAAGCGGTTACAATTACCACCGAAAACAATTTTTGGAGGCGATGATAATGAAAACGTTACGTGTAGGGTTAACCGTTTTAGCTGCTACGGTCGTTGCATTGGGATTCAACACAAGCGCTTTTGCCGCTACCGAAAAATCACAAACGCAATCCCACTCCCCAGTTGCTAAAGCTTCCTCTTTCCAAAGTGAAACCCTCAAAAACTTGCCTAACAACGTCAAGGAGCAGGTCAACCTTCTTCAAACAAAGCAAGAAAAAGGACTCATTACCTTAAAATCCGATGGTCGAACTTACATCATTCTCTCTCTCGGTACGCGTCCTTCCTCTGGTTATCAATTTGCTGTCGAGTATTTTACACAATGGGGTTCTAAGGTCTTTCTCACTACGCATGAAACCACTCCAGCTAGCGGTCAAATGGTAAGCCCGATGATCACCAATCCCATTTCTGTGATCTCCGTCGATGGAGAAAAAGACCTTGACGTTTATTGGCTATCCGCCCACTAAACGAAAACCCGCCATTGTGGCGGTTTTTTTTTGCCTACATTTCATTGATTTTGTCATCGATCATTTCTTCAATCCAGCGAGCAATCGATGAATGAGGAAGAAAAGCTTCGCCTCGATAGTAATGAGGAATCCCTTCTAGTTCTTTAGGAACCACAACCTCTGTAAAATATCCGCAACTTAAAAAGATAGGAAGAGCAAGTAGTCGACCTCTCTTTGCAAGCGCTTCTGCCTTCGGCTTCACGTCCTTTGTACGCAGCATCGCAAAGTCAATACGGGGAAATCCAAAACGTTCCACCATCGCTGCAGCCAGTTCAGCCAAACCTTGTTCCCATCGTTCTTGAAATCCACTTTTTTCACTACCGTGAGCGATCAATAAAAGGGATTCTTCTTCTGGGATCGTCGACAAGTCAGTGACTCGCTCTTCGATAATCTCAATAATACGGTGATGGGCATCCATCCCCTGACAAGGAATTACTTCTGCTTGGGGGCGGATACGTGACAAATGAGTGGGTAGACGTGGATGTTGAATCACACCCAATGAATACCATATTTCTTCTAAGTGCGTACTCCCTGAGCTTACAAACAACGGAATGGCTAAAATCTGTTTCACACCCTGTTCTTCCAACGCCTTTACCCCATCTGGGATCAATCGACCTGGTACTAACTCCAAAAAACCAACCACGATTGGATAATCTACCTGTACTTGGTTAATCGCTTCATCGACAAGGCGATTCCATTGTTCATTACGCGATCCATGGGCAATTACCAAGATACCAATTGGTTTTGAAGGATGCATCGCAATCACCTCATTGTAGAAACATTGTTCCCACTTTACCATTTTCCATTGATAAGACCAAGATGGATACCACCTTCATTAATAAACCAACCCTTCGTTTTCAACGACAAAAATGAGCCCGATTCTCCATTACAGTCCTCTCTGTCCCGCCGAAACCACCTTCTTCCCATTAAACGATGTTAGATTTTATTACACAATGCATCAAGGTAATCGTTTCTCTTTTGCTCATGTCAACTATCTTTACAAATCGAGCATCTTGTTATAAGATGGAATTCATTAGAAATGGTACCAGGGGGGATTCTTCATGGCGCTTACCCTGCTCATCGTTAATAACGACCATCCATGTGATCATCATTTAACCAACCTATATAAAGAGTTACTGCCCGCCGATCAATATCACGTGGAATCATCTTCGTTGGATCATTGCATGAGGATCCCACCACACGCTCACGCCTTAATTTTACCCACTTCCATTGCAACTTCCCTTACCACCAAGGAATTACGATCCCTTTCCCATTTTCCTCTTCTCCGCTATGAGGAAGGGCCTATGAGGGAAGTCTTTTCAAAGAATCATCACGCCTATGATGGACTCCTCTTTCCAGAGATGTCCTCCACATCGATCCAAATAACCTGTTTAAACGCCATGAATAGCTATCATTTGCGAAAGAACTTGCAACAAGAGATCGAAAAATTAACCCATCAATTAGAGGAAAGAAGATGGGTTGAACAAGCAAAGTCCATCCTCCAAGAAGCTCGGAACATCTCAGAGCAAGAAGCTTATCGTTTTTTGCGAAAGCGGGCAATGGATGAACGACGACGGCTCCCAGAAGTCGCTGTATCCCTCATCCAATTTCACAAGATGTTAGAAGATCCAAAGGAAGCAGAACCTATCCGCTAGTCCTTGATGGATTCCAAGCCTACCAAAATTAGGCGCTTACTTTGTGATGAAACGGGTACATAACCTAGTAGATCGATCTACTGGGTTATTTTGTATGGGGGATAAGATGCCCTTGTCTAAATTTTTCAAGGTTGACACGGGATATGACGGACTCAGGATGCACATGATACCATCAGAGTACCCTGAATGATATGTTGTCAAGCCCTAATATCCTGTTAAATAGCAAGGATTCCCTGCCTTTTTTCCGTAAATCTCCATGCATATGATACCATTAATAATGTTTTCATCCTTCCCACACAAAAACACATCGGGGGAAAAACAAAATCGGGAGGACATTCCGTGGAATTTTATAATCGTCTCAAGGATTACTTTCCAGAAGAAGAGTTAAAGAAATATGCACATCTTCGTGACCTGCTAACCAATCAAGACACGTATCACAAAGCTGAAACTGAGGATTATTTACTCCTCTATAGTGAATTTGACACCTTTATCTTTGTTGATTACCTTCTTGTGAGTGGAAAAACTCGCGGTAAAGGGGTAGGAACCAAAGTCCTGAACATGCTAAAAGAGAAAAATAAAGCCATTATTCTTGAAGTAGAACCTCCAGATCCATCGGTTCCGGATACAGAAAAACGTATTCGCTTTTATAAAAAGAATGGTTTTGAATTGGCGGATCTCATTCAGTATAATCGAGAAACTGAGGATGGAAGTGCTCTGAAGTTAGATATTTACTTTTGGAGTTCAACCCCACTCACACAGGAGGAAGTAATGGATAAAATGGCTACTGCCTGTGATGAAGTGCACAACTTCCGGTCCATGCTTCATTATGGGAGAATCCAAGCAGATCCCGAAGAAGTATTAGAGCTTAAAGAACCAGCTATTCATTAACTTCTCGCCCGAGGAACCTCACGGACTTTCTTTCCGCGAGGTTCTTCGAGTTTTCACCTTGAAATGATCTGCTTTCCCTATGCAGTACCTAATGTGGTAAGATAACAAGGAATCGATTTCAAAGGAGGTAGTCTCATGGCCACCAAAGGTAGTATTGAATTAGGAAACGGAGATGTGCTTGAACTGGAATTTTATCCAGAAGCGGCACCTCAAACCGTAGAAAACTTTAAAAAACTAGCCAACGAAGGCTTTTATAACGGGCTCTCTTTCCATCGTGTAATTCCGGGCTTTGTTAGCCAAGGCGGTTGCCCTATCGGAAACGGCACAGGTGGAGCAGGATATACCATTAAGTGCGAAACCGAAAACAACTCGCACAAACACGAGCCAGGCTCCTTATCAATGGCCCATGCGGGTAAAGATACCGGCTCCAGTCAATTCTTTATTGTCCATGAGTCACAGCCTCACCTCAACGGGGTACATACCGTTTTTGGTAAAGTAACGAATGGGCTGGAATCTGCACGTAGTATGAACGCAGGTGACCGTATGACTCACGTACGCGTTTGGGAAGATTAAGTCACACATCGAATAAGTTACACACAAAAAGATGAGTCAGATGACTCATCTTTTTGTGTTAAGACTATCCATCCCTCTTTTACCCTTATCCAGCGATACGTTTTGTGGGTAACACCTCTGCGAAGGTCGATAGGATCTCCGTCACGTGGGCATGATGAGACTCTTCCCCAAATCGATCCATCTTCTTTGCGTTAGAAGCATCATGAACAAAAACCATTTGAAATCCACGATGGTATCCCTCCACAATCGTCGAGAGACAACACATCGTCGAGCCATATCCGATTACATGAATGCGGTACTCCTGTAGCCGCTCCATCATCTGAGAAAACTCTGGGGATGAAAAACACGAGAATTGGTTCTTTACAATCTCCCGCTCACCAATTCGAGGTTCAAAACCAGAAACAAAATCACTAAATTCAGAATTATCATTGAATATTTTCCCTTCTTGCAAATGTCGAACATGAGCAATCGCCCACCCCTCTGTACGAGCATTCTCTAGTAATTTCTTCGCATTTTCTAGGGATGGGCCAATGGATCGAATATGAAAAGGCCTTCCTTCCGTCACATATTCCCTTTGGATATCGATTAATACCAATGCATTTCTTTCATGCATTCGTTATCCCCCTCTTCTCCAGCCACAATTTTTCCGACTATGAATGCCTACGCACTAATTCTTCATCACCCAATCATCCTCCTTTAATGAGGCCCTAATATCACCCTATTATTTCCACTATGTATTTTTCATTATCTATTTTTTCAATAAAATGGTTTTTTGCCCCATCAAAAAACTCCCTCCGATATTGGAGAGAGCCTTTCAACGAAATTAATATAACAGGTCCAAAAACTGCTCTTTCGTTAACTTCCCAAAATGCGCTTCAATGTCGACTTCGGCAAGGGTTTTTTTCAAATCCTCCTGGTCATAACGTCGACCGACTAGCAACGCCTCAACTTCTTGAACCTCTCGCATCCCAAAAAAGTCTCCAAATATCGCACATTGACGAATGACTCCTTTTTCTACAAAAAGGCGAACATCAACGCTTCCAACCCCTTCAAAGCGACGAGAATGTTCAACGTTAAATTTAGGAGATCGCCCAACATTCCATTCCCAATTACGGTATCGTTCTTGTGAAATTTGTTCGATGGCATTCCAATCATCCGTTGTTAAGTGATATTGAGGAATCTCCTCAACCTCCTCAAAGATATAACGAAGCAGTGTCTCACGAAATTGCTCGATGGTGATTGCTGTATCCAAATAATCACGGATATTCGCAACACGACTCCGCACCGATTTTGTACTCTTTGATTGAAATTTCTCCTGTTTTACCTTGAGTGCATTGGCAACCGCATCTAAATCAACATCAAACATCAAGGTCCCATGACTAAACATCCGACCTTTGGTAGAGAACTGAGCATTTCCCGAAATCTTCTTCTCCCCCACTTGCAAATCATTGCGCCCTGTCAATTCCGCTTCCACACCTAAACGACGTAGCGCTTTGACTACCGGCTCGGTAAACTTACGGAAATTAAGAAAACTCTCCCCATCATCCTTTGTGATAAAGCTAAAATTCAAATTTCCACGGTCATGATACACTGCCCCACCGCCAGAAAGGCGGCGCACTACATGGATCCCGTTTTCACGGCAGTAATCCACATGGATTTCCTCCACCGTATTTTGATTCCTTCCAATGATAATGGAGGGATCATTGATATAAAACAAAAGGTAATCCTCATCAATATCAAGGTGCTTTAGAATATATTCCTCAATCGCCAGGTTCACTCTGGGATCATAATTTTTTTGATTATCAATGAATAGCAAGGTCTTGTCCACTCCTCATCGCATGCCATGTCTTTCTATTGTAGACAAGTGACAAAGACGAAGCAAACCATGACTCTTGCACTGTTCGTTTAGCATGCATTCACCAACCACATTATTAACAAGGAGGCATTATCATTTATAATACCCCCCTCTTCTAATTTAATTGCGATGATTCGGGAACCATGTAAGTATTCCTTACTCACGCGACCCCATGAACCCACCCTGACTCAATCTGGTTTTCCCCATCCCACTGTGGTATAATTTCCTTTTGGAAGCATCTTTTCGGCGAACCGTTGCTTACCCGGCCAATAAGAAGCCGGTTGCTTTTTTATGAACATTTACAGCGTGAAGGAGGCCAGGGGCGCGATTGGCGCCCGGTCAAATGAATCCTCAAGATATCCGCAACATTGCGATCATCGCCCACGTAGACCACGGAAAAACAACCCTCGTGGATGCGATGTTAAAACAAGCTCATATTTTCCGTGAAAATCAGCAAGTCGCTGATCGTGTGATGGACTCCAATGACTTAGAGAGGGAACGTGGGATCACGATCCTATCCAAGAACACTTCCATCACCTATAAAGGCGTCAAAATGAACATCATTGATACACCAGGTCATGCTGACTTTGGTGGTGAAGTGGAACGGGTCATGAACATGGTGGATGGCGTTCTTCTATTGGTCGATTCAGTGGAAGGTCCCATGCCACAAACTAAATTCGTATTACGACAAGCCTTAGAACGGGGACACAAAGCCATCGTCGTAGTCAATAAAATTGACCGCCCAAACGCTCGTCCCGACTATGTCGTTGATACAACCTTTGATCTCTTCGTTGACCTTGGTGCCAATGAAGAGCAAGCCGAATTCCCTGTGATCTACACAAATGCCCTTACAGGGCAATCGGGTCTCGATCCTGCGGAGATGCAGGATAATATGGAATCTTTGTTTGAAGAAGTGTTAAACACGATTCCTTCACCTAAGGTTGAACCTGAGGGTCCCACTCAGATGCAAGCTACCTTGATGGGGTATGATGACTATAAAGGAAAGATTGTGATCGGACGTCTCAATAGCGGTACGATCCAAAAGAACCAAAATGTCCTTCATATCCTCGCTGATGGAAGTCAGAAACCGTTAAAAGTGGCTCAAGTTTTCACCCACCAAGGACTTGGCCGGGTAGAAGTTGAGCAAGCCACTGCAGGGGATATTATCGCCTTGACCGGTCTTGGTAATGTCGGAATTGGTGATACCATTACGGATCCAGAAGACCCCCGTCCACTTCCGCCAATCAAGGTGGAAGAGCCGACGCTACGAATTACCTTTGGGGTGAATACCAGTCCCTTTGCAGGCCGGGAAGGTGATTTTGTCACTTCACGTAAACTGCGGGAGCGTCTCTTTATTGAATCCGAACGGGATGTAGCCCTCAAAGTAGATGAGACAGAATCCCCTGATACCTTCCTTGTTGCTGGTCGTGGTGAACTCCACCTCGGTATTTTGATCGAAAATATGCGTCGGGAAGGGTATGAATTTGAAGTATCCAAACCCGAAGTGATTTTGAAGAAAATCGATGATACATGGCATGAACCGATTGAATCCGTCGAAGTTGAGGTATCTGCTGAATACCAAGGCGCTGTCGTTGAACTGCTTGGACAACGCAAAGGACAAATGACCGATATGGAAATACGAGATGATGGGAGTATTCACTACACCTATCTCGTTCCCACTCGTGGATTAATCGGTTTCCGTCAACAATTTATGACGGCTACGCGAGGAGAAGGGTTAATTAATACCCTGTTCGCTGGGTTCCAACCCCATGCTGGTGAAATTCAAACACGGGATCACGGTTCACTTGTCGCTTGGGAACCCGGTACCGCATCCAGCTATGGTCTCCATGCCGCCCAAGAACGAGGAACGCTATTCATTCCATCCAATACGGATGTCTATGAAGGTATGGTAGTTGGTCAACATATCCGGGAAGGTGACCTGGATGTAAACGTCTGTAAAAAGAAACAGTTAACCAACTTCCGTGCTTCAGGTTCTGATGACGCACTACGGTTAGAGCCCCCTCGAAACCTATCCTTGGATGATGCCTTAGAATATTTATCCGATGATGAATTACTTGAGGTCACGCCCAAGGGATTCCGAATCCGCAAACGGATCTTGCCAAAAAATGAACGACGTAAGTATCAAAAATACGGTGGCAAGATCAAGCAATAGATCGGTAACCACAGGAAACATTGAACCTCCCCCACCTACGCTAACGCTAAGAGGTGGGGGATTCTTGGAAGCTCCCATCGACTGACAGGATCAAATCCAAGCTTAAACCGTCGTCCCAACGGCAAGTAATCGAAGTCCTTCTTGCAAAATGTTCTTCGATGCATTGATGTCTCGATCATGATAGGAGTGGCACGTAGGACATGTCCATTCTCGTAGGTTGAGGTTTTTTACGTCCTTATTGCGGTAGCCACAGGAAGAGCATAGCTGACTGGAAGGGAACTGTTTCCCCACCTTCACCACGTTTCGTCCATGCCATGCTGCCTTGTAGGTGAGCATGGCAACAAACTCCGACCAGGATGCATCCGTGATCGATTTGGCTAACTTGTGATTCTTTACCATGTTCTTGACACCAAGATCTTCGATGCAGATCGTTTGGTTTTCACGAATCAGCTTCGAAGACAGTTTATGGAGAAAGTC